>JACIXY010000019.1 GCA_014360195.1 Bacillota bacterium
GGGTGCAGAAATGCTCCCGACTTTTGGGAGGGGTTGCCGGTGATTGCACGAGGGGTGTCAAAATCCGGCTGCCTAGCCAGACGGGCCGGATTTTGGCGAAGCGCGCCCCGCTTGGGGCGCCGTCCCCGAGTGCAACACCGGCAACCCGGCAACTACTGGAAGAGGGGCGAGAACTAACGCACCCTCACTTAGCCAGATCGGGGAATTCCGGATAGCCTGAGAGTGTGGTAAGCTATAGGTGGGAGGTGAAAGTGCGGTTATGCGAATCGAGGAGTTCTTGGCAAGCGACTTCTCTAGTGAGTTTCGCGCAAGGTTCGGGCTCGCGCCCGATGACAGGTTCCTTGTGCTTCGCAGAGGTGACAGCCTGATCATGAAGAGGCTGGAGAAGCCCACAAAGAGCACGTTTTCCTCATTGCTTGACAGGGTTCACAAAGCGGTCGAAGAGGCGCCCGAGTCGATCGGCCCCGAGACTGTCCAGCGGGAGATCGAGGCCTGTCGCCGGGAGGCGAACCGGGGATAATGAGGGTCATCTTGGATACAAATGTATTCATTTCCGGTGTGCTGTGGCGCGGAAACGAGAGTGCCGTCCTTCAGATGTGCTCGTCGGGCATAGCAGAGATGTACCTGAGCTCGAAGTTGCTCCGGGAATACGCTGATGTTCTCTCCCGGCGGAAGTTCGCGGATCGGCTGGCGGCGGCCGGGCTCCGGCCTGACGATATTCTGGCCGCCCTGTTCGAGTTCGTCCACATCGTGGAGACCAATAGCACTGTGGCAGTCGTAACCGAGGACCCTGCCGACAACATGGTCCTGGAGTGCGCGGACTCTGTGCCCGACCTCGACTTTATTCTTTCTGGCGACGCCCACCTGCTCAACCTCGGCTCATACAAGGGAGTTCCAATTGTCACGGCTTCCGAATTCCTTAGACGTCTCTTGCCCTAAGGGTGCATACCATTCCTGCTCTCCTCTATGCTGCCCGACGCCACTCGTTCCTACCATGCACCTGGGCTGCCTGTTAGCCGCCGTACTTCGCACATGTCGGCAAGGCCCGCGAGACCGTCACTCCCTGCATCGGCGACCGACGCGCTACAGGAGAATCGCGAGGGCCTGGGTGGCCAGTACCACGAGCACCAGAGCGAAGGGGTAAGTGGCCGCGTACGGCGCCGCGACCTCGTCGCTCCCGGCGGCGGTGATAAGTGTCCCGAGCGCCGGGGTGCTCGTCATGCCTCCGCAGATGCTGCCAAGGTTGTCGGGCAAGCTCAGCCTGAAGAGCCACGCTGACGCCGCAAACCCGAGCACCATCGGGATGAGAGTGATGAGCGCGCCGCTCGCGAAGAGCAGCCACCCATACTTCGCAACGGTCGCGACAAACCCGTGCCCTGCCGCCATGCCCGCGCCCGCCAGAAACAGCATGAGGCCCATCTCGCGCGTGATCCCGAGCATGTGCCCCGGCGGCCTCAGCGACCACCGTCCGACGCCGCCGAAATGGCCGACGATGAGGCCTGCCATGAGCGGCCCTCCTGCGATGCCGAGGCTCACCGCCCCGATGCCGGGGATCTGAAGGCGTAGCCGGCTTATGAGAAGCCCAGCCGCAAGCACAAGCGTCAGCGCGAGCATGCCCGTCCGCTCCAGCGGGCGCCTCTGGCGCCCCAGGATCGCCTGGAACCTGTCCAGCGCAAACGGCGCTCCCACTGCACGCACGACATCCTTGTGCTCGAGCACAGTATCCGCGCCAGGTGTGAACTCGACCCCGGCCCGCCTGACCCTGGTAAGTATAACCCCGTAACGCTCATGCGGATTCAGCTCGCGCACGGTCTTCCCCGCAACCTCGCGGCTCTCCACGGCGAGGTCGCGCACCTCGACGCCAGGCTCGTCCATGGAAAGCTGCGCCCGACGCCCGATGATCGCTTCCAGCTTCGCAAGGGCCTCGTCGGTCCCCACGGCACGGATGCCATCGCCTTTCATGAGCACTGTGTCGCCGAGCGCCGGGAAAACCTGCCGCCCCCGTTGCACCCGCGACACCACTGCACCGGTGCGGGAGAGGATACCAAGCTCGGCGAGGGTTCTGCGGTCCACGTCGGGGTTCTCCACCACGAATTCGCGCACCAGGAGCGTGGGGACCGGGCCTGCGCTGCGGTCGGGCGCCTGAGACAGCTTCGCCACCTCCTCCCTGAGGTTCTTTCGGAGGATATGCGGCACAAGCTGGATAAACAGCACAACACCGACCACGCCGAACGGGTAGGCTATACCGTAGCCGATTGACGCTGTGTTATCGCCTGTCGCCTCGAGCGCCACGGCGAGGCCGGGTGTGGTGGTCAGCGCCCCCGTGTAGATGCCGACCGCGAGCGCCCGCGGGATCTCGAACAGCTTCGCGAGCGCCGCTGTAGCTGCAGCCCCCGAGCCCACTATGAGAAGGGCTATCGCGCCGTATGACAGGGCGTTTCGCCTGAGGTTTCGAAAGAATCTGGGCCCCGCGGTGAGGCCGACGGACCCCACAAAGAGCGCAAGCCCGAGGTCGCGCACGATGCCCGGGACCTCGTACCCGAGGTGCCCGAAGTACAGAGCCGCGAGCAGCACCCCCGACGTCCCAAGCTGCATGTTTCCCACGCTAATGCCGCCGAGGATATACCCGGCGGCAGCAAGAACGAACAATGCTTCAAGAGGAGTCGCCATGCCTTCTCGTCCGCCCCCCTACCTTGCCTTGCCTTGCCCTGCCTTGCCCTGCCCTGCCCCACCCTCCTCTATGCAGTCAGTCCGCGCTTTCTAAGTAGATCGCCATAAGTAATCGCTGGTTCCAGAGAGCGCACGCGCCGTGCAGGGTTGCCGGTGTTGCACTCTCTCTTTGAGTCACCGGCAACCTAAGACCTCGGAAAACGAGAGAAAACTAATGACCTCATACTTAGACCGTCTGGACCGACCAGCAGTATTCTACTACATATTCCTGCCCGCCGCCAGAGGAGGCGCGCCCGGCTGCCCGGTCCGACCGCCGCCGGAGTTCGTCAGCCCACGCACCCAGTTCACGAACTGGGCCCCACCGCTCTCGCCCCCCGCCGCAAGCTCGCGGCAGGTCTCAAGGAACGCCTCGACGCTCCCGTCGAGGGCAGCCGTGCTTCTCGCTATGAATATCCGCTCATGGCAGGTGGCGACGGTTCCCTCCTCCGCTGTGAGCAGTTCCTCGAATAACTTTTCTCCCGGACGAACCCCGGTAAACTTGATCTCGATGTCCCGGTCCGGGTCGAGACCGGACAGCCTCACAAGGTCGCGGGCGAGGTCCACTATCCGAACCGGCTCCCCCATATCGAGCACGAAAACCTCCCCGCCTTCGCCCATCGCCGCAGCCTGTATGACAAGCTGGACGGCCTCGGGGATCGTCATGAAGTAGCGTACCATATCAGGATGGGTCACGGTGATCGGGCCGCCCGCGGCGATCTGCCGCCTAAAGAGTGGGATGACGCTCCCTCTGCTCCCGAGGACGTTCCCGAACCTGACCGCCATAAACCTGGTCTTGCTGTGCTTGTCCAGGGCCTGGATGAGCAACTCCGCCGCTCGCTTGGTGCTTCCCATGATGCTCACGGGGTTCACAGCCTTGTCGGTGGAAATGAGCACGAACCTGGAGGCGGCATGCCGGTCGGCCGCGGTCGCCACGTTCCAGGTGCCGAAGACGTTGTTGTTAATGGCTTCCTCCGGATGCATCTCCATGAGCGGCACATGCTTGTGGGCGGCGGCGTGGAAGACGACATCCGGCCTGTGCCGCCCAAAGATGCTCTCCATGCGCGCCGCGTCCCTTATGTCGCCGATGACAGGCACCACATGGAGGTCAGGGTATGTCTCCCTGAGCTCGAGGTCGATGTCATAGATGTCGTTCTCGGCGTGCCCCAGAAGCACCAGGTTCTCCGGCTGGAACCTTGCGATCTGCCTGCAAAGCTCCTGCCCTATGGACCCGCCCGCGCCCGTCACCAGCACTCTTCGCCCCGTGAGGTAGCCGCCGATCTTCTCCAGGTCCACTTTGATCTCTTCGCGCCTGAGCAGGTCCTCGATCTGGACATCGCGGATGCGGCTCACGTCGACCTTCCCGTCTATAAGCTCATACACGCCGGGAAGGGTCTTCACCCTGGTCCCCAGCCCCTCGCACGCCGCCACGATCTCCTTCACCACGCGGCCCGGCGCCGAGGGCATGGCTATGATGATCTCGTCCACGTCATGTCGGCCAACAAGGGCCGCGAGGTCCCTGCGAGTGCCGAGCACTCGCAAGCCAGCCAGCGTGTATCCCTGCTTCGACCGGTCGTCATCGACAAACCCGACCACGTCGTAGCCAAGCTCGGGGTGCGTCCGGAGTTCCTTTGCTACGATCATGCCCGCCTCGCCTGCGCCTATGATGAGAGCCCGGCGGGCCTGACCCCCCTCCCACCCGGAGCCCCGAGATCCTCGCGTCGAGGCTGCCGATACCGACCGGACAAGTGGCCGGGCGCCGGACCGCCTTGTCAGTATCCACTCCCGCCGCAACCGAGCGAGGAGCCGCAGCCCCCCGGCAAAGCCGATATTGAACATCCACATGAGGAGGGTAACGCTTCGAGGAAATCCAGGGCCCTGGATGAGGTGGAGTAAGACGTAGTCGCCGACCGATGCGACGGTACCGGCCTCGGCGATCGCCACAAGCTCTCGGACGCTTGCGAATTGCCACAACCTGTCGTAGAGGCCGAACGCCACGTATGACGCGATCCGCACCACCAGGAGGGCTGGTAGCCGTGGGACTATCAGCTCAATGTATGGAAGCGCTCGCAGCGGGTTGAACTCAAAGCGCACCAGCAACGCAATTACGATGCTCGCAAGCGAACACGCGATATCGCAGGCTACAAGCACGCCTGTTCTTGCCCTGTGGCTCATGACACCTCACGCTCCAACTCGCCGGTCCCGGCGGGGTCTGCCGTCACAACCGCTAAACATCGTGCCGGACCTCGCGTGGGCGCCGACCATTCGGACTTCGCCGAAGTCGCCCGCCGCCGTCGGAATCGTCTCCCACTGGCGGCAGGCGACGGGTTGTATCCCAGGGTCATCTTCGCCGCGAGAGGGAAGATTTCCTTCAGGTTTCGGTCGGCATCGTCTGCCGCCGAAAAGAAATTACTCGCCATAATCAAGAGTTTGGAATGAACCCGAGGAAGCCGAGGCATCCTGGGAGGAATCTCTCAGAAAGGGTAGAATTGAGCAGATTGTCAGGGGTGCGGAGTGGCTCGCCGCTCCAGGAACACAAGACGGTACGGAAGGGTGACACGCTCAAGCGACATGATAAGACGGTTACATCTGGTTTTCGGGATGCCAGCATTGCCGGCCATCCTCCTTGTGATCCTCACCATGCTCGCCCTGGCGTCCACACAGCCTGCTTTGGCTCAGGCGGGCCAGTCCCCCAGCCATGGATCTCGCGAGGGCTACGTCATCTCAGCAGGCGACGTCCTCGATATAGCCGTCTGGGGCTACGAGGACCTGTCAGCGACGGTGAGAGTCAGGGAGGACGGCAAGATATCGTTCACAAGCCTCATAGAGGAAGTGACGGCGGCCGGGCTGACGGTGCCCGCGCTGCAAGAGATCCTCACCGAAAAGCTCTCGTACTACCTGAAGAGTCCCAAGGTCACAGTGTCAGTGCGCGAATCACGGCTCATACGCGTGAACGTCATCGGGAGCGTCCGTTCGCCCGGCACGTTCACCTTCCGCGAAAGACCCGGCCTCGTGGATGCCATCGCGGCAGCAGGCGGCGAGACCCCCGAAGCTGATGTAACCTGCATCAGGATCATGCGCGGGGCCGGGTCCGCGCCCCATCTGAGCGCTGCGCCCGCTGCGGGCCCAGTGACGGTGGACCTCCACATGGTCCTCGAAGGTACAGTGGACGCTTCATCATACGTCCTTCGTGACGGCGACACCGTCTTCGTGCCAAGAGCACTTGAAGTCAAAGTAATGGGGATGGTGCGAGCACCAGGCACATACTTCCTCGAGCGCGGAGCGAGGCTCATGGACGCCATTGCCAGAGCGGGCGACATCCTCCCGCAGGGCGACCCCAGCAAGGTATCGGTGTCACGCGGTCGGACCGCGCGGGCGGTGAGCCTCACAAGAGCCATGCTCGCACCCGACGGTGAGGACAACGTCTTGTTGGAGGATGGGGACATAATCCACGTGCCCGAGGCCGTGCGCACGATCTCTGTCCTCGGAGAGGTTGAGAAACCCGGCATATACCCGGTCGGCCCCGACACCAGGGTCTTTGACGCGATCGCGGCAGCGGGCGGCCCAGGGTTAAACGGTGATATTACCTGCATTAGGGTTACCCGGAGCACAGGTGGAACCACCCAGGTGTTTGAAGTGGACCTGAGTGCCTCCGGCAAAGAGACAGGTGGAGGCGCATCTGCGGCGAGTGTTGGCGGCGCCTTCAAGCTGGAGCCTGGCGATGTAGTGTACGTTCCAAGGGCCATCGAGGTACAGGTGCTTGGGCAGGTGAGGTCGCCGGGCGCGTATCGGCTGCGCGCGAGGAGTCGCCTCGTCGATGCCGTCGCTAAGGCCGGTGGGCCAACGGAGGCCGCAGACACGTCGCGAGTCTCCCTCACCCGCACGTTCGGCAAGGACGCAGGCGCCAGCCCAGGTGCGGACACGGGTGCGGGCGCTGTCACGGGCACGGGTACAGGCATGGGCGCAAGGGTCCTCGACCTCGATGCCATACTGAAGGGTGCCAGGCCTGAGGATAACGTCGTTCTTCAGGACCAGGACATCATCTCCATCCCCGAGCTCATTCAGGAGGTCTCTGTGCTCGGAGAGGTAGCCCGTCCCGGTACCTACAGGATCCACAAGGAAACGCGGGTTCTCGACGTGCTGGCGCTTGCAGGCGGGGTGAGGCCCGAGGGTGACGCGACGAGCGCGGTGCTCACCAGCAAAGGTCCTGACGGCGAGGTGCGCCGCACCATCGACCTGGACAGGCTCCAAGCTGCAGGCGGAGGCGAGAAGAACTACCTCGTCAGGAACGGCGACGTGCTATACGTCCCGAAGGCGATATCAGTGATGGTCCTCGGAAAGGTGAAAGCTCCGGGAACGTACACCCTCCGGGCCACGGCAAGGTTTATGGACGCCATGTCACGCGCCGGCGGGGTCAGCGAGGACGGCGACCCGACGGCAGCTACCCTCACAAGGCAGGATAAGACGGCGCGTGTACAAACCGTGGATATCCGGTCTATAATGGCGGGCGCTGACGACCGAAACATCCCTCTTCGTGACGGCGATATCATCTTCGTGCCTGAGCTCGTGCGGGAGGTCTCCATCCTCGGGCAGGTGGCAAGGCCCGGCGTATACCAGATACGGGATGGCGCGACGCTCCTCGAGGTGCTCGCGATGGCAGGCGGTACCACCGAGACGGCCGACGACAGCGCCATCAGGCTCACAACGCGAGCCCAAGACGGCAGTACCAAGGTGCTCGAGGTGGACATGGACAGCCTCGACAGGAACATCGTGGTTCGTAACGGCGACACCATCTTCGTGCCTGAGATCGTCCGCCAGGTTTCAGTGCTCGGCGAGGTAGCTAGGCCCGGAGTATACCGGGTGCGTGAAGGGACGAGCCTCCTCGATGCGCTGGCGATGGCAGGCGGCATCACCCAGATGGGTGACGACCGCGCCGTCAGGGTTACGACACGCGGGGCGAATGGCTCACCCAGCACTTTCGAATTCGACCTCCGCCGACTGAGTGAGGCGGGCGACGCTTCCACGTGGCTTCTGCACGGAGGTGAGGTCATTTACGTACCGAGGTCCATAGCAGTGCATGTTGTTGGCGAGGTAGCGAAACCTGGTCTCTACTACCTTAAGGCGGGAAGCTCCGTCGCAGACGCTCTGGCGGTAGCTGGAGGTCTCACAGACGATGCCGACGGCTCATCGGTGACACTCACGACCCATCTGGAGCCCGCCGGAGCATCCTCGCCCTCCGAGGGCGGGGTTAGGATCTGTCTCCTCGATGCGCACAAGATCCTGACAGGCTCCGACCCGGCCGCAAACCGGATTCTGTCGGACCAGGACACCATCTTCGTGCCGAAGGCCCGGCGCGAAGTGGTTGTCGTCGGCGAGGTGGCGCAGCCCGGTGTTTATAGGATCCGCGAGGGTGCAAGGGTCATGGACGTTATAGCGCTCGCAGGCGGTCCAACGAAACGTGCAGCACTGGAGTCCGTATGCATATTCAGGAACGGCCAGGTCACAGCTGGCGAGCAGGTCGTGCTCGGGCACGACAACCTGTTCTTCATGGGCAAAGCCGACGAGAACCCTGCTGTGGTGGGCGGCGATATCGTATACGTTCCGGCGACCTCGAGAATCGAGTGGGAAAATGTATTCTCGTTCCTGTCAGGCCTGAAACTCATCAAGGACCTTCTGGCACGATAGCATGGCTTTGCGGCTTTAGGGAGAGATGACGACCCCATGGACCAGCTTGAGCAGGAAGTTGATCTTGTTGAATACCTGAGGGTGTTCGCCCGCAGGAAGTGGCTTATCGTTATGGTCGTCGTTACCAGCGCCTTGACCGCGTACATAGTAAGTTCCGGGATGACCAAGATCTACCAGGCCACGTCAACCATAATGGTCAAGACGGACAGCGCGATGGGCACGATGCCGTTCGTCGAAGAAATGATGAACGTTTCCAGGAACGACATTAGAAACTATATGGAGTTCCTGAAGAGCCGCACCATCGTTGAGTCGGCCCTTGCCCGGCTGGGCTGGTATGACCACCCGCCCTCTGAGCAGGTGGATCTCTGGCAGAGGAGCCTCTCGGTCCAGCAGATTCAGGGAACAGACGTGGCAAGGCTCTCTGTGGAATCGGACAGCCCTGAGAGAGCTGCCGCCTTTCTGAATACCCTTGTCGAGGTCTTCAAAGAACACAGCCAGAGGATGAACCAAGAGTCCGCGCGCGCCGCGAGGGAATTCATAGCGCAGCAACTCTCGATCTCCGAGGGAGCGCTCCGGCGAGCCGAGGACGCCCTACTTCGGTACAAGAAGTCCAGCCACGTTGTGGAACCGTCGGCCGAAACGAAGGCCCAGATAGAGAAGATCGCTGAGATCGAGAAAGATCTCGCCGCGGCGGAGGTCGAGCTCGGCGCGGCAAGAGCGGAGAGGCAGGAAATCGAGCGCAGCCTCCGGGCGGCGGATCCGACGCTTGTCACATCCACTACACTTGTGAACAATCCGCTGGTACAGCAGTACAGAATTCGCCTGTCGGACCTTGAGACCGAGCTTGCAGGGGCGCGGGAGCGGTATACCGACAATCACCCGACTGTCATCAGCCTGAAGGCGCAAATAGCCGAGGTGAAGGCGAAGCTCAGCCAGGAAGTGGACAATGTGATCGGGTCGCAGACGAGATCTCTGAACCCGATCCATCAGGAGTTGCACACGAGGCTTGTTGAGAACGAATCCCGCATCGTGGGACTGGAAGCAAAGCAGGCGTCGCTCCGCCAGATGTTGCTTGACGCTCAGGCAAAGCTGGCCACCCTTCCTGAGAAGGAAATGGACGTTGCGCGCCTTATGAGAGAGCAACGCGTGGACGAGGAGATTTACGTAATGCTCCGCACCAAGTACGAGGAGATGAGGATCACTGAAGCCATGAAGGTTTCAGATGTTTACGTAATAGACAGGGCGACCGTGCCAGAGGTGCCGGTCAAACCAAGGAAGCTCCTGAACACCGCCATCGCGGCGTTCCTCGGGCTTTTCGTTGCAGTTGGCATCGCGTTCGTCATGGAGTATATAGACACCTCGTTTAAGACCCAAGAGGAGGTCGAGCGACTTCTAGACCTTCCTGTGCTCGGTGTTGTGCCTGATATCCGGAGGTTCCGCCGTAAGCGTTCCAAGCGCAAGCACTCCGAACACGGTGAGTCTGCAGCGTTCTAGCGCAGGGTCGCCTCCGGATACACGCCCGGCTTTTGAATGTTCGCTGGCCCATGCCGACCTGCCGATTCGCAGGCTCTTGGGTTGAGAAGCCAGGCTTTGCCGAACGTCCTGTCTCTGCGGCCAGCGGCCAGTATGAGAGGGGGGCTTCCCTAAATTGCCACAGTCAAGGAACCACCATAGAAACCTTATCGCGTACCATGATCCTAGGTCTCCGGTGTCAGAAGCTTTTCGGACTCTTCGGACGAACCTCGAATTCGTGTCGCCGGATAGGCCGGTGCAGTCGATTCTGATAACGAGCCCTGGGCCATCAGAAGGTAAAAGCACGGTCGCGGCCAACCTTGCGATCTCCCTGGCTCAGGCAGGGAAGCAAGTGATCCTCGTTGACGCGGACATGCGTAAGCCCGTGCAGCATGATCTCTTCTCTCTCCCAAATACAACGGGCCTCACGACCGCCCTTGTGAGGGGAGTTGTGCCCGAGATCTACCAGGACACCTTCGTTCCCGGTTTGCGGGTCATCACAAGCGGCCCGATCCCCCCTAACCCAGCGGAGCTCCTGGGGTCGAGCATGATGAGCGCGCTCATCGGGGCGCTCGCCTCGGAGGCAGATTTCGTGATATATGACACGCCCCCTGTAATGGCTGTCACCGATGCCATACTTGTCGCGCCCAGGCTTGACGGCGCACTCCTGACGATCGCCCTTGGAGTGACATCCAGGGACGCAGCCAAAAGGGCGAAACAGCTGCTTTCCGGTTCGCGCTCAAGGCTTCTCGGGGTCGTGCTGAACCAGGTGAAGCCTGGGCGCGGATACGGCTATTACTACTATTACTACTATTACGGAGGCGACTCCGGTCCTGAACTCTCCGATGAAGAGGTCGCCGCCGCTGTCAACAGCAAAGCGCCCAGCGGCAGGTGAGGACAGATTGAAGCTCGAAGCTGTCCTTGAAGGTGCTATCGACGTTCATGCGCACATCCTCCCTGGGATGGACGACGGCGCCCAGACCCGCGAGGACGCCGTCGCGATGGCGAGAGTCGCGGAGAAGCACGGCACCGCGATCGTGGTCGCAACGCCCCACGTAGATCTCGCAAGCAGGAACCGGAGCCAGGTAGCTGAAATCATCCGTGGCAGTGCCCGCACCCTTGCGGCTGAGCTAGTATCGTCAGGCCTGTCAATCAGGGTGTTGCCAGGGATGGAGATCGCAATAGACCCTCATCTCCTGAGCCTCCTGAGTAACGGCGAGGCGCTGACTATCGGGGACAACGGGAAGTACGTCCTCGTTGAGCTGCCGTTCCAGCACGTCCCCGGGTACGCGGAGAAAGTGGTGTTTGATCTCTCAAGCGCGGGCTATGTCCCGGTGATCGCCCACCCCGAGCGATGCAACGAAATCGCGAATGACCCCAACCGCATGTACCGATTGGTCAGAGCAGGCGCGATAGGCCAGTTGAACGCCGGGAGCCTCACCGGCGTATTCGGAAAGTCTACGCGGCGCGTCGCGGACATCCTTCTCAGGCACGGGCTTGCACATGTTATAGCAAGCGACGGACATTCCCCTACCGCCCGGTCCTGCAGGCTTGACCAGGCGTTTGCAATAGCGTCAAGGACACTGGGACGCAAGGCCGCTCTCCGTGCGGTCAGGGACATCCCATATGCGATGGTTCGCGGAGATGGCGTCAGGCTAGAGGACCCCGAAAGGTATACCCCCAGGCGGTGGTTCCTGTTCGGCAGAATGGGTGTTTAGCCCAAGATAGGAAGGGCAGCTTGACATGGGCGCAAAGTCTAGGCGAAGCACCAACGGAATGCCACAGAACGCAGAATGCTGTAGACCGCGTGTTTGGCTCCGCGCGGCACGTCGCCTCGCGACAGTGGTCGGACTCTGCGTGTCTGCAGTCTACATTGCGGCGGCAGGCTCGCTGGGCGCAACGGTAGAAGCCGCCGATTCTCTCCCCTTCTTTCAGAATGCCTCAATAGGAGCTAGAGTGGCGTGGAACTCCGCCACAAGCGAACTTCACCTCTCCCTTGACACGGCAAGCATCACCGCTATCGGCGCGCTGGACGGATGGCTACCTAATAGCAGCATCACAGTGGGACGGCAGGCACCCAAGTGGGGGCCTGGTCTTTCAGGATCCCTCCTTCTCTCCGGCTCGGCCTCCTTGGACGGGATAGCCCTTTCGGCTGGGATCGGGTCCTTCCGGTACGTGCAGCTCGCGGCGGCACGCGACGTGGCGCGCGGCAGGTGGCTGCTGGCCCACCGTATCGAGGGACAGGTTGCCCCCGGCGTAGAGGTGGGAATATCTGAAGCTGTCGCCGTTTCCGGGGGCTTCCGCCTTCAGCCGTACTACCTCGTCCCCGGGTGCCCGTACTTCCTTGCTCAGCATCTGAATATGCAGGACACAAGATCTCAGGATTGGTGGTCGAACGTCCTCGCGGCGGTTGATGCCAGCGTTGCCGTGACGCCAGGCATCAGGCTGTATGGCGAGTTCATGGTCGACGACTTTCCGTGGGCATCAAGCGCGCGAGGACGGGTCCCGTACATGGTTGGCGGGCTCGCAGGCATCCAGGTTGATGTGCCGTCTGGCCTCGGCCTCGAACCATACCGCGCAGCCATCGAATACGTGAGGATCAACAATTACGTGTACTCCCACAAGAACCCGGAGAACACGTACGTGGTTGCCGACGGCAGGCTGATCGGGCATCCGCTGGGCCCCGACGCGGACGCTATCTATCTCTTTGTCAGTCGTCCGGTACGGCTGGATGCGGCCGGGCCCTGTCGAAACATTGAAGTAACCAGCAGGCTCGGGTATGAGCGGCACGGCGAGGGAACGCTCGGACATGGATGGAATCCCTCGGAAGGCGTGGCCCACGAGTTCCTCTCCGGGACGGTCGAGACCCGTACGAGCCTTGGCATCCGGGTCAGGGCCTACGTCGGTCCGACCCTCCGCGTTCTCCCTGGGTCTCCTTGCGGCATGCTCGAGCTTGCCACCATCATCGAAAGCATCGACAATGCGGGCCACGTGGCTTCAGCGCGGGCACTCGAAGCTCGCGTGCGTCTGTCGCTTCAGCTGACCTGGTCGCAATGAGAAGGTCTTTGGCCCGACTGCGATCATCCGTCCACTTTCCCAACTGAATTCCGTTGAGGCACTCGTCGTCAGGGAGACATCCCCGGAGTGCACACCGACGGCTCTGAACGAGCCTGGAGGGAATGCCAGCCAGCAAATCAGCTCGGGTTGGGGACGGCCAACCTGGTCGAAATCGCTGAAGGGAGGATGGGAACGTGTTTGCGCACGCGAGCTCCAGGGGAAAGATGATGAGGCGGTTCGTGACACTGACAATGATCCTCGCGGTGTGGTCGTTCCCCTGTGCGGCGCAGACCACACCCGGCCCGGGGGAGGTCCTATCGGGGGCCCTTACGGGCGTATGGTACCTGCCGCTTGCCGCCCCAGACCTGGTCAATGGCCAGCTGGCAGATTGGCCAGGTTCCGTTTCCACGGCCCGAACGGGCGCGCTCGTCTTCTCGTATGCGGCATGGGCGCCGGAAGGAACGAAAGGGGTCCTATGGTCGCGCGCCCTTGAGCTCATACGTGGGACGAGCGGCGGTGATTACGATTTCCTGGCCGGCATTAGCCGCGTCTGGGGGGTCGCGGACCTGGCCATTCCCGGCACAGGCGCAACAAGGCTCGGGCTCAGTCGGGCCGAGCTGGGTCTCGCGCGAGGATGGTCCGCAGGCGGCGTGCAGGCCGGCGAGATTCGCACCATCAACTCGTGGGTTGCAGTGGTCGGAGTGCCAGTTGGAAATCTCTCCGTCGGTGCGAGGATTCACTTCCTCGACGGGTCGCTCGAGGACTACTTCAGCGAGGCCGGTGAAAGCACGAGGCTCCACGCTTGCGGCCGCGGCTACGCTCTGGACCTCGCGATGAGAGCGCCCATCACCACGAGTCTCGTCGGGGAAATGGCAGCGGAGGCCACCCTGGTGAATCTGCTCGGCGGCATGGCGTGGAAAGGGTCGTTTACCCTGGGCGGAACCACTCGACCATGGAGTCGGTATGAGAGGGCCCCGACCGGCGTTGCGCTGTCATTCGAGATGAAACCGGCGCTGAAAAGGCTTCGTTCTCTCAGGATGACACTGGAGTCCTCGGGCGACAGAAGCCCATGGGAGGTCGCCGACGCTCCGTGCGCGTCGCCGTGGCGCGTGCGCTTGGGCGCTCAGCTGGAGCTCGCACCTATGCTCGCCGGGACGGGATCCATCTCTCTCCATCCTGGCCGAGGTCCCAGTGCCGCAGCAGGAGCCCATCTCCGGTTGGGCCAGATATCAACGGACATCGCGCTCGCGTTCGATAACAGGCTGAGCGTGGCAAGCAGGGTCATGGTCACAGGGCGCGTCACATTCTAAATGCGAGTCCAGGGAACCATTGCCTCCTCCTGTTCTGTTCCACGGATTATGCAGCTGGAGAGGAAGGAATTCGTGCCTGGAGCACGAATGTCCTGTTAGGTGGACACCGCCATGGCATTCCGATTGCATAATCCGGCAGAAAAAGAGGGGGGAAGCTGCGGTGCTCTCGTCAGGGAGCAATGCTCGCAATGCGGCGCAGCAATGGAGCAAGATAGCGGATACACAGACGAGATAGACCTCAGGCAATACATCGAAGTTCTCTGGCACGGCAAGTGGATCATTCTCACGGTGACTCTCTGTGCGATGCTCTCGGCCGGGCTCGTCAGCTTCCTCTTGCTCGACCCGGTGTACGAGTCCAGCACGGTCCTCACGGTGAGCCTTCCTGAGGAAGTTCGGGCGAGTCTCGGAGACCCTGTTATTGCCGGCATAATTGGAGGTACCCCGCAGGCGCACATCAGGCTCCTGCAGGACCCCGTCATCCTTGAGCGCGCTGCTGGCTCGCTCAATATTCCTCTGACCGCAGCGCCCCTGGCTGATAAGGTCACGGCCAAGGCAGTGGGCGATGTTGCCAAAGGCGACAGGCTTGTGGAGATAACCGTCAAAGACCCTGTTCCCGAGGACGCGCAGGCCCTCGCGAAAGCGATTGTCGAGGCGTACAGGGATTACCTGTCTGAACTGGTGTCTACTCGACTTTCTTCCCGGAGGCAGATGATCGCTGCAGAGCTGGCCAGCCAGGAAGCAGCCACATCAAAGACGATCGAGAAGCTCAAGCAGCTCGTAGAGGAGTCAGGCGGGACGGACCTGCTCACACAGGAGATCAATGCCAGGACCGCAGCGCTGGCCAACTATCGGTGGGAGTTTGCCCAGCTTACCAGCGAGGCGCGTGCTGCGTCGGAGTCCCTAAAGGTTCTCGAGCAACAGCTCGCTGCCATTCCACAGACGGTTCCACTGGAGTGGTCCTCGAGAACCCGACCAGATACGACGCAATCGCCCGAAACACAGGTGTTCACGACAGCTCAGATTAACCCTGCTTACACGTCCTTGCTGGAAGAAGTCTCGCGTAAACGCGCAGACCTTGCCGACCTCCGGGCGCGTCTAGAGGCGGCCCGCGACGCGATTCCGGTGCTCGAAGCCGAAATCTCAGAGCTCAGGGCGAGGTTCGTAAGGCAGGCGGCCATTGAAGAAAGGCTGAAGGATGAGCTCAACACTGCGAAATCTCGTATGGTGGACCTCGCAAGCGAGTTACAGAACCTTGAAGGACGAGATGCACGGGCCATAGTCCGGTCCGCCATTGGTGTGGTCGCCCCTGCGACGCTGCCCGCGGAGCCGTCGGGGCCGAGGAAGCTGCTCAACATAGCCATAGCGGGCGTGCTGGGTGTAATGGTGAGCGTTTTCGTGGTATTCATCATGCACTACTGGCGCAGCACTCAGCCGATGCCGGCACCGCAGCAGCCGGTGGCAGGGCGCCAAACGTGACTTCAGAGATCTCTGCCGTTCTTTCAAGAGTTGCCGGCGCTCGCCCCGGGAACAGCGCTGTCGCGGCGCGCCCCAGGCCTCTGCGTTGTGCTGGCAACTCCGGGCACTACCCGGCTAACCAAAAGGGGCAGAGATTCCTGGCGTTTCGCGTGGGTGGGCTGGCACCCGGTGTTCTGGGGCACGCGGCGCGGCGCGGGAGCGCTCATCGGGTCAGAATAACCCAAAAGAACCAGACGATCATCCCGATCTCCACCGCGAACTTGAGCACGGTGCCGCCGACAATGCCGATAAGCGTGCCGAAAGCCGCCCTGAAGGCAGCTTCGGCGCGCTTGCCTTTCACAAGCTCGCCGATGAGCGCTCCCGCGAACGGGCCGATGACGAAGCCCAGTGGGCCGAGGATGAACGGCCCGATTAGAAGCCCGGCGATACTGCCGTAGATGGCAGCAGAGGATCCGCCATACCGCTTCGTCCCATACGCGGTGGCAGCGTAATCGATGAGCAGGGTCACCGCGACCGCGACGCCCTGCCACACGTAGAACCCCACCGTCAGCTTGCCGAAGCCGGTGAATAGACCGTAGACGAGCATCCCCAGCCAGATGAGGGGAGCCCCGGGAAGGACCGGCAACACGGTCCCCGCAAGGCCGAGGGTGAATAGCAGAATAGCGAGGATCATCCCGATTGCGGCCACACGTAACCACTCCGGTACCGTATTATGCCCGACTCAAGAACCCAGATCGCCGTCAGAAACCCGCAGGGCTACGCGGCGCCGTGCCGCGCAAGCCAGTCGGCGACGTCGGCCAGCACCTCTTCGTGGTTGACGTCGTTGAAGAGTTCGTGGAAGCTGTCAGGGTAGATCCGCATTTCCCGGTCACGGCAGGTCATGGCCGAATAGAAGCGCCTGACCGCGTACGGAGACACTATGGCGTCCTTGCCCCCCTGAAGAATGAGGCACGGCAGTCGCACGAATGGTGCCGCGGCCATGGTCCTGGCCATCTGCTTCGCGAGCTCCTGATAGAAACGGAGCGTGATGCGCGGGTATCTCAGCGGGTCGCTGACGTAGGCCGCAACTACGGCGGGGTCCCGCGATATAGCTTCGGCAGGGATGCCCGCGTCCACCGTCATCTTCGGAAACAGGCGCGCAGCCGCTCGGCCAAGCGCCTCTTTGAGTTTCGGCACCTTCATGGACAGAGCCAGGCACGGCCCCGACACTATGATGCCGTCGACCGGGCACGAGCCGGGGGCTCCGTATTTTACCGCGTACGACAGCGCCGTAAGGCCTCCGATGCTGTGGCCCAGCAAAAACAGCCGCGCTTCGCCGGGCGTCCTCTGGCGGACAAAATCGCAGAACAAAGCAAGGTCATCCACGAGCTGCTCATAGCGGTCCACGTGCCCGCGCCTGCCCTCGGACCTTCCATGGCCCCGGTTGTCAAGCCCCCAGACTGCATAACCCCGGGGCACGAAGTAGTCCACCACGTTCTGGTAGCGCCCCGAGTGCTCCGCGCCCCCGTGGGTGATTACCATCGCCGCCCGGGTCTTGCGCCCCTCAGGCAGCCAGCACTGGTAAAAGAGCCTCACGCCGCCGGTCCCATCCACGAATCCCGTCGCGCTCGCCTCCACGAACATCCTCCCCCGCCTTCCGTGTGGCGCTATTGCCAGATCCCCATGGAATAGTTCGCCGGAGGTTCCCAGGTCCCTTCTCACAGAAGACCGGTAGCACCGCACAAGTTTCGAACGGCAAGCCGTCCCGCCGGGGACATTCCGCACCGGCGAGCCGGTCCAGCGGGCGCACGAAGCGGGCGGCACGAGGGTTGGCCGGTTGCGCCGCTACTCAATCGGTTACTCAAGCCCCGTGTCGTGTGGTTGCTCACTGGGCGGCCAGGTCGTGTGGTCGTTCACTGGGCGGCCAGGCGCCGAAGTTGCGCGTTCACTTCCTCCAGCTTGCTGCTGAGCTGCCTCATCTGCTCCTGTGCCACCCTCATGTAGTAGTCTAGCTCATTCTTGCGACCCCCTTCGTCCTTCTCGAGCAGCCGCTTGCACTCGGAGTATATATCAAGAGCACGGTCCATCTCCGCACGCAGCGCCTTCGCTTCTTCCTCGGCCGCCTCTGAGGGGCCCTTGATATGCGACACGTCGGGCAGGAGCACTTCCTGGTACCAGGAAGCCTCGTCCTGGCGCTCGAAGTTCAACGAGACGCAGATCTGTCTGTCGCTCTTACTTGCCGCCGCGACAAAGGCCATGGGATTCGGGATGATCACCCCACCCACGGTCGCACGAAAAGGCTCAGCAGGCCAGACGGTGAGCTTCCCCTGTGACAGCCTGACGGCGATGTCGGCGCCGGCGGGGTTCTGCACGAAGTGGACGCGGTCTACCTGGCCGGTCAGGAACCCCATGAGGTACGCAAACGCCGGGTCGCCTCCGACCATCATGGTGAAGTTTTGGAGCGCCTCGAGCTTCTTCGCCCGGCTTATCATCCCGTTGGAACCCTCCTGGACATCCGGATGCCAGATGGCTTCCTTTCTCAGCTATATTCTAACGCAAAAAAACCGTCTTGAAATCCCCCCGAAGGAAAACAGCAGCACGGGCATCGCATGTGGATGCTCGCGTGTGGATGGAACCGAGCAAGACGCGGGAAGTCCGCCCTGATTTTCCACCCTGTCTTGGGTAGCCGCGTGGCATTCGAGGTTTCCAGTGATCTTGGGAGGCGGTCCTGAGACTTCCGAAGCCTAAAGACGGATTGCGGAACGTGAATCTCATGGTACAATGTAAGACAACAACGCGGGGCGCCAGGGGCGCCCGAAGCCAGGGTAGCCCCCGTGACAGCCCCGGTGGCTGGAGGGACGCGGCATCGACACGCAGGACACGCTGACCGTGCTTTACGAGCTTCCGTTCGCAAACCTTGGGGGGACGGAAAAGCACGTCCTCACACTCATCAGCGCGCTTCGCCACGAGGTGGCCCCTTGCCTTCTCGCACCCCAAGGAGACGCGCTTCGCCTTTTCCGCGACCTTGGGGTACCTTACCGAACCGTGCTGCCGCTGACACCTGCGCCCGGCGTGCGAAGAGCGCTCCGAGTCCACCATGCGGCGTTTCAAGAGCTAATGGACGAGTTCGGGCCCAGCCTCGTTCACGTGCACTGCGGGATCGAACACGCCGTGGCAGCACGCCTCGCGTCGCCCGGCATCCCGATGGTCCTCACGATTCACGGGTACCCCGACGCGGCGAGTTACATCGTAAGCGGCTTCCTCGCCAACCGCATTGTTGACGAGGTCATCTGCGTCTCCGAGGCGGAACGCCGCGTGGCGCAGAGGTATGGTTTCAGGAAGGATAGGCTTACGCTGATCCACAACGGGATCACTTCCCCGTCGCGCATCGCCGCGCCGGCGCAGCAGCAGTCCAGGCGGCGCCTGGGCCTGCGGGAAGACGCGGTTGTCATTGGCACCGTCTCGCGCCTTGAGCGCAGGAAGGGCATAGCATATCTTGTCTCCGCGCTCGCGCGCATCCGGCGGGACTGCCCAAGCGCGGTCCTGCTGGTGGTGGGAGACGGAAGGAAGAGGCAGAATCTCGAACGGCTCGCCCTCGACCTCGGCGTCCACGACAGGGTCGTCTTCACCGGTGCTCTCCCGGATCCGACCGAAGCCCTTGAGGCAATGGACATCTTCGCCCTCCCGTCCATCCAGGAGGCGCTCCCCATGGCCATCCTGGAGGCAACGGCCATGGCGAAGCCCGTGGTGGCGACCACCGTCGGCGGCATCCCCGAGGCCGTGGTCCACGGCGAAACAGGCCTGCTCGTGCCCCCAAAGGACGACGCCGCCCTGGCCTCGGCGCTCCTTGTCCTCGCCCGCAACCCTGCGAGGCGGCACGAGATGGGCGCGCGCGGATACGCGCGCTTCGAGGCCCTCTTCACCGCGGACCTCATGGCCCGTCGCACCCTCGAGGTCTACCGGCGTGTCCTCGCGCGCAGGGCCGCGGCAAGGACGCGCCGGAGGCCTTCGCGGTCGGAGCCTACTTGAACCCACTCATGACGAACCCCTTCACGTTCCTCCTTCATGGGATCGAAATCGCCCGGTTATCAGCTTGTCTTCGCAAAGGGTCGCTGCGCCAATCCAACGGCCTTCACGACCGCAAGGGCGATCCCGGTGTCAACCAGATGATGCATGGCGGTGCCGAGGCCGACCACGACGCCCGCCTTTTGCAGCGTAAAGCCGAAGGGCAGCACAATCAACGCTTCAGTGAAAGCATGGACCGGGAGCGTCCACAGGAGCGCTCTCCAGAACGGCATGCCCCTCCTCACCAAGACAGCCCCAACCGCGGCAAACACCGCGTGCATCGCAGCTCTGGCGGCGATGACAGGACCTAGCTTCACGAGAAAGCCCAGGGCGGAGCCCGCGCCTACCAGCACGGCCACGCATGGTCCGAGGAGCATGGAGATCATCACCGGCACGTGTGACGCGAGTGTCGCAGAGAACGGAGGTATTACAACGCCGAGAAATCCGCCGAACGCCAGCGGGATGACCAGCGCCAGCGCTGTGAGTAGAGCTCCAAATACAACCTGCTTTGCCCCCATGTCAGCACCTCCACGAAGTATCCACATCATCCGCGAGGCGGCGTGGTTGGCCGGCGGCGCCTCGCCCACCAGGCGACCGTCCCCGCAGCCACGAGCACGACGAGGGCGGCCGCGATGGCAACCGGGGACGTCGCCTGGCCGCCTCCCGCCGCCGCGAACACAGGCACGAGAACCGCGAGCGACCCCCTCTCCAGATTGTAGGACCCCAGCAGCCGCTCCTGCGAGCCGCGCCCCCGCGCCGGGGCGAGCATATCGATGACATTGGGGTCTACCTCGAGGTCGCTGCCGCCGCCGAATACCCAGGACCCGGCCTTCTCCATCACCGGGCGGAAGTCATCGTCCCCAAACGCGTCCTGCGAGCCAACAAGCACGTAATAGCCCCAGCTTCTGGCGGGCTCGCCTATCACGACCTTCGGGACCGCGATCCTCACGGTCTTGCCGTCCGCGAGCACGCTCGCCGAGAGGCCGTCGGATATACCCCTGGCCTCCACGGCGTCCTGGGCTGTGAAGACCCTGCATCCGCCCCAGCCGAGGGCCTTGATAAACAGGTCCCACGCGTATTTCCTGTTGAAGGCAACAAGGGCGCCCTTCCGGAGCGTGTCCGTCCGCCCGGCGCCGGGCGTCGTGTCGATGTATATGTTGATGAGCTGGTGGCTGAACCCCTCCGGCGCGTTCCAGGGGTTTGTGACCTCCTGGAACGTGGCGTCGAAGTAGACATATTCCGGATCGTGGCTCACCTTGAAGTGCGTGAGATCAAAGAGACCCGGCACGAAGGCCTTGTGCGTCGGGTACACGTACGTGCCGGGCCCGTAATCATCGCCCACAGGATCGTCCATGTCGAAGACCACCACGGGCTCGGCCAGCGCTGCACATGGCACGAGGCCGCTCACTTCCGCGATAACAAGCGCTGTCACGACAATAGCTATCACAGCCAATGAGGTTCGCCGCATTGCACACATGCCCCCCATCTCCGCTTGAGAGTCGCGCCCCGCCCCGGAACCGGGCCGTAAAGCTCATTCCCTGGGGCGCTCTTGCCCTAATGTACATATTCAGGCATGCATCGTGTAATGCGGACTTCCCAAGCGAGATGCGGCGCCGCTACGACCCGCGAGTGCGCACCGGCCCGGTCAGTTCCCTGCCCCAGCCCTGCCTGCACCCGCACCCGTCCGCAGCCTGGAGAGCACGAGGCTCACAGCACCGACCACCCCCGCATCGGGCCCGAGCTCCGCCTGGACAATCCTCACTGCCTCAAACGCCGGCTTCAGTGCCCGCTCGGCAACGACCTCCCGCACCGGCTTGAGAAGTATCTCGCCCACCCTGGAGACCCCGCCTCCTATCACCACGGTATCCGGGTTCAGGATGTTGACGAGATTGGCGATCCCTATACCGAGGTAATCGGCGGCCTTGCCAAGGATGGCTATGGCAGCCGCGTCGCCCGCCAGCGCCGCCCTCCCAACAACCTCCGAGGTTACGAGCTCAATATCCCCATGGACGAGGTCCAGTATCATTGTCTCCTCGCCATGGCGTATCAGCTCCCGGGCCATACGCGCGATAGCAGGACCTGACGCCAGGGCCTCGAGGCATCCGTAATTACCGCAGCCGCATTGTGGGCTCCCGTCCTCGTCGGTGATGGTCATGTGACCGACCTCCCCCGCCACGAACGAGGAGCCGCTGTAGATCTCCCCACCCAGGATAAGCCCCCCACCGATACCCGTGCTCACCGTAATGTAGATCATGTTCTTTGAGCCACGGCCTGCACCGTAGCGGGCCTCCCCAAGGGCAGCAAGGTTCGCGTCGTTCTCGAGATACACAGGCACTCCCAGCGCCTGTCTCATCACCGCGGCAAGCGGCACGTCGTGCCACTTGAGGTTGGGCGCGAAGACCACAACGCCGGTCTCAGGGTTGAGCGGGCCTGGACTTCCCACCCCCACCCCGGCCACATCGTCCAGCTTCGCACCAGCCTCCGCCACAGCCTCCCTAACCGAATCAATTATAGTATCAACCACCGCATCGACCCCGCGTTCAGGCTCTGTCGGCCTCGTCACTCGCGAGACGATCGCGGCATCGGAGCGAGCAACGACCGTCGCAACCTTGGTGCCTCCCAGGTCTACCCCAACCACAAGCGGTTTCGCCATCTCTTACTCCCACGTCTCCTCTCGACGGATGATCGAGCCTTCTCGCCCACGTGCCTTCCCAAAAACAAACCCAGGAGCATCTAAGTATGAGGTCATTAGTTTTCTCTCGTTTTCCAAGGTCTTGGGTTGCCGGTGACTCAAAGAGAGAGTGCAACACCGGCAACCCTGGATGCGACTTGCGCCCTGGAAAGCAGCGCAAACTTGTGACGATCTACTTAGAAGAGTCGAGACCGCCTGTGTCACGATGCGGTCGGGCGGGCCCGGATAGACGAAACCCGGAGGGATCGGTGTGAACTTCCCGCGAAGGAAAGGCAGAATCCTGCTCTGGCTGCGGCGCGCGGCGCTTTACCTCGCGGTCGCGGCTATTGTGGTCTGGACGTTGGCGCCCGTCGCGTGGCTTGCTATCTCAAGCATCACGCCCTACAACGAGCTCATATCCGACCGTGCGACCCACTGGCTCCCTCGTCACCCCACCTTCGCGAACTTCAAGGTCATGTTCAACCTTTCGAGCGAGGTCGGCGAGCGGTTCGTGTACGCCATTCGAAACAGCTTGATCGTGTCAAGCTCCGTGACCGTGATATGCCTCGTGGCAGGCACGCTTGCGGCGTACGCCCTGGCGCGGCTGCCTGTGGGGGGCAAGAAGACCCTCGTGCTGTCCCTCATGTCCATCAGGATGCTTCCGACCATCGCCCTTGTGATACCGTTTTTCGTGATCGTATCGTACATCGACTACGGGCTTATGGGCATCGGATCTTCGTTCCACCTCTTCGATACAAAGCTCAACCTTGTCATTCTCTACACCACCTTTATCCTGGGGTTCGTCATCTGGATTATGCGGGGCTTTTTCCTCACAATCCCGATGGAGCTGGAGGAGGCCGCCCGCATCGACGGATGCACGAGGCTGCAGGCGCTCCGTCACGTCGTGCTGCCGCTTTGCGCGCCGGGCCTGGTGGCCACCGGCATACTCTCCTTCCTGCTGGCCTGGGACGAGTTCCTCCTGGCCCTCATTTTCACCAGGTCCAACAACGCTATCACGTTGCCTCTTTTCATAGCAGAGCTGGGGAGCCAGTATATAACTGCTTATGACCAGATATCCGCGGCAGGCGTCATGGCTGCGATTCCGCCCGTGGTCCTGGCGCTCCTCTTCCAGAGGTTCATCGTACAGGGACTGACATCGGGGAGCGTGAAGGGATGAACGGGTTTCGGTAGGCTCCGTGCTCGCGCCCGCGCTCGGGCTCGTGCTTATGCCCGTGTTGGGGGCAGGGCTTGCGATCCTTCGGGCTTGTTGAATCCTGCATGCGTTCCCTGAAGGACTTTTGCCCCTGTGCGAAGAATGTACCATCGCCGCCGGATCTCCGGACAGGCCCAAGACAGCGTGTCGGGTCACCATAGCTCACGGGGAGAAGGGAGCGTCAGGGCGTTGGGTGGGATCTCTCGCCTTCGGGCCGGGACGGTTCCAAAGGGCAATCAGAAGCTCGTAAAAAGCATCAATCGCAACATCGTGCTGAACATCGTCAGACAATATGGGCCCATCTCGCGCGCCGACGCCGCCAGGATGAGCCAGCTTTATCCGGCCACGGTCTCATCCATCGTGAACGAGCTCATCGCCGAGGGATTCGTTCGCGAAGTGGGGCTCGGCGACTCTACCGGTGGCAGGCAGCCGGTAATGCTTGAGCTGAACCGCGGGGTCTATGTGGCCTGCGGCGCATCCATAGAGGTGGGGCGGGTGCGGGTGTGCCTTACGGACCTGGATGCCCGGGTGCTCGCCAGGGCCGAGCGGCCTCTCTCGTGGCAGGAAGGTCCGCGCAAGAGTCTCCCCGCTATCGTCTCTGCCATTCGCGAGATCATCGAGTCGGGCCGGGTGCCGCCCGAGAAAGTCCTCGGGGTCGGCGTGGTTTACCCGGGGCCGGTCGATACATCCACAGGAGCCATCCAGGCGTCACCGCACATGCCCGGATGGGGCGGGTTCTCCCTCAGGGCGGCTCTGGAGGACGAGCTCGATCACGAAGTGCTTGTGGATAACGACGCAAACGCCGCCGCCTGGGGCGAGAAGTGGTTTGGCGCGGCGAAAGGGCACTCCAGCTTCCTCTACATCATGGCCGACTACGGGTTCGGCGGCGGGATAGTCATCGACGACAGGCTGTACCGGGGCCGGAACGACGGGGCCGGCGAGATCGGCCACATGACCGTGGATATTGACGGCCCGCAGTGCAAGTGCGGCAATTTCGGGTGCCTTGATGTCATGGCATCGGGTACCGCCATCGCCCGAAAGATGATAAGCGACATCAAGCGGGGCGCCGAGACGCTATGCAGAGACCTCGTGGGCGGGGACATCGAGGCCATCACTATGGACACCGTGCTTGAGGCCGCGGCGATGGGGGACCCACACGCCCGCGCGATAGTCGAGGAGAGCGGCCGGTATGTCGGCATCGGCCTCGCCAACCTCGTGAACTGCTTCAACCCCGAGCTTATCGTCCTCGGGGGGCAGCTTGCCCTCCGCAGCAGCCTGTTCTTCACAAGCGCCAGGGAGACCGCGAGACGCCGCGCCTGGCCTGTTCTGGGCAAGGACCTCGACGTCGTTCCCTCGGCGCTCGGGCACGACGCTTGCGTCATCGGTGCGGCGAGCCTGGTGCTGACGAAAGTGTTCGAGTCGCCAAGTGTCAGGGCGTACGCTTGAGGGCTCCTCCAGCCAGGTCAGGTGTCACAAGTTTGTTCCGCTTTCCGGCTGTTCAGGCTGCCAGGATTGTGTGTGGGGTGGTGCCGGTGTCGGTTCTGCGTCCAGGCCGTCCTGTCAAGAGTCGCTGGGGCCGTGTGAGGGCTTCGGTGTGCGCCGCCGGTCTCGTCCTCGCAACCACCCTCCTTGTTGCCTTCGCCGGGGGGTGGCCCTCGCGTGTTGCGGCCGGTCCTCAGTTGAGGCTGAACGTGATCTACATGGCCCAGGCAGGCTACCAGCCCGAGCAGTTCGAGGAGATGACGCGGGAGTTCACGAAGGAAACCGGCATCGTTGTCGCGGTCAACTTCGTTCGCTACGACGAGGAGTATCAGAAGATCGTCACATCCGCCACATCGCCTGTGGCGACGTATGACGTCGTGCTGATGGACCTTATCTGGGTCGCGGAGTTCGCGGAGAAAGGCTACGTGGTCCCGCTTGACCGGGGCCTTGCCGCAAAGGCGAGGCAGGACATCTCTCCCACCATCCTCAACGCCTTCGAGCACCGCGGCCGAATATGGGCCATGCCTTTCCTGGCGAACCTCCACTTTCTCTTTTACAACGCGGACATGCTGGCGCGTGCCGGTTTCGACGCCCCGCCGGGGACCATCGAAGAAATGGAGGCCCAGATGCGCGAACTGAAGCGCAAGGGGATTATCGAGTATCCCATGATCGCTTCGTGGAACCAGAAGGAGGGCCTCGTATGCGAATACGTGTGGCTCGTCGGGGCGTACGGCGGCGATATCTTTGACTTGCAAGGAGAACCGGCCTTCAATCGGGGACCGGGGGTGCTCGCCCTGGAAACTATGGTACGGTGGGTGCGGGAGGGCCTTGTGAACCCGCTTGCTCTCACTGCTGACGAGCTTGTGGCGAAAGACGTCTTCATCGCCGGAAGGGCGGCGTTCGTGCCCAATTGGACGTTTCTGTGCGGCCTTATGAACGATCCTGCTGTTTCGCACATCGCCGGCCAGGCCAGGATGGCGCTATTGCCAGTGGCGCGGGCGGTGCGCGATAAGACCGGTAAGATCTCGTCATCGGTCAGCGGGTTCCAGGGGCTTGCCGTGATGGCCAACTCCTCCCATAAGCAGGAGGCGTGGAGGTACGTCGAGTTCATGACAAGCCCCGCGGTCCAGGGCAGGTTCCTGGAGGAGGTGCCGGTGTGGACCTCGCTTCAGATGAGCCCTGATGCCCGGGCGCAAGACCCGTCGCTCGATGTCAAGCTGGAGCAGATGCGGTGGCTGCACCACCGCCCCAAGCTCGTTCGGTACCAGGAAATCTCCGCGATCATGCAGAGGTTCATCCACGCCGCGCTCGAGGGAGCCATGTCGCCGCAGGAGGCGCTGGACGCGGCGGTGGACAGGATACACCGCCTGCCCTAGGGCGTGGGGCGGTTCGGTTCGCTCCGCCGGAGGCGGCCAAGCTGGGCTACGGAGGGTGTCGGGTGGGTGCCGGTCGAGGAAAACCTGGCATGCGTGTGACGGAGCGGGTGCGTCTCGGCTTTGCCGCGATCGTCTGGTCCACGTTTGTCCTGAGCCTTCTTACCTTCTATGCCATTTCGCACCTTACGGCGGCCCTTCACCAGATCAACACTTGCGACGTCCCGGCCATCCAGCTCAGCGGCGAGATCTCAAAGAAGATATACCAGACCACAGGGAACGTCTACCTGACCATCGCTGGCGGCGGCAAGGTGGCTCGGCCCGAGGACCAGCTCAACGAGGTGAAGATGCTGCTGGGCAGCCTCGAGGAGCTTCTCCGACGGCACCCCAGCCGGAACGTCCGCGCCATCCTGCCGATGCTCGACGACATCGCCGAGGCGGCAGGGGAGTATACGAGCGTGCTGGTGAGCATGCAGGCTGAAAAGGACCCGGAGAGGATGTACATGCTCCTGCGGGCGCTGTCCGGCAAGGGCGAATGGCTCATCAGCCGCTCGGAGCACGTGCAGCTTCGGATATGGGAGCAGATAGGTCCCCGGATGGCGCGGACGGAGCGACTCTCCATGCTGCTCAAAGCGGGAGTGGCGCTTGCCTTTGCCTTCGCCTTCATATTCGGCCTTCTTGTTTCGGGGGTCATCACAAGGACCCTCGCCGACGTATCGCGGGGCATCCGCAAGGCCGCGGAGGCCGCGCACGGCGAAAGCGAGCGGTCGGCGCGCCTGTCCGCAGGCATGAGGGCGTCAGCGGGCACGACCCAAGCGGCGCTCGCGGCGGTCCTCCGGGCTTTCCACGGTGTCGTCGAGACGAGTAAGGTCTGCAGCGAAGCATCGCAAACGATAGCTGCCCGGATGGAGGTCGGCGCAGATGCCGCCCGGATGCTCGCCGACCGCACACAGGTGACGGCGAGGGCCGCCGAGAAGACGAAGTCCACCGTCTCATCGCTCGGCCGCAGAGTCGCCCTGGCGAGCGCAGTGATACGCGAGACCATCCTCATGGTGGACTGCAACGTGAGGACTGCGACAGAGGCGAGCTGCCACGTTGACGCGCTCCAGGAGCAGATGGACCGTATTGACGCAGTGCTGCAGGGGATCACGAACATCGCAGACCAGGTAGGGCTCATCGCCCTGGACGCGCGGATAGCGTCGGCGCGGTCCTGCGACTTAGGCCGAGACTTCGGCAGGGTTGCCCAGGAGATCGGGAGCCTCGCCGAGATGAGCGCAAGCGCGGTGGAAGAGGTCAAGAAGCTGATGGAGGGGATAAAGGCATCCACCCTCGACGTGGTGAAGTCTTTGGGCGCCTCGGTCGAGCGCGTGCGGGGGCTCTCCCGCCAGTCCTCACGGGTGGAGGAGGTGTTTCGGGCGATACAGGCGTCCTTCGACGAGATCCTCAGCCTCATGGACGAGGTGGAGGACGCGGCGGGCAAAGGTGCAAGCGAGGCCAGGCTGGTTCAGGATGCTATGGCGGAGATCCTGGAATCGGCCCGGCATGTGGCGCGACAGGCCGGGGAGCTTGCAGGCGAGATGCAGGAGCTCGCCGAGAGCGCTCAGGAGGCTATAGGTGCGAGCGAGGCTCTGGTGGACGGAATCGCGGGCCAGGCGAGGTCCGCGGAGGAGCAGTCGCGGCTTGCCCGAGAGGTACTGAAGGAGATCGAAACGCTCGCCTGACGACAACATCCTCCGAAATTGTGACGAGGGTCACATCGCCGGGCCGCCCCGGTGTTTAACATGTAAAGCAGAAGAAGACCTGCAGCAGCCCAAAGGAGGGATCATGATGACGCTTCTCAAGAGGACGGTTGTGGTGCTCGTGGTGACTGCTCTCATGCTAGGCGGGACAGTGTACGCCATCGACATCGCGAACCCCGACGACGAGTGCGTTGCGTCCAGCGCATTCATTGCGAACATTATCGCAGGATTTCCCGAACTTGCTCTCACGGCCGATGCGATCCAGGCGCTGAGAGACGCAGGCTACGGCTGGGGCGAGATAGTGATCGCATGCAGCATCGCGGTAGGCTCCGACAAAACCCTGGACGACGTGATAGCGCTTGCAAGCGAGGGCGCGGGGTGGGGCGAGATCGCGAAGGGGCTTGGCGTCCCGACCACGGGGTTCGGCCAGTATGTACGGGAGATCATCGGCAAGGGCGGCGCGAAAGTGAGGGCGCAACACGGGCGCAAGCAGGTTGATGATGCCGCGGCCATGGACATGGTGCGGGACCGGTTCGGCCTCGAGGAGGACGATGTTCAGGCGCTGGGTGCCATGGGCCTGGACGCGCAGGACATCCTCTGCGCGGTGAGCATTGCTGCCGGTGCGGGCGATGCATCGAAAGTCAGGCTGGTCCTGGAGCTTCGCGCAAAGCAGCAGAGCTGGCTTCGCATTGCCGAGGCGGTCGGAGTCGGCAAGGACGGCATGATCGAGAAGGGCGTGGCCATACGAAACCGCGTCGAGTTCAGGAATGCGCTCAAGGAACAGATAAGAGAACAGGTCAGGTCTCAGATGGAGGCCCACAAAGAAAAGGGCAAGCCCGAGAACCCTGGGAAAGGCAAGGGCTCCGGAAGTAGCGGCGGGTCCCGCGGCAACGGTCACGGCGGTGGTAAGTAAACCAGATTTGGGGTCCACTGCGTCGTGGAGAACGCCCCGGCCTCGCGCATAGCGCATAGCGAGCCGGGGCGTTTTCGTCGTACAAAGGGTCCGAGCTCTGAGTGGCGCGGACTCGCGAAGACCGCCCAGGCGAGAGGTCCCTTGGGTCAGTCTGCCTTTCCAGCGGCGTTCGCTGCTTGCGGGCTCATGGTGCTGCCGCGCTCGTCGGCAGCGGAGGCTCCCGACCCGGCCTGCGATCCCAGAACCAGCCTGGGGTCGATGGCGTCGCGAAGCCCGTCTCCCATGAAGTTCACGCTGAGCACCGCGAGCAGTATGAACAGGCCAGGGAACACCGTGAGCCACCACGGCTGGCCGTAGTCACCTCCGGCGCCCAATATGTAGTCCATGGCTCGCTGGAGCATGTTTCCCCACGAAGGAGTGGGGGGCTGTATTCCGAGCCCGAGGTAGCTTAGGGCCGACTCGGCGAGGATGGCGGAGCTGACCCCGAGCGTGGCCGCGACGATTACGATGGGTATGAGGTTCGGCAGCATGTGACGCACAAGTATCCGCAACGTGCCTGCGCCGGCCGCTCGGGCCGCCTCCACGAACGGCTGCTCCCGGAGGGATAGGGTAACCCCTCTCACGAGGCGCGCCGTGGACATCCAGCCAAATATGGCGAGGATGATTATGATGTTCGTAAGCCCGCTCCCCAGGAACATGGCCCCGATGAGCAGCACGGGGATGGTGGGTACCGAGAGCATCATGTCGGTGAACCTCATGAGGAGGCTATCGACCCACCCCCCGGCGAAACCCGACACGAGGCCTATCGCGGTGCCGAGGAGGGCGGAAGATGTGGCCGCGGCGATCCCGACGAAAAGCGAGATGCGGCCGCCGTACATGATCCGAACGAACACGTCGTGCCCGAGCTCATCCGTGCCGAAAGGGTGCGCCCGCGACGGCGGGGCGAAGAGGCTCTCAAGGTCCATGTCCTCAACACCGTACGGGCTTATGAGCGGCACGAAGGCTGATGCGAGCACGAGTGTAACGAACATGGCAAAACCTGCCACCGCCAGCTTATGATGCCGGAGTCTCTTCCACACGCCCACCCAGTAGCTCATGAGTAACTCACCCGCGGGTCCACCACGGCATAGAGGACGTCGGCTACGAGGTTCGAGGCAATCGTGAGCACTGCCAGGAGCATGAGGCAGCAGAGCGCAAGGTTGTAGTCGCTCCCGATCACGGCCTGGTACATGAGGCGTCCCATGCCCGGCCAGGAAAAGATCGTCTCTACGACCACAGCCCCTCCAAAGAAATAGGGGATGTCGAGTGCCGCTATCGTGAGCACCGGTATGAGGGCGTTGCGCATGGCGTGCTTGAGGAGCACGCCCCGATCGCCCAGACCCTTGGCCTTCGCCGTGCGGATGTAGTCCATTCCCAGCACCTCCAGAAGGCTGGTCCGCACGTACCTGACCCAGTACGCCACCTGCACGAGGCCGAGCACCGTCATGGGAAGGATGAGGTGCCTTATCCTGTCCACGAGGAGCGCGCCGGCGGTCCCGTGGGTAAGCTCGGCCACGCCCCCGATGGGTAGCCACTTGAGCTGCACCGCGAACAGCATGATCGTCAGGAAACCGAACCAGACCGGGGGCATCGAGAGGGCCAGGAACGCCGCGAAGGTAACACCATAGTCGAAGATACTGTACTTGCGGGCCGCCGAGATGATCCCGATGGGGAGGGCGACGAGAAGCCCGAGGAGCCACGCACTTACGGTGAGGAGAAGCGTGTTCGGCATCCTCGATACCACAAGGTCCTTCACCGGCACCTTATATGTGCTGGAGTAACCCCAGTCGCCCTGGAGGACGCTCTTCAGCCAGTAGAGGTATCTCACGGGAAGAGGATCGTCCAGGTGGTAGTAAGCCCTGAGCCTGGCGATGGCCTCGGGTGAGACGGCGCGGGGGTTCTCCATCCGCATAGTGAGGAGCGGGTCCCCGGGGGCCAGGGCGATGAGGCTGAACACTATGGCTGATATCAGTAAGAGGAGAGGGATCGCGCCTGCGACCCTCCTTACTATATAAGCTCCCACTGCTAACCGACCGCCTGCCCGGCGAGGATCGCCAGGTAGGCGACCCAGTCCTCCTCTCTGCTAGACTGTGACTTGCGGGGCTGCTACGGTTTTTCCAGAGGCTTGCCGACGTTGTACCCGCGGACGGCGCTTGAAGCGGGGCGCCTCGGCAAGCCACGATTTTGTCCGCAGGCGAGTAGCCGAATTTCGACGCCCCGTTGTGCAGGCGCCGGCAAACCCTAACCTACTGGCAAACCGGAGCGAACTCCCAAGTCCACATTCAGACGGCGTCCCCTCCCAGGATATGCCTGGCGAAGAGAAGCCCACTTGCAAGCTGCACACGAACAAGGTCGCGGATGGGGACGACGCGATAATTGAGCTCAGCCTCGAGGGTGCTGCACTCGCGCGACAGCTTCTCATCGAGCTCGCGCTCGATGTCGCTGAGGGCGCGCGACCTCTCGGGGTCGGACGAGCGGGCAAGCTCCTCGCGGCACAGCCGCCACATCATCCCTACCGAGAGCTGGTTATAGAACTTGCGCACGACGAGGCTGTCGAAGGCCTCGGCGCCGGTGGCGGGGCGAAGGAGGTCCTCCGATGTCGTGGCCCACTTCCGCTCGGCCTCAAGGGCGGCGGGGATATGTTTGAGATTGTCCTCGATGGCGATGGCGAAGGGCGACGCCGCGTCCTGGAGCAGGGGGCGCACCTTTGCATAAGTCTCACGGATGTAGCCCCATGCCTTTTCGCTTGCATCAAGGCTTTCGAGCACGGTGTCCCGGCGGCTTCGGTCGGTGGGGCTGGTGTCCTCGATCCTGGGGTCATAGTAATAGGGCAGCTCGCATACGAGAGCGAAAGTACCCGCCACCGCATGCGCATACTCGTCGCTTCCTGCGCCACCCGATATGAGGGAGGCGGGATCCTTGTCCGCATGCTTCTCGTAATAGTCGTACGTGTCCTTGATGCCGAAAAGGCCGTAGATGGCCTCGTCGAACTTCGTGCAGTAGGGAACCTCGGGCTCCCCGAGGGAGAGCGGAATCCCGTGCCGCCTGGCGATTCTGTGAAGCTCGCCGTGGAGCTCCGGCACGGCATGGGTGATGTACCAGTAGGCCCCGCCGAAACCCGCGTTGTGCAGGGAGTACAGGAACGCCGGCTTCTCGCTGTCGATGACCTTCATGAGGCACCTGGTCTCGGGCAGCGGTCTTGAGAAGTGGAGCGTCTTGTAGTCTATCGGGAACGTCCACTCGACCTGCTGAAATCCTGGGGGCCTATAGAAGTTGCGTACATAGGTTTCGATGTTGAAAGGCCCGGCGAACCATCCCTCGTTGAGCTGCGTGCCGTCGGGGTCTATGCACTTCACGATGTACCAGGTGTAGTCGAGCTCCCGTTGCAGGTCCTGGTCTGCCGCAAGCCTCTCCGAGAAGTAATCGAGCATCATGGCGCCTATGGGCTCGTTCGGGTGCGGGCAGCCGAACATGAGGGCCGCCTTCTTGCCGGACCCTATCTTGAGGGCGCGGATGGGCCTTCCCGCGCGGGAGGAGCCGAGGTCCATAAGGGTTACGGTTTCGGGGCGGCGGCGGGCAAGGTCGATTGCACGCGCGTCTAGCTCATCAACGGTGAAGAACCGTTTATACTCCGGCACGCCCTTTAAGACGTCCTCGAACAGCTCATGCCATGTCAAGACGATGCACCTCCATGCTGTATGCGAGAGGTGAGGGTCCCTGGCGGGACCCTCACCGCGACTTGCGATTTCATCGCTTCCTTAAATGCCCGGCGTAAGGGGTACCCTGCTGAGACAGCCCTTTTCGGGGTCATTCCTGCAGATACCAGTTGTAGATCGCCCAGCCAAGGCCGTTATCGTAGCCGGAGCTAAAGTTCTTTATGCTCTTCTTCGCGAAGTGGTTGGCTGGGGGCGAGAGGAGCGGAATATGCGGAAGCTCCTTCGTCCAGAGAGCCAGGTGCCTCGCGAAGAGGTCTTTCTTTTTCGCAGGGTCCAGCGTCGCCGCTGCCTCAGCCACGAGCCTGTCGTTCTCGGGGTTAGACCAGCCGCACTGGTTGGTGCCGCTCCAGGAGTTCGCCTCGGACGGTATGCCGGACGAGCTCCAGTAGTCCGCGGCCTCGTCGGACACACCGTAGCCCCAGCCCATCCAGCACATGTCGAACTGACGGTGGGGGGCGAGCTCACCGATGACGACACGTGCGGGCTTGTTGTCGATGTCTACGGCGATGCCGACGTCCTTCAGCATCTTTTGCACGAGCTGCTCGGACATCTCGACTTCCTTGGATCCTGCCACCCCGAGGAGAGTGAACTTGAACTTTACCCCGTCCTTCTGGAGTATCCCGTCAGGCCCGGGTTTCCAGCCGGCCTCAGCGAGGAGGGATCTGGCTTTCGCAGGGTCGTAGGGGTACTTGTGGACCCTCGGGTCGGCAAGGGCGTCGCGCATGGCGTGAAGCGGCGTGATCCAGGCGTGTGCCACCTGTGCCTGGCCGGAGTACACCACCGTGTTTATCGCGGTCCGGTTGATGGCGTAGAGGATCGCCTGGCGCACCCTCACGTCTGAGAATGCCGGGTGAGGCTTCGAGAGATCCCTGGGATCCCAGAAGTTGAGAGCTATGGAGTCATATGCAACAGTGGGCGTGAAGGTTACGTTGAACTTGTCGCCGTGCTCCTTTGCGAGCTTGAGGGCGTCGCGAAGCTGCAGCGTGTACCTGCCGAAATCTATGTCACCGCGCAGCACGGCGGCGTTGATGACGCTGGAGTCGGGGATGATCTTTATCATGATCTTGTCTATGTTCGGCCTGCCCATGTAGTAATCGTCGAACGCTTCAAGGAGTATGTACTCACCCTGCTTGTACTCCTTGAACTTGTACGGCCCGGCCATTATCGGGTTATTGTTGACTTCCTGGACGAACTTGTTCCAATCACCGGTCGTCTTGGCCTGCTTGTAAAGGGGCTCGAACACGTGCTTCGGGAGCTGGAACCAGCCATAGTAGTATGAGTACACCGACGATCCAAGGCGCGCGTTGCTCTGGACCTTGTCGAGGTATATTTTGAAGGTATACTTGTCGAGCAACTCGGCCCTGGTGACCATCTTCTCGAAGTAGTTCGAGGCGATGGGCACATCCGCGTCTTGCATGACCTTAAGCTGGAAGAGAGGGTCTTCCGCTGTGACTTCGACGCCGTCGTGCCACTTCATACCCTTGCGCAGCTCGAAGGTGACCTCCATCTTGCCATCGGGCTTCACTTTGATGAGCCCGTTCTCGAGGGAGGGCAGGCGCTTTATCATGCGCGGGAAATAGAAGCCGTTCTCGTCGGTGATGGTGTTGCCGTCACCGATGATGTTGTCGATGGTCCACGTGGCTCCTGAGGATGTCACGAGGGTGTTGAAGCCCGCAGGCTCTGCCGTAAACGCCGTAACGATAGTTCCACCGCGCTTCGGCGGGTACATCATCATATAAAGCGCTTTTGCTGCCTCGCGCCTGGTTGCGCCGGCGAGAGGAGCAGAAAGCCGCCCATACCTGTAGCCCAGGAGCTGATGGTTGGACCTATATGCCAGGGTCATCGCTCCTATAGCGTACGCGGGAACTTTGTCCTCGTCGTTCGCGAGGAGAACTGGTTCCTTGATCTTTGCGGCTTCCTTCGAAAGCCCGAGAGCGTTAATTGCCCACACGGCGAGGTCCGCGCGCTTTATCGGGTCGGCAGGCGCGAACTTCTTGCCGGAAGCCACGGGAATGATCCCGCGCTTTACGAGTGCCTCCACGTAGGGGTAGGCGGGGCTCGTCGCGGGAAGGTCCACGAAAGTGGGTGAATTGGGCTTCGTGGGTTCGATCTTTTGCGCCTTTGCGAGGGCTACCGCGAAGTCCGCACGGCTTATGGTTTCGTCCGGCCGGAACGAGCCGTCCTTTGCGGGGGCGAGCACGCCGAGCTCAACTACCTTTGCGATGGCCTCGAAATCGCGGTCGTCGGCCTTGACATCTTTGGGGAGACCGGGCTTTCCGGCCGCCAGCGTGCCCGCGCCGATGAGTGCGAAGGAAAGTAAGACCAGTAGAAACGCCGCAATCCGTGCTGCATAGTGACACCGTCGTGCTACCATGGTTCTCATCTCCTCACTTCTTATGTTGTCGTCCACTGCCGCGTCCCTTACTGCGGCGACGCGAGCGCGTCGGCGACGCGGGCGCGTCGCCGGCTTTTTTCAGAAAAAGTATACCTGCCACACTTCCCTCCTTCTGTGCCGGTTTTCAAAGGCTCCTGCCGAATGCCTTCGCGGCACTCCCGAGAGCGCGTCTGTCTGAACCTCCAGGCGTCGCGCTACCCCCGGCCAATTATGCAGTTATTCGCTATGGTGCAGCGTGTTCCTTCAAGGCTAATCGCATTTTTCGTTGAGCATGTCCGGTTCTGAAGGAAGATTCTAGGTAAAGCACCTCGAACAATACTGCTGCATTTAAGACGGCCTGTGAACAACTCGCGACACCATATCAGAACGTCTGCTCCACAAGGAAGACGTCAAGCTCCTGGATACCGAAGTTGAGCGCCTCCTCGTGGGTCGGCATGAAGATGTCGATACGGCTGTCTCTTATAGCGCTCCCGGTGTCCTCTGCCCTGTACACCCCGAGCCCTTCAATGTACAGCCAGGTACCTATGGGGATGACCTGGGGATCAACCGCGACCGTGCGGTTCGGTGTCGCGGGGACCCCGGAGCTCGTAATTCCGAAAGCCGGGTGATTCTTCGTCTTGCCCGTGCATATCGGGCAGTTGTCGTACGCCGTTGCAGTGACGCGGATTTTCCCGGTTACGGTTATCGGGACGATCCTGTCGTTCCCGGGCCCGGGGTCGCTATCCTGAGCAGGACGGTTGCTGGAAGGATGGTTACATGCCCAAGCCCTCATGCAGCTGTCAAGATGCAGTGAGCTGACAGTATCTGGTCCAGGCACGCGTGTGCCGGTGTTGGACGTACCGTCTGTGATGGAACATGCCCCACGGGTCTCCACGGTAACCGCACCCACCTGGTTAGGGTTGCAGTGCGCCATGAGCGGCCCTCCGGTTCAAAGCGCAAACGACATGGCCCAGGCAAGTGCGCCTGAGATAATCCTTTTGAAGACAGGCATAGGCGTGTTGTGGCAGGCGCGCCCGGCCTCGCGGGTAGGCGGCATGCCTACCGGTCTCACACCTCCATACGCGTAACAAGATGTCGTTTCACGAATATGATCCCCGGCAGGCTTTCGGCTGACGCAGGGAACTTGGTGAAGAGGTTCCTGCACGCGGTTACAGACATGTCTCTTTTGCATTGCGCGATTATTCACTCGATTATTTGAAGGAATTGGGCCACATAGAGAGAACTACACACATGGTGCCCAAATATAGGCGCCAGGGATGTGGGTCTTGAGGGTCTACAGACGTTTGCAAGTTTGGGCGGGGTGCCGGTTGCCGGTGCTTGCCAAGCGGCGCCCCGCGAATGGCGGGAAGTGGTGTCGTGAACACTGGCAGGATTCCCAACCGGGTCAAGGACGAGGGCAACTCAAGAGAACTCCTGGAGAACCTGCGCGTGATCCTTGACTCCATCGACGAAGGTATTCATGTGGTGGACAGGAACGGGGTGACCGTTCTCTATAACAAGGTCGCTGCGCAGCTCGACAACCTCAAAGAAGAGGAAGTCGTCGGCAAGCACATCCTCGACGTGTTCCCGTCGCTATCGCGCGAGACGAGCACCCTGCTGCAGGTTTTGCGCACAGGGCAGCCTATATGCAATAGGGAACAAACGTTCACTACCTATAAGGGGGACGAAATAACCACCCTCAACTCCACGCTTCCTGTGAAGGTTGACGGGAAGCTGGTCGGAGCTGTGGAGGTCTCCCGCAACATCACGCTCATGCGGGAGATGGCCCACCGGATAGTTGACCTTCAGGTGGAGCTTTTCGGCCGCCGTGAGGGCAGGCGCGAAACTGAGTCCGAGGGTGCGCGCTACACCTTTCGCGACATAGTTGGGGAAAGCGAATGCATTCTGGAACTCAAGCGTAAGGCGGCGCGGGCCGCCGCGAGCTCGTCCTCGGTGCTCGTGTACGGTGAGACGGGTACGGGCAAGGAGCTATTCGTGCAGGCTATCCATAACGCAAGCCCACGGGCGCGTGGCCCGTTCGTCGCCCAGAACTGCGCCGCGTTTCCAGAAGGGCTCCTCGAAGGCATCCTGTTTGGAACGACGAAAGGTAGCTTCACGGGCGCCCAGGACAGGCCGGGGCTGTTCGAGCTTGCCGATGGAGGCAGCATTTTCCTGGATGAAATCGACTCCATGCCCGCAAGCCTTCAGGCGAAACTCCTCAGGGTGCTCTCGGAGAAGTGCGTCCGGCGCGTCGGGGATACAAAGGTGCGCAGGGTGGACGTCCGCGTGATGGCGGCCATGTCGCGGCCCCCGCTCGACGCAGTCGCCGAGGGCATGTTGCGCGAGGATCTGTACTACCGTCTGAACGTCATTTCCCTCGGCATACCGCCCCTCCGTGAGCGGCGCGAAGACATCCCGCTCCTCACGGCGCACTTCATCGCCAGGTTCAACGCGCAACTCATGATGAACGTGAAAGGAGTCTCGGATGAAGTTGCGCACCTGTTTTCTGTTTACGACTGGCCCGGCAACGTGCGCGAGCTTGAGCATGCCGTAGAGGGCGCCATGCACCTTCTTGACGGCGACATCATTATGCTCGAGCACCTCCCTGACAACCTGAGAAACCTCGCCACGCACAGAGAGAGCAGGCCTGCTGCCGCGAACCTGCGCGCTGGCGGCACCGCTCCTCGTGTTCCAGTCAAGTTCCAAGGGGACTTCCGTCTCGCAGTGGCAGATATCGAGAGTTCGCTCGTAAGGAGGGCCCTGGCGGACGCAGGCGGCAACATCTCCAGGGCCGCGCGGGCCCTCGGCATACCGCGCCAGACCCTGCAGTACAGGCTCAAGAAGCTCGGCATCGACCCGAAAGTAGCTCAAGCTGCCAAGAGCACCCGGGCGTAGCACCGACCTTCATATCGTGGTCCGTTTGCCCCCGCTAAACTTGCCGGAGAATGCCATATCGTGGTTTGCAATTGCTCTTAGAATTGTGGAAGACCTTAAGTTATCATGGATCGGGATAAGAGGTGCCGACGGAGGTTTCCTTCTGACTGGCTAGGCGGTAAGCGCATGGCACCTCTGGGAAACAGGGGCACTTTCGCCGCAGTATGCGCCCATTTTGGCACGGCCATAATACCTGTAGAACGCGGAGGAACGGCGGGAGGTGCCCGTTTTGAAGGGATACCTGGATCTTGTCATTCATGATGGCAACCGTCCACTTGTGGAGGCGCTGGAGGCTTCAGTCGTATCACTCCTCGCGGGCCGACCTCTCCACGTTCACGTGGAGGGGCTTCGCGGCACAGGCAAGACCACGATTATACGCGCCATGAGGGACGTGCTTCCTCGTATCCAGAGGATCAAGGGCTGCCTGTACAACTGTGACCCAAAGGACCCTCATTGCCCGGCGCACCGAGATCTTTCTCCGGAAGCCATCGAGTCCCTGGGCACCGAGGAGGTGCCCGTGCCGTTCCTGGAGATATCGCATGCCGCGAAAATCGGCACCGTGGTGGGAAGCATCGACCTTGCCCGGATTGCCGATCCTTCACGGCCTGAGGCCGCGCTCCTGCCCGGCGTGCTCCCGCGAGCGCACAGGGGTGTTGTGTTCGTTGACGAGATCAACAGGCTCGCCGATACCTCGCCTGAGCTCACCGACGTGCTTCTCGACGTGATGGGCACGAAGCCCGGCCGGCTGCAGGTGGAGGAGACGGGCCTACCCACGTTCGAGATCCCCATTACATGTGCCATATGGGCGGCAAGCAACCCCGACGAGGAACCCGGTGCGCTCGAGGACATAAGGCGCCAGCTTTCCGACAGGTTCGACTTCACCGTGAGCATGGCAAGGCCGCAGGACCAGTCCACCGTAAAGCGCATTCTCCTCGATGACGAGGCCTGGTCGCTCCGGCCACTTGCGTCCGCCCCCAAGCGCGCCGAGGCCTTCTGCGCCTCGGCCCTCGACGCGCTTCGTGGCAGGATGCTGGGGCGAGCTGCGGCACTTCCCAGCGTGACCTTGCCCGACGACCTCGCATTGCTCCTCGCCGAGGTGTACGTGAGTTTCGGCATGGAGAGCCTGCGCGCCGTGGAGGCTATCTCCCTCGGCGCCCGCGCGCGCGCCGCGCTCGACTCGAGGGCGCATGCGTCCCTTGACGACATAAGGACTGTGCTTCCCTTCGCCCTCCGCCACAGGGTGGATGCGTCCACTCTCATAAACATCGGGAAGTTCCTCGACGAGTACGAATCCAGGTGCGGACGGCGCCGTGAGCCTGACCCGCCCAGGGACGAAACCACTGAGGGCGCGCCGAAGCAAACCCCCGAGGAAGCCCGTCACAGGGACAGGGATCTCGGGGCCGGGGCTGGTGAGCCTGTTTCCCGGCCCGACAGCCTCTGGGAAAGGCTCATGAGGGGCATGGGTTTCGCGAGGCCGGACGCCACAAGGGGCGGGTCGGCAGGCGATGGTCGCGGCGGCCCGGGCGCAGTGCCTCCCCGGGCCTCGGCCTCTGCTGCGGGGTCAGTGGGCGGCGGCGCGGCAGACTACGGAAGTGGCCAAGGGACGGGCTACGGGAGCGGCGGTGCTGGCATATCCGACCCGACCGACGTGCCGCTCTCAGCGCCCCCGGCGAGGGCGAGGTCTCTTGCCCAGCTTGCTGGCGGTGAGGTGGTGTTCACCGAGGAGGACCTGAGGCTCCGATGAACACCTTCGACTGTCTTGCAGTCCTCCGTTATGATGCCCCCCGACTCGTCCGGGTGATGCAGAGCGAGTTCCGGATGGGCAGGGGCCTCCGAATCGGCGAGACCACGGTCGTGAGCAAGCGGGTCCACGTGATTCACCCCGCAAGCCCCGGCGAGATCAAGGTCCTCGTGAACCAGGACGCCGGGGTATGTTTCTATTCGAGGCGCCGGAAGGACGAGATCCTCCACATAGACGTGTTCCACGAGGTTGCTGAGGTGGACCACCGGAGGGCGGCCGACGCTGTGAAGCGCGCCGTGTACAGGTTCTACCAGGACCTGCTCCTCGGCCGAGCACGAGGCCTCTTCCTGCCGCAGCCTGGCGAGCTTCTCAACCTCATGGACATCCAGACAGGCACGGGAGGCGGAAGGGTAGGCGGGACCCTGAACTACGGGAGGAAGCTCTCACTGCGCAAGGCCCACTGCAACCACGTGCACATCGCTGCGATGCTTCCCGACAACTGCCTTCTCACGATCTTCTACCTGATCCTGGCTCTCGAAGAGGAGATAGCAAGGCAGGGCGTGGAGATCCGGAAGGTAGAAAGGCTCGCACACCAGGAGGCCGCGAGCGGGGGCGACCTCTCGCCATACTCCAGCGTGTTCGACTCCTTCCTCAACGAGTCGCGAGCAACGGGCCGTGGGCACGACTGGGAGCGGCTGCCGAGAGAGGCGCGGATAGAAGCGGTTTCGTTCATGGCCGAGGAATTTGGCGGAAGGATCAACATGGCCCGCCTTCTCGACCTCCTGCCGACCTCGGGCGCCATCCCCTCCGACATCCGGTCCGATGCAGGCGATCTCGATGAGGTCATCGAACGCCTGTCCAGCTTCGATCTCCTGACCCGTGAGCGCGGGCAGCTCACACTTACCCCCAAGGGAAGGGAGGTCCGTAACATCCTTGCCACGTGCGCGTCGGAGGTTGAGGCAGGGATAAGGCGCCTCATAAGGAAGATGCCCATCGTGCCGCGCATCCCCCGCCACGAGGAGGGGCGCTTCGGGCCGAAGGCCAACCACGAGCGGCCGAGGGTTTCGAAGAACGTCAGGCCCCCGAAGGAAGGGGAGTGGTGTGACGAGATCGCCGTGCCCGAGACCGTGCTCGCGGCGCTCTCCAGGGCCTGCCTCGAGAGAGGCGGCCTGACTCCGGTCACGGCCACGACCACGGCCACGACCACGGCCGCGGCCGCGCCACGCCTCATGCGCGAGGACATCAGGCTGTATCGGAAACGCCCTGCGCGGCCGCCCGAGGTCTGCCTTCTCATCGACGCCAGCGCGAGCATGGTCGGACGGCGCATCCGCGCCGCCAAGTACCTCATCCGCCACCTCGCCACCGCCTGCAAGGTGAGGGTCACCGTCCTCACCTTTCAGGAGCGCGACGTGCGGGTCCAGATAGCGTCCACAAGGAGCAGGAAGATCATAGAGGAGGGGGTTCGGCGCATCGAGCCGGCGGGACTTACTCCTCTTGCTGCCGGGATCACGGAGGCGCTAGATTTCATTCGCTCGAGGAAGCTCAAGGACGTCCTGCTTGTCCTCATCACCGACGGCATCCCCACGATGAACCGCTGGACTGCCGACCCCGCCCGGGATGCCCTCACCGCAGCGAAACGTATAGCCGAGGAGAAGGTGCAGTTCATGTGCGTCGGCCTCCAGCCGAACAGGGACTTCCTGAAGAAACTGGTGGAGATAGCCTGTGGCAAGCTGTACGTGGTTGACGAATTCGATAAGGACATCCTCATAAGCCTTGTGAGAAACGGCAGGAAGGAGAGCGCGAGGGGAGGAGTTTTGCCGTTGCGTGCCGAATAACAGGACGACATCCTCGGAGCGGCAGCACGTGCGGCCCGGACCACGCGCCTTTTGGCCTCATCTTCCGGGTCGGCGGCCCGCTTCGCACTAGGAGATGAGCCTGTTGCAGGTAGTTACCATCCTTGGGCTTGCTTTCGCGCTTCTTGTCGCTGTGTTTGCCATCCAGAACTCCACGCCCGTCACCGTCACGTTCCTCAAGTGGCGCCTCGTCGACGTCTCCCTGGCCCTCGTCATCCTCGGCTCCGCCGCCGCGGGCGCGATGGTGGTGGGCTTACTCGGCGCTGTGCGGGAAATAGGCCTGAGGCTGAGCCTGAGGTCGTTTCGGGGGAAGGCCGAGAGGCTCGCCCATGAGCTTGAAGTCGCGAGAGAGAAAGCCGTGAGCCTCGAGGGCGAGGTGGCGAGGCTGGAGAACGAGGCGCGTGCGAAGGCGCGCGAGCTTGAGGTGGCGAGACAGCGTGTGGAGGCCCTCGAGGTGGAGCTGGAGGCTACACAGGCCATGGAGATCCTCCCGAGAGCCCAGGATGAAGCCGAGCCTGAGGCCGAGGCCGGGGCAGGCGACGGCGTCAACCACCCCGGACCCAAGTCCGAGGCTTGATGGCTCACGGTTGACTAACCTCAACGCCTGACCAAGACCCGGCCGCCGCAAGCCCCGGGCTTTACTCTGGGGAAGTTCAGGTGAACGCGCTGCAGGCACTTCCCTGGGCTAGCCAGGGTGTGCCCATTTTGTTTATAATGCTGTAGGTGCGTCCTACGCAAGCACGGAAGGACGCCCCAGGGCATGGTAGCAACTTCCGACCGCCGGCGCGGGAGAGCCGGCGGCGACGGGACGATGTGGAGGAAGAGAGCATTGGCGGGTTGCGTGTGGAGCGTGGTGGGCCTTTCTCCCGACGCTGAAGAGAGAAGTGACATACTTGCAAAGGAACTCGGGATCCCCCCGCTTGTGGCGAGGGTGATGTTGCTTCGGGGTCTCGACCACCCTGCGGCGGCCCGGGAGTTCCTCAGAGCCGACCTGGAGGACCTTCTCGACCCGTTCCTCCTACCCGACATGGAGACGGCCGTGGTTCGGGTGCTCCGGGCTGTACGGGATAGCGAGAGGATAAGGATATACGGTGACTACGACGTGGACGGCATCACGTCCACGTGCGTCCTGCTAAACGTGCTGAAGGCATTCGGCGCCGATGTGGACTACTACATCCCCGGGCGCCTCGACGAAGGCTACGGGCTTAACCTGGATGCCATCGAAAAGGCGGCATCGTGCGGCATCTCACTTCTCATCACCGTGGACTGTGGGATCACCGCAGTGGAGGAGGTCGAGCTTGCGCGCAGGCGCGGGATAGACGTCATCGTGACCGACCACCACGAGCCTGCCGAGGTGCTCCCGAGGGCACATGCGCTGGTGAACCCGAAGCGGAGGGACTCGAACTATGCGTTCGCCGACCTCGCTGGAGTGGGGGTGGCCTACAAGCTGGCCTCGGCGCTCCTGCGCGCCCACGCCGGCACCCTCGATGCGCCTGCGCCCTCCGACGAGCTGCTCGAGCTTGTCGCCCTCGGCACCATCGCTGACGTGGCCCCGCTCACCGGTGAGAACAGGATCTTCGCGAAGCACGGCCTTGCCAGGCTGAACGCCACGTCGAACGTGGGCCTTCAGGCCCTCATCGAGGTATCGGGGCTTGCCGGCCGCGAGATAGGAGTCGGCGCCGTGGGCTTCTTCCTCGGCCCACGTCTCAACGCCGCTGGGAGGCTCGGGGACGCGTCGCTTTGCGTGGACCTTCTCACCGCGTCGTCCCCGGAAAAGGCGGCCCACATCGCCTCCCTCCTCGACAGGGCGAACCAGGAAAGGCAGTCCCTGGAGCAAGCCATACTGGAGGAAGCCGCTTCGATGGTGAAGACAACGGCGGGCGGGGAGGCAGAGGACACCGTTCTGGTGCTGGCGGGCGAGGGGTGGCACGCCGGGGTGATCGGCATAGTCGCCTCGCGCCTCGTGGAGCGGTTCTGGCGTCCGGTGATACTGATAAGTATGGACGGCGACGAGGGGCGCGGCTCGGGAAGGAGTATAGATGCGTTCGACCTGTACGGGGGTCTCGTCCAGTGCGCGGACCTTCTGAAGGAGTTCGGGGGGCACCGCCACGCCGCGGGGCTTTCCATATCGCGGGACGCCGTGGCCGCCCTTCGTGAACGCATGAACCAGGTGGGCCGGAGCGTGCTCGCCCCGGAGGACCTCGCGCGAAAGGTTGTGTGCGATCTCGAGGTGCGATTTGGCGAGATCGACATTGCGGCCGCAGAGGGCCTCGGCATGCTGGCCCCGTTCGGCGTGGGGAACCCCGTCCCGACCTTCCTTTCAAGGGGTGTGAGGCTCGTCGAGTATCGCGGGGTCGGGGCTGAGGCAAAGCACCTCAAGATGAAAGTGGCTCAGGACGGAGTGGTGCTCGATGCCATCGGGTTCGGCCTCGGCAACATGGCGCCCGTGCTCTTCACGAGGGGCGCAAGGGAAGTTGACGTCGTATACACCATTGAGGTCAACCAGTGGAACGGTGCAAGGCAGGTGCAACTCAACATAAAAGAGTTGCGGGAGGCTGTAAGAAGCTGACGCTTGTTGTATAATTGATGGTATAAGAAGAGCGGCCGGTAGGCGTCTGTTGGACGTCGCGGCGGCCCGGGGCCCGCCCGGGTCTTGCGCCGGAAATGCTACCGGTTGCAGGTGGTTGAGATGGAGCAAGGCATAGACGAGGTCCTGGAAAGAATAAAGCGATATGCTCCCGAGGCCGACCTCGACGGGGTGAGGAAGGCGTACGAGTTCGCCGCGCAGGCCCACGCCGGGCAGCGGCGCGACTCGGGGGACTCTTTCATTTTCCATCCACTCGGGGTTGCGGCGATCCTCGCCGAGCTCGAGATGGACGTCACAACGATCGCCGCGGGCCTGCTCCACGACGTGATCGAGGACACGCCCGTTACCCTCGACCAGATCAGGGCCGAGTTCGGGCGTGAGGTGAGCCTGCTCGTTGACGGCGTTACCAAGCTGGGCAGGCTGCCCTTCATGTCCCGAGAGGAACAGCAGGCAGAGAACCTGCGAAAGATGTTCCTGGCGATGGCCCAGGACATCAGGGTAGTCCTCATCAAGCTAGCCGACAGGCTGCACAACATGCGCACCCTGGGGCATCTCCCCTGGGACAGACAGGCGAGGATAGCCCGGGAGACGCTGGAGATATACGCGCCGCTTGCCCACCGCCTCGGCATGTGGAGGGTGAAGTGGGAGCTTGAAGACCTAGCCCTAAGGTACCTTGAGCCCGGCGAGTATTACAAGCTCGTCGAGAAGGTCGCGAGAAAGCGAAAGGAGCGGGAGGGCCTCATCGAGCAGGCCAGGGCCGTGCTCAAGAAAACCCTTGACGAGGCCCATATCCCTTGCGAGCTACAGGGGCGTGCGAAGCACTTCTACAGCATCTATGAGAAGATGCGGCTGAAGGGAAAGGCCTTCGAGGAGATATACGACCTCATCGCAATCAGGGTCATAGTGAACAGCGTGAGAGACTGCTATGCGGTCCTCGGGATAGTCCACTCGCTGTGGAAGCCGATGCCCGGCCGGTTCAAAGACTACATCGCGATGCCGAAGTCCAACATGTATCAGTCGCTGCACACGACGGTCATCGGTCCTGCCGGGGAACCTCTCGAGATACAGATCCGCACCTGGGACATGCACCGCACCGCCGAGTACGGTATCGCGGCCCATTGGAGGTACAAAGAGGGCACCCGCACCGTCAGCGAGTTCGAGGAGAAGCTCTCGTGGCTGCGTCAGCTCCTCGAGTGGCAGCGGGACATGAAAGACGTCCACGACTTCATGGAAACCCTGAAGATCGACCTCTTCAAAGACGAGGTCTTCGTATTCACGCCGAAGGGCGACGTGAAGAACCTCCCCGCAGGGTCCACGCCGGTGGACTTCGCCTACAGCGTCCACACCGACATCGGCCACCGTTGCATCGGAGCCAGGGTCAACGGCAGGATGGTGCCCCTGGATTATCAGCTCACCAACGGCGACATCGTGGAGATAATCACCTCGAAGGGACCGGGAGCCCCTAGCCTTGACTGGCTCGCCTTCGTCAAGACCTCGAAGGCTCGCAACAAGATACGGCAGTGGGTGAGGGAGGTGCGCCGCGAGGAAGCGGTGCCGCGCGGGCGTGACCTCATCGAGAAGGAGCTTCGTCGCCAGGGCCTCGAGGTCCACGATAACCTCAAGGAGGATAAGCTCCTCGTCGCCGCGAAGCGCTTGGGATTCACCGACCCGGAGGACCTGCTTGCTTCCGTTGGCGACGGCAAGGTGTCGCCCGCCATGGTGGTGGCACGGCTTGCTCCCGAGAGACTCGCCCTCGAGAAAGAGGAGAAGGAGCCGACCCAGCTCGTTCCCAGGCGAAAGCGTCCGTCGGGACAGGGGGTCAGGGTGAAGGGCGTGGACAACGTCCTCGTGAGAATGGCCAGGTGCTGCAACCCCGTGCCAGGGGACGAGATCATCGGCTATATCACGAGGGGGAAGGGCATCTCGGTGCACAGGCGCGACTGCCCGAACATTGCGTGGCTCCGGAGTTCCCCCGAGCGAAACATCGAGGTGGAGTGGGAGTTCGGCGAGGACAACTCTTACCCTGTCGAGCTTGAGATCGAGGCCCACGACAGAGTGGCGCTTCTTTCCAACATCATGTCGGCCATCACCGAGCTTCGCGCCAACATCAGCGCGGTGAACGCGAGGACGACGAAAGACCACATGGCCGTCGTGAACATGGTGGTCGAAATCACAGGCATAGACCACCTGAATTCCATCATGAACAGGGTGAGGCGCGTCCACGGAGTTACCGACGTGCACAGGGCCCACCACGCGAACGTGCAGCAGCTGCAGTCGGTGTAGGCGGGAACATGAGAGCGGTGGTACAACGGGCTAAATCAGCGCGGGTTATCGTGGACGGCGAGACTGTGGGGCGGATAGGCCCGGGGCTTGTCGTCTTTCTTGGTGTGGGTACGGATGACTCCAGGGACGACGCGCGATACCTCGCTGAGAAGGTGGCAAACCTCCGCGTCCTCGACGACGAGGCGGGGAAGATGAACCTCTCGTGCCTTGACCTGGGCCTGCCGGTCCTTGCGGTTTCGCAGTTCACGCTGTACGGCGACTGTCGGAGAGGGCGGCGCCCCAGCTTCACGGAGGCCGCGCCGCCGGAGAAGGGCCTTGAGCTATACGGCGCGTTCGTGGAGGAATTGCGCAGGACAGGCCTTATCGTTGAAACGGGCAGGTTCCAGGCGGTCATGACGGTGTTCGTGGAGAACGACGGCCCTGTGACCATCCTACTGGACAGCAAGAAGCAGTTCTGATGCCCGCGCGGAGCCGGCGCGGCGGACCGTTGCGAAGTCAGGGGGCAAGGGAGGCCACAAGAGCGCTGTGATTATCAGGACGGTGCGTGTGGGCGTGCTCGATACCAACTGCTACATCGTGGGATGCGAGAGATCCCGCAAAGCCCTTGTGATCGACCCCGGCGCCGAGCCGGAGAGGATCGTGGCGGCGCTCCGCGCGGACAACCTTCAGTGCGAGGTGATCGTGAACACCCACGGCCACGTGGACCACATCGCCGCAAACGGCGCCGTGAAAGCGGCCACCGGCGCCACCATCGCCATACACACCCAGGACGCACGCGCGCTTGTCGACCCGTCGGTGAACCTCTCGATCCTCGCCATGCCGGGGGCGCGGGGGATCGAAAGCCCCCGGGCCGACAGGCTTCTCGCCGAGGGCGACGAAGTTGTGGCCGGATCCGTGAGGCTCCGTGTGGTCCACACGCCCGGGCACACTCCAGGGAGCATCTCGCTGGTGGGCGATGGAGTCGTATTCTCCGGCGACACGCTATTCGCTGACGGAGGGATCGGGCGCACGGACTTCCCGGGGGGCTCGTATGACTCCCTTGTGAGATCCATCGAGGGGAAACTCTTCTCCCTCCCCGACGAGACCGTCGTGTACCCGGGGCATGGTCCTTCCACAACGATCGGCAGGGAAAGATGGTGAGACTCTATAGGCCCGAGGCGCAGGGTCAGGGCAGGGCCGGGCCGGGACGTGATTGACAGCGGCACCGGAGGCCAGGTAGAATCACATCGTACTGCGAAGGATTGGGGGAGATGCTTTTGTTCCGGGGCTTTCGGGGGAAGAAGAGCTCGAGGCTGACGAAAGCGGTCATCATAATCATATCGGTGACTTTTGTCGGAGGGCTTGCATATACCGGAACCGTCTTCATGAGGCGCCCGTCCGCAGGTGAGCTTGGAATCATCGCGAGCGTCAACGGCAAGAAGATCGGCTGGGAGCTCGTGGAGCGCAAGTTCAAGGACGCTCTTCTGGCGGAATACGAGAACACAGGCAGAGTCCTCCCAGAGACGAGGGGGCCCATTCGGGCGTCCGTAGTCGACCAGATCATAAATAGCGTTCTCATCAGCGAGGCTGTGAAGAAGGAGAAGATCCAGGTCCCGGCAAAGCAGGTCGAGGACGAGTTCAAAAGGCACAAGGACGCTTTCCCCAGTGAGGAGGCGTTCCGCAACGCTCTCAAGGAGAACAACCTGACGGTAAGCGACGTCAAGAAGCAAATTCGGGACAGCCTCGCCGTGCAGGCTCTTTTCGCGCTTGTGAAGTCGAAGGCTTCTGTGTCTGAGGATGCGGTCAAGCAGGCATACACTCAGGAAACGGGCAGGCCTGCGGAAGGAAAGGATTTCGAGGACAAGCGAGCCGGGATAGAAAGCCGGCTGAGGGCCACGGCGGAGCAGGAAGCCCTCGTTACGTGGCTTGACGGCCTCAGAAAGGACGCTAAGATAGAGATATACGACCCCGAGATCCGGGCCGTGAAAAAGCTCCAGGAGAAAGCGTACGACGAGGCCATCGCCGAGTATGGCGAGGCCATCAAGAAGGAACCCGACAACGCCTATCTGTACGTGGGGCTTGCTCAGGCACACCTCGGCAAGAAGGACCTTGCCGGGGCCACGCAGGCTCTCGAGAAGGCGAGGGACCTGTACCCAGAGGAACCATACATTAGGCTTCTCTTGGGCACCGTGTACCGCGATGCGGGCGCTCGCGACAAAGCAAGGCAGGAGTTCAAGACAGCCTCCGAGCATGGCGGGCTCGACATCCTCCTGCACATTCGTCTCCAATCGCTCTTCAAGAGTATGGGCCTGGATGACGACGCCAGGGCGGAGCAGGCGAAGGTCGCCGAGATCCGGGACCTCCTGGAGCGCAGGAACAAGGCGATGAATGCTCCCGTGGGGGCTGGTACCGGTTCCCAGGGCAACCAGGGCAGCAACGCACCTGCTGAGAAGAATGCTGCCGGGAGCGGTCAGGCCGAGGCGAAGAAGTAAGTGAGAAAGCGCCGGTGTTGCGCTAAGTGGGGGTGCAGAAATGCTTCCGGCTTTTGAGACGGGTTGCCGGTGATTGCACGAGGGGTGTCAAAATCCGGCTGCCTAGCCGGACGGGCCGGATTTTGGCGAAGCGCGCCCCGCTTGGGGCGCCGTCCCCGAGTGCAACACCGGAACCCGGCAACTACTGGAAACGGAGCAAGGACTAACGCACCCCCACTTAGTGGTGCGCTCCGCGGACGGTGCCCCCGACAGGGGCGCCTTGAGGCAATGTTTTGAGGCAATTTGGTAGTGGCAAGTGCTGGAGAAACGGTGGGCGTTTTGAGCCCGCCCTGAGAAAGAGATGGAGGAGGCCGGTCGATGGCCGAGTTGAAAGCGCCGAGGGGCACTTGTGACGTCCTTCCCGACGAGTCAGACTTGTGGATTCGAGTCGAGGGGGTCGTGCGCCGGGTATGCCGCAATGCGGGTTACGGCGAGATCAGGACGCCCATCTTCGAGCACACGGAACTCTTTGAGCGCGGGGTGGGCGCGGTCACGGACATCGTCGAGAAAGAGATGTATACGTTTCTGGACAAGGCCGGGCGCAGCATAACGCTGCGTCCGGAGGGCACGGCTCCGTGCATGCGGGCGTATCTGGAGCATAATCTCAAAACCCGCCCTCAGCCGGTGAAGATGTATTACATCGGTCCCATGTTCCGCTACGAGCGGCCACAGTCAGGGAGGTTCAGGCAGCACACGCAGTTTGGCGTGGAGGCCATCGGATCGCCCGACCCGGCCCTCGACGCCGAGGTTGTGTCCATACTTGTGGACGTGTACAGACACCTTGGCCTCTCGGGCTTTGTGGTGCATCTCAACACCATCGGATGCCCACGCTGCCGCCCTCGCTATAAGGAGGCCCTCGTAAAAGCGGTGGCGGGGTGGGTGGAGGAACTTTGCTCCGATTGCCGTCGAAGGCTGGAGCGCAACCCGCTCCGCGTCCTTGACTGCAAGAACGAGGCGTGCCGGGAAATCTCCGGAAACGTCCCCACGATATTCGAGTTCCTGTGCGATGAATGCAGGAGCCATTTCGAAGGCGTGACGACGTATCTCAAGGCCCTTGGGCTGGCGTACGAGATCGACCCCCGGATCGTGCGTGGACTTGATTATTATACCAAGACTGTGTTCGAGGTGGTCCATGCCGAGCTTGGCGCCCAGGACGTGCTGGGCGGGGGCGGCAGGTACGATGGCCTCGCCGAGGACCTCGGGGGTGAGCACACGCCCGGGGTGGGGTTCGCAGCGGGCATCGAGAGGGCCGTTATGGCGCTCAAGGCCGCCAGGGGCGACTCTCCCGGGGCGGAGGCGGGGACTGGCATCCGGGTTTTCGTCGCGACGATGGGTGCGCCGGCCAGGGTCGAGGGATTCCGGCTGGTGAAGGCCCTTCGAGAACGCGGCGTGCCCTGTGACCTCGACTACATGGAGCGAAGCCTCAAGGCCCAGATGAAGCACGCGAACAGGTGCGGAGCGCTGAAGGTCGTCATCCTCGGGGAAGAGGAGCTGAAGACTCGGGTGGCGACGGTGAAAGACATGTCCACAGGCGAGCAGTCTCAGGTGGCTCTCGAAGGGCTGGTGCAGGTTCTTTCAGGTGACGGGCCGGGCACGGCCACGTGACGGACGGGAAACGGGAGCCCGCCTTCACCACTTCTGCTCTGTTCATGATGCAAGCGAAAGGCCTCGTGACGAGCCCGGCGCGCCCGGCCGCGGGGGCGGCGCCGGGCGAGGTTTATCGCCGGTAGCCGTTAGGCATCGATTGTCAGCCACCGGGCATCGCTAAGTGGGGGTGCAAAAACGCTCCCGACTTTTGGGAGGGGTTGCCGGTGACTCAAGGAGAAACGACCAGCGAGTTGAAGTAACTTGAGTTGGGTACACGGAGAAGTGAGGCTTATGCAGAAAAGGACGCACATGGCAGGGGAGCTTTCAGAGGGTGTCGTTGGGTCAAAGGTCACACTGGCCGGTTGGGTTGCAAGGCGCAGGGACCTCGGAGGCCTCGTGTTCATTGACCTCCGGGACCGCTCCGGGATCGTGCAGGTTGTGTTCAACCCCAGGGTCGCGCCGGAGGCCCACGACAGGGCGGAGAGGCTGGGAGGTGAAGACGTGGTCCTGGTCTCGGGCACGGTCGAGAGGCGCCCGCCCGGAACCGAGAACCCCTCTATCCCCACGGGGACCATCGATGTTGTGGCCGACTGCGTCGAGGTCCTTTCGAAGTCGAAGACGCCTCCGTTCTATATCATCGAGGATCTCGACGCCGACGAGCTTTTGCGGCTTCGATACCGTTATCTCGACCTTCGCAGGCCTGACATGCAGCGCAATCTCATCTTCAGGCACAAGTTCACCATGGCTGTGCGGAGGTACCTCGACTCCCGGGGGTTCATCGAGGTCGAGACTCCGATGTTTATCAAGAGCACGCCCGAGGGGGCGCGGGACTATGTGGTGCCGAGTCGCCTCAATCCCGGGAAGTTCTACGCCCTGCCACAGTCGCCGCAGCTTTTCAAGCAGCTTCTAATGGTAGCGGGGTTTGACCGCTACTTCCAGATCGCGCGGTGCTTTCGGGACGAGGACCTCCGGGCCGATCGCCAGCCGGAGTTTACGCAGATAGACATCGAGATGTCCTTCGTGGACCGCGACGATGTGCTGGCTCTCACGGAGGACATGATGGCCGCATCCATCGAGGAAACCCTGGGGGTGCGCGTGGCCACGCCCTTCCCGAGACTGTCTTACGCCGAGGCCATGGAGAGGTATGGGTCGGACAAGCCCGACACAAGGTTCGGGATGGAACTATGCGACATCGCGAAAGCTGTCGAGGGGTCGGGATTCAGGGTGTTCCGCGAGGCCGTGGCGGGGGGCGGCAAGGTGGCCGCCATAGTGGCGCCTGGATGCGGAGGGTTTTCCCGTCGTGAGGTCGCCGAGCTTGAGGATATGGCGAAGGAGTTCGGGGCGCAGGGGCTTGTGTCAATTGCCGTGTCGAGGGGCGGGGAAGGCGAGCTCGAGTTCCGCTCGGCCGTCCGCAAATTCCTCTCAGAGGAGGAGCTTCAGGAGATCGTCCGGGTAACCGGCGCGGGCGATGGGGACCTCATTCTGGTCTCGGCCGGCCCCGGCACGGTGGTGCAAAACGTCCTGGGCAGGCTGCGCCTGCACCTGGGCTCGAGGCTGGGCCTCATCCCCGAGAACACGATGGCGTTTGCGTGGGTCGTCGATTTCCCGCTCCTCGAGTTTAGCGAGGAAGAGGGCAGGATCGTGGCAGTGCACCACCCGTTCACTGCTCCTCTGGATGAGGACCTCGATCTCCTGGAGACGAATCCCCTCGCGGTTCGCGCCAACATGTACGACCTTGTCATGAATGGGGTGGAACTCGGAAGCGGGAGCATCAGAGCGTACCGGCGCGACGTGCAGGAGAGGATATTCCGGGCGCTGGGTCTCGGACCGGAGGAGGCGCAGGAAAAGTTCGGGTTCCTGCTGGAGGCGTTCGAGTACGGTGCCCCGCCGCACGGCGGCATCGCGCTTGGGTTCGACAGGGTGGTGATGCTCCTTGCGGGGCGCAAGACCATCCGCGACGTCATCGCGTTCCCCAAGACGCAGCGCGCCATATGCCCGATGACAGGGGCCCCGGGGCCGATTTCCCGGGAGCAGCTCGAGGAGCTTCACATAGAAGTGGTGAACGGGGAGAGAATAGACCCTGCGAGCAACGCGCAGGAATCTTGAAATCTCTTGGGCCCTGTGGTATTATTGCTGTGGCACATAAGTGAAGAGCCAAAGACCCTACCGTGTGCGATGTGGTGCTGGTAACTTCTGTTCCAACACCATATGAAAGGGAGCCTGGTCTCCGGGTGCGGCGCGTATGCCGCGGTGGTGCGGACACGCAAAACATTCGGGAGGGCACCCACCTGCAGGGCGCAGGGATATGAGATGTTACCGGTAAGACGGCACGGTGGGGTCTTCTTTTTCGTTTTTGCGTTTTGTTTTTGCGCGGTAGCACACGACGTCGTCATCGGCGTGCGTCCCCGAAGCGCGCGTGGTTTATCGTGTGCAGGCGTGGCCAGGTGGCAGGGAGTTTACCGGTCTGGCGCGAGGACTGGTTGGTTCCTTGCTACTTTCAAGCGCTACGGGGTCAAAGTGGTAATCATGCATTCAAGTTCCTCCTCAAGCCCCGGCGGCGGATTGCAAGATCGGCACGAATGTGCAAGAATGGAAATGGGGAACACACGCTCGCCCCGCAGCGCGCCGGCCCCATCTTCGGAGCGGCAATCCACAGGCCCATGGAGGTGGACCGAGACGTGGATACGGACATGTTCAGTCAAAAGGCGGAGGAGACGTTGAAACGCGATGCGCCGCTCGCTGCGCGGATGCGCCCGAGGACCCTCGACGAATTCGTCGGACAGGAGCATATGGTAGGCCCTGGTAGGCTGTTACGGCGGGCCATCGAGGCCGACCGCCTCACGTCCATAATTCTCTACGGGCCGCCGGGGACCGGCAAGACTACGCTTGCGATGGTCATCGCCGGCATGACGAAGTCCCACTTCGAGCAGGTCAACGCGGTCACAGCAGGTGTGGCCGACTTGAGACGGGTGGTCGCGGAGGCAGAGGAGAGGCTCGGCATGCACGGGAAAAGGACCATCTTGTTCATCGACGAGGTACACAGGTTCAACCGCTCACAGCAGGACGCGCTTCTCCCCGCCGTGGAGAACGGGACCGTCATCTTCATCGGGGCCACCACCGAGAACCCCTTCTTCGAGGTCAACGCGCCCCTTGTGTCACGGTCGCGGGTGTTCCGCCTGGAACCGCTCAGTGACAGGGACATAGCCGTCATCGTCCGCCGCGCCCTTGAGGACCGCGAGCGGGGCCTCGGGGAGTTCTTTGTGGAGGTGGATGATGACGCCTTCAACCACATCGTCAGGATGGCGAACGGCGATGCCAGGTCCGCGCTCAACGCCATCGAGCTTGCTGTGCTTACCACGCCCCCTGACGAACGGGGAGTCCGGCACATCACTCTGGAAGTGGCGGAGGACTCCATCCAGCGCCGCGCGCTCGTTTACGACCGGGACGGCGACGCGCACTATGATACGATATCTGCGTTCATCAAGAGCATGAGGGGATCGGACCCCGACGCCGCAGTTTACTGGCTTGCCAGGATGGTCGCGGCAGGCGAGGACCCTGAGTTCATCGCAAGGCGAATAGTGATCCAGGCGGCTGAGGACGTGGGGTGCGCGGACCCGCACGCCCTTCTCCTGGCATGCGCTGCTGCCTGGGCCGTGAAGTTCGTGGGCTGGCCTGAGGCTAAGCTGCCGCTTGCCCAGGCGGCCATTTACGTGGCCACGGCCCCCAAGAGCAACTCCGCCTACGTCGCCCTCGGGAGGGCCATGGAGGACGTGGAGAAGGAACGGTCGGGCGAGGTGCCAGCGCACCTGCGAGATGCGTCATATAAGGGCGCTATCCGGCTCGGCCACGGTGCTGGCTACAAGTACCCCCACGATTTCCCAGGGCACTTCGTACCACAGCAGTACCTGCCTGATACTCTGGCTGGCAGGGTGTATTACGAGCCATCGTCAAACGGCTATGAGAAGCAGATCGCCGAGCGCCTTGCAAAGTGGCGTAGCGCACGCGAGCGCCCTGTCCGCTAGAGCGCCTGCACAGGTGCGGGGGATGAGGCAGTTGCGGCGGGCGCGGCAGGCGGGCGGCCGCATGACTCGTCGGCGATCACTAAGGCCGCGGCGTTGACAGGGCTCGTCGGCCGTGTTATAGTGTTGTTGGAATCCCAACGAGTTTAGTCGGAATTCGTCTTCCCGGCCGCGGCCGGGGTAAAGGCAGGTGAGGTTCGTGAGGCTGTCCACTCGAGGGAAGTACGGGGTGCGAGCTATGTACGATCTGGCCCTTCATTACGGCGAGGGTCCCGTCCCGCTCAAGGCCACCGCCGAGCGGCAGATGGTATCGGAGCACTACCTCGAGCAGCTCATGGCGGGCCTCCGGCGCGCGGGCCTCGTGACGAGCTCAAGGGGAGCCCAGGGTGGCTACGAGCTTGCGAGGTCTCCGGCGGACATCACCATCGGCGACATAGTCAGGGTGCTGGAGGGGCCCATCGATCCCGCGGAGTGCGTTGCCGAAGGCGATCCGGTGGAGGCGTGCGAGCGGGCGGACGAGTGCACGATGCGCCTCGTATGGAAGAAGCTCAAGGACTGCATCAACAGGGTGCTCGACTCCATCAGTCTGAAGGATTTATGCGATGAGACCGCAGCTCTCGTGAGCGACTCGTGCGGGTCCTGCAGGGCCGGGCCCGACTGCACGCGAGGTCTCGGAGAGACGGCCGGGACGGCGCGCAGGACACCCTAAACCGTCGGTAAACAGGGGGCAGGGTGGCAACACTATGGGATGGTCAAAGTCCCACGCCACTCAAGGCAGGTAGGGACTATCAACGGTTGTCGACACAGCCGACACAAGCAATCTCGGACCTCAGTACCCTCGTGAGCAGGAGATGATCTGACGTGAGGACAGTGTACTTTGATAACGCAGCCACCACCAGGCCCCGCCAGGAAGTGGTCGCGGCCATGCTGCCGTACCTGGGCGGAAAATACGGCAACCCGTCCAGCATATACGGCTTGGCTCGGGAGGCCAGGGCAGCCCTGGACGAGGCACGCGAGAAGGTCGCGGCGATCCTCGGGGCGGACGCGCGGGAGATCATATTCACAGGGAGCGGCACCGAGGCGGATAACACCGCGATAAAGGGGGTCGCGTTCGCGAACCGCGACAGGGGCGACCACATCATAACATCGGCGATAGAGCACCACGCGGTCCTCGACAGCGTGAAGCGCCTGGAGAAGCGCGGCTTCCGGGCTACGTACCTCCCGGTGGACTCCTATGGCATCGTTGATCCTGCCGACGTGGAGGCCGCGATAACCGATAAGACCATCCTCATCTCGATAATGCACGCCAACAACGAGGTGGGCACCATCGAGCCGATTGAGGAGATCGCGAAGATCGCGAAGAAGCACGGCGTATACTTCCATACCGATGCCGTCCAGACCACCGGGCACATACCTGTTGACGTGAACCGCCTGGGCGTGGACCTGCTATCCCTTTCGGCGCACAAGTTCTATGGGCCGAAGGGCGTTGGGGCGCTCTACGTGAGGCGGGGCGTGCGGATGGAGCGGTACATCGACGGCGGCGGCCAGGAGCGCAACAGAAGGGCGGGCACCGAGAACGTGGCAGGCATCATCGGGCTTGCGAAGGCGCTAGAGCTTGCAGTGGCCGAGATGGAGCACGAAATGGAACGGGTCTCCCGACTGCGTGACCGCCTCATTGCGGGTGTCATGAATCGCATCGGGCATGTCAGGCTGAACGGCCACCCGACGCAGCGGCTGCCCGGCAATGCCAGCTTCTGCTTCGAGTTCATAGAGGGGGAGTCGCTCCTCCTGAACCTCGACATGCTGGGCGTGTGCGGGTCGAGCGGGTCCGCGTGCACCTCGGGGTCCCTTGAGCCGTCTCATGTGCTTCTTGCCATGGGTATCCCGCACGAGGTGGCCCACGGTTCGCTCAGGCTCACACTCGGCCGCTACAACACAGAGGAGGACGTTGACTACGTCCTCGAGCACCTGCCCGGGATAGTCGAGAAGCTGCGCGCCATGTCGCCGTTCGGTGCGGAGGCGAGCTTCGGCGGCGATTCCTGCGGCAAGTGTGAGGAGGCGCCGCAGCCTGTCGCGGAGCGAAGGTAGCTGCGTCGCGGGGAGGGCGAAGCGGCTAATCTTAGGGAGTTGTGAAGTGGAGAGGAGAGGGGTTGGCGCACATGTACTCGCAGAAAGTCATGGACCATTTCACGAACCCGAGGAACGTGGGAGAGGTAGAGAATCCTGACGGGGTCGGGATGGTGGGCAACCCCATCTGCGGCGACGTCATGAAGCTGTCGATAAAGGTTGAAGGCGATAGGATAGTCGACGCGAAGTTCAAGACCTTCGGCTGCGGGGCGGCCATCGCCACCAGCAGCATGGTAACGGAGCTTGTGAAGGGTAAGACTCTGGAGGAGGCCATGGAGATATCCAATAAAGCCGTGGCGGAGGCTCTCGACGGGCTTCCCGCCAACAAGATGCACTGTTCTAACCTGGCGGCGGACGCGCTCCACAAGGCCATCGAGGACTACCTGGCAAAGAAGCGCGCCCCGGCCTCCGAGAACGAGAAGAAGCGGGCAGCAGGCGAAGGTTGATGAGCGGCGCAGGTCACGAGGCGGGGTCCGGGCAGAGGCGCGTGCTCGTCGCCATGAGCGGCGGGGTGGATAGCTCCGTCGCCGCGGCCGTGCTCAAGGAGAGGGGCTTTGAGGTTATCGGCGCGACCATGCAGATATGGCCGAGGTCCCTCCCTGTCGGCGACCGCGAGGGCGGGTGCTGCTCCCTTGCCGCGGTGGAGGACGCGCGGCGTGTTGCGGCCATCCTTGGCATCCGGTACTACGTCCTCAACTTCCAGGAGAAGTTCGAGGAGGAGGTCATATCCTACTTTGCGCGCGAGTACGCGTCCGGCCGTACGCCAAACCCCTGCATAAGGTGCAACCAGCGGATCAAGTTCGGACACCTCCTGCGCAAGGCGAGGGAGATAGGAGCCAGCTTCATTGCCACGGGGCACTACGCGAGGACTTGCCGCGACCCCGACACCGGGCGGCACCTGCTTCTCAAGGCAAAGGACGCACGAAAGGACCAGACGTACGTCCTGTACTCGATGACCCAGGACGAGCTCGCCCACACGCTCTTCCCGGTCGGCGACTTCACAAAGGACGAGACCCGCCGGATAGCTGCGTCTCTCGGCCTTCCCGTCGCGGAGAAGCGCGAAAGCCAGGAGATATGCTTCATACCCGACGACGACTATAGGAAGTTCCTGCGTGAGTATCTCCCGGAGACCCGAAAACCGGGGCCCATCCTCGACCTTGAGGGGAATGTCCTCGGCGAGCACGAGGGGGTCGCGTTTTACACGATAGGCCAGCGCAAGGGCCTCGGGATCGCCTCGACGGAGCCATTCTATGTGGTCGATCTCGATCCCGACAGGAACGCCGTGATAGTCGGCCGCGCTGGCGACGTTATGGCAGAGGGCCTCGTCGCCACGGACCTCAACTGGATACCCTTCGACCGGCTCCAGGAACCGATCAGGGTGGAGGCCAAAATCCGGTACTATACGCCCGCTGTGGGCGCGACCGTAGCGCCCGTGGCGGCACAGCCGGACAACCAGGGTGTCCTGGGCCCACGGCAGGACCTCAACCCCAACGAGGTCGAAGTGCGCTTCGCAAGCCCGCAGAGGGCCGTGACGCCCGGGCAGTCGGTGGTGTTCTATGACGGGGACGTTGTCGTGGGTGGTGGGGTCATCTCGAGGCGGCTGCGCGGCACGTCCCAGGTGTAAGTGCGCGGGCGGGGGCGCGGGCGGTTGGCCGGTCACCCCGACCCGGGCCGTGTCATGGCGGACCCCAATGCTCGGGGCCATTTTTCTTGTGTCCCGTGGGTATACTAACCTCCCGAAAGGGAGGCATTTGGTATGAACAGGTTTTGGAGATCCATCATAGCCGGAAGCGCAGCAGGCGCCGCAATCGGAGCCTACTTGTACTTCAGGTCGCGCAGGGCGCGCGCCCGGACGCTAATGGGGACCGCCTCCGACGAGATGCGCGCGGCCCGCTCGGCCCGAGCCATGGTCACGAAGGCAGCCGGGCGCATGGTTACACAGGTCGGCAGGAGCATCATCAACGCGGGTGAGAGAACCCGCGCCGCCGGGAGGCGCCTCCGGCTCGGCAGGGCCGACTAAGTAGATCGCCATAAGTAATCGCCGGTTTCAGAGAGCGCACGCGCCGTGCAGGGTTGGCGGGGTTGGGCACTGGGGGGGGGCGCCCCCCCCCGGGCGCCGGCCAAAAA
>JACIXY010000002.1 GCA_014360195.1 Bacillota bacterium
CATTGTCACGACATCATTTTCGAAAATCCCAGCCCATCTTCCAATTCGTCCCTTACAGCCTCACCGCTGCCTTACCGCTCTGTTACGTTTCATGCCTTGCGGAATTCCTGAACTTGCGGGCAGGATTTCGTCGAAGCGCATCCCGCTCGGGGAGCCGTTCGCGGACCCCTCACCTGAGCCTGGCGGCGGCAATGTAAAGCCCTCTGGAAAACCCACGCGGACTTCTGAATCCGCTGCTTACGTCGCCTACGTGGGGGTGCAGCAATCCTAGCAAGTGTGAAAGGAGCGCGCAGCGATTGCACGAGGCGAAGGAGTCAAAACGCGGCCGCCAGCCTTGCGTGCCGGATCTCGCCGAAGCGCGCCCCTCTTGGGGCGCCGTCACCGAGTGCAACACCGGCAACCCCGCAGCTGCTGCAGAATGAAGAAGAATCAATGAACCATGACTCAGAGCAGGTACCTCGACACCAGCTTGATGAACACAGGAGCCACGTAGGTCTCCACGGCGCTCCCGAGGACGAGCAGGAGCGCGGCACCGGCGGACACGATGACCGTAAAGAGGAATTGCGGGTAAATGGGGACGCGCTTGTGGCTCAGCCTGTCCTGGGCGAGGGCCACCGCGAATGCGAGCGACACCTCGCACCCGGCGAGTATCGCGGGGATTATGAGGATGTTCTGGGGAAGCACCGACACCGCGGCAAGGACCACGCCCTTTGCGGCCATCTCGTCAACGAGGAAGCCCACGGTAAACCCGATGACAAAACCCCTGAGGAAGAGGAGAACCAGGATGCCGGGGGCTCCGATGACCGAAAGCCCCAGCACCAGCGCGAGGAGGATAGTCTTAAGGTTGTTGTATAGCGCCTGCCGCGAGGCGGCCGCCCCACCTACTTGGCCCTGGCCCGCCCCGCCGAACCCCCTGAAGAAGACCATGAGATCCTCAGCGAGTTCCGCCTTCTGGCTCCCAGGAAGCACCTTCACCGAAAGCGAGCCGAAGATGACGCCCATCAGGAAGATGAGCATGACCAGGACGAGGACGGGTAGATGCCGCCTCAGTGAATCGACGGAAGGCACCAAGGACCGAGAATCGTCCAGCATCGCACCATCCTCCTTCGGACCACCTCCCTAGATATGTATGTCCACCCTCGTTGCAATATTCCCGGTGCGCAGACCCACTTCCCTCCCCGACCCTATACAATGCAAAGGGAAAAAGCGACCCTCCTGCCTCCCGCGCAGCCCGTACCTGCCCATATCTTGTCGTGCTCAAGGCTGTGTCAACCCGAGTGCCTTTTCTGCTTGCTGCCCGGTGGAAGACCCCGGATACTACCGAAGATTCACACTCAATTGGTATCCGCCAGGGCCCTTCCGTAGCGCCCGCCTCCTCCAGCGAGGAGGGGCAGGGCGCCTTCGCGCGCCCGGATGATGAGGTGCGCGGCCTTCGGGCCCACCACGGCAGCTATGTCCTCCTCGCCCGCGTCGTGGAGGATGGCCATTTCGCTCCCGAACTCCTGGATGAGCCTGTCTATGGATCTCGGGCCTATCCCCGGCACGAACTCCAGGGGCACCTGGTACTGGTACGGCGGCCTGTGCGCTGGGTGCCTAGGCTGGGGGTAGTCCTGGATCTGGACGATCCGGTCGAGCACGCCCATGACCACGGACGAATCCGGGCAGCGCGGGCACGAAACCGCCGGGGGGGCCACATCGCGCAGCGTCTCGTCGCATGCAGGGCAGTATGTTCGATGGTACTTGCCAAGCCTAGGGTCGAGGCCGAAGTTGCGCCGGACGCGCCTCCCGTCCTCGCGAACAAGCGCCTTCATGACCTCGTCGAAGCTGGGGGCACCGAGAAGCATCTCGTTATATTCCCTGCCTATCTTGGGCAGCGAATGACAGTCCGAATTCGAAAGGAACGTGAGGTCCGCGAGCTCGGCGATGGTGTCTGCGAGGTCCGTGTCGGCCGAAAGGCCAAGCTCGATGGCGGGGATGCGCGCCAGGATCTCCGGCGGGAACGCCTCAGAGAGGCGGCGCACGCAGTTGCCGTAGATGCTCTTGTGCGGCGAGAACGCATGAGCAGGGAACGGTACCCCGCCTTCCTCATATGCCATCTCGTAGAGGCCCCGGGCCGGCATGCCGCACCTCGGGGTGCTCATGTTGATGTTCGCCACGCACTTCGCAAGGCGCCTCGAGAACCGCTTGACCCGAGCGAGGTCTCTGAAGAATACTAGATGGTGGCTGCTTCCGCCGTCCTCCTCCCTCGTCTCCACTTCGCTTGCTAGAAGCACTGTGACCCTGTCCCGGTAGCCCACGCCGCCGCCCGGGATCTCGGTCATCTCGCCGGAGTCGAGGAGCTTCTCGATGTCCTCGATGACTCGCGGGGACGCGGCATCGGCGATGCCCACCACATCAATTCCCTTCCGGTGGAAGCACTCCTTCGCTATGTTCCCGAAGGTGAGGTTCCTGGCGGCGGACACCTTCACGGGGCGCCCGCGGCTATCGCGGCCGATGTGCACATGAAGGTCAACGAAGAACCGCCTCAACTCCACCTAGATAAGCCCCCTCGACATCGCCACGAATAGCCCGAGGAGGGTCTTGCCATCGCGGATCTCTCCCCTCGCTATCATCTCATCCAGCCCGGCGCGGCGCACCCGCCTGGTCTCGATGATCTCATCCTCCTCCGGCCTGTCCTCTCCCGCGGTAAGGCCCTTCGCGAAGAAAAGGTGCAGCACCTCGTCGCAAAACCCAGGGGATGTGTAGAACGGCACAACCTCCTCGAGGACCGCCGCCCGATAGCCGGTTTCTTCCTCGAGCTCGCGCGCGGCACACTCGCGCGGGTCCTCGCCCGGGTCGAGCTTTCCGGCGGGGATCTCCCACAGGGCTGACCGGACGGGGTACCTGTATTGCCGGACGAGGATCACCGAACCGTCGCGGTCCACCGCCACCACCGCGACCCCGCCCGGGTGCTCCACCACCTCGCGCCGTGAGCGCTTACCCGAGGGAAGCTCGACGTCGTCAACGCGCAAGGTGAGGACGTTCCCCCGATACACCACCCTTGAACCCACCTGTCTCTCCACAAGGCGCGACTCGTCCAATGTGAATCCCTCCAAATTGTGGGCCGATGGCATCAGACGGCCCGAAGGTGCGTATCCTGTTATCGGACTCGGTACAGATTGGCAAGTTCGCCGAGGCATGCAGGCCTGCCGGCGGATCCCAGGCTCCCGGTACCAACGGTTCACCAGAAGGGCTCGCTGGGAGGGCCGTCCCGGCAGTTCGGCGCCGTGGAAGACGGCAAGTCGGCAAGTCCGTGGGAAAGGCGCGGGGATCACCGAACTCACATACGGGGGGGCACATTCAGGTATGACCATAGTCGTGCAAAAGCGCGCCATCTGGATCGCGGGAAAGCCCCGCGAGATCCTCCAGGCTCTTGCCATTCTCTCCAAGGGCCACACCACCCTCGGCGACCTGCTGTCGTCCCCCCAGAACCGTTGAGATCCTGCTCATCAGGTAGCGGATGCGATCTTGCCCGCCAGCACGCCCGCCGCGCCCGCCGCCAGGAAGAAGGCGGGGTCCTCATCCGGCCCCCGCCCCATCGTTCCGACATGGATGCCCTCGCGCCTGAGCCTCTCCACGGCGGGACGCCCGTCCTCGACGAGGACGACGTGGCGCCGGTCTATCCCGTCCTCGACAAGCTGAAGCCTGAGGCGACGCCACTCGTCGCGACCCAGCTCCGGCAGGACCACAAGGCACCTTGCCAGGGCCACCCTGGACAGGACCGTGCGCGTGTGATGGCTCACCCCAAAGTGTCTCACGCGCCCATCTGAAAAGCTCACCCTCGGCGCGACGACCGGCGTCCCTCCCAGAGAATACGCCGCGTTGGCCGCTTCTCCCTGCTGGATCCCGGAAAACCCGTACTTCGTGCCGGTCCCGGCCTGCCCAGGGCCCATCGCGACGATGATGGCGTCGCCCTGCGCGCACGTTCGCGCCGCGGCGAGGGCCGAGTAGAGGCTCACCGCCTCGAGGTCCCCGCCGAACGCGTGGCCGCAGGTGATCACCGAGTCGAGGAGGCCCTTTTCGCGCAGCTCGGGCACGAGCCTGCTGTACGCAAGGGGCAGGGCTCCGCCATCTGTCATCACGTACACCACCCGCGTCGTGTTGCCGGCGGTCTCCTTTATACCGGCGGCGACCGGCGCTATCATGCTGTGGAGCTCGCAGGCCACCACAGGGGCGCCGTCCAACGATGAGAAAGCTTCCATCGCCTGACGGTGGGGGCTTGCCTCCTCCTCCACAGCGAGGCATCGGACCTGCACCGGCGTGTAGCGGATCTTCATTATGTGGCCCGGGCCCGGCCACATGTCAAGACCCTCCCTGCCAGCCACCCACATCACGAAATGGTGGCCTCCAGTGCCGAGGCCGAGCTCGACCGCGGTGGTGTTCATGACGACCTCGTCGCCCGGCGCGCACGGGCCGGTGAGCGCCTCGTAGCACAAGGCTTCGGCCGCCTTCCCCTCGCACACGACGTCGGCCTTCACCACACCCGGGCCGAACGGCGTCACCGACTTAACCACGCCCGTCCTCGCCCTTATCATCACCGCGCCGCCAGGGAACCTCCTTGCAGGGATATGCCGCTTTCTGTCGTATCTCGCATTAGAATATGTTCCCCGCACCGGGGGCAGCATACTCCGTAGTGATTAAGTGGGAGTGCAGAAATGCCCCCGACTCTTGAGAGGGGTTGCCGGTGCTCGCACCAGGGGCGTCAAAATCCGGCCACTTGCCCGACAGGCCGGATTTTGGCGAAGCGCGCCCCGTTTGGGGCGCCATCCCCGAGTGCAACACCAGCAATCCAGCAACTACTGGAAAAGGGGCAAGAACTAACGCACCCTCACTTAGGAGGAGTCAGCGTGAGCAGGTGGCAGTTCTGGGTTGCTATCTTCATCGCCCTCGCGCTCGCAGGGTGGTCGGTGGGGGTGTCCACGAGGCTCACCCGCGACCTTGCGCGCGTGGAGAGAGACCTCGACCGCGCCTTTACGGATCTCGCGGCGCTGTCGAAGCGGGTCTCCGAGATGAAGGCGGCCATCCCTCCTCGCCCCGCCATCGAGGTGACCGTGTATTACGGGCGGACCACGCTTACCGACTCCTACCTCGTGCCCGTCAGGGCAACGATACCTGCCGGCACCGATGCCATGCGGGGAGCGCTCGAACTTCTGGCGAAGGGACCTGCACCTGAAACGGGCCTCGAGAGGCTTATTCCGGAGGGGACCCGGGTGCTTGGCGTCAGCACAAGTGGTGATCTCGCGACCGCCGACTTCTCAAGGGAGATCCGCACCCGCTTCCCCGGCGGCAGCCGCACCGAGGAGCTTCTGGTCTGGTCTATCGTGAACACCCTCACGGAGTTCCCGGGGATCGCGAGAGTGCAGATCCTCATAGACGGCAAAAGAGAGGAGAGCATCGGCGGCCACGTGGGCATCGATGCTCCCCTTGAGAGAAACCCTGGTCTCATAAGGCCTCAATAGCCCCAAGTCTCACCCCGCCTTGAGCGCGGCGGCCGCGATATCCATTCCCCGTGCGATGGCCTTCTGGTTGAACGGGATGAGCCCGTGGCGGCGCTCCGGGAGCACCTTCTTCATCGCCTCGAGCACTGTGTCCACGCTCACCACGCGTGTTACGCCGAGGTATGCCCCGAGAGCTACCATGTTCGCGACCCTCGTGTCGCCGATCTCATCGGCGATCTCATTCGCGGGCACTGCCAGCACCCTAACGTCGTTTCTTGTCGGCTTCACGTCCACGAGAGAGCTATTATAGATGATGAGCCCGCCTGGTCTCACCATCCCCTGGAACTTCTCCAGGGACGGCCTGTTCATCGCAACCACGCTCGTGGGCTCGCTCACGAGGGGTGAGGCGATCTCCTTCTCCGACACGACCACACCGCAGTTGGCGGTGCCGCCGCGCATCTCCGGGCCGTACGAGGGCATCCATGTCACGTTGCGGCCCTCCATCATCCCGGCGTATGTGACGAGCTGCCCCATCAGGAGCACGCCCTGCCCACCGAACCCTGCGAAGATGACCTCCTCGTGCATGGCTAGCCCACCTCCGGAACCCTGGTGTATTCCCCAAGCGGGTAGTACACGGCCATCTTGTCGTCCACCCACTTGAGGGCCTCAACGGGGGTCATCCCCCAGTTCGTGGGGCACGTGGACAGGAACTCCACCAGGCTGAAGCCCCTTCCCTCGAGCTGCGTCTCGAACGCCTTCTTCACAGCGCGCCTGGCTTTGGCAACGTTGGCGGGACTCGTCACGGACACCCGGGCGATGTACGCAGCCCCTGAGAGCGACGATAAAAGCTCGCAGATCCTTATGGGATGGCCGGCCACCTCAGGATCCCGTCCCCTCGGAGATGTGGTGGTCTTCTGACCGGGGAGGGTCGTGGGAGCCATTTGACCGCCGGTCATGCCGTATATGGCGTTGTTCACGAAGATGACCGTGATCTTCTCGCCCCTCGATGCCGCATGCACTATCTCGCCGGCTCCAATGGAGGCGAGATCGCCGTCCCCCTGGTAGGTGAAGACGACGGAATTCGGCGATGCACGCTTGATCCCAGTCGCCACCGCCGGCGCCCTCCCATGGGAAGCTTCAACGAAGTCGCAATTGAAGTAGTCGTAGGCCAGTACCGCGCAGCCCACCGGTGAGATGCCCACGGTGCGTTCCCGCACGCCCAGCTCGTCGATGACCTCGGCGATGAGGCGGTGAATGATGCCGTGGGTGCACCCCGGGCAGTAATGAGTCGGCACGTCCGCCAGCGCCTCGGGCCGCCCAAACACCTTCTGCATTCCTCACGCCCCCCTTTCCACGATCTTCACGATCTCGTCCAGTATCTCCCTGGGCGAGGGGCTCATGCCTCCGGTCCTCCCGTAGAAGTGCACAGGCTTCGTCTCGCCGAGGGCCAGCCTCACATCTTCCACCATCTGGCCGAGGCTCATCTCCACTACCAGTACGTGAGCTGCACCTGCCGCTGCGGCAGCAAGCGCCTCGTACGGGAACGGCCACAGGCTTATCGGCCTGAAAAGCCCGACCCGCAGGCCCCGCTCCCTGGCCCTGTCCAGCGCGGCGCGGGCGATACGAGCCGTGGTGCCGTAAGCCACCAGCACCACGTCAGCGTCCTCTGTCATGTGCGTGGCATAACGCACCTGCTCTGCGGCCATGCGATTGTACTTCTCCGCCAGGCGGAGGTTATGCTTCTCCAGCTTCGCCGGGTCAAGGTAGAGAGATGTTATGATGTTCTTCGGACGCCCCGCCGCGCCGGTGGTGGCCCAGGTTTTCGGCGGAAGATCCGCCCTCGGCGGCCGCTTCCGCATCTCCACAGGCTCCATCATCTGGCCGAGGATCGCGTCGCCGAGGATCATGACGGGGTTGCGATACATGTCGGCAAGGTCGAACGCCTCCATGGTGAGGTCCACAAGCTCCTGCACCGTGGACGGGCCGAGCACCAGGAGGTGATAGTCGCCATGGCCGCCCCCCTTCGTCGCCTGGAAATAGTCGGATTGCGCTCCCTGTATGCCCCCGAGGCCCGGGCCGCCGCGCACGATATTCACGACCACGCACGGAAGCTCGGCACCGGCCATGTACGAGATGGCCTCCTGCATGAGGCTTATCCCCGGGCTCGATGAGGTGGTCATGACCCGCGCCCCGGCGCACGCGGCGCCGTACACCATGTTGCTTCCGGCGACCTCGCTCTCGGCCTGCAGGAACACCCCTCCCACCTCTGGCATACGCCTTGACATGTACTCGGGAATCTCGTTCTGGGGGGTTATCGGGTACCCGAAAAAGCACCTGCATCCAGCCATTATAGCCGCCTCGGCCACCGCCTCGTTCCCCTTCATCAGGACCTTCTCAGCCATGCGCGCCCTCCCTCCCTATCTGTAAACTTCGATGGCCACTTCGGGGCACATCCGGGCGCAAGCGGTACAGGAGTTGCACCGCTCCTCGTCTATTATGGTGGCCGGATGAAACCCCTTGCTGTTGAAGTGCTCAGCCATGGTCAGGATCTTCCTCGGACAGAAGGTCACGCACAGCTCGCACCCCTTGCACCGCTCCTCGTTGAACACGACCTTCGGCATCTCGCAAACCTCCTACCTGTACGCCTTGGCCTCCTCCTCGCCCCGCAGGACCCGGAGGCAGGCCTCGGCAAGCGCCTGCATCTCATTCTCGCCCGGGTACACCATCACCGGTGCTACAAAGCTCACCCTGTCCCGTATCCACTCCACCAGGCGGCGCGAGTGCGCAAGGCCCCCCGTGAGGATTATAGCATCGATGTCCCCCGAAAGCACTGCCGCATATGCCCCTATCTCCTTCGCCACCTGGTAGGCCATGGCCTCGTAGATCAGTCTCGCATGTTCGTCGCCTGCATCAATGCGCCTCTCGATCTCGACCGCGTCGCTCGTCCCGAGGTGTGCCACTAGCCCCCCACCGCCGACCAGTTTTCTCATCATGTCGTCCTCACTGTATTTACCCGAGAAACACAGGCCCACCACGCCGAGGGCGGGAAGCGCTCCCGCCCTCTCGGGGGTGAAGGGACCCTCTCCGTCGAGCCCGTTGCTCACATCGACGACCCGCCCCTTGAGATGGGCGCCGACGGTAATCCCGCCACCTAAATGCGCGACGACGAGGTTTACATCCTCGTACCGCATACCGATGTCCCTCGCCGCCCGCCTCGCAACGGCCTTCTGATTGAGGGCGTGGAAAACGCTTCGTCGCGGGATCTCCGGAAGCCCCGAAAGCCTCGCCACCTCCCACATCTCATCGACCACGACCGGGTCAGCGATGTATGCTCGCACACCCGCTCGAGCCGCGATCTCCCGCGCCAGAGGCGCGCCGAGGTTCGAGGCATGGGGCACCGAACCGTTACCGATGAGGTCGTGCACCATCTCGTCATTTACCTCGTATACCCCGCCCTCGACGGGCTTGAGGAGGCCCCCGCGCCCGACGACCGCGTCAAATCCGCTTACGGTCTCCCCATGTCTCTCAAGAGCCTCAAGGATCGCATCGAGCCTCAACCGATACTGCTCAAGAACACCGCCGAGCCTCGCCAGCTCTCCGCTGCCATGGGATATGGTCTCCTGGAACACTACATCATCGTCAAGGTACACGGCGATCTTTGTCGAGGTGGACCCGGGGTTGATCACGAGGATCCGGAAGCCGTTGCGCCGATCAAGCCCGGGCTCAGGCGTAATGCTTTCGGTGCAAGTCATCAGCTACGTCCCCTCTTCGTTCCGTGTTTGCCGCGTAGGGCTTCTGTGCACCAGGGAGCGCACGTAGCCTTCCGCCGAACCTCCCCGGAACTCCAAAGCCCGCGGGTCCTGCGGGAGGCGGCCTCGCGCTCCCCGGCCCTGCCTCACCCTGGCCGCCTTACGCCGGCACGTAGACCTTGTGAATCCTCCCCAGCTTCGCTATCCTCTCCTCGGCGAGCCGGGCCGCTGCCCTGTAGGTCGGAATCTTCTCCCGTTTCGCTATCCCGATGACCTTGAGTACGTTCTCGTAGATGCCCGCGGCCTTGCGAAGGGCCCTCTCCCTGTTGTAACCGTAGAATTCGTCAGCAACGTTTATGACTCCTCCCGCGTTGATGATGTAATCGGGAGCGTAGAGTATTCCCATGTCTTCCAAGGCGTCGCCGTGCCGCTCCTCCTTCAGCTGGTTGTTCGCGGCACCCGCCACGATCTTGCATTTCAGCTTCGGAAGGGTCTCATCGTTTATGACCGCACCCAGGGCACAGGGGCAGAACACGTCGCACTCGACGTCGAACACTTTGTCCGGAGCCACCGGCTTCGCCCCGAAATCGTCGGCCGCCTTCTTGACCCGGTCCTCATAGATGTCTGTGACATACACCTTCGCGCCTTCTTCGGTAAGGTATCTCACCACATTGTAGCCCACGTGGCCCGCACCCTGGACGACGACGGTTCTGTCTTTAAGGGAGTCGCTCCCGAAGACCTCCAGTGCACACGCCTTCATGCCACGCACGACCCCGAACGCGGTCACAGGAGACGGGTCGCCGCTGGAGCCATCCGCCGCAGAGAGGCCCAGCACATGGTCAGTCTCGGTGTGGACGATCTCCATGTCCTCCACGCTGACCCCGACATCCTCAGCTGTAAGATACCGGCCGCCAAGGGTTTCCACGAACCTTCCGAACGCACGGAAGAGCGCCTCAGACTTGTCCTTGCGCGGGTCGCCTATGATGACGGACTTACCTCCGCCGAAATCGAGGCCGGCGGCGGCATTCTTGTACGTCATTCCCCGGGCGAGCCGCAGGGCATCGACTATGGCCTCCTCCTCAGACGCATAAGGCCACATCCTGCATCCACCGAGGGCAGGGCCGAGCGTCGTGTCGTGGATGGCTATGATGGCCCGCAGCCCCGACGCCTCGTCGTTTGCAAAAACCACCTGCTCGAACCCGTAGCGCCCCATCTCTTCAAAGAGCTTCACTTTCGGACCTCCTCCTTTGCCATGCCCATATTCCTCCTAGGCCCTCACCTGGATAGCGCAGCACATTCTCAGCCTTGTGCTTCGGTTCCGGCGTTGAGGCTGGTCAACCGTGAGGCTTGCGTCCAGGTCTTACCGCAAGCCCCGGACTTCAAGTCCGTAGCGGTTCACCTGGACAGAAGCACCCCGAGAGCAAGGGAATACACCTTCGCCATGTGCGAGTCGGACCTCGACGTAATCACAACAGGCGCCTTCGCACCCACCACCACGCTGGCGGCGCATCCACCTGCCAGGTAAACCAGGGTCTTATAGAACACGTTCCCCGCCTCGATGTCAGGTACGATGAGTATATCGGCACGCCCGGCCACAGGGCTTGAGATCCCCTTGCGGCTGGCGGCCGCGGAGGATATGGCGTTATCCAGCGCGAGCGGCCCGTCCACGATGCCCCCCTTGATCTGGCCGCGCTCCGACATTTTCGCAAGACACGCGGCATCAATGGTGGCAGGCATATCAGGGTTGACGGTCTCGACGGCCGCGAGGGCCGCAACGCGCGGCTCTGAGATCTCAAGCGCATGTGCCACGTCTATGGCGTTTTGGGTGATCTGCGCCTTCTCGGCCAGGTCAGGAGCGATGTTCATCGCCCCATCGCTGAAGATGAGGAGGCGATCGAGCCGTGGCGCCTCGAACACCGACAGGTGCGAAAGCAGCCGCCCCGTGCGAAGGCCGATCTCCTTGTCGAGCACCGCCCGAAGCACGTCCGCCGTGCTCACAAGGCCCTTCATCAGGAGATCCGCCCTGCCGGAGCTCACCATCGCAACGCCTGTGCGGGCAGCAGCAGCGGCGTCCCTCTCCTCCACGACGTCGTACCTCGAGAGATCCATGCCAACCTCGGAGGCAGCCTTAGCTATCGCGACAGGGTCGCCAATGAGTACGCACTTTGCGATCCCCCGTCGCGCGGCCTCGTCCGCAGCGAGAAGCACCTCAGGGTCGGCAGCGGCCACTACCGCGCATGTCCTCGGACCCGCATCCTGCGCCGTTTTCACGAGGTCATCCAGGCTTCTCACCATTCCGCCTCCCCATCCTCCCCTCGCTCCGTCATTCATAGGTTCTCGCCTCTTCCTCTCCCTGAAGCACTCTGAAGGCCCCCATTGCGAGGGCCTCCATCTCCTCCTCACCCGGGTAAACCCTGACCTCAGCGATGAACTCGACCCGACTCCGGATCATGTCCACGAGGCGCGCCGCGTTGGCAAGGCCCCCAGTTATCAGGATGGCCTGCACGTCACCCCCGAGCACACAGGCCATCGCGCCGATCTCCTTGGCCACTTGGTAGGCCATTGCCTCGTACACCAGTCGGGCGTACTCGTCCCCCTGTGCGATTCGCCTCTCCACCTCGACGGCATCGGACGTCCCCAGGTAAGCCACGAGGCCGCCGCGGCCGACCAACTTCTTCGTGAGTTCCTCCCTTGTGTACTCGCCGGAGAAGGCGAGGCGCACAAGCCCGGCCGCAGGCACCCCGCCCGCCCGCTCGGGGCTGAACGGCCCCTGCTCGTTGGCGTTGTTCACGTCGATAATGCGCCCGGCACGGCACGCAGCCACGGATATGCCTCCGCCGAGGTGAGCGACGACGTAGTTAGCGGAGGCGAGGTCCACCCCCATCTCTTGCGAGGCCCGCCTCATGGCGGCCTTGATGTTCAGCGCGTGGCTCAGGCTGCGCCTGGGCAACTCCGGGAGGCCCGACACCCTGGCAAGCGGCTCGAACTCGTCACACGACACCGGGTCCACCACGTAGGCCGGCACACCCCACCTGTCCGCGATGGCCCGAGCGATGATGCCTCCGAGGTTGGAAGCGTGAGGCCCCTGCACCTGGTTGCGCAGGTCCTCGAGCATCCTGTGGTCCACGAGGTAGGTGCCGCCGGCAACAGGGCGCAGGAGACCGCCGCGGGCCACGACCGCTGCGATACAGGCAGGCTCGATGTGGGCCTCTTCGAGAGCCTTCGTGATTTCTGACAACCTGTATTCGAACTGGTCCATGATGCTGGGAAACGATGTAATTGCCTTATGGTCGTGGACAAGCTTTCTTTCAAAGAGCGGGCCGGAGGGAGTGTACAGGGCAATCCTGGTGGCAGTGGAACCGGGATTGATGACGAGCACCTGCAACGTTTCCACCTCAGATCGTCTCCCGCTGCAGACCCGGGCAGGCCTGCCAGGTTTTCAGTGTGCCGCCGCGCTGCCGGTATATGCTCAAGGTTCTTGCGCGCCTCTCTTCCACGTTAAGTGTGTAGCAAATGTCGTGCCACCCATCCCCTGGAGCCAGCTCCCCGTCAGCGCTGGTACCCTGGGCACCCCTGCGCCGCGACGCTCACGAGTGCGCAATTGTATGCAGTATCCCGGTGGAGATGTGTGCAATATCTTGCATGCATCACGCACAGTCCCAGCCATTGGTCCCGGGGCATCGTACCCACCAGCGGCGCTCCCGTTCGTGGCAGCTCCGAGTCCCGGGGCTGGATGGAAATCCCGGCTCCCCCGGCGCAGCCTCAGGCATCCGCATTTCCGACTTCGCACGAGCGTACCTGGATTCCCCCGCCCCTCCCCGTTTTTGAAGGGATCCGGTCCTACGTGAAGAAAGATTTACTTGCCTCACGAGGATTCTGAACCAGGAGGGATGCGCGCGTGGACTTCAGCCTTACAGAAGAGCAGGAAGCCATAAGGCAGATGGCCGCCGAGTTCGCCGACAAGGAGCTTGCGCCGCACGCCCGCGAGCTCGATGCCAAAGGTGAATACCCGTGGGATAACCTCCGCAAATTAGCACGGTACGGTTACCTCGGGATGATGCTTCCCGCGGAGTTCGGCGGCTCGGGAGCGGACGTTCTCTCGCACACGCTCTGCGTTGAGGAAGTCTCCCGGGCGTGCGCCGCAACAGGCGTCATCATGGAAATCCACAACAGCCTCACATGCGACGGGATCTACCGTTTCGGAACCGACGAGCAAAAGGCTCGCTACCTCCCGGCCCTTGCGCGGGGTGAAAAGATCGGCGCATTCGCGCTCACCGAGCCCGGAGCCGGGTCCGATCCCTCGGGCATCAGAACCGTAGCGGCGCGCGACGGCAATGATTTCGTCATCAACGGCACCAAGCACTTTATAACCGGCGCCGGCCAGGCCCACGTGTATCTCCTGTTCGCCATGACCGATCCGTCGAAAGGCACGAAGGGGATCTCCGCCTTCATCGTGGAGAAGGGGATGCCGGGTCTTTCGTTCGGCCCTCCCGAGGACAAGATGGGGATCAGGGCATCTCACACCGGCGAACTCATCTTTAGCGACTGCCGCATCCCCGCGGAGAACCTCGTCGGGTCCGAAGGCGAGGGGTACAAGATCGCGCTTACGCTCCTCGACGGCGGACGCATCGGCATCGGTGCTCAGGCCGTCGGAATAGCGCGGGCGGCCTTCGATGCTGCGCTGAGGTACTCGCAGGAGAGGGTCCAGTTCGGCCAGGCCATCTCGGGCTTCCAGGCCATCCAGTGGATGCTCGCGGACATGGCCACCGAAATCGAGGCTGCCCGCCTCCTGGTATACAGAGCAGCCTACCTGCGCGACAAGGGCGTGCGTTGCACAAAGGAGGTGGCCATGGCAAAACTCTTCGCGTCCGAGGTTGCGATGAGAACCACCGTCAAGGCCGTGCAGATCCACGGCGGGTACGGGTACATGCGGGAGTACAACGTTGAGCGGTACATGCGCGACGCCAAGATCACCGAGATATACGAGGGTACCAGCGAGATCATGAGGCTCCTCATCGCGTCCGCCGTTCTTAAGGAAAGCAAGGGAAGCAAGGAGAGGTGAGCGATTGTGGTCGGTGGGAAAATCGCCCTGCGTTCGTCGGTGCTGGTAAGCGCCGCGAGAACTCCCTTCGGCGGCTTCGGCCGAACCCTGCGTGACATGAAGGCGACCCAGCTTGGCGCGATTGCGATCCGCGCAGCGGTAGAGCGGGCCGGCATCAAGCCTGGTGATGTGGACTACCTCCTCATGGGCATGGTGGTACAGGCAGGCACGGGACAGATCCCATCGAGGCAGGCGGGGATTGCGGCCGGTCTCCCGGTGACAGTCCCGTCGGACACCATCAACAAAGTGTGCGCCTCGGGCCTCCGGGCCGTGAACCTGGCTGACATGATGATCCGCGCGGGCGAGGCACAGGTGGTCGTTGCCGGCGGTATGGAAAGCATGAGCCAGGCCCCCTACTTCATGGACAGGGCCAGATGGGGGGGCTTGCGCCTCGGTCACGGCACACTCATCGACGGCGTCATCAAGGACGGGCTCTGGTGCCCGTTCGGCGACGTGCACATGGGCGCACTTGGCGATGCCGCCGCGAAGAAGCACGGAATCTCCCGGGAGGAGCAGGACAGGTGGGCGCTGCGCAGCCACCAGCGTGCACTCGCCGCGATCCGCGAAGGCCGCCTGCGTGAGGAGATCGTCCCGGTGGAGATCCCCCAAAAGGACGGGCCACCTCTCATCTTCGACACCGACGAGGCGCCACGACCCGATACGTCCCTCGAGAAGCTCGCGCGGCTTCGCCCGGCTTTCACCCCGGACGGCACCATCACCGCGGGTAACGCGCCGGGCCTCAACGACGGTGCCGGAGCGCTCGTGGTCATGGAGGAAGCGAAGGCCCGCGCCCTCGGCATAAAGTCGCTCGCCCGGATCGTGTCCCACGGCGTGGCGTCAGTAGAGCCTGCAGACATGCCGGAGGTGCCGGCGCTCGCCGCGAAAGTGGCCCTCGATAAAGCAGGTCTCTCCATAAACGACATCGGGCTCATCGAGGTAAACGAGGCGTTCGCAGCGGTGGCCCTCATCAGCATGAAGCTGGGTGGCTGGGACGAAGAGAAAATCAACGTGAACGGCGGAGCCGTCGCCCTCGGCCATCCCATCGGGGCAAGCGGCGCGAGGATACTCATGACGCTGGTCTTCGAGATGCGAAGGCGCGGCGTCAAGTTCGGGCTTGCGACGATATGCAGCGGCGCGGCCCAGGGCGAGGCGACCATCGTGGAGCTGTGTGAAGGCTAACACCTACTGTGAAGCAGATTGGGATTGGAAAGGAGGCTTGTCTATGGACGTTTCCAGGCTCGCAGTTATCGGCGCAGGGCAGATGGGGTCCGGGATAGCGCAGGTGGCGGCGACGGCCGGGCTTTCCGTGACGCTGCTGGATGTCTCGGAGGACCTTGCGAGGAAGGGCCTAGCCGCCGTGGAAAAGGGGCTCTCCCGCGCCATCGAGAAAGGCAAGCTGGACCCCGCGGAGAAGGATGCAGTGCTCGCGAGGATCCGCATCGGGGCAGATCTTTCCCTGGTATCCGACGCAGATATGGCAATAGAGGCCGTGGTTGAGAACGTTGACGTCAAGAAGGACGTGTTCCGGAAGCTGGATGCTGTCCTCGCCCCGAACGCTATCATCGCGTCTAACACGTCGTCCATCTCCATCACGCGGCTCGCGGCAGCCACGGGGCGGCCTGGAAAGGTCATCGGCATGCATTTCATGAACCCCGTCCCTGCCATGAAGCTGGTGGAGATCATATCCGGCCAGGCCACCTCAGATGAGACGCGCGAGGTCACCTGGGCGCTTGCCGAGAAGATGGGCAAGACCCCGGTGGCGGTCTCCGACTACCCCGGGTTCGTCTCAAATAGGCTGCTCATGCCCATGATCAACGAGGCAGCCTATTGCCTCATGGAGGGGGTTGCCTCACGCGAAGACATCGACACCGTGATGAGGCTGGGCATGAACCACCCCATGGGCCCGCTGGCCCTTGCCGACCTCATCGGGCTGGATACCTGCCTCTACATCATGGAGGTCCTCTACGAGGGCTTCAAGGACTCGAAGTACAGGCCATGCCCGCTGCTCCGCCGGATGGTGGACGCCGGCTACCTGGGCAGGAAGGTCGGAAAAGGGTTCTATACGTACTAAATAAGTGAGAATGCGAAAATGCCCCCGACTTTTAGGGGTTGCCGGTGATTGCACGAGGGGTGTCAAAATCCGGCCACCGGCCCGACGGGCTGGGACTTTTGGGAGGGGTTGCCGGTGACTCAAAGAGAGAGTGGAGTATAAGTTCGAGGACCACTGCCACCTCTACAGTCAAGGAAGGGATTCGATGGCGCGACCTGAGAGGTTCCGTCTATCCAACAGGGAACTCGAAGTCATCCTGAACTCCACGCACGACGGCATGATCGCCGTCGACCGCGACGGGCTCATCACAATCTTCAACGCCGCCGCAGCCCGTATCACAGGGCTCGACTCGGATGACATGATAGGCAAGCGGGCGCAGGATGTAATCCCCAACACCAGACTTCATGTCGTACTCGAAACCGGTCAGGCCGAACTCAACCAGCAACAGGTGCTGGGGGGAGTGAAGATCATCACAAACCGCGTGCCGGTCCGGGACGCCGACGGCAACGTCATCGGCGCTGTCGCGGTCTTCAGGGACATCAGCGAAGTCATCTCGCTCGCGGAGGAGATCACCAACCTCCGCCAGATCCAGAGCCTCCTGGAAGCTATCATCAACTCTACACAGGACGCCATCTCGGTCGTGGACGAGAACGGCATGGGGCTCCTCATCAACCCCGCCTACACCAGGCTGACCGGCCTCTCTGAGGAGGACGTCATCGGCAAGCCCGCCACCACTGACATCGCCGAGGGTGAGAGCATGCACTTGAAGGTGCTCCGCACGCGGCTTCCCGTGCGGGGCGCCCGCATGAAGGTGGGCCCCCGAAAGAAAGAGGTCATAGTCCATGCCGCGCCGATCATCGTTGATGATGAGCTCAAGGGCAGCGTCGCCGTGATCCATGATACTTCGGAGATCCGGCGGCTCACCGAGGAGCTTGACAGGGCGAAGAGGCTAATCAGGCGGCTCGAGGCCAAGTACACCTTCGATGACATAGTCGGGGTAAGTCCGAAAATGGCGCGCGCAATCGAACAGGCCAGGCGCGTGGCGGCAACGCCGGTGACCGTCCTCCTCAGAGGGGAGAGTGGGACCGGAAAGGAGCTTTTCGCCCACGCCATCCACAACGCGAGCGACCGGGCACGCGGCCAGTTCATCAGGGTGAACTGCACCGCCATCGTGGACACGCTCCTTGAGTCGGAGCTTTTCGGCTATGAAGAGGGCGCGTTCACCGGTGCAAGGCGAGGTGGGAAGCGCGGGCTCTTCGAGGAGGCGAACGGCGGGACGATTTTCCTGGATGAGGTGGGGGCGACAAACCTCGCGCTGCAGGCCAAGCTGCTACGCGTTCTTCAGGAGAAGGAGGTCGTGCGGGTTGGCGACACACGGCCGATACCCGTGGACGTGCGCGTGATAGCCGCCACCAACACCGACCTCGAGAAAGCCGTCCGCGAGGGGCGCATGCGAGAAGACCTCTACTACCGCCTCAATGTAGTGCCCATTTTCATCCCGCCGCTGCGGGAGCGCATCGAGGACATACCACTCCTGTGCCACAGCCTGATACGCCGATTCAACCAGGCTTACGGGCGGAACGTCAGTCGCATCTCCGAGGAAGCCCTCGACATCCTCACCGAGTACGACTGGCCCGGTAACGTCAGGGAATTGGAGAACGTTCTGAGCCGGGCCATCATCAACATGCACTACAGCGAGGTGGAGATCCTGCCAGGTCATTTGCCTGTCCTGGGCAGATTCCAGCAGGGGCTGCAGGCAACGCAGGTGAACGCTCAAACCGAAGTCCGGACCGGGGAGAAGCGATTGGCACAAGGCATCCCCAGGCTGCGCGAAGCCGTCGAGCGCGCCGAGAGGCGGGCCATCCTGCGTGCCCTCGAGGCGGCCGGGGGCAACAAGACCGCAGCAGCGAAGCTGCTTGGAATAGGCCTGCGCAGCCTCTACTACAAGATCAAGCGTTATGGGATCTCGTGAGTCTCGGCTCGGGAGTTGCTGCGCTGTCGCCCGAAGAGCGGACAAGGCGGCGACAAACCCGGAAGGTGCCAGGGAAGTTGGCAAGACAAGCGAGCTTGGGGCAGATGTGTTGGCATCGCTGCGCGCCCCCTGCTCAAGACACGAGCGTTTGGGCAAGGCGGGCGCGCGAGTGCCAGATCTCGGCGCGTACGTCCCTACCTCCGGCGCCTGTACCCGCCGTGCTGGTCCGGCCGCCTGGGCATGCCCTGGCGTCGCCCGACCTCCAGTGCGTGATCCCTCGGGAGCACGTCCTTGCGTGACAGGTTTATTCTGCCCTGCCTGTCTATCTCCGTGACCTTGACCTCGATGGTGTCGCCCACCTTGACGACGTCCTCAACCCTGGGCACGCGCGTGTGGGCAAGCTCGGAAATGTGCACGAGGCCCTCCTTGCCGGGCAGGATTTCCACGAACGCCCCGAAGTTCATTATTCGAGTGACTGTGCCCGTGTAAACCTTCCCAACCTCGACTTCAGCCGTGAGGTCCTCGATCATCTTCTTCGCCTTCGCGCCGGCGCTTTCGTCAACCGCTGCAATGAAGACCCTTCCGTCATCCTCTATATCGATCTTCGCGCCGGTCTCGTCGATGATGTGCCTTATGACCTTGCCGCCAGGGCCGATGACATCGCGAATCTTATCGGGACCTATGGTCATCCGTATGATCCTCGGAGCGTAAGGCGAAAGCTCCTTGCGCGGCTCCGGTATGACCTCAAGCATCTTCCCAAGGATGAAAAGCCGCCCCTCCCTGGCCTGGGCAAGGGCCTTCTCGAGGATATCCCTGGTTATGCCGGGGATCTTGATATCCATCTGGATGGCCGTGACCCCGCGATCGGTGCCGGCGACCTTGAAATCCATGTCGCCGAGGGCGTCCTCGATGCCCTGGATGTCTGAGAGGATAACGACTCTGTCGCCCTCCTTCACGAGCCCCATGGCGATGCCTGCGACCGGCCGCTTGATGGGAACACCGGCGTCCATGAGGGCCAGCGTGGACCCGCACACACTGGCCTGCGAGGTGGAGCCGTTCGACTCCAGCACCTCCGATACAAGCCGGATGGTATACGGGAACGTCTCCTCGTCGGGGATCATCGCCGCGAGCGCCCTTTCAGCAAGCGCTCCATGCCCTATCTCGCGCCGGCCCGGGCCCCTTATGGGCCGCACCTCGCCCACGCTGTACGGCGGGAAGTTGTAGTGATGCATGTAGCGCTTGGACTCCTCCTCGCCCAGCCCGTCGAGAAGCTGTTCCTCCCCGATAGCCCCCAGCGTTACGCTGGTAAGCACCTGCGTCTGGCCGCGGGTGAAGAGGCCCGACCCGTGCACCCTCGGAAGTACGCCCACCTCGCAGGATATCGGCCGAATCTCGTTGACCTTGCGGCCGTCAGGTCGATAACCCTCCTCCAGGATCATCTTCCTGACCTCTTCCTTGACGATCTTGTCAAGGACCATGGTGATATCCTTCTCGTAGAGCGCGAAGTCGTCGCCAAGGCTCTCCCTCATCTCCTCGACCACCGTCATCTTGACAGCGTTGGTGCGCTCCTCACGTGCGAGCTTATCCTCGCTTTTGAGAGCGTCGCGGAGGTCGGCCGTCGCACGCTCCCTCACCTTCGCCTCGATGTCGGAGTCGGGCCTGTACAGCGTTACCTCCCGCTTGGGCTTGCCGCACACGGCCACAAGCCCCTCGATGAACTCGACGATCCCCCGGATGGCCTCGTGGCCAAAGGATATCGCCTCCAGGATGACGTCCTCAGGCACTTCGCTTGCGCCCGCCTCGACCATGAGGATAGCGTCTTTTGTTCCTGCAACCACAAGCGAGAGATCGCTCTTGAGGGACTGTTCGAGGGTTGGGTTAATGACAAGCTGGCCATCGACCCTGCCGACTCGCACTCCGCCGATGGGTCCACGGAACGGGATGTCGGATATGCTGAGGGCGGCGGAGGCGCCAATCATTGCCGTCACGTCAGGCTCACAATCTTGCTCGACTGACATCACCGTGCAGACCACCTGCACGTCGTGCCTGAACCCTTCGGGGAAGAGCGGCCTTATCGGTCTGTCGATCATGCGGGCTGAAAGGGTGGCAACCTCGGAAGGCCTTCCTTCTCTCTTTATCCACCCGCCGGGGATCTTGCCCACAGCGTAAAGCCTTTCTTCGTAATCCACGAGAAGCGGGAAGAAGTCGATGCCTTCTCGCGGCTCTTTCGACATGCACGCTGTGACCAGCACCACCGTGTCGCCGTACCTGACCAGGACCGATCCGTTAGCCTGTTTTGCAACCTTCCCGACCTCAAGCGAAAGTCTCCTCCCGCCCAGAATCATATCCAGGCAGTGGTGTTCCATTACAAATCGTTCCTCCTCAAGCTATCGCTGCTACTTCCTGAGGCCGAGCCTATCGATGATGGCGCGATACCTTTCGATATCCTTCTCCTTGAGGTAGTTAAGGAGATTGCGCCTCTGACCGACCATCTTCAGCAGCCCTCGTCGCGAATGATGATCCTTCCTGTGCTCCTTGAGGTGCTCCGTCAGACTGTTGATCCTCTCGGTGAGGATCGCGATCTGCACCTCTGGAGAGCCTGTGTCATTCTCGTGAAGCCTGTACTTCTCGATAATCGCTTGTTTCTCGCCGGCGGGTAGAGCCACGCCGTTCCACCTCCTCAGAACGCTATCCCCCCATCGCCAAGAAACCCGTCGGAGGAGCGAGGAATCCTAGCGCTGGGTTCATCTTGCTTTGCGGCAGTAACGGGATTGCCGTCACGCACCAATTCTATCATACAACCGATCCGTTGTAAACGACGCCGGGCCCCCCGGCGCCCCCCTTTGACAGCTTTGCGGGTTAGCTCGACGCCGCCGTGCCCGCGCGCCCGGCGGCCGCCTGCACACCACACTCAGTATGCCCTGCATGGCAGGAAGCGAGCACCTTTTGAGCGTTCCTGACGTCGTCGCCGATCTGGGATGCAAGGGCCGCCGCAGAACCGAACCTCATTTCGTCGCGCAGCCTCTCGATGAAGGATACCCTCATGGTCTCCCCGTAGATGTCGCCTGTGAAATCCATGACAAACACCTCGATGCCAGGGACCCTGCCCTCGAACGTCGGCCGCACTCCCACGTTGGCCACGGCATGGAGTTGGAGGCCCCGGACCTGGGCAATCGCCGCGTAGACTCCCCTCGCCGGCACGGCCATTTCCCGGCTCACCCTGATGTTCGCCGTCGGATACCCGATGGTCCTCCCGCGTCCTTCCCCTGGGACCACCGTGCCTTTGATGGAGAAGGGTCTGCCGAGCATGGCGCACGCTCCCGCCACATCACCCCGCGCGAGACGTGCCCGGATCTCCGTGCTACCTACCGGCACTCCTCCGACGGCGACCGGCTCCGCAACCTCCACGTCGAAGCCGTACTTCTTGCCCAATTCCACCAGAACAGCCGCGGTGCCATGGGCCCGCCATCCGAAGGTGTAATTGAAGCCGACGACGGCCTTCGCCGCCCGCAGGCCGTCGAGCAGTACTTCGCGCACGAATTCCTCAGGCGTCGCACGGGCGAACGCCTCATCGAAGCGCGCCACGACCGCAACCTCGATCCCCGTCGCCTCAATGAGCGCAAGCTTGTCCTCGATGTCTGTGAGCTGCGGAGGAGCGAACTGCGGCCGGATGACCTGGAGCGGGTGTCTGTCGAAAGTGAACGCCACGGCGCGTGCCCCGGCGCACTTTGCATAGGCCGCACATCTTCTGAGAATCTCCTGGTGCCCGAGGTGCACCCCGTCAAACGTCCCGAGAGCGACCACAGATCTGGGCATATCCACAGCGTCAACCTTTGCGAGATCGCTTATGACCTTCACGAGAGACCTCCTAACCCCAGCGTCACGTGATGGCCTCAACCCACAAACATCCTGACGGGGCGAAGATGCACCCGCTTCCCGGATCTCTCAACGCGCGCAACACCGAGAAGCTCGCCGGTGTCCCGGTGTACCCTTACAAGCTCGGCGCAACACCCGTCCCCGGGAACCGTACCCGCCTCCGACAGGCTGCCGGGATCACACTCGTTAACAGGAAGCTCAGCCGGCGCCCCGCTGGATACCCTCCTTGCGTCCTCGCCGCTCACCACCACGGCCGGTAGATGGGACAGCCCCGTGGCGATGGGCAGTACCAGTTCCTGCAGGCGGTTCCCCCTCGCAGACGTCTCGATTTCATCCAGAGTGTGCGCATCTGACAGCCGGAAGGGCCCCACACGGGTGCGCACGAGCGACCCAAGATGCGCGCCGCACCCCAGCGACTCGCCGATGTCCGCCGCAAGCTGCCGGATATACGTCCCTGAGGAGCAGACGACGTTCACCCCTATCCTGCTCCCCACAACAAATGGTTCATCGGGCCACGACTCGACGTTGATCTCATATATCGTCACACGCCTGGGCGCACGCTCGACCTCGATTCCCTCGCGCGCAAGCTCGTAGAGCCGGCGCCCTTCGTGGTGGACTGCGGAGACCATCGGGGGCACCTGAAGGATCTCTCCTGTATACCTCGCGAGCACCTCGCAGAACAGGTCCCTCGACACCCTGACCTCGTCCGCCATGCGGACCACTGTGCCCGACGCGTCGTGCGTATCGGTGACTATGCCGAGAACTATCTCAGCCCTGTAGGCCTTCGGCAGCCCCAGCATGAACTGCATGGCAGCAGTGGCCCTGCCGAGGAGGACCACGAGAACGCCGGTGGCATCGGGATCAAGCGTCCCTGCGTGCCCGACCCTCTTTTCCCCCGTGGTTCGCCTGATGCGCGCAACCACGTCATGGGATGTCATCCCGCCAGGTTTCGCCACCACCAGGATACCGTCCATGGCCCACGGACCTACCTCGCCGCCGCCATCATCTCGTATACCTTGCGAAGCACGGCCTGCCTCGCGTCCTCCAGTGAGGTGGCCTCCACGCTACAACCCGCGGCTCTCGAGTGGCCGCCGCCGTTGAATGCTTCGGCGAGCGCGCTTACATCGAAATCTCCCCTGGACCTCATGCCCACGCGGATCTTGCCTTCGGCGCTCTCTCTGAAGAGCAGGGCCACCTCGACGCCCTTCACCATGCGAGGGTAATTCACAAAACCCTCGGTCTGCCCTTCATCGACTCCGAATTCCGACAGCCACTCGCGCCTCACCTCGACCCACGCAACCTTTCCGGCCTCATCAGTCTGCAAAGTATCGAGCACTCGGCCGAGGAGCTTCAGGCTACCCAGGGTCTTGGTTTCATAGACTTGCTCAGAGATCCTGAACGGCTCAGCACCCTTTTCCACCAGTCTGGCGGCGATACGGAGCGTGGTCGGGCTGGTGTTGGAGAACCGGAAGAACCCCGAGTCGGTCCCCACAGCCGTGAAGAGGCAGGTCGCCATGTCCCTGTCCACCGGCACTCGCATGGCTGTCAGGATCCTATAGACCTGCTCACCCACGGCAGCCGCACCCGGGTCAACGTAATTGTATGTGCCGAACATCTTGTTGGTAACGTGATGGTCGACGTTGATCACAGGCACCCCCGAGGGGATCCTGCTGGCGATCCCCTCGATACGATCGAGGTCGCTCGAGTCGAGGATCACAGCCGCGTCGAACTCCCCAGAGATGCGGTCAGGCGTGACTATCCTGTTTGAGCCTGGCAGAAAGCTCAGGCTGTCAGGCAAGCCCCCGGGACAGGAAAGAACCACACGCCTTCCGGTCTTCTGGAGTCCGAAGCCGAGGCCGAGAGTGGAGCCGATAGCATCTCCATCGGGCAACACGTGAGTTGCTATGAGAAACGCACGGTACCGCAGGAGGATGCGCGCGATGTCCTCATGGCTCTCCACTACTCCCGGCCTCCCTTTTCGTTCCCTATCTCTTTCTCGCTCTGGATCTCCTTCAGGAGCTCGAATACCCGCGCTCCGCGCTTTATCGACGTATCGTAGCGGAAGATGATCTCCGGGGTATGACGCAGCCTGATGCGCCGGCCTATCTCGCTGCGAACGAACCCGGTGGCGCTCTCAAGAGCAGCCATGGTCTCATCCACCTGGGCCTTATCGCCCATGACGCTTACGAAGACCTTCACGTGTCGCAGATCGTCTGACACCTCCACGTCGGTGACGGTGGCAAACCCCAGCCGTGGGTCTTTGATCTCACGAGCCAGGATGTCTGCCACCTCGGAACGGATCGCCTCCGCAACCCTCTCAACCCTGAGTCGAGCCATCTCCCATCACCTTCCGACGCTAAACGATGGTCTTCAAACAATGGTCCTCTCGCAACTGGTCACCTCGAGATCCGCCTCCATCTCGATATCGCGCAGCACGCGTGAAAGCACGCTCTCCACGAGCCTCATCTCGTTGGAGACACACGCGACCCCGAGCGTGGAGCGCTGCCACAGGTCACAATCGGCAACCTCGGCGATGGCCACGTTGTGCCTGGCCCTTACTCTGTCGCAGACTCTCTTGACGACACGCCGCTTGTCCTTGAGAGACGCGGCCCCGCCTATGAAGACCTCGATCTTCAGAATGCCGACTATCATCGCCCCGTACCTTCTGTAACTGAAGGTTCGCTAGTTCCTCCCGCTTTGCCAACATCTGGGGGTTGCCGGTGTTGCACTTTCTTTTTGAGTCACCGGAAACCCCTCCCGAAAGCCGGGAGCATTTCTGAACTCTCACCTAGGCACCTCTATAGCTCGCGGCGGGTTTCCTCCACCTTGAAGGCCTCGATGACGTCGCCTTCCTTGATGTCCTGGAAGTTCGCGAGGCCAATCCCGCATTCGTACCCCGTCGCAATCTCGGAGACGTCATCCTTGAACCTCTTCAGCGACTCGATCCTGCCTTCGTGTACGACCACGTTGTCGCGGAGGACACGCACCAGCGCGTCTCGCGTGATCTTGCCCTCGCTCACCTTGCACCCGGCCACAACCCCGACCTTCGGAACGTGGAAGGTGGCCATCACGTCGGCTCGCCCGATGGTTACCTCGCGCTTCTCCGGTTCAAGCAAGCCTTCCATGGCGGCCTTCACATCGGCCGTGGCGTCGTAGATGATCCTGTAAAGGCGGACGTCCACGCGATCCCGCTCGGCCATCTTCTTCGCGTTGACGTCGGGCCGCACCTGGAACCCGATGATGATGGCCCCCGACGCGGACGCCAGCATGACGTCGCTCTCGGTGATGGCACCCACGCCCGCATGGATCACGTTCACCTTGACCTCGTCGGTGGACAGGTTCTCCAGCGACTGCCTGAGCGCCTCCACGGACCCCTGGACGTCAGCCTTGATGATCAGATTGAGTTCCTTGACCTCACCCTCTTTGATCTTGCCAAAAAGGGCCTCCAGGCTGACCGCGCGTGCCCCCTGGATTTCCTCGGCCCGCTTTCTCTCAGAACGCCTTGCGGCGAGCTGCTTCGCCAGCTTGTCTTCGGGCACCACATGAAGCACGTCGCCGGCCTGCGGCACCTCAGAAAACCCGAGCACCTCCACGGGCATGGACGGCCCTGCGGCTTCAACAGGCCTGCCCTGGTCGTCGGTCATGGCGCGGACCTTGCCGAACACCTCGCCGGCAACGATGGCATCGCCCACCCGGAGCGTGCCCTTTTCAACCAGGACCGTGGCAACCGGTCCCCTCCCCCTGTCGAGCCTCGCCTCTATTACGGTGCCCTTCGCCGGACGGTCGGGATTGGCTTTGAGCTCCCTCATATCGGCGACGAGCAGGATCATCTCCAGGAGGTCCTGGATGCCCTGCTTGCGGAGGGCGGATATCTCGACGGTGACGGTGTCCCCACCCCACTCCTCAGGCACGAGGCCTTGCTGGGCAAGCTCCTGCTTGACCCTGTCAGGCTGGGCGTTTGCCTTGTCTATCTTGTTTATCGCGACGACGATCGGTACCTTCGCAGCCCGGGCGTGGTTGATAGCCTCTATGGTCTGCGGCATCACCCCGTCGTCTGCGGCAACCACGAGAACCGCGATGTCTGTCACCTGGGCACCACGGGCCCGCATCGCCGTGAACGCTTCGTGGCCCGGCGTATCTATGAAGGTGATCTTCCTGCCACCAAGCTCCACCTGGTAGGCGCCGATGTGCTGAGTAATGCCTCCGGCTTCCTGCGCGGTGACGTTGGTCTGGCGTATGGCGTCGAGAAGCGACGTCTTTCCGTGGTCGACGTGCCCGAGCACCGTCACCACGGGCGGCCTCGGCTTGAGAGCCTCCGGCGCGTCTGGAACGTCCTCGATTCCAAACTCCCGCGCCTCCTTCTGCTCGAGAGGCTCCACATCAAAGCCGTGCTCATCGGCAACCAGGCTCGCAGCATCGAAGTCGATCTCCTGGTTGATGGTGGCGAGAACCCCCATGGACATCAGAGACTTGATGACCTCGGCAGAGCCAACGCCGAGCTTCTCCGCGAGTTCCCCTACGGTGATGCTGGCAGGCAGCGCGATCTTCGTTTGTCTCTTCGGATGCTCCCGCTTCCTGGTAGTAGCGGCGGCCGGCTGCGTTGCAGCTGCGCGCCTGGGCATCCTCGCCCTGATGATGGCTTCGGCCCGTGCTTCCCGCAATTTCTCCGCGCCTTTGCCGCTCTTTATCAAATCCAGCCTGCGCTCCGGGCGGCGCTCCTTCTGCTCCCTCCGCTCTTCCTTGCGTTCCCTCCTGGCCTCAGCCTTCTGGGGACGCTCGGCAGAAGGCTTCTTCGCCTCTGGAACCGGAGCATGGACCGGTCGCGGTCGCGCGCCGGCTGCAGCGCCTGCCGCCGGATGACCGGCGTCAGGGTGCCTCACAGCGGGCTGCCTCGCAGCAGGCTGCCTCGCAGCGTCAGGGGTGGCGGCTGGTACCTTCTCCGCCTCGTCGGCTCGCCGGACGGCGCCCGCCTCGCTGGCCCGAGCTTCCTCAGGGTGTGCGACCCTTGCCACAGAAGGGGCGGTCGGGGCAGCCTCTTCATCTGGTCGCCGCGAGACCTCGGCCGGCGCTGCATCCACAGACGGCGCCTGCGCACCCGCGGCAGCCGGTCCTGCACGGACAGCCTTCGCAGCGGGAGCCCTCGGTGCGGCTTCCGGAGCTTTCTCCGGCACCTTCGCGGCAACCTCCGGTGTCTCGGGCGCTACCGGCCCTGCACCCGCAGCCTGCGGAGCAGGCTTCTCCGGCTGGCGCACAACGGGAATGGCCTCAGATGGCGCAGAAGGCGCCCGCTCCGCTTCCGACGTAACCCGTTCCGGCGGAGCCGAAGGCACCGTTGGACGGATCTGCCTGGGCCTCTTGAGGACCTCAGGTTTACCTTCAGCAGGCCCTGCCGCCCCAGGGGTCCTGGCCGCGACGCCCGCTACCCCAGGGCCGGAACGAGCGGGCCGGGCCTGGGCCCTTGTTCGCAGAGGCGGCACGGTCGGAGCGATCTGCGTCGGCCAATGCCTCCTCCCCCCGGAACGTTGTCCAGCAGGAGAAGCGCCTGCCGGGGTCCACCTCCGCTCCTGACGCTCGCGGGACGGCGGATGAGCAGCCGCCGTCCTGCCGTCGGTAACAGGTCTCGGCCCTCGGCCGAGCCTCTGCCCGGAAGCAGCTGGAGCGCCAGGGCGCGACGCCCTGACATCGCCGGCAGCGGGACGAGGTTTTCCCGCGCCACGCCCCAGCATCGCCCCCCGCGAAGTGGTCGGCCTTGGCAGCGGAACGGGCTTCGGCTTTGGCTTCGGCTTCTCACGGGGCGGCGGTGTCTCCTTCGCCGCAGGTTTCTCCTGTTCCACAGCGGGTTGGGCGCGCCCGACAGCAGGGCTCTCGGGCTCTTTGCGCCCTTCTCTCTCGGCAAACCTGTTCTTTATAAACCTGACTACGTTATCCTCCAGGGCGCTCATGTGGTTCTTGTCGCGCACGCCGGACTCGGCCAGGAGATCAAGGATCTCCTTGCTGTTCTTGCCAAGCTCGCGTGCGAGCTCGTATACCCTGGTCTTCTTCCCCATATACCCACCACCTTCAAAGCTTCGCGGTCTCAGGCCGGAGGCTCTGCACCCGCGCATGAGGAGATTTGACGCATGAGACCATCCACCACTTCTTCGGGCACGGCCGCCTCAAGGGCCGCGTCCAGTCTCTTTCCCTTCAATGCCAGTTCCAGGCACCTGGGGTCAGGGCAAATGTAAGCCCCCCGCCCTGAGCGCTTCCCGGTCGGGTCCACTTCAACGAGACCCTCCGGCGTGCGCACGATCCTGACAAGTTCCTTCTTGGGCCGGACCTGCCTGCACCCCACGCATGTGCGCTGTGGGACTTTCTTCACTTTCTGACGGGCCTTGCCTCTCGCCATTCCTGAAAACCACCCGCTTTCACCTTCTCCAGGCGCAAGCCCCCGTTACCGGTCGCTACAGATCGATGTCCAGGTCGAGATCGTCGTCGAAATCGAACTCACGCCTCGACTTCTTCGGGACTCGTCCTTTTCTCGGAAGCTCTTCGTCCAGATCTTCGCCCTTCTTCACCTTGTCCTTCTTCTTGCGTCGGCCCACAGCCTCGCCCGGAGCTTCCCTGTCCGTTTCGGCGAGTCCTTCAGGCTTCTCCTTGCCCGCCCTGGCAGCAAGCCCTGCCTCTTCCACTGGGACCGTGTCACCGAAAGCCTCAGCCTCATCCGCTGCGGCGGGGACGGGGCCCGGGGCCTCGACCTCTTCTGCCGTGCCCCTGTCGCCATCCATCGGCTGAGCGGCCTCACGATCCTCCTGCGCCACTTCGAAGCCTGGGGCGCGGCCCACGTCCTCCCCGGTCTCGGCCCACTCATCCACGATAGGCTCATCCACTGCTATGGGTTCATCCACTGCGGGGGCCACCGGAGCCACGGTTTCGGTCTCAATCTCGATTGCGGGGGCCGCCGGAGCCGCGGTTTCGGTCTCAATCTCGATGTCGGCCTCTGGCTCCTCCCCAGCCTCGACGGTGCGGGCCTCTTGCTCCTGCGCGGCTCTCTCGGCGGCCAGGCGCTCCTCTTCCTCCTCCAGCGCCCGCGCCTGCGAGTCGCTCTTGATGTCGATCTTCCAGCCTGTCAGCTTGGCCGCAAGCCGCACGTTCTGGCCTTCCTTCCCGATTGCCAGCGATAACTGGTTGTCCGGTACTATCGCTCTCGCCACGTGGTTCGCCTCGTCCACACGCGTCAGAATGACCCGTGCAGGACTGAGCGCGTTGGACACGTATATGCCGGGGTCGTCATGCCACTGGATGATGTCTATCTTCTCACCCCGTAGCTCAGCAACGATCTTCTGGACCCGCATTCCACGAGGACCTACGCAGGCGCCGACTGCATCCACGTTCGGGTCGTACGAAAGTACTGCCACCTTGGACCTGCTGCCGGCCTCCCTAGCGATGCCCTTTATCTCGACGGTCCCATCGTATATCTCCGGTACTTCAAGCTCCAGAAGCCTTTTGAGGAGACCGGGATGGCTCCGGGAGACGACCACCTGCGGCCCTTTCGGCGTCTTGCGTGCCTCTACGATGTAGACCTTTATCCTGTCGCCGAATGAGTAGCTCTCCCGCTGCACCTGCTCGGACGGAGGCATGATAGCCTCCACCCGGCCGAGGTCGACGATGACGTTGCGCATCTCGCGCCGCTGCACGATTCCCGTCACGACATCGCCTTCCCTGTTGCTGTATTCTTCGTATATTACGCCCCGCTCGGCCTCGCGGATCTTTTGGACCACGACCTGCTTGGCAGTCTGCGCGGCTATCCGCCCAAACTCACGGGGCGTCACCTCCACCTCGAAGACATCGCCGATCTGGTGCGTGGGGTCCACCGCTCGAGCCTCATCCAGCGATATCTCCTGCCTGGGGTCCCGCGGCACCTCCACAACGTTCTTGTGCGCATAGACGTTGATATCACCGGTCTCGGGGTCTATCTTCACTCTGACGTTCTGGGAAGAGCCATAGTTCCGCTTGAAAGCAGAGACAAGCGCTGTTTCTATGGCCTCAAGCAGCGCAGCGCGCGGGATCCCCCGCTCCTTTTCAAGTTGTGTAAGCGCCTGAATGACCTCGGAATTCATCGTAACCCTCCTCGCCACCCGGCGAATTATCCCGTATCCCGTATCATGGGCTGCAAAATGCGGGCATTTCGCCCGCCTGCCGAAAATCAGGAGACCTCGGACAGCCCGCCGACCCTAGATCTCCACGACAAGCCTCGCATGGCTTATCTTCTCGCGGGGCACCTCAACGGTGCGCCCGTCCAGGTCGAGCCTGACTTTTCCGTCGGCCATGCCGAGAAGCCTGCCCTCAAACGACTTCCTGCCGTCAACCGGAGCATACGTGGTCACAAGCACCGTGCGTCCGCGGAACCGCTCGTAGTCGCTCTCGCGCCTCAAGGGTTTCTCCCCCGAGGATGACACCTCCAGCACGTAGCTCTGAGGAATCGGATCGAGCTCATCCAGCTTGCGGCCGAGTTCGTTGTTGACCCACTCGCAATCGTCCATGGAGACTCCCTCAGGGCGATCGATGTACACCCTGAGGTACCACTGCCCACCCTCTCGGACATATTCCACGTCGACAAGATCGATTCCTCTTCCATCCAGCATTGGTCGCAGGATCTCCGTGACCAGGTTCTCGATGTCCTGAGCCTTCACGTGATTTCCTCCTCTACTCAAGCGCACGATGCAAGCCTCTGGGCTGGGCCGTCACCCAGCTCCGGCGACCCACACGGGATGAGGCCAAACCGCCTCACAACATGAGAGAGTGGGTTTCCCCACTCTCCACACTTGCCGCAGCGTTGACGGCTCGAAGGCTCTACGGTTAGAGTATAACATACGAGACGCCGCCGTGCAATAACGCAAAGTGCAACAACAAAACGATGGACGATGAAACATGGAGCGACCCAAACCGACCTCGCCCGGACCGGCCTCGCCAGGGACCTCGTCGCCCCGGAAAGAAACGCCCCTCCAGGGCATACAATCGTTTTGACAAACGACGGGAGGCTTCCTGAAATGACAGGGGAAGAGAGAGTGGTGGCAGCGATGGCCTGCCTCCGGGCAGCCGGCGCGATGGTCGAGGTTCTCGGGGCGTTTCTGATGCTCAGGTGCAGCCGCATCTCCGCAGCGCTGAAGATCAACGCGGCCCTCGGGATCCTCGGTCCCGCCGTCCTCGTGCTGGTGTGTGCGCTAGGGCTCTCGGGCATCGTGGGCCGCGTGTCCTGGGTGAAGCTGTTCATTATCCTCTGCGGCACGATGCTGATCATGGCTGGAACGAGATAGGCACGAGACGGCGAAGCGTGCCATCGTGTCATTCTCTTGAAATTGGGCAGGTGCAAGTGTAGAATAAGGAAGGCAACACAAGACTGGACGAGCGTTTGATAACAAGGAGGAGATGTTTTTGAAGAGATACCGGACGGAGGATCTCCGGAACGTGGCCCTCATCGCCCATGGCGGGGCAGGAAAAACCAGCCTTGCCGAGGCGATTTTGTATGATGCCCACGCGATCGATAGGCTCGGCAGGGTGGACGAGGGAACCAGCACAATGGATTACGACCCCGATGAGATCAAGCGCAAGATCTCCATTTCCACCGCAGTGGCCCCCTTCGAATGGAAGGGTGTAAAGGTCAACCTGATTGATACACCGGGTTACGCGGACTTCGTCGGCGAGGTGAAAAGCGGGCTCCGGGTGGCGGATTCCGCGCTCGTCGTGGTCTGCGCGGTTTCCGGCGTCGAAGTGGGAACCGAGAACGTGTGGAAGTTCGCAGATGAGCGCGAGCTTCCGCGAGCCATCGTCGTCACGAAGCTGGACCGCGAGAACGCTGACTTCTTCAAGACGGTTGATGCCGTGCGAAACACTTTCGGGAACCGCTGCGTCCCCGTGCAGATCCCCGTTGGCTCTCAGGACAGTTTCCGGGGCGTGGTGGACCTCATCAGGATGAAAGCCATCGTGTACGAGGACGGAGCCGGCGCGAAGTTTAAGGAGGAGGACATTCCCGGAGACCTCCTGGGCCGGGCACAGGAGTTACGCGACGCGCTTGTGGAGATCGCCGCGGAAAGCGACGACGAACTCATCGAGAAATATCTCGAAGGTAACGAGTTGACGCAAGAAGAGATCGTAAAGGGCCTGCGGGCCGGGGTCATCCAAGGAAAGGCGTACCCGATCTTGTGCGCTTCTGCGCTCCGGAACATCGGTGTACAGCCACTCATTGACGCCATCGTATCGCTTCTGCCTTCGCCGGTGGACGCAGGCGCCGTGAAAGGCACAGTACCCGGGTCCGAAGAGAAAACCGAAAGGGCTCCCGAGGACGGCGCGCCGCTCGCAGCACTCGTGTTCAAAACCACGGCGGACCCCTTCGTCGGCAGGATCAGCATGTTCCGGGTTTATTCCGGCACGCTCAGGTCCGACTCGCAGGTATACAACATCACCCGCGATGCCCAGGAACGCGTCGGCCAGGTTTTCTTCATGAAGGGGAAGCAGCAGGAACCTGCCGGTGAGGTGGGTGCCGGCGACATCGCCGCGGTGGCGAAGCTTTCGGTGACAGCGACGGGCGACACATTCACAGACAAAGCCAACCCCATAGTGCTGCCGGGGATAGAGTTCCCCAAGCCCACCCTGGCGATGGCCATGAAGCCGAAGAGCAAGGGCGACGAGGAGAAGATCAGCAGTGGCCTTGCGAGGCTCGCCGAGGAAGACCCCACAGTCGTGGTCAGACGAGATGTCGAGACGTCTGAGACCATAGTCGAGGGCATGGGAGAGGTCCACATCGAGGTCATCGCGGAGAAGCTGAAGCGCAAGTTCGGAACCGACGTGGTCCTCGAGACTCCGAAGGTGCCATACCGCGAGACCATCCGTGGAACTGCGAAGGTTGAGGGGAAACACAAGAAGCAAACCGGTGGACGCGGTCAGTATGGCCACGTGTTCCTCGAGCTTGAGCCACTGCCGCCCGGAGGGGATTTCGAATTCGTCGACAAGATCTTCGGGGGTGCCGTGCCGCGGCAGTACATCCCGGCGGTGGAGAAAGGCGTGCGAGAGGCACTCCAGGAGGGGGTGCTCGCAGGCTACCCGATGGTTGATGTCAAGGTCACCCTCTACGACGGCTCATACCACCCTGTGGACTCATCCGAAATGGCGTTCAAGATCGCCGCGTCGATGGCCTTCAAGAAGGGGGCCATGGAGGCGCACCCGGTGCTGCTCGAGCCCATAATGAGCGTTCAGGTCGTGGTGCCGGAGAACCAGATGGGAGACGTCATGGGCGACCTCAACAAAAGGCGCGGAAGGATCATGGGCATGGAGCCTCACGGCAAATACCAGATCATCAAGGCGCAGGTACCCATGGCGGAGATGTTCAAGTACGCCATAGATCTCCGCTCCATCACAGGCGGGCGCGGGTCGTACTCGATGGAGTTCTCCCACTACGAGGAGGTCCCTGCCCAGATCAGCCAGCAGATAATCGAGAAGGCAAAGAAGGAGAAAGAGCAGCAGGCCTGAGGGGCTACACGGAACAGATTCGGGCGGATCGCCGCACGACAGCACGAGGGAGCTTGCGCGACGCAAGCTCCCTCTCTGCATAATGGCAAGCTGCACGGGGAATACGAAGATTAAGTGTGGGTTGTGTATCTGGATCTGGGAGGTCAGGATCCATGCCGCTTCTTACTTATGACTCGCCCAACACCACCAGGGTTTTCGGTAGGGGACCGTATCAAACCAACGTTGCCGTAACACAGCTTGCCTTCGGGCGCCGGTCCAACGCAGTCATTCTTGCAAGCTCCGAGCACCCTCTGGATGCCATCGTCGCCCTCTCCCTTGTGCACCAGCCCATCGATGGGCCGGTGCTCCTCAGTTCGCCGGGCGGTCTCGACCCGGTTGTCCTGGACGAGGTTCGGAGGCTGGCGCCCATCGGCGCGGAGGGTCTTGCGCAGATAATCATCGTTGGAGCGCTCGGCGATGCCGTTGAACGGCAGGTGACCTCGTTGGGGTTCTCAGTGCTGAGGCTCACCGGAATAAACGCCTACCACACTGCAGCGGAGATCGCAAGGTTCCTCGGTTACCCCGGAGACATCATGCTGCTACCGGGTGAGCATCCTCTCTCAGGCCTCTGCGCGGGAGCCATGGCCGTGCACGCCGGGGTACCCGTGCTCTTCACCCTGAAGGATACCCTTCCTCAGGAGACAGCCGGAGCGATCCGCGCCTCCGGAAAGTCTGTAAACGTGTTCATCGTGGGGAGCCGCAGTCTCATCTCGGATGAGGTTGAGGAGGCGGTCCGCGACCTCACCTCAGGCACGGTCGGGAGGATCTCTGCGGAGGAGCCCTTCGAGCTCTCGGTGAAATTCGCAAAGTACCGCTCAGCGGACGGAAGGTTCGGGTTCGGCAAGATCGAGAAGCAGGGCCACGCGTTCACCTTTGTTAACCCGGGGAGATGGCAGGACGCGATATCCGGTGCGCTCCTCGCGCACATGGGCAAGCACACGCCGATTCTTTTCTGCCGCCGGGATGACCTTCCGGCGGTTGTCCGCGATTACCTCCTCCGGGTGAACCCGGCGCAGGGAAGGCCCGAGCCTCCATTCATGCATGCGTTCATCGTTGGCGATTTCGACGCCATATCCGCCTCGGTGCAGCTCGAGATAGACGACACCATATCCATAGACAGGAAAGCCGATCACGAAGTCGTGCACACCGTTGCCCCCGGTGACAGCCTCCTCCAGATCGCAAGGCGCTATGGCGTGCCGATACGAGACATCGCCAGTGCGAACCAGCTGTCGGCCGAAACGGGCCTTGCGCCCGGGTCAAGGCTCCTCATCCCATACGCCGTCACCGGAGCGCCCCCGGCGCCGCCGGCACAGGAGCTTCACTGACTCACGGATACCAAATTGACGGCACCGTAGGTACCGAATGCTCTGGGGTTCAGAACCTGTAGACCAGGGTGACCCGGGACTTGAACCTGTGAGTGTTCTTTGTCTCCCTGAGCGGGTACTCCCGGCGCTTGATCTCGGCCTCATAAGTGATGTCGATGTCCTGAGAGAGGTCGTAGGTAAGCTTCCATGTGACCTCTGTCTCACTGTAATCTTCATCTCTCTCCTCCGGGTCCGCGTAAGCCTTCCGGGACAGCACGCACCCTGCGCAAAGCGAAAGCCTGTCGCCCATGGGAAGCTCTGCCTCTGCGCCGATGCTCTGGGCCCTGTACTCCTTCTTCGTGGACGCGGGCACCTTCCGCTCGAACACCGTCCCCTCAACCGTCAGTGTGCCCACGACGGTCCCTCCCATCGACAGCGACGCAGCGATCTCCCGGTCGCGAAGGTCCTTTTCGCGGGCGAACGGAAACTCCTTGTCTATGTGAGAAAGTATCAGGCCCACAGAGAGACGTGGTCTGGGATCCCACGACAGCGTGATCTCACGGGTGTGCTGGTCATACGTTTTGTTGCGGGACCCGGGGTAAGCCGCATGCTTTCGCTCGAGCCTGACCTTTCCCCCCAGCTTCGCAGTTTGCTTGACGCCCAGTTCAAACCAAGACACACGCGTGGTCGAGCTTTTGTACGGAGCGATGCGGTACTCCCTGTCGATAAGGTTGAGGCCTACCAGAGCGGACATCCACGGCCCGGGAACCACCCTGACCTCGCCCGAGACCTCCCGGCGCCCGTGGTCGCTCGCCGGCCGGTATGGGTAGGCAGCCCCTTCTTCCTCCCAGACAACTTTCGTGGACATTCGCCCGGAAGGCGATTTCCATGCCAGCGCGGCCCTGACGGTAGATGAGATGCGCTCTGTTCCCGGCTCGGCGGCGTCGTCAGACTCAGACGTCCTGCTTCTCCTTGCGTCCAGGTCAAGCCTGAGCCCTCCTCCCGGCTTTGCCGCAAACGCTACAGCCGCGTACCCCAAGAGGCCGCACCCGGCAGGGTTGGGCCTTGCGCCTGCCGTGATGTCACATGATATCCCTGCTCCGGCTGGCAGGCGCAGCTTACCGTCAAACGCCATGCCGAGCTTCATCATATCACCCTCGGAATTCTCGTAAGATGACGAGAATTCCAGCGTGAGCTTGCCGCTCAGGCGCGCTGCCGCCAATGTCCCGCCGTACTCGGCACTCTTGCTGGCCGCCATAAGACCTTTCGGAAGGAAGACCCACGACACCGCGAGCACACACACGAACACCCCGACCAGCCTGCCAAAAGCCGTCTTGCTACCCCCCATACGCGCATTTCCTCCCCGAAAGCGTGCAAGTCTGCCCGGCGCGGAGCCGGCACCAATCCTCATGCCGGCATACAGACGTCTCCATGATACCATGTCCTGCCATGGATTCCAATCCCACTTTCGGGTGATCCTCCCTTCCGCCAGCATCAGAACAAAAAGGCCCTCTGGCACGACACTTGCGCGCGTGCCAGAGGGCATCTCAATATCCCGGTTCGCCAACCCGCCTTGATTCCTGAGCGAGCCCACGGGCTTCTCGCGAACCGGGCCGGATTCTGGCCTGGTGAAACACCCCGGTCCGCCTCCCATAGAGCGACGGACCCGGCGAAACCTCGCCCGTGGGCAGGTTGTTCCACGCCGTCGAGGCTGCTCCGGAACAACATCTACTTCCGCTTCTTCACAAGCCCCAGGGAGACAGCTTTCGCGTAATCCTTACAGTTCTCGCAATCCCTCCAGCAGTCCATGCAGCCTTCCTCCGAGTCCCAGCAGTTGTCATGCCTTGCATATACCGGGCAAATAAGGTAAAGGCTCGCAGGGCATCCCCTGAGCTGGCGGCAGCTTCTCAGGCTCGCAACGGATACGCCCTCCGGAAGCTCGACCTCGGCCACGCGGCACCACTCCTTCATGGAAGTTGCTCCAGCTATTCCCCTGACGTCCAGAGTGTACCACACACCCCCGGACGAGTCAATTTCGCTGGTTCGGTCTCCCAGTTCAGACTCCCGGTCAAAAGAGTGTCTCTCTGAACCTCTCCACGATGATCTCCTCCAGAGTCGGATGGCCGATCTCCTCAAGCTCATAGCGGACACGCAGCGCCGGCTTGGTGATGTTTATCACGCGGCGCAGGTCGATAGGCGTGCCGATGATGACAACATCAGCAGGAGTTCTGTTTATCGTTTCCTCGAGCTCGCGTATCTGCTCTCTGCCGTACCCCATGGCGGGCAGGAGTGGCTCGAGGTCGGGGTATTTCTTCAGGGTCGCCTTGATGGATCCAACAGCGTAAGGCTCCGGGTCCACGAGCTCCGCCACGCCTTGACGCCTCGCTGCGATCACCCCGGCTCCGTAAGTCATGCCGCCGTGGGTCAGCGTCGGGCCGTCCTCAACCACAAGGGCTCTCTTGCCCCTTATCATATCGCCCTGCTCGAGCACAACCGGGGAAGCTGCCCGGATGACGATCGCACCTGGATTGATCCTCTTCACCGCGCTCTCGACCCTGTCCACATCCTCAGGTTTCGCAGTGTCCACCTTGTTCAGGATGACCACATCCGCCATCCGGAGATTGGTCTCGCCGGGGTGGAACGAGGTTTCATGGCCCGGCCTGTGCGGGTCCGCAAGGGTGATGTGGAGATCAGGCCGATAGAACGGCATGTCGTTGTTGCCGCCGTCCCAGAGCACGACATCCGCCTCTTTCTCAGCCTCCCTCAAGATCGCACCGTAATCGACCCCCGCATAGACCACAAATCCCCTTGCGATGTGCGGCTCGTACTCCTCGCGCTCTTCTATGGTGGTGTCGTACCTGTCCAGGTCCTCGAATGTCGCGAATCTCTGAACCCTCTGCTTTATGAGGTCCCCGTATGGCATAGGATGGCGGACGACCACGGCTTTCTTGCCGTGCTTTTTCATGATGTCCGTCACTCTGCGCGTCGTCTGGCTCTTGCCGACACCGGTCCTCACAGCCGTGACAGCGATGACCGGCACCTTCGATTTCAGCATCGTGGTGCCCGGGCCCATAAGGCGGAAATCCGGTCCTTTCGCCAGAGCGACGGACGCCCTGTGCATCACGTCGAGATGGGAGACGTCGCTGTATGCGAACACCACCTGATCCACGCCATGCTTTTCTATGATGGCGGGGAGCTCCTCCTCGGCAAGGATGGGAATGCCGTCGGGGTAGCCCTTGCCCGCAAGCTCGGGCGGGTAGCGCCTCCCTTCGATGTTCGGAATCTGCGTCGCTGTAAACGCCACTACCTCGTACTCGTCGTTGTCGCGGAAGAACGTGTTGAAATTGTGGAAATCACGCCCCGCAGCGCCCATGATCACTACCTTCGTCTTCCTTGCCACTTGAGACCTCACTCCCGTCCTCTCATGAATGATGTTGCCTTGCGTCACCCGGCAAGCCCGAGGCTCCGTAGCATTATGGCAGTGGCTGCCTCCGGATGCGATCTTGCGAGCACACCACATGACGCCATCACATAGTCCCGATCTATCGCGCATCTCGCGTCCGGCGGCGGAAGAAGCCGCATGTCCCCCCGTCGTCCCTTCACGGCTTCCAGTATGCGCCAGCCTTCAGGCAGCCTCGTCGCGGCACCGCCTGTGCCGATGATCCACCTGACCCTTGTCAGATCCTTTCCCTCCGCCACCGTGATCCTGCCAAGCGGGCCATAGAGGTACCGAACACACCCCGCGTGGCGCAGGACGGCGATCCGTGCCGCCTCTATCGCAAGGGCGCGCGCAAGGCGCAGCCCCCTTTCCGTTGAAGGGACCGGCTCGAGCTCAGCCAGCGCCTCGGCCGGGTCGAAGCCGAGGTCCTGCACGAACCCCTCCCGGCTCACGAGGTCCACGATGTTACCGGCATTCACGAACACGCCGAGGTCGCCCTCGACGGTGCGCTTTGCGACAGGCTCCGGGCTTGTGAGGATCTTCGCGATCTGCTCGGACCCCTCGGTCACCGAGTGGACGTCGGTGGTAGCGCCGCCCACGTCGATGACCACGAGGTCCCCTATCGCATCGTAGAGCAGCTTCGCCGCGGCCATCACGGCACCGGGCGTCGGCATGATTCCCCCGTGCGCCATCTCCCGCACACGATCCATCCCTGGAGCGGTCACGATGTGCTCCTCGAAGACCCTCTGGATGGCACGCCTCGCAGGCTCGATGTTGAGGACGTCCACCCGGGGGTACACGTTCTCAACGACCGTGACCGCGATCCCGGCGCCCTCGAGAATGGCCCTCACCTCATCCTGAACAGCCCTGTTGCCGGCGTATATCACAGGGGCCTCCACGTGTGCGCCCGCGATGAGTCTCGCATTTTCAAGGACCGTCTCCCTCTCGCCGAAGTCCACGCCGCCCGCGAGAAGGATGATGTTGGGGCGTATTGCCCGGAGCCTCGCGAGGTCAGCCTCGGACAGGTGCCCGGCGGTCACCATCTTGAGGACAGCCCCGGCCCCGAGCGCCGCCTCTTTGGCGGCCTTGACCGTCATGTCGTACACCAGCCCGTGGACGGTCATCCGAAGCCCGCCCGCCGCGCTGGACGTTGCAAGGAGCGTCCCGTATTCAACGCCCGCCGTTCCGAGAGCGCGCCCAAGGTCCTCGATGGCCCTCTCGAGACCCAGCCAGACGTCGCCTTCCTGCACAGTCGTGAGCGCCTTGCCCTGCCCCAGAAACATCGGGTTCGGGCCGTCCACCCCGTCGAAGGCGTTAACCAGGGTTGTGGTGCTGCCGATCTCGGCGACCAGGACGTCCATCACCTGGCAGCCCCCACACCTGGTTCTGCACCTGCGTCCGCCCCTGTGTCCGTGCCTCCCCTTGCCCTTGCTCCTGCGCCTGCGCCTTCGCCCTCGCCCGCGCCTGCTCCGGGTCCGGTTCCAGTTCCCGCCCCGGCCTCCTTCTCGCGAAGCTTTCGCACGAGGAAACTGGCCACATCTATGCCCCGAGTCCCCCTTCCGAACCCGGCGTCCATCCCCGACTCCACCGCGATGTCCCACGTCACCTGGGTGCCTCCGGCGACCAGGAGCACCTTGTCGCGGATGCCCTTCTCGACGCACAGGTCGGCAAGTTTCTTCATGTTCATCCTGTGGACGTCAGCGTGGGTGATTATCGTGCTGATGAGGATGGCGTCGGCGCCCACCTCGATTGCCGCGTTCACCAGCTTCTCAACAGGACAGGACGTGCCGAGGTAGTGGCATTCGATGCCGAACCCCTCGATGCCGCCGTGCTTTATGTCTAGTATCTCCCGGAGGCCCACGGAGTGCTCGTCCTGGCCCACGGTGGCCGCAACCACTTTGACGCCCCGGTCCTTGACGAACCTCCTGATCTCGTCGGGCGAGAGGGTCTTCTGCTCCTCCGGGAGCTTGAGGCTCGCAAGCTCAATCCCGAAGGGTACCCTGCCCTTCACCTCGACCAGGGTCCCCTCCGCAGGGTGCATGACCTCCTTGTGGATGGCCTTCGGCTCCTCCAGGCCGAGCCTGCGCGCGGTCTCGAGCGCCGCGGCCTCCGCCCGGGCCTCGTCGAGAGGCCAGAACATGGTGATGGTCACGACCCGGTCTTGGGCCCACTCGACCTCGGGATAAACCACGCCAGGCGGGCCAGCCTCGAGCACAGCCAGCCTGGACTCTACGTTGTCGGTCGGGTCAAGCTCGTCGATGTACACGATCTTCTCCGGGTTACACAGGGTGCACCCGCCGATGAGATTGCAGGGCCGGTCAGCCCTGGTTCCCTCAGGAAGGTGGTTTTCACCGAAGTGAGCGCAGACAGGTGCCATGTAGTCCGGGTCGCGTGGCACTATGGTGCCCGCCGCCACGCCCCCCTCCGGATCCCGCGCTATACCGTCGCCGTTGCGCTCGGGGTACATCCCCGAGTCAACGAAGAACCCGCGCCGTACGGCCTCAAAGTACCCGCCGACATCGAGGATCTCCTCGAGGAACAGGACGGCGCGCTCTGTGATTTCACGCACCTTCCTTTCCAGCTCGCCCTCGGGGCTGTCGTCGAGTTTCACCATGTTACGCAGACCGTCGAGCCCCACCAGCACCTGCTTTGCAGTGTCCAGCGCCGCGATGTTGTTGTAGTGCCAGGGGACGTTCCGCCCTTCGTCAGGGGTGATGGTGCTCTGGATGTCCGCGCTCGTGAGCCTCGACAACATGAGATTTAGAGCATGGGTGACCGTGGCCTCACGCGTGGAGGACTCGATGTACTTGGTGTTCATCTGCGCCCGGAACCTGTACCCTGCAAACAGCCTGCGAAGGGCCACGGCGTAGGGAAGGTCTAGGCGCATCTCCGGTGCGGGCGGCGCCGTCGGAGGAACGGTAGATAGACATATGTTCTCCTTCGCCATGCCCACCTTCACCGAGTACGCGCAGTTGATGGCGTGCTGCACCATTAGCTCGGGCATGACCTTCCACGCCTCGCGCGCGGTGGCGTTCGCGTTGTGCGCCCCATCGATCTGTGCCATCCCCGCCCATTGCATCAGGGTCTTGGCCACCGCAGCGTCCACGAAAGACCTGTACATGTTGACGTTCCTGTAAAGGACGTTGTACTGCGGGTCCTGGTGGGCCCCGTTCACGCCTTCCTCGGCGAAGAGGACAGCGATCTCCGGGCCTGCGACCCCGCTCACGTACGAGTGGAAGTTGATTGGCCGCCCCACCTCGTCCTCGATGAGGTCGAGAGCCTTGCGCGTCGCGCGCACTTGCTTGCGCGTGATGGGGACCCCACCGACCCCTTCGGGCGTGCCCTCGATGAGCCCGTCGAAGTGGCTCTGGCCGGTGGTGCGAATGACCATTATGTGGTCCGCTCCGTGCCAGGCGGCCATCCTCATCCGCCTTATGTCGTCCTCGAAGCGGCCGGACGCGATCTCCGTGGTCACCACCATCTCCGGCTGCGGGTCTATGCCGCCGAAGTGCTTGGCCGCAGGGAGCGGCACGGACTGCTCCAGGGGGCGCGATATCTGCCGGTACTCAAATGACCCCAGGCTCGTTCCCGGCGGCAGCTTCTCGCGCCAGGTCCAGCCGCGTCGCCTCGGCCTGTAATGCTCAAGATCCCGCAGGATTTCCCGCACATCCAGCTTCTCGTTGGGGCAAAGCTTCCTCCCGCCCACCTCGTCTCACCTCCCGGCCCCGAAGAGGCCTGCCACCTCATCCCACATCCTGCCCTCGGCGAGGGCGACCCCCGCCTCGCGCACGCTCATCCCGCGGGCGCTGGCCAGCTTCCAGACCACATGGCCCGCACCCTTGCCGAGAAGGCCCTTCTCAACGCATTTATCGACGATGGCCTTCGCCTCCAGGCTCGAAAACCCCATCCGCAGGAGCACAGACCTCTCAATGGAGGGGGACGTGTGGGTGCGCGCGAGATCCACCAGGGGCTGCACCACCCTGTCGGCAAGCTCCCAAAAGTACCTTGCAAGCTCCTCATCGCTCATGCCGGCAAGATGCCGGCGCCTCTCCTCGAAATCATCCGGCCGCATCATCACCCTCGGCCCTCCCCTCCCTCAAGCTCGCGTATGGTCTCCTCGACAAACGCGACGGTGGAGTTTGTATCCTCAGCAAGGAACCTGATATCCTCAATTGATATCTGCCGGCCTTTCGCGTGGGACAGGGCGTTTCGTATGTAGGACCTCCGTATGTCAACGAGGGGCACCTCCTTCACGCGGATCTGCGAGGGGTGCTCCGGTATGACTATCCGCTTCCCGGGCACGTTCTCACGGGGATCGCCGCGCATCACCTCGACTCCCATCTCTCGCGCGAATGAAAGCTGCGCGTACGGGTGCTTGCCGGCGCCCGTGTACTCGGTCTCCTGGACCACCACCACCTGGTCGCGATCCATCTCGCGCGCGATGGCGATGGCGGCGGCAAGAGACGTGTTTCCGGCGGGGCCTCGCTCCATGCCTTCCAGCTTCGCCAGCATCTCGGTAACGTAGAAGACCTCCCCCTGCGTCACGGTGACGTACCTGTCCATGTAGCGAAGGGGTCTCGCAGCGTTGCGAGGCACGTCCGCCCTATCGGGCCACGTCGCAAACGGAATGCCAAAGCCCGTGTGCCCGGTGGTGAACGATTTTCTGTTGAAGTCGGTGTCGCTCGCCATGTGAAGGCCGGTGAGGTCCACGCTCGCGGCGATGACCTGGGTGTGGCGGCATCCCGCCTTGCGGAGGCCGCGCGCCGTCCCGGTGACATTCCCGCCGCCCGCGTGGGTCACTATGACTGCGTCCGGGTACCGTCCCGTCGCTCGCAGCGTCTCCGTGCCCACTTCGTACCCAAGCGTCTCGATGCCGGCGATGCTGAACGGGGTGTAGAGGGACGCGTTGAAGAAACCCGTCTCCTCGAGGAGCCTCAGGAACACGTAAAAGAGCTCGGGCCCCACCGTAAGCTGGTGCACCTCGGCGCCGTACGCCTCGCACGCCCGTCCCTTCTCGATGATCTCCGGCTGGCCGCGGCCCTTCGAGTCGTACGTTTCCTGCACGATGATGCACTTGACGCCACGCTTGGCCGCTTGCGAAGCCACCGCTGCCCCATAATTGCCGCTCGTGGCGGCGATGACCCCGGGATAACCCTTGTTCTTCGCGCAGTATACCGACACAGACGCGCGCCTGTCTTTGAAGCTGCCCGAGGGGTTCGCCGACTCGTCCTTCACGAGGATGCGCGCGCCTCTACCGGGATCGGATATCCGGCGCACCACCTCCGTGATGTTGCGGAGTTCGACGAGAGGCGTACGTCCGACGCTGGTCTCTTCCTGAATGGCGTGGATCTCCTCAAGCGTGTAACCGACCTCGTCCATCATCCCCTCGTAGTCAAAGGCGATGGCGCCGGTCTCGAACTTCTCGTAGTCGATCCCCACGGCTGACTTCATGATGTCGTGGCGCCTGGCCATGACCTCCGCGTAGCTTGTGCCGGATATCATGGTTCGTCACCTTCTCTGACCTCTTTGACCCCTCTTGCGCCCAGAAGGCGCCACAGCTCTTCGCCTATGTGCAGAAGCTCAGGCACGGGCCTTGCGAAGGAGTGCGGGTATGGAGGATTCACCGCGACGAGCTGCCCCTTCACCTTTCTACCCAGCACCGTCGTAATGGTCACCTCATCGCCGACGAATGCGTCGTGATCGAGGTAGCCCTTGATCCGTAGCTCCAGGGGGACTCTCTGGGTGTCCTCAGGTACTTGCGGGGCCCGTTCGCCCGGCTTCAGGATGATCGAGTGTATCTCTACGTACTCCCCGGCCCGGACGCGCTCCGCGCTTTCGGACCTTACCACGTCAAACACCTTCGCCATCCCCTCTCGCTGCCCGCGCAAGCCTCGTCATGTCCCCCATCACGCATGCGGGCACAGGCAGGTCCTTCATGGTCACGAGGCCCGGCCTCGCCGCCACCACGTGCGGTATCATGTTCACCGCGATGGCGATTGTGCCGACGCCCCCGGGAATCTCGGGCTTTATGGCGAGGTTCACCGGTGGGGTGCCCTCGATCCATATGTAGTCGCCGGTCTCGATCCCCTCGAGGCCCGGCAGCACCTGCTGCGGATGCTCGAGGGTGATTACCTCCTCGCCGTTCATGAAGGCATGGGCTGTGTGGTTACAGCCTGCAACCATCCCCGGCTTGACGTCAACGTGCGGCGTCTGGCGCCTGGTGCTGGAGATAATCGGCTCCCGAGTCTGGGTGATCTCGTCGAGCTTCCACCCGAGGGCGTCTGCGATCATGCCACACGACTGGACAAACCCTATGTGGCCAACGATCGTGCCTTTCGCCATACCTTCCCTGAACTCCTCAACGGTGGTGCCGACCCCTTGAGTCCTCATGACAGTCGGGCCGAAAGGAGAGAGGTCGTTGACCCGCCTCGCCCTCACCCTCTTGACGTCCGCGCAAATACCTGTGAGTGCGATGATAAGGGTATCCAGGACAAACCCGGGGTTGATGCCGGTGCCGAGGATGCTCACCCCGTACTTGCGGGCAAGCTGGTCGATCTCCGCGGCAAGCTCCGGGTCGCTCTGCCGGAGGTAGGCCATTTCCTCCGCCACCGTGATGACGTTGGACCCTGCGGCCATGGCTGCGTCAAGCTGCGGGTAGATCTCTCTCGCAAACGACGAGGTGGCATGAAGCACCACGTCAGCCCCTGCCTCGAGCGCCTCCTCTGGGTTGTTTGTGACCCGCACGCCGATCTCACGCCCCACCCCGAGCACCTCCCCGAGGTCGCGTCCGGCTTTCTCGGGCCTCGTGGCAATCGCCCCAACGATCCTGACCCCTTTCCGCTCCAGCAGCACCTTCGCCATGCCGGAGCCCATCGCACCGAGCCCCCAACATACCACTGTGATCTCGTCCACTGCCATCACTCTCCCTGCATAGTTCCTGGCGAGCCGTACAGCACCATGTTAGCCGCCGAGATTCGTTGACCGCATAGCCCACCGGACCGCGCGAGCGGACGCACGCCAAAGCACCTGGTCGACACCTCGCGGCTCAGGATAGGACGTATGCAGTGGTGTATATTTATGCACTCAATGCATACGCCTGGGCGAAAAATGTGCCGCCTCCCCCACTTCAGATGTTTGGCAGCCTGTCGCAGTTAGGTTCTGTAGTTCTCATCACAGTATTCTACTCACGAAGCAGGATTCCTGCCTCACCAGCTCAGAGCGCAGAAATGCTCCCGGCTATTGGAAAAGGTTGCCGGTCACTCAAAGAGAGACTAACAAGAGAGGGCACCTGGCTGCCGGACAACCGCTTGCGGAGGAATTGCGGAAGACAGGTCCCTGTCTGCGTACGTGAAACGGACCACCCATGCACGGGTGGTCCATTCATTTTAGCGAGACCGGACTTCTGCCACACTTGCGGTTCGATCGGGCACTCCCCTACTGGCAGGACCCGTAATAAATCTGGTTCGGCACCGGGGCGGGCGGACCGTCGTGGACGATGGCCGGGAGCGCCCTCTCGTCCTCATCATCTGTGTTCCGCTCACCCCCGCACAGCTCCTCCCGGCGCTGCAGAGCAACCTCGAGGACCTCATCCATGTGGTCCACGAACACCAGCTTCATGCTATCGAGGACGCTCCTCGGAATCTCCTCGATGTCCTTCCGGTTTTCACCGGGGAGCACCACCGTGAAGACGCCCGCCCGATGCGCCGCGACGATCTTCTCCTTGACGCCGCCCACGGGCAGGACCCTGCCCCGCAGAGTGATCTCGCCGGTCATAGCGATATCGCACCTCACCGGCCTGCCCGAGAGGGCGGATGCGAGGGCGGTCGCCATTGCGATCCCTGCGGACGGCCCGTCCTTGGGTATAGCACCCTCAGGCACGTGGATGTGCACATCCCGATCTTGATAGAAGTTGGGGTCGATCCCGAGTTCGTCCGCGCGGGACCTGATGTACGTGAACCCGGCCTGCGCGGATTCCTTCATCACGTCCCCCAGCTTTCCGGTGAGCGTGAGCTTCCCGGTACCCTTCATCACCGAGACCTCGATGGCCAGGATGTCCCCGCCCACCTCGGTGACGGCAAGCCCGGTCGCGACGCCGACCCTGTCCTCGGACTCCGCGACACCGTAGCGGTATTGCGGTATCCCGAGGTATCCTTCGATGTCCGCGGAGTCCACGACCACGCGAGACGCATCGGCGCCGGCCGACTCGCTCACCACCTTCTTTGCGATCTTCCGCAGTATCGAGGAGATCTCTCGTTCGAGGCCGCGCACCCCTGCCTCGCGGGTATACTGCCTGATGATGGTCCTTATGGCACCCTCTGTGAACTCGATGTCATACCGCTCGAGGCCGTTTTCCTTTATCTGCTTCGGCACGAGGAAGTGGAGGCCGATCTGAACCTTCTCTTCCTCGGTGTAGCCCGGTATTGCGATGATCTCCATACGATCTGCAAGGGGCTTGGGGATCGCATGCAACACGTTCGCAGTTGTGATGAACATGACGTCCGACAGGTCGAACGGGATCTCGATATAATGGTCGCCGAACGCAGCGTTCTGCTCCGGGTCAAGCACCTCGAGAAGCGCCGACGACGGGTCTCCCCGGAAGTCATAGCTCATCTTATCTACCTCGTCGAGGAGGATGACCGGGTTCTTCGAGCCGGCCTGTCGCATGGCCTGGATGATCTTGCCTGGAAGCGCGCCCACGTATGTGCGGCGATGCCCTCGGATCTCGGCCTCATCCCTCACTCCGCCCAGCGAAAACCTGACGAACTTCCTGTCGAGCGCCCGCGCTATGGACTTGCCGAGCGAGGTCTTTCCCACGCCGGGGGGACCCACGAGACACAGGATCGGGCCCTTGAGCTTACTCGTAAGCTGACGCACGGCCAGAAACTCGAGGATGCGTTCCTTGACCTTCTCAAGGCCGTAGTGGTCCTCGTCGAGAACCCTGGCCGCGGCCTCGATGTCGAGGCGGTCCTGGGTCTTGTACGTCCATGGCAGGGCTAGAAGCCAGTCAAGGTAAGTCCTGACCACAACCGCCTCCGCCGCCATGGGGGGCATCTTTTCGAGCCGCTCCACCTCACGAAGCGCCCGCTCTTCGACCTCCTTCGGAAGCCTGGCTGCAGCGATCTTCTCCCGGTACTCCTCGCCCTCCTGGGACCTGTCGTCCCTCTCGCCAAGCTCCTTCTGTATGGCCTTCATCTGCTCGCGCAGGTAGTACTCCTTCTGAGTCCTTTCCATCTGCTTTCGCACGCGCGAGTTGATCTTCTTCTCAAGCTCGAGGATCTCCATTTCCTTGAGGAGAATAGCGCACAGCCTCTCAAGCCTGAGTCTGGGCGACGCGGCCTCCAGCACCTTCTGCTTATCCTCGGTACGCAGGGGCAGATGGGCGGCGATGTCGTCCGCGAGTCTCCCGGGGTCTTCTATAGCCTGAACGGATGCTAGGACCTCGGTGGGGATCTTCTTCCCGAGCCTGACGTAGGACTCGAAGTATCCAAGGACGCTGCGCATAAGCGCCTCGGTTTCCTTCGTCATGCGCTCCGAGACCTCCACGGGCTCGACCCTGACCTTATAGAACGGATCGACCTGGACGTACTCGGCGATCCTCGCTCGCTGGACACCCTCAACAAGCACCCTGATGGTGCCATCAGGGTACCTCGCAAGCTGCTTCACCTCGGAGATCGTGCCGACCTCATGGATCTCCTTCGGCGTCGGCTCGTTCACTTTTGCCTGCTTCTGCGCGGCAAGCAGAATGAGCCTGTCGTTCATCATTGCGTCTTCGAGCGCGGCGACGGACCTGTCTCTGCCCACGTCGAGGGGAACCGTCATGTAAGGGAACACGATCACGCCACGCAACGGAAGGAGAGGTACCAGGTCTTTCGTTCTTGCTGCTTTGGCTTCTTCCTTCGGCATGCTGCATTTGCACCTCCTCGGCTACTCCGGCGGACTCGTCCGCGCTCCACACTGCGAACCGCGCCGCACGCTCCACCCGGATCCGCGGCAGGTTACGGCCAAGCACGCTGCTGTCACTAGTCAGTGTATTCGGCCCGGCCTGTCCGATTCCTGCCCTCGACTCAAGGGACATGGGCGCCCCGCACCCCGCCCTCGCCTTCGGGTCCCCTCGGTTCACGATACACTACGCCTCATAGCGCAGGTGTGGTCAATCGGCAGCGTACAGTGGCAGGCAGAACGTAACGATGAAAAAACAAGGAAAGCCTCGCCTCACAGGCAAGGCTATCACACGGGTCGGTATTATGTCAACGTACGCGGACTGTCAATTTCTGTCGCGAAGAGGAGGCACCGAGTGGGGTGCAGAAATGCTTCCACCTATTGGAATGGGTTGCCGGTGACTCAAAGAGAGAGTGCAACACCGGCAACCCGGCAGCTACCGGAAATGGAGCAAGGGCTAACGCACCCTCACTTAGCAGCCTGCGGAGAGACCGGCGGCGGCAGCCTGCGGGCAAGTGTTCGTGCCAAGGGACCCCGCTGGCGGCCCCGCGGCCACCATGGCAGCTTGCACTACCTCCTCGATTCGCTCTACGGGCACAACGAGGATGTCCTTCCTTTCGCCGAAGCTCTCCTGCCAGTTCTCGCGCGGAATTATCACCCTGCTCGCTCCCGCCAGAGCCGCAGCCTCGACCTTCGCCACGATCCCACCGACAGGTTTCACGTAGCCACGTATGGACACTTCACCCGTCATGGCAAGCTTGTTGTCCACAGGGATCTGAGTAATCGCGGAGTAGATGGCGGTGACAATGGCGACCCCGGCCGACGGCCCGTCCAGCGGAATGCCGCCCGGGAAGTTCACGTGGATGTCGTAGTCCTCGGGCCTGACCGAGAGGAACTTCCGCAGCACCGTGATGACGTTTTCCACGGAGCCTCTCGCCATGCTCTTGCGTCTCATTATCCGCCCTGTCTCGCCCATCTCCTCCTCATCGATGAGACCGGTCGTGATAACCTTTCCCGCGCCCCTTTCCACAGGCACCGCGGTGGCCTCGATCTCCACGAGCATCCCATTCATCGCGCCGTACACGGCAAGCCCGTTCACATACCCCACCTGGGGCGTGCGGGGCACCTTCTTGAAGGGGCGGGGTGAGTACTGGCCGGAATTCACCACCCACTCCACGTCAGCCTTGGTCACAGTCTGTCGACCCGACGTAAGCGCGGCCCCGCCCGCGATCTGAAGGATGTTCACGGCGTCGCGGCCGTTGACTGCATACTTCTTGATGACCTCGAGGGCCCCGTCCTCAAGGACGAAACCTGCCTTCTGAGCGGCGTTCGCCGCGATGATCCCAACCTCGTCAGGGGTCAGGGCTCTGAAGAAGACCTCGATACACCTCGACCGGATTGCCGGCGGGATCTCCTCCGGGGACCTGGTGGTGGCACCAACCAGCCGGAAATCGGCCGGCAGACCGTTCTGGAATATGTCGTGGATGTGCTGCGGGATGTTGGGGTCCTCTGAGCTGTAGTACGCGCTCTCCAGGAAGACCTTCCTGTCCTCGAGCACCTTGAGCAGCTTGTTTATCTGGACCGGGTGAAGCTCCCCGATCTCGTCGATGAACAGGATGCCGCCATGGGCCTTCGTCACGGCACCCGGTTTGGGCTGCGGAATGCCTGCTATCCCCAGGGGACCCGCGCCCTGGTATATGGGATCGTGGACCGAGCCTATCAGGGGATCCGCTATCCCGCGATCGTCGAACCTGGAGGTCGCCCCGTCCACCTCGACGAATTTGGCCGATTGCTTGAAAGGCGAGCGAGGGTTCTTCTTGGCTTCCTCCAGCACGACCCTTGCCGCAGCGGTCTTGCCTACACCCGGAGGGCCATACATTATGACATGCTGTGGGTTCGGCCCGCATAGCGCGGCACGCAGCGCGCGCAGGCCCTCTTCCTGCCCTATGATCTCGTTGAGCGTGGTGGGCCGGGTCTTCTCCGACAGCGGTTCCGTCAGGGATATGCTGCGCAGCTTCTGAAGCTTCTCCATCTCCTTGCGGGACTCGCGGTCGACGGCAACCCTGTTCCCCTGCTGCGTTCTGAGGAGGTTCCAGAAGTACAGCCCTATGACGATCCCAAAGAACAGGTTTATGAGCCCGAAGATGTTGCCTGCAAAGTCCATGGAAAAGCCGCCTCTGCCGTGTGGGATGGGTGTTTCTCAAGTCTATTATGTCCATGACGCCGGGGCTTAAGTGAGAGTTCACAGATCAACACGGGGAACCCAGCGCGAAGTGCCATCCCCACACGCGGCGGCGCAGCGCTGTGAGCACCGACTCAGTGCGGGTGCGTTAGTCCCTCTCCCTTTCCCAATAGTTGGCGGGTTGCCGGTGTTGCACTCGGAGACGGCGCCCCAAGCGGGGCGCGCTTCGCCAAAATCCGGCCCGCCGGGCAAGTGACCGGATTTTGACAGCCCTCGTGCAAGCACCGGCAACCCAAGACCTCGGAAAACGAGAGAAACCTAATGACCTCATACTTAGGCGTGCGTAACAGGACGGGAGGCCTTCGCCAGGCCTCCCGTTGGAATCCAGAGACAACGTCTCGCGCCAGCCAGCGGCCATCCAGCGTCCTGCTCGGCGCGATGCACCGCACTGCAGCGCTACGCCGTCTCCTCTCGCTTCTTCGCGCTCTTCCGCTCCTGCAACACCATAGTAGGCTTTGCGAGGCCCTCCACCACTTCCTTCGTCACAACGACCTTCTTGACGTCGCTGCGCGACGGGATCTCATACATGATGTCAAGCATGATGTTCTCCATGATGGACCGCAGCCCTCTCGCCCCGGTGTTCCGCGCTATAGCCTTCTTCGCCACAGCCACGAGGGCATCCTCGGTGATCTCAAGCTCCACGCCGTCCAGCTCGAACATCCTCTTGTACTGCTTGGCCAGGGCATTCCTGGGTTCCGTGAGTATCCTCACGAGAGCCTGCTCATCGAGGGCGTCGAGCGGAACCACAACCGGCAGCCTCCCAATGAACTCAGGGATGAGCCCGAACTTGAGAAGATCCTCGGGCATGACCTGCCTGAGTATGTCCCCGATGTTCACGTCGATCTTCGGCCGCAGCTCAGCTCCGAAGCCAAGGGTCTTCTTCCCTATGCGATTCTGTATGATCTTCTCCAGCCCGTCGAACGCGCCTCCGCATATGAAGAGGATGTTCGTCGTGTCTATCTGGATGAACTCCTGGTGCGGGTGCTTCCGCCCGCCCTGCGGAGGAACGCTCGCAATCGTGCCTTCGAGGATCTTCAGAAGAGCCTGCTGCACGCCTTCACCGGACACGTCACGCGTGATCGACGGGTTCTCGGACTTGCGCGCGATCTTGTCAACCTCATCGATATAGACGATGCCCTTCTCAGCTTTCTCGATGTCGTAGTCCGCCGCCTGGATCAGCCGCAGCAGGATGTTCTCGACATCCTCGCCGACATACCCGGCCTCAGTAAGCGAAGTCGCATCGGAGATGGCGAAGGGAACGTTCAGGATCTTGGCCAGGGTCTGCGCGAGCAGAGTCTTCCCGACGCCGGTGGGACCAAGGAGCAGTATGTTGCTCTTCTGGAGCTCCACGTCGTCCACGCGCACGTTCGCGCCGATACGCTTGTAGTGGTTGTACACCGCCACGGCAAGGGTCTTTTTCGCGTCGTCCTGGCCGATGACGTACTGATCCAGGATCTCCTTGATTTCCTTGGGCTTCGGGATGTTACCCAATTCGACATCTGCTTCTTCGCCCAGCTCTTCCTCGATGATCTCATTGCAAAGCTCGATGCACTCGTCGCAAATGTAGACGCCGGGCCCGGCTATCAGCTTCTTGACCTGGTCCTGAGCTTTGCCGCAAAACGAGCACTTGAGCTGGCCCTTTTCATCGCCGAATTTGAACACCCTACCACCCCCTACTTTTTCTTGGTTCTGAAGATATCGTCTACGATCCCGTAAGCCTTCGCTTCCTCAGCCGACATGAAGAAGTTCCTGTCCGTGTCCGCCGCTATCTTCTCTATCGGCTGCCCTGTGTGCTTCGCCAGGATCTGTTGGGTTATCTCACGCAGCTTCACGATCTCTCTCGCCTGTATCTCAATGTCGGTAGCCTGCCCCTGGGCGCCGCCGAGAGGCTGGTGGATCATTACCCTCGAGTAAGGGAGAGCGTATCTCTTGCCCTTCGCGCCCGCCGCCAGGAGAAGCGCGCCCATGCTAGCGGCCATGCCGATACACGTGGTGGCAACATCAGGCTTGATATACTGCATCGTGTCGTATATGGCAAGCCCTGACGTCACCACACCGCCGGGGCTGTTGATATAGAGGTTGATGTCCTTGTCGGGGTCCTCGCCCTGAAGGAACAGCATCTGAGCGATGACAAGGTTCGCGACGTCATCGTCTATCGGGCCGCCGATGAAGATGATCCTGTCCTTCAGCAGCCTCGAGTATATATCGTAAGCCCGTTCCCCACGGTTTGTCTGCTCCACAACGATCGGAACAAGATTCACGATCAACTCCTCCTCCCTTGCATCACAATCATATGCTGACCTTGCTGAACTCACTCGCCCTTTGCGAGTTGAACCAGGCGGTCTATGGTTTTCTCTCTAACTATTGCGTCTTCTATACTGTGAATACGCCCTGTCCTTGTCAAGAGTTCCCGGACCTCGTCGGCGGTCCTGCCCTGCCTTGAGGCGATCTGGGCGATACGGGAATTTACTTCGTCGTCAGTGGCGGTAAATCCTTCCGCCTTGCTTATGGCATCGAGCACCAGGTCAGACTTGACCAGTGCCTGCGCCTCATCGCGGTAACTCTTCTTGAGCGCCTCCTCGTCCAGGCCGCACGCCTCAAGGTACCCTTCTAGCGTCATCCCCTGCTGCGCGAGACTCTCCGCGAGGTCGCGGATCATGAAGTCCACCTGTCGATCTACGAGAGGCTCGGGGACGTCCACCTCGGCCTCCTGCGTGATTCTTTCCACGACGGTCTTCCTGTATTCCGCCTCGGCCCGGCTTTCCGCCGATTTCTGCAGACGCTCGCGGATGTCCCGCCTCATTGCGTCCAGGCTGTCGTACCCGCCGACGGCCTTCGCGAACTCGTCATTCACGTCGGGCAGCTTCCTCACACGGATCTCCTTCACCACCACGCGCGCCCGGGCGGGTTTTCCCGCAAGACTCTTCTCTGGATAGGTCTCCGGCACGGTGGTTTCGATGGTTTTCTCTTCGCCCGGCTTCAGCCCGATAAGGCCCTCGCCCAAGCCGGGAAGATCCTGCTTCGCAGCAGCCTCTATGACGAGGTCCTTGCCGCCGCCCCTGACCTCAAGGGGCTTGCCGTCGGAGGTGAGCTCAAGGTCCACTGTGACCAGGTCCCCCGCCTGCACGGTGTCGTGGTCGGCAGGCTCAGCCGTGGCCCGGTTCCGCCGCAGGACTTCGATGTAGCGGTCCACCTCGTCGTCGCCGACCTCGGGAGCCGTCTTCTCCACCCTGATCGCACGGTAATCCGGGAGCTTGACTTCGGGCCTTACGAGAACCTTCGCCTTGAACCTGAGCGGCTTTCCCTCCTCGATCTGCTCTATATCGAAGTCGGGTTCGTCCACGGGGTCGATGCCTGTCTCTTTCACGGCCTCCATGTATACGTGAGGCACGAGGCGCTTCAGCGCGTCCTCATAGAGCGCTCCCTTGCCGAGCCTCATCTCAAGGATCTGGCGCGGGACCTTGCCCTTTCGGAAACCGGGCACCGTCACACGCTGGGCGAGCCTGCGATAACTCTCGTCGAGGGCCCGGCTGACCTGGGCCTCGTCCACTTCGATATCCAGATGAGCGAAGTTCCCCTCTATTCTCTCCACCGCAGCCTTCACCATATTCGCCGCCGCGAAGCCACAGGGTCTTGTCGCCCCGGGCAAATGGCAGCCTCCCTCCTCCTGATTTTCCTTTTCGTCCGCATTCCTCCGCACATCGATGTTACTATTCGAATGCCGGCTGGAGCAGCCTTGGGCAGCGCGGGTGCCTCACCGGCCGGGGCTGCGTCGGGCCCCTCCTTCGGCGAAAGCCTTTACACTTGCATGACTATTCTATCGCGATCACGGCTCGACGCAACGCACAAAAACAATACCTCGGTAGGCGCCGATCCAGCGACTGCCGAGGCAGCGTCGTTCAAACCCTTCGGCCCATCGTATTCTAACATGCGTGCAGGACGTTGTAAAGCCGAACGCGGCGGCCGACTCCGCCTGGGCGAGGATCTTGCCTGTCCCGACGGGCGAGTGGAGCACCGCGCGTCCGGGTTTTCCTGGTGGCATCAGCGAGGCTGGTGCGCGGTGAGATATCTCTTGGGGAAGTCGTCTGTGGCAGGAGGATATCGGGCGGCGGTGGCGTAATAGTCTTTTGAGAGGAAATATGCTCTGAGTGACAGAACATACAGGCAATCACTGTAATTAGAGCAGCGTGGACGCGATGATCACGGCCCTGTAAGCGGTTGCTTGGGGCTGTGGGAGCAAGTAGCGAGACCGGCCACGCATCTGTCCAGGTGCGTGTCCCGGTCCTTTTGTCTCTACAGGTCCGCAAGCAGATAAGCGGAGCCGGGGTGAGATGAGATGGAACTTGTTCGAAGGGCAAAGCGCTGGTGGCGCAGGCAGCTCATAATCAACCCGGGTCGCGTCGATTCCTGGCTCGTGGGCCTCTTCGGCATTCTTGCAACAGTCATCATCGTAGCAGTTCTCGTGCGCTTTATCGGATAGCCATCCTTTACTGCACTGTAGCCTCATCCAGCCTTCGACGATACGTTGAGGCCGCACAGAATCTTCGGCTCCCGAACGAATTGGGGCTTTCTTTGTCGTGTACGCAGCCCAGTCGAAGAGGCAAGGCCCAGGGCAGGTATGGGTGACGACAGCAGCTGGCTTCATCCCAAGGTGTCCGACAGTTCCAGTCGGACGTGGGTATCGCGGCACCTCTCCCGGTGCACCTAAGTAGATCGCCACAAGTAATCGCCGGTTTCAGAGAGCACACGTGCCGTGCAGGGTTGCCGGTGTTGCACTCGGGGACGGCGCCCCAAGCGGGGCGCGCTTCGCCAAAATCCGGCCCGTCTGGCTAGGCAGCCGGATTTTGACACCCCTCGTGCAATCACCGGCAACCCAAGACCTCGGAAAACGGAGAAAACTAGTGACCTCATACTTAGACGGGCTTGCGGAACGGCTCGTGCTCTGAAGCCGGCGAGTTCCGTCTGCAAGACTCGTGCCAGCTGGCGTGGCGCTGGCTTTCACGTTGCCGGACACGACCGCCCACTCCTTGCACCGGGTATTCAGCATGGTCGCCCGGCCTCGAGAGGCCGCGCGCCTAACCGTGGGATGAATGATGAATATGGGATCAGCGCGGGATCACCGCGCGTGGCCCGGCAGGCTACGAATCCACCTCGAGATATCTGTTGAACCTTCCTCTCGCCACGCCTTGTCCATCGCGGCGAGGGATGCAAAGTAGGGGCTGGGTCCGCGGAGTCTTCCATTGTTGGTCTTATGCCCGCTCAGGAAGAGCGCTCTCCTTGCCCTGGTTATCGCGACGTAAAACACCCGGCGCTCCTCTGCCTCCTTGTTCTCCCGCACCGCGGGGTATGAGGGGAACTCGTACTCCGATAGACCGGCCACGAACACGATGTCGAACTCAAGCCCCTTCGCCTGATGCACGGTGAGCACCCGCACGCGCTCATCATCCGGGTCCAGGCGGTCCACGTTCCTCGCGAGGGCCACGAAGCCAAGGATCGACTCGAGGCAGGACAGGGCGTCGAGCTCAGCGGAATCGCGGTCCTTGAAGACCCGGCAAAGCTCCTCGAGGTTCGCCAGGCGCCGCGCGCTCTGAGGATCCTTGCTGTAATAGACTCGCAGGCCCGATCTGTCGAGCACCCGGTCCAGCAACTCAGGGGGTCGCAGCTGACCCAGATCCTTGCGCAGTTCAGCCACCTCCTGCGCCAGAGGGGCGAACGCGGCGGCTGAGTCCCGCACCACGCGCGCCCTCTCGGCGGCCGTCGCACTCACGAGCGGCGCGAGGCGAGCGATCAGGCCGCAGGTTGCCGCAACGTCGTCCGGCGCCCGGTGCGTGGGCCAAGTCGCCAGATCGAACCTCCGTGCCAGCGCTTCGAGGGAGAAGTCATCCCCGTCCAGGAACCGCCGGGCCATCTCGAGGGTATCCACGTATTCAGGGACGTCCACCCGGACCCCCAGGCGCCGCCCGTACGCCGCCAGCATGCGCGCGTCGAAGCTCACATTGTGGCCGGCGAGCAAGCTGCCCGACGCGAAGCGGCCGAACTCCTCCAGCACACGTCGCGGCTCCTCGCCGTTTGCGTCGAGGAACGAATCGGCGAGACCATGGATCCTTTCGGACTCCCCCACGCTCACCGTGTTGCGCAGATAACGGTGGAACCGCTCGGTCGGCTTGCCCCGTTCGAGGCGGACAGCCGCCAGCTCCACGATCTCGTCCACGCCCGGATTGAGCCCGGTGGTCTCCGTGTCGAACACCGTGATGGCGCCGTCCCTGAGCGCGTCGAGAAACCTCCCGAAAGGGTCTCCCGTCGCGCGAGTCGACGGAGCCACCATGTCCACGAGGCGCAGGCCAAGCCGCTCTGCGCCGAGGATCCGGGAAATGGTCCGGTCGCCTATGTTGCGCGGCGGGCGCTGCAGGATGCGCCGGAAGCTCCGGCAGTCCGCAGGGCTGCACAGGAACCGCAGGTATGCTATAACATCCTTGACCTCTTGACGTCGGAAGAACTCGTACGTCTCTACAGTGAGGTGAGGGATGCCTTCCTCTTCAAACGCTTTCGAGATAGCGGCTCCCCGAGTGTTGGTGCGGGTGAGCACACCTATGCGGCCGTATGGGACACGGCCGACGCCGCGGCCCGCCCCGTCGTTTACGAGATTCCGAATCTTGCGCGCGATCCAACGCGCCTCAGCCTCGCTGTCGCGCGCGAAATGGACGGTCACAGGGTCGCCAGGCTCCGCCGCGGGACCCGGTCGCAGCGTAGTGTGCCGGCTGTACTGCCGTGCGACGCACCCCGCGAGATGCACGAGTACACGCGTGGCGCGGTGGTTTTCGGTGAACGAAAACTCCCGGGCGCCCGGAAAGTCCATGCGGAAGCTGCGCAGCACCTTCTCAGGTACGGACCCCCGCCATTCGTAGATGGTCTGGTCGAAATCGCCTGCAAGAACGAGGTTCTTGGAACGTCGAGCCAACGCCCGCACGATCTCGTATTCCGAGAAGTGAGTGTCCTGCATCTCGTCCACCTGGACCATGGAGAAGCGCTCCTCCCAGCGGCCGCGGATAGCGGGATCGAGCGCCAGCATCGCGCGGGTGAAGTAGATGAGATCGCCGAAGTCGAGGGCATGGTTGGAGGCAAGCTCGCGCTGGTACGCAACGGCGAGCCCACGGTAGCCCGGGAGGAGGCGCCCGAGGACCTTGTCGGACACCGTCCTCATCGAGAGCGCCGTGTGAGGCGCCTCGCTTTTGGCCCGTTCAATGCTATCATAGAGATCGGACACCTTAGGCTCGCGGTCGAAGCGTCTTTGCAGTGCGGGGGCGGCCTGGACCGGGCCTCGCCCCCAGGGAGCGGCGGCGTCCCCGGCCCGTCTGAGGATGGAGCGCAGGATCTCGGTGGAGTCCTCGTCATCGAAGATGGTGAAGTCCGAGGGAAGCCCGATTTGTTTTGCCTCCAGCCGAAGCATCCATGCGCACAACCCGTGAAAGGTGCGGACCACGACCTTCCTCGCCCGGTCGCCGCAATGGACGGCGATGCGCTGCCGTAGCTCCTCCGCGGCGCGGTTCGTGAACGTCAGGCAGAGGATACGCGACGGCTCCACCCCACGCCGGATCGCCTCGGCCGCCCGCTCCGCCAGCGCAAGGGTCTTGCCTGTTCCGACGGGAGCGTGGAGCACCGCGCAGCCCTCCTGAAACTCGACAAAGCTGCGCTGTTCATCGTCAAGCTCGATGTCTCCTGGCCCGCTACGCCCTGCTGCCGCGGCCGCTGCACCTCTCGCCAGACCCCTCTCGGGCACCCCTTGACCCGTCACCTGTCAGTGCCACCTCCGGCATGCCCCGGCCATGGTTGAAGCCGGGGCCCATCCCATCAGCGGAAATTGGCTTTGGTGGATAACTTCGACGGACCCTGGAGCTATCCTTCCATGGCAGGAGGAATCTGTCTATGACGCACGGCGCGTCCGGGGCTTCGTGGTGGCATCGGCGAGGCTGGTGGTGGGTGTATCTGCATATCTTCCAACGGGGCAGGCCCCACCCCTGCAGCCCACTGTGTTCTGAGATTAGCTTCTAGCTGCATGAAAAGGAAAATGGACAACGGTTGGACAATACCAGCCGTTGTCCATTTGCGTTTTCCCAGCGTACAGGCCGTATAATAATAAGATGGGGTGGATGATGGGATTCGAACCCACAGCCTCTGGAGCCACAGTCCAGCGCTCTCACCATTGAGCTACATCCACCACAACAAATCTTCAGTTTTCCGTGTACCCCGCAGCCATCCTACAGCTAATGGCCACCCCGGGCCAGATCCCATGTTCCAGCTCGAGACACTCAGAGGATACCACATCAACGCGCAAGCGTCAAGACTGTGCTCGCCGCCGGGTGCGTGTGACGATTGTGGTGCGCAAAGCCTGCGACCCCGGGGTGACCGCAAGCGCGCTGTCCAACTCCAGCCCCTCTTACGGGATCTTGCGTGCGGGTCGAGGCGTCGTTCACGACGACGGGACGAGGCGACGAAATGAAGAGATGAGAGATGAAGAGATGAAGAGATGAAGATTAGTTGCCACCTGCCGCGCTCCTTCTGGTCGATTCGTGACCATCCTGTCGCACCCGCGGTTCCAGGTGGTGAAAATCCGTCCACTCTCGGGGATCAAGCTGGTAGGTTCCTTACCATTTGGCCGTCGAGTAAAGTAACCCGTCGCCCCCACGTAAGGGGAATCACGGTCGCGCGGCGGGTCGTCAAGTTTCCCATAAACGGCAGGTGGGACGGGTTCTGGCAGAGGAGGAGGCAAAAGGCGTTGTCAGGTAACCAAGTCGTGGCATCGCCCGCAGTCGTGGCATTGCCCGGAAAAGTAGGCTGACATGCCGCCGCCTAGGAAGAGGTGGTAACCCTCAGGCGCCACAATCGCAACATCCCCCGCCGCGTGCGTTTTGCCGCCCTTGCCCCTTGCCGTTTGGCTTACCAGGCATCATGGCATGGACCGCCGCCCGGCGCAACCCCGCCGCCCCGGGTGAAGGCAAGGGTGCCAGGATGTCATCCCTTGAGCGCGCCGGCGAGAAGCCCCCGGATGAAATAGCGCCCCAAGAGCACGTAGACCACAACAGTGGGCAGGGCCGCCAGCACGGACCCCGCCATGGGCAGGTTCCAAGACACGGCCTGCCCGCCCGCCAGGTTCGCGAGGGCCACGGTTATGGGCTGATAGGCCGGCCGCGCCAGGGTCACGGCGAAGAGGAACTCGTTCCAGATCTGCGTGAACTGCCAGATGGCTACCACCAGGAAGGGCGGGCCCGAGAGCGGCAGGACGAGCCACCTGTATATGCCGAAGAAATCCGCCCCGTCAATGAACGCGGCCCCGAGAAGCTCGTCGGGGATCTCTGCGTAGAAGCTGCGGAAAAGCAGGGTGGTTATGGGCAGGCCGTAGACGACGTGCACCAGCACGAGGCCGGGAAGGCCCCCATACAGACCGATCCGACGCATGAACTGGAACAGTGGAACGAGGATGCTCTGGTAAGGTATGAACATGCCGAAAACCACAAGTGGCAGCACAAGGCGGGCGCCCGGGAACTCCCATTTACACAGCACGTACCCATTGATCGAGCCGAGCGCCGCCGAGAGAATCGTGGCGCTGATGGCAAGGACGACGCTGTTCTTGAGCGACGAAGCGAACTTGCTGACCGCCGTCGCGTAGCTCGCCCAGTACGGGTGTGCCGGGGGTTTCCACGCTGTCATGAGGTTTATGTCGGCCGGCGCTTTCAAGCTTGTAATGAGTGTAAGGTACACCGGGATGAGATAAACCACCGCGAGGAGTATGAGGAGAGCCTGTAAGAACCATCTACTTATTCTTGCGCCGCGCTGGTACATAGCTTGCTCAAGCCCTCCCCGTCCGGAACGATGCAAGCAGGTAGGGGACTATCAACAAAGACACCATGACGAGCAGAATGACCGCGATGGACGCCCCCTTCGCAAGCTCGTTCCCGCGGAACGTCGTCAGAAACATGAGAATGGCCGGGACGCTTGTGGGCGCGTTGTCGGGACCCGCCATGGCAAAGACGAGGTCGAAGATTTTGAGGGCGATGTGCCCGAGCACGATTATGGCGCTCCACGTGATGGGAGCGAGGAGCGGAAGCTCCACATAGCGGTACACCTGCAGCGTGCTTGCCCCGTCCACTCGCGCCGCCTCGCGCAGCTCGTCGGGGATGGTCCGCAACCCAGCGAGATATAGCGCCATGGTGTACCCGGACATCTGCCACGTAGCCGCTATGACCACGCCGATGAGCGCCAGGTTAAAGCCATGAGGCTCTTGAAAGGGCAGGGTCTGCAACTGCGTCGCCCCTCCTGCCAGGGCCCATGCCAGCAGCACCAGGCCTGGTAACCCCGTGAGCGCGGCCGCCCGGAAACGCCGCCGTGCGGCGGACCATAGCCCCCAGGCAACGAGCACGAGAGCCGCACCCAGCACCACAAAGTAAGGTAACGTCTGCCAGTTGAACTGGAGGACCTGATCCCGACTGCTGAGCCACAGAAAGCTCGCAGGCGGCAAGCCGACCAGCGAAGGAAGCACGTTCACGCCGCCCCGGGGCTGAAGAAGCCAGCGCCAGATAGTGCCGGTAACGATGAACGACAGCGACATGGGGAACAAAAAGATCGTGCGAAAGACCGCCTCACCTCGGATGCGCTGGTCCAGCATAGTGGCGAGAAAGAGGCCGAGCGCAAGCGAGGCTGCGACGAACATCACAGTGAAGAAGACCATGTTTACGAGGTCCTGTCGAAAGCGGACGTTGAGGAACCCTGTGAAGAGCTCACGGTAATTGTACGCTCCCACGAAGTGTATCTCGGGTTTCAGCGCAAGGGCGGCCCCCTGCCCCCAGTCGGTGAGCGAGATGTACACCGTCTGTGCGATGAAGCCGTACACGAACACGGCCAGGAGAGCGAGAGATGGTAATACAACAAGTATGGCCATGATCTGGTCGCGCCTGGACCGCACCGACCCCACCCCTTTCCGACCTGACCCATGGCCATGCACCTCGAAGCATGGCAGGGCCAAGACCGCAGCACCCAGCACATCCCGGGTATCCTGCGGGCCCGCCGCGTCCAGGACGTCCAGAAACCTGGCCGCGTCAAGGAACCTGGCGGCGGGCCCTCCTTCTGCCCTAACGACCTATGCCAGCCTGGATAGCGATCGCCTGGGCCGCGTTCGCCGCCGCCTCGGGGTTGCGGCTGTTGAGGAAGATCTCCATGACCGTTGCAAAGTCGTTCATGAACCGCTCATTGGCAACCACTCCGTGGACAAGGCTGCCCACGATGGCGTTGGTCCTCCAGTCCTTCGCAGCGCTCTGAAGATAAGCGTTGTACTTGGACAGGTCGCTATCCACGCGTGCGCTGATGGACCCCTTGAGCGGGTTGAAGGTGTCCTGGGCCTCCTTGCTTCCGAGCATCCTCAGCCACGCGAGGGTGTTCTCGCGGTGCGGAGCGCCCACTGGCAGCCCAAAGGAGTCGGACAGCATCATGAATACGCCGGAGGTGCCAGGTGCAGGTGCCCAGCCGAAGTCCTTACCAGGCTGCAGCTTGAGGGTAGTGGCCATGTAGCCCGCCGCCCAGTCGCCCATGACGTTGAATGCGGCCTGGCCTTTCACTACCATGTCGGTAGCCTGCTGCCAGGAGAGGGACGGAGCGTCCTGGTTGGTGTACTCGAGCACCTTCCCGAACGTCTTCCAGGCCCCCACAACCTCAGGGCTCTTCCACGACAGCTTGCCCTGCCAGAGGGCCTCCCACTTGTCTTTGCCAAGGCACGCAAGGGCAACGCTTTCCCAGAGGTGCGAAGCAGTCCAGTTCTCGCCAAGGGCCAGCGGGACGATGCCCTTCGCCTTGAGCGTCGGGGCGATGGCAAGGAACTCGTCCCACGTGGCTGGCACCTTCACGCCCCACTTCTTGAGGTTGTCCGGCACATACCAGAGTACATTGGACCTGTGGATGTTGACCGGTACGGACCAGATGCCGCGGTCGGTGCTGAGGAGTTTCAGGAGCCCCTCAGGGAAGGCCGACTTCCAGCCTTCCTTCGCGTAGAGGTCGCTGAGGTCCTCCATGCGCCCGGCCACGACCCACGTCCCGATGAGCTCCTGCCCCGCATGGACCTGGAAGGTGTCTGGCGGTTCGCCGCCCAGCATGCGGGTCTTGAGGACGGCTTTCGCGTTCACCCCGGCTCCGCCGGTGACTGTGGAGTTGATGACCTGGACGCCAGGATGCTGCTTCTCGTAGAGCTCGATGAGCGCCTGCAGCGCGGGCCCCTCGTCTCCCGCCCACCAGGAGAAGATCTCGAGCTTGCCGCTGAGGGGAGCTGAGGTTGCCGCGGCGCCCAGGCACGCAACCAGGGTTACGCTAACCACCAGAACAGCGAGCCACTTCGATGTCCTCATCTCTATCCCTCCTGACGAAATGGTATCCGGGAGCAACTCTCTGTCCACACTCGCGCCAGTTCAAGCTACGCAAGTCCTGCAAGTCCTGGAGATTCCACCGGCCCGGGCTACCCAGGTTCGCCCGTGGCCGCTGGCCTCCCCCGCCTGATACCACCCCCTTCAGAAGCACTCCATTTCGCTCCAGCCCATACGGCCGGCGCTCAGACAGGCGCCTCAAGCTGCTAGCATTTCGCCCGACCGGCGTTCCGACACGCCCGGCTGACAGCACGGCCGAGATTAATCCAGTCCAGGCCGAGCCAGGTCGGGCGCAGTCCGTCCCAGTGCTCTGGCCTTACCCGCGCCCTCGAAGGGTGCTTCAGAGACTCTACTGAAGCCCGGGAGCAGCACCCTTAGATCACCGATCCCCAGCGTGGTGACGTAAGGGTTGGCTGGGTTGCGCGGTAAGGCTGGCTTTGGAGCATCCTTCCAGCTTGCTTCATTCAGGGTGTGAATAAAGGCGAGCTAGCCTTCAGTTTGCTCATGGGGCATCCAGGTAACTGGGGTAATCCCGCCCTGGACCTGCTGTTGCCCCTCACCTGCTTATGGGCGCCCTTCCTGGCCCTTTCACTTGACGGACCATGTTCCCGGAGCTGGAATGTTACTCCGCTACCCAGCCTGTACTTTCTACACTTATCGAACAACTCCTCCTCGCACCACCACGCGGCTCCGCCTCGTCAGCGGGCCCAGGTTACGCCCGCGCCCTATGCCCTATGAAGGGATCTTTCTTATAGGCACCGCAGAGTCATCCACTAAGTGAGGGTGCAGAAATGCTCCCGGTTTATCGGAGGGGTTGCCGGTGACTCAGAGAGAAAATGCAACACCGGCAAGCCGGCAACTGCTGGAAAAGGGGGCGAAAACTAACGCACCCTCACTCAGGAGGCAGCTCCGGTACCGGCGGTACGCACCTGCCCGCTCGGCAGCAACAATGGCTGCATGGGGCGCTGCCATGGCCGGGAAGTCCGCGACGACACCCTCCTGCCTGTCGCCCCGCATCACCGCAAAGGACGCTCCCGAGAAGACGCAGCGCCCGTCGAAGAACTTGCTGACGTCGCTCGCAGCCACCACACGACGGCCCGACTTCCCGTCCGATCTCAACTGAAGCCGGATGGCCGGGTCGGCTTGCGGGCGATCGACCCGCTCCGCCTCCAGGCGCTCGAGTCTCCTGATGGTCGCCCTCGCGCGCCCAGCAAGCTTTTCGGCCCTATGGCGGTAGAACACGTCGGAGGCCCAGGTCTCGGTGTTCTTCTCCGCGTCGCGGTGAGCGCGGCGGAACCACTCCATCTGCCTCGCTATCATCTCCCTGAGTTTCCTGGATTGCTTCGCCTGTTCCAGGTATACACGCATCCGGCGCTCGAACCGTTCCTCCACGGCCTTTCTATATGCTGCGTAGCTGCCTGGGAACGATTGAGCGCCGCCCGGCCCGAGCGCGATGACCCTGGACACCGTTGGAGGGAACGCGGGGTGAGTCGGAGGGCAGGAGTCAGGTTCCGGGCCGCCACTACGGTGTCGGAGCCGCAAAACCCCATTGCATGCCGGGCAAAGAATGGTACAATTGAGATAGTAGACAATGAGGAACGGGAGGTGCGCTCGTGCCTGTTCTCAGTGCTTTCGTAACAGCCGCCATGCACGAAGCCCGATACAGGCTCCTCGATGACGGAACAACATACGGTGAAATCCCGTCGTGCCCTGGCGTGTGGGCCAACGAGCCTACTCTTGAGAAGTGCAGAGAGGTCCTTCAGGAGGTCCTGGAGGAATGGCTCGTACTGAAGCTTCGGGACGGCGACCGGCTGCCCAGGCTGGGCGGCGTGGACTTAAACACAGTGGTGGCCCACGCATGAGCCGGCCTATCTCTCGCCTTGAGCTCGTCCGCCCTCTTCGGCGTCTTGGCTTCGAAGGACCGTTCTCTGGCGGGAAGCACTCATTCATGCGCAAAGGTGACCTAAAAGCTCAGGATCCCCAATCCTCATGGTGAAGATGTCGGTGTGGCGCTTCTCAAGGAAATACTTAAACAGGCAGGCATCACCGACGAGCAGTGGAGAGGGACCGAGTAGCTGAGTCCGCTGTAGGTCTGGTTAGGCTCCAGGTGTCCAAGGGGACAGCGTTGTGTTCGCGTACCTGCCCGCCGGACACTGTGCGCTAGTTATACATGGATCGCCATGCGGTGGACGGCCTCAGCGGCCTCGCCCAGGGCCTCCGCAAGCGTGGGATGCGCGTGTACGGTCTTCGCGAACTCCCCGACGGTCATCCTCATCCGGACCGCCACCGTGGGTTCGGGAATGAGCTCCGTGGCATGCGGGCCGACGATGTGGATCCCGAGGATCCTGTCGGTGCTGGCGTCGGCGACGATTTTGACAAACCCCTCGGCCTCTCCCATCGCAAGAGCCTTGCCGCTCGCCGTGAAGGGGAACTTCCCCACTCTTACGTCAAAGCCCTCCTCCTTGGCCTGCCGCTCGTTCAGCCCGACGCTTGCCACCTCGGGCGACGTGAAGATAGCGCTCGGCACGGCTGAGTACGACATGCGCCTGTCGGCCCCTGCTATGTTGTGGGCAGCGACGATCGCCTGCGCCGACGCTACGTGCGCAAGCATGACCTTGCCCACGACGTCTCCAATGGCGTAAATGCCGGGGACATTCGTCGCCATGTGGTCATTCACGACGACCTCGCCCCGCTTGCCGATCTCAACTCCCACATCCTCGAGCCCGATGCCCTCAGAGTTCGGCCTGCGACCAACCGACAGGAGCACTCGCGACGCCACGAGGTGCTCGCCGCTGTGGAGGGTGGCCACAGCTCCGTCTCCCTCAAGCGCGATGCGCTCGATCTTGACGCCGGTCTGCACTACGACCCCCCGCTTCTTCAAGGAGGCCGCCACGGCCGCGGCTGAATCGGGGTCCTCCATCGGCAGCACCGTTGGCATTATGTCAACCACCGTCACCCGACTGCCCAGGCTCGAGAAAATGAACGCAAACTCGCACCCGATGACGCCGCCGCCCACAATGAGCAGGCTCTCGGGCACATCCTGAAAGTCGAGGGCTTCATCGCTGGTGATGACGGTTCGGCCGTCGTACCCGAACGACGGGAAGATCACAGGCTTCGAACCCGTTGCGATGATTATGTCGCGTGCCTTCACCTCCGCCGGCCCGTCCTTCGCCTCGACCTCGACCCGCCCGGGGCCGGCTATCCTGCCGACGCCCGCTATCACGGTGACCTTGTTCTTCTTCAGGAGAAAGCCTATTCCAGCCCGGAGCCTCGCCACCACCTGGTTTTTCCGCGCCACCATCTTGTCGAAGCGCGCCCGGACCTCGCCATCGCCGCCGGTCTCCACGCCGAACTCGGCAAGGCGCCTCGCCATCTCGAGGGCCTGTGTGCTCGCAACAAGCGCCTTGGTGGGGATGCAACCCCTGTTCAGGCACGTCCCGCCAAGCTGGTCCTTTTCAATAAGGCACACCGAACGCCCGAGCTGCGCGGCCCTGATGGCTGCGACGTACCCGCCCGGCCCTCCTCCTACCACTGCCACATCGAATTCCGCCAACCCGTAACACCTCTTCCTCGACACCGATCTTCCCTGCTGCGCCTGTGCCCTACGGCTGCGACGAGTATACCCGCGGCACGCGCTTGCTTATGGCGCACACCACTTCATAGCTTATCGTTCCCAGTTTGTCGGCGACCTCTTCAGCAGAGATCTCCTGATCCCCCTGCCTGCCTATGAGGACCGCCTCATCACCCACCTCGACCTCAAGGTTCCCGGCGTCCACCATGCACTGGTCCATGCAGATCCGTCCAACGATGGGGAGCCTCCTCCCTCTTATCAGCACCTCGCCCCGGTTGGATAGGCCCCGCGAAAGGCCGTCAGCGTATCCCACGGGAAGTGTGGCGATCACTGTATCCTCCCTGGTCACGTACGTCGATCCGTAACTCACCGGAGTGCCCGCAGGCACCCTCTTCACAAAGCTCACCCGCGTCTTCAGCGATAGGGCGGGGCGTATGTCCATCTCCCTCTTCACCTTTTGGAACCTCTCAGTGCTGAACGGCGACAGGCCGTACATCAGGATCCCCGGCCTGACAAGGTCCAGTCGGGCCTCGGGCATCTCCACGCAAGCCGCGCTGTTTGCCGCGTGGCGAAACTGGATCTGCACTCCCATAGTGCGCAGAGTCTCAATCACTTCCATGAACCTGGATAGCTGCTCGCGGGCGAACGACTTGTCGTCTGCGTCGGCGGTGGCGAAGTGAGTGTATATGCCCTCAACCTCGACGTTTGGGAGCATGGCGACGCGCCGCACGAAGCTTGCCGCCTGTCGCGGCAAGACACCGATCCGCCCCATCCCTGTGTCCACCTTGATGTGGCACTTGCCCTTCTTGCCCTCTTGTGTTGCAGCCACAGACAACGCCTCAGCAAACTCGTATGTACTCACGGTGCAGGACAGGCTGTAGCGGAGAGCGCGCCGCGCCTGGCTCGGGAAGAGCTGCCCGAAAACGAGAATCGGGGCGATGATCCCGCTCTTTCGTAGCACGACTCCCTCCTCCACAAGGGCGACCCCGAGCCACGTGGCGCCGCTCGTGAGAGCGGTGGTCGCCACCTGGACGGCCCCATGGCCGTAGGCGTCGGCTTTCACCACCGCCATGATCTCCGGCCCCGGCCCGATCCTCCGTCGGATCGCCGCTATGTTGCGGCCTATGCTCGCCAGGTCTACTTCAGCCACGGTGGGCCTGTCTTGCTGGCCCTCCCACATCCGTCTCACCCCTCTCGCCTGCCAGACCCTTGAGGCCTGCCAGCCTGACCAGCGCCTCGGGCACGCATTCCAGGATGTCTCCGGCAATCATGCCCATCTCTCCGCGCCTTGCCGCGGCGATGTCGCCCGCAAGCCCGTGCACGTATGTCCCCAGTACGGCTGCCTGCAGGGCACTGACCCCTTGCGCGAGAAGACCCGCGATAAGACCCGTGAGCACGTCTCCGCTTCCTGCCGTAGCCATACCGGAGTTCCCGGTCGGGTTTATGTACGCCTCTCCCGAAGGGTCGGCGATTATGGTCCGCGCGCCCTTCAGGACAACGACCTTGCCCCACTGGGCCGCCGCCTTCATCGCCACCGAAAGGCGATCGCGCTTGACTTCGTGCACAGAGAGCCCCGTGAGCCTGGCCATCTCGCCCGGATGCGGCGTGAGCACGATGGGAGCTTTGGACGTCTTCAATGTTCCCGGGTCCTGCGCTATCGCGTTGAGGCCGTCGGCGTCGATGACCGCCGGCACCGAGGTCGTCATTACTATGTTCCGCACAAGCTGCGCGGTCTCGCTGTGCATGGAGAGACCCGGGCCTATAGCGAGCGCTTCCGCCCCTCGCAGGATGCCGTCGAGGAGTGCCTGAGCCTGCAGGGACACGCTCCCGGACTCGGTCTCGGGAAGCGCCCGGGTCATGACCTCAGTAAGCCTCGAGTGCATGATGTCCTGGAGGCTTTTCGGCACCGCCAACGTCACAAGGCCGGCACCCGATCGGAGGGCCGCCAGGCTGGCAAGGGCCGCCGCTCCTGCCATGCCCTGCGAGCCGGCCACCACAAGCACTCTGCCGAACGTCCCCTTGTGAGAATCGGGGTCACGCGCAGGAAGGTAGCGCCTGATCTCCTCGGCTATAGAGAGGTTGAGTTTGAGCCGCTCATCCGTGAGAAACGCCCGGGGGATGCCGATGTCCGCGACAACCAGCTCTCCGGCGCATGCTGCGCCAGGGTAGAGAAGGAGCCCGACTTTAGGAAGACCGAAGGTCACAGTATACCTTGCCCTGACGCAGCTAGCGGAGATCTTACCTGTACTAGCATCGAGGCCGGACGGCACGTCCACCGCCACCACTGGTCGCCCGGACTCATTGATGGCGTCGATTATCTGGGCGGCATATCCGCCGACCTCGCCCTTGAACCCGGTCCCGAAGATCGCGTCCACAACCACGTCCGACACAGATACGGCGACCCTCGCCCTGTGGACGTCCTCGGGGCCGATTTCCTCCACATCGACGCCCATACGTATCAGAATATCCAGGTTAACTCTGGCGTCGCCGCGCACCTCGTCGATGTTCCCGATAAGGAAGGTCTTGACCCTGATCTGGGAGTTCACGAGATGGCGCGCCGCGACGAACCCGTCTCCGCCGTTGTTCCCCTTGCCGGCGAAGATGCACACACGGCGCCCGGCCATGCCCTCGAGAAGCCGCTTCACGGTATCGGCCACGGCCCTTCCGGCGTTCTCCATGAGAACCACGCCGGGGATGCCCGCCTCCTCGATGGCGTTCCTATCGATCTCGCGCATCTCGTCAGGCGTCACGACCTTCAACCTCTCCACCTCCGACTCCGACTCCGATGGCGACGGCAAAAGCTATGGCGGTGTCGCGAGTGTGGGCGATGCTGACCTCAACCCGGACAACACCGCGCTGCGCAGCCACGTTGGCCGCCCGCCCGGTCAGGCGCACGTACGGCTTCCCGCAAGGCTCCTCCGCGATCTCGATCTCGCTCCACCCGAAGCCGCGTATCCCGGTGCCCAGGGCCTTCGCCACGGCCTCCTTGGCCGCAAACCGCCCGGCAAGCCTGTCATAGCGCCCTCCCGCCGAAGACTTCATCTCCTCGGACGTGAACACCCGGCCCTCGAGCCTGTCACCCTTGCGCTCCACGAGTTCGCGGATGCGGGCCACCTCAACGATATCCACGCCCACACCCACCACGCCCGTCGGACCCACCTCACTCAACAGTAACGCTCTTCGCGAGATTCCTGGGTTTATCCACATCGCAACCCCGGGCCACCGCTGCGTAGTAGGCAAACAACTGCAGCGGGATCACCGCCAGCACCGGCGCCAGGTAGGGGCTAGTCCGCGGGATATAGATCACGTGGTCCACAGACTTGCGGATCTCCTCATCGCCGTCGAGGGCCAGGGCGACGACGGTGGCGTCGCGCGCTTTCACTTCCTTGATGTTGCTCAGCATCTTCTCATACACGTCGCCCTGGGTCGCAAGGGCGATGACCGGCACGCCCTTCACCACCAGGGCAAGTGTGCCGTGCTTCAGTTCGCCTGCCGGGTATGCCTGGGCGTTGATGTACGAGATCTCCTTGAGCTTGAGGCTCCCCTCCATGGAGACCGCGTAGTCCAACCCCCTGCCGATGAAGAACATCTGCTCCGCCCGGTGCAATTCCTGGGCGAGGTCCCGCACGACACTGTCCTGGCCGAGCAGGATCTCCTCGGCGCACATGGGAAGCTTCTCCATCTCGCGCACGATCTCCTGCTCCTCTTCGAGATCGATCGTGCCCCGGCGTCTTCCCAACCCTACCGCAACGAGGGCGAGCGCCACGAGCTGCGTGATGTACGCCTTCGTGGACGCCACGGCGATCTCCGGTCCCGCCCAGGTGTAGAGCACGTCGTCGGCCTCCCGCGCCACCGAGCTTCCCACGACGTTCGTGATCGCGACTACGCGCGAGCCCCGCTTCTTCGCCTCCCTGAGCGCTGCCAGAGTGTCGGCGGTTTCTCCGGACTGGCTTACCACTATCGTGAGCGTCTTCGGGGAAACCATCGGATCCCTGTAGCGGAACTCGCTCGCAACGTCAACCTCCACGGGTATCCGTACCAGGCGCTCTATGAGCTTCTTGCCCACAAGGCCAGCATGGTAGGCGGTGCCGCACGCGACTATGAAGATCTTGTCGATGTTGTCGAGGTCGGCAGCGGTGATGGGCACCTCGTGCAGGGTGACCGTTTTGGCGTCCCTGTCGATCCGCCCGGTGAGCGTGTCCCGGATGGCCCTCGGTTGCTCGTGGATCTCCTTGAGCATGAAGTGATCGTATCCGCCCTTCTCGGCCATCACAGGGTCCCACCTGACGTGGACTACCTCTTTTTGCACCGCCCGCCCCTCAAGGTCCTGCACCGTCACGCTATCCCGGGTGAGGATCGCCACCTCCCCGTCCTCCATGACGAAAATCTCCCTCGTCGCCGCCATGACCGCAGGGATATCGGACGCGAGGAAATTCTCGCCTTTCCCAAGGCCGATGATGAGTGGGCTGTCCTTGCGGGCTGCGACGATCCTGTCAGGGTCGCGCCGGGATATCACGGCTATAGCAAACGACCCGCGCGCCCGGGACAGAGCCTGCCGCACCGCCCCCGCCAGGTCCCCGTTGTAGTACTCCTCGATGAGGTGCGGAAGCACCTCGGTATCGGTCTCCGACTTGAACACGTGGCCCCTCGCCTCGAGCCACTCCCGCAGGGCGAGGTAGTTCTCGATGATACCGTTGTGGACCACGGCGAGCTGCCCCTTGCAGTCGCTATGCGGGTGGGCGTTCACGTCGGACGGCCTGCCGTGGGTCGCCCAGCGCGTGTGTCCGATCCCAACGCACCCAGCAGGGGCCTCGTCGTTGAGCTGGGCCTCCAGCTTCGCCAGCCTGCCTTCGGTCTTCCTAACGTCGATGGACCCGTTTCCCAGGACCGCGATCCCGGCCGAATCGTATCCCCGATACTCCAGCTTCTTCAAATTGCCAAGGAGAATGGGGGTCGCCTGGCGTGGTCCGATGTAGCCGACTATTCCACACATGGTCCTGCTCCTTTCAGATGACCGGCCGCCTGAGACGGACAGCCTCTCGAGACTCAACCGAGAGCCTCACTTATCGCCCTGGCAACATCCTCGACGACCTGTTCCACACTCGCACGATCTGGTCCCTCTCCGAGCACCCTGACGAGCGGTTCTGTGCCGGACGGGCGAACGAATATCCTCCCGTCAGGACCCAGACGCTCGGCAGCGCGGGCAATGGCATCATCGATGATCCGGTTGCCTGCCAGGCCGTCCTTGTTGCGAACCTTCACGTTCACAAGGACCTGCGGGAAGGTTTGCATCCAGGAGGCTAGCTCAGAAAGACGTCGCCCGGTTTCGCGGATCACCGAGAGGAGTGCGAGCGCCGTAATGGCCCCGTCCCCCGTTGTGCTGCGGTCGAGGAAGATGATGTGGCCGGACTGTTCTCCGCCCAGCATGATGCCTTTCTTACGCATCTCCTCGAGGACGTAGCGGTCGCCCGCCTTTGTAAGGACCACAGACCCGCCCTCACGCTCGAAGGCCTTCACAAGCCCGAGGTTGCTGTACGCTGTGGCCACGATGGACCTGTGCGGCAGCTTTCCCTGGCGCAGGAGATGCAGTCCGCATATGGCCATGATGTGGTCGCCGTCCACCACCTGGCCCCTCTCGTCGACGGCGATAAGCCTGTCGGCGTCGCCGTCGTGCGCAAGGCCGATATCGGCTCTCGCCTCCAGCACGGCCCGGCACACGGCCTCAGGGTGAGTCGAACCGCAACCCACGTTTATGTTCGTACCGTCAGGCGCGTCGCTTATGGCAACAACGTCAGCCCCGAGTTCCCTCAGCAACCTCGGGGTACAGGCAAATGCCGCGCCGTTCGCGCAATCCACCACGATCCGCAGGCCCTCCAGGGTAACGTCGCAGGTTCCCTTCACGAACTCGACGTATCTGTCCTGTGCGTCGGTGATGTCCACGGCCCTCCCCACGCTGCACCCCGTGGGCCTGGGCAGACCATCCTCCACCTCGAGCCGCATGTTGCCCGCCTCGTCGAGGACGTGCCGCTCGATCTCCTCTTCCTCCTCGTCGGACAGCTTGAAACCGTCATGAGAAAAGAACTTGATGCCATTGTATTCGACGGGGTTGTGGGAAGCGGAGATGACGGCCCCTGCATCGGCGCCCAGGTCACGCACAAGATAAGCCACGCCCGGCGTGGGCACCACACCCACGCGGAGGACACGCGCCCCGGCGGACATCATGCCCGCCGCCAGGGCAGCCTCAAGCATGTCCCCGGAAAGCCTGGTGTCACGCCCGATGACGATCGCCGGGGCGCCTCTTCTTGCACCCCGCTTTGCGGCGACCACCGCCGCGCCGGCCCGCCCAAGCCTGAAGGCCAGCTCAGGAGAAAGCGCACCGTTAGCTACCTCGCGCACCCCGTCCGTGCCGAAAAGTTTTCCCATCCGCCATGTCCTCCCGGTCTCTCGTTACTCGTTAATGGAAACTCTCGATCTTCTTGAGATTAGGCCGTGTTCGCACCTCGCGAGACGCAGGTTCAGGAGCAGGAGCAGCACCAGCGTCTGCGTCCGCACCACCACCGCGCCCAGAAGGAGCGCTGGCGCCCTGGACGGACGATGGGCCAGGGCCGGCGCCCCTGCTCTCGGGTGTTGCGGGCGCGGGCTGGGCTTTCACCTGAACTGGCACAGTGACGCGAACCGACGCGGGATACACACTCACGCCTTCTACCGGGCTCCCGCTGCCATCGACGGGGATCACTGCGACATCCCGCGAAACCCCTGCCGCAACCCCGGAGATATCTATCTGCGCGAGCGCGTTCCTCACCGCCTCCACCCTGCTCCTCGGCCCTGCTATTGTCACGGACTTCGGCGTGGAGCTGGGCTGAAGGGGAACGTAGCCGTCGCTGGGAAAGCCCACAAGCGCCACGGCGACAGGCATGTCCCGCCCGATGACCGCCTCCACAGTCACGCTGGTGCTCGCAGGCATTACCTCAATGACGTGCACGCCTTCGGGCGCAGATGCCTGCACCCTCACTCCGTGCTCGCCTTCTCCGCGCCCCGCCACAGAAACGAAAGCCCTCACTTTGGATCCGTCCAGGGGTTCCACCACCTGCCTGGGCCCGCGGACACGGAGTTCCACGTCTTTGGGCTTCGCCGTGACTATGAGGTTCGAGGCTACCCCGCGGACCTCAAGGCCCACGGTGACGATCTTCTCCACCGTGTCCCCCTGGGTTCGCCTGATGTCGGCCCCCGCCACGAACCATATAACGATGGCAAGGAGCAGCGCCGCTATTCGCAGGTGCAGGTCACGCGTCACCGGCAGCCTCATGTCGCATGCCCCCTCAGCCACCCCGGAATCCCCTGCCGGGTGCGACCAGGTTCCAACAATTCCCCAAGCTTATCCCTCAGGGCGCCTTCGTCAAGGTAGCGTGTAAGCTTGCCGTTGAACGCCAGGGAGATGACCCCGGTCTCCTCCGAAACGACCACGACGGCTGCGTCGGACTGTTCCGTGAGGCCCAGCGCAGCTCTGTGCCTCGTCCCAAGCCTCTTGCTTACGGCCGGGTTCTCTGTGAGCGGCAGGTAACAGCCGGCCGCCACGATCCTGTTGCCTTTGATGATTGCTGCGCCGTCGTGAAGAGGAGTATTCGGTGTGAATATGTTGACGAGAAGCTCTGCAGAGACCACGGCGTCGATCTTCGTCCCGGTCTCCATGAGCTCTGCGACGCCGGTCTCGCGCTCGATCACGATGAGCGCCCCGACTTTTTCACGGGCCATCATCGCCGCCGCCCGCGCCACGTCGGAGATCAGCTTCGCTGCATCCTCCTTCCCGAGAAACCCGAGAGGGCCCGCGAAAAGGCCGCCGCGGCCGATCTGCTCGAGCGCCCTGCGCATCTCCGGCATGAAGACGATGGGCAGGGCCACAAAGAGCATGGTGATGGTTTTCTGCAACAGCCAGTATACGGTCCGCAGGCCGAGGAGGTTACTGACCATGGTGGCGACAAACAGAATGGCGATGCCCTTCAGCAGAGACACCGCCCTTGTTCCCCGGATGATCACAAGTATCTTATAAATGACGTACGCTACGATGAGGATATCTGCTACCGCGCTGACAGCCTGCCTGGCATTTATCTTGGCAAGGTCCTCAACGAACCTTGCCAGGCTGATGTCGAACGGCATGGGCCTCCCCCTCGGCTCCGGTCCTGCTTGCAGCCTCCGCCACAACTATATACTATACGTTTGTATGCACTCGCGCAAGGCTCGGCGGCTGGTATTGCATGGAGCCAGCGAGGAGGAGCCCCGCCGCGTCGCCGGTCAGGGTCAGGCGATGCGGCGGGGCGCAGGGGCACAGAGGCGCATAAGCGCAGCAGCCCAGGGCTACGCCCCGAACTTGGCCAGCTTGAGGGCGTGCGCCATAGCAAGGGGTAGCGCGCCGAGGGACGGGAACGTGCCGAGGGATCCGCCCGCGCAGGCTGTCTCGCCGAACCCCGAGACCCGGTCGGGCCTCACCCACTTCGAGGAAATAAGGAAGGGCACCGGATGCCAGCTATGGGCTTTGAGGGTGGCGGGCGTGGAGTGGTCCCCTGTCACCACCAGGACGTCGGGCGCAAGCTCCAGAATAGCGGGGAGGTGCCGGTCAAACTCCTCGACCACCTCGACCTTGCGAGCGAAGTTGCCGTCCTCCCCGGCGCTATCGGTGTCTTTGACGTGGAGGTAGAAGAAGTCGAACCTCCCAAAGTTCTCTCGGAGGGTCCTCACCTCGTCCTCGACGGTCGCACCTGTCTCAAGGACCTCCATACCCACCAGCCGCGCCACGCCCCGATACATCGGGTAGGTGGCGATGGCTGCTGGGGTAAGCTTGAAGGCCTCCGACATGGTCGGTATGTCAGGGTGTTTCGCAAAGCCCCGGAGCAGGACCATGTTCGCGGGGTGTTGGTCGCGCAGCACAGCCCTCGCCCTGTCGAGCCACTGGTTGATGACCGTCGCGGTGCGCTCGGCCTCGGGAGTGCGGGGCACGGCAGGCTTCGGTTTCTCGCCCGCGTGCTGTGGGTCGGTGTCCTCGATGTCCCCGGACAGCCCCTCTCCCCGGAACACCGCCACGAACCGGTGCAGCTTGCCGGGCTCGAGGATGACCTCAGCGCCGTCAACGCGGATCTTGCGGAGCATGTCAACAAGCTCGCGGTTCTTCTCCGTGGGAATCCTCCCTGCGCGCCTGTCGGTGATGACGCCGGACTCATCCACGGTGCAGAAGTTACCACGGGCGGCCACGTCGGTCCGCTCGAGTTCGACCCCCACCCCGAGGGCCTCGAGCACGCCCCTGCCTATCTCGTACTTTAGAGGATCGTACCCGAAGAGGGCAAGGTGGGACGGGCCGCTGCCGGGCGTGATCCCAATCCCCACCGGCTCCACCAGGCCGCAACTGGACTTCGCCGCGAGGGCGTCGAGGTTCGGCGTGCGGGCCGACTCCAGGGCGGTTCGCCCGGTATCGGGATGGGGAAGGCCGCCCAGGCCGTCCACTATCGCCATGACGATCTTGGAGTCAGTCTTCTGCGCCAGGCTCTTGATGACTTCGATGTGTACCATTTCAAGATCTCTCCTTCCGCAGGGGTCTAACAACTACGTGCCAATCTACGCGTGATTCTATACGCGTCGCGCTTTTCCTCCTCAGAGTGCAGGGACATACTAAGTGAGGGTGCGTTAGTTTTCGTCCCTTTGCCAGTAGTTGCCGGGCTGTCGGTGTTGCACTTTCTCTTTGAGTCACCGGCAACCCCTCCCAAGAATCGGGGACATTTCTGCACCCTCACTTAGCTTTGCACCGAAGGCCGGGGTAGTGCCGGGGCCGGTCGCTCCCGGCGCGCCAGTTTACCCGGCGGGGGCGAGGCGCGGAGTTTGCGGGAAGGGCACGGCCAGCACAATCAACGTAGGCAGCACGCTCAGCGCGTTAGACACTGTCCGCAAGATGGACCCGGCAGGACGGGCGGGCGGCGTCCAGGCGCCCGGTGGCGGTCCATCGTGTTCGCGGCTGTTGCCACCATCGTGGTGGCCTTCGCGCTCGTCCGCGTGTTCCCGGTGCCAGGGAAGCAAGTCGGCAGCGTGTTCTACGACATCCGGGGTGAAGCCATCACGTCGACCGTTGCAGGCAACCGCATCGAGGTGCCGCTCTCGGCCATCTCACCTCGACTGCGCGAGGCGGTCATCGCCGTGGAGGACAAACGCTTCTACAGGCACCCTGGCATCGACCCCATCGGCATCGCGCGGGCGCTCGTACGGAACATCCGCGCTGGACGCATCGTGGAAGGCGGCAGCACCATAACCCAGCAGCTTGCCAAGGACATGTTCCTGCCGCCGGAGCGGACCATCGGGCGAAAGGTAGCGGAGCTTTTCCTCACGTTTTACCTGGAGCTGAAATTCTCCAAGGACGAGATCCTCGAGCGCTACCTCAACCTCGTATACCTTGGACACGGGGCGTACGGGGTCGAAGCCGGGGCGCGGCTCTACTTCGGCAAGAGCGCTCGAGACGTCTCACTTGGAGAAGCCGCGATGCTCGCGGGCCTCACCAGGGGACCGTTCTATTACTCGCCGTACCGGGACATGCAGGCCGCTCTAGATAGACGCAGGGTCGTGCTGGACAGAATGGTTTCGGCGGGCTACATCACTCGGGCCCAGGCCCGGGAGGCGGCGCGAGAGCCGCCCAGGCTCGTGGGGCTCGGCACCCGCGAGATCAGGGCGGCGCCCTACTTCGTGGACTACGTCATGGAAGAGGTCCTCCGTCGCCTTGGCGATGGCGGGAACCTCCTGTACTCGGGCGGCCTGAAGGTGTACACCACCCTCGATATGTCCATGCAGAGGGCCGCAGAGAAGGCGTTCGGAATAGGGCTTGACGCGCTCACCCCGGAGACGCCCGTCGGACCGGTCGTTCAGCCTCAGGGAGCGCTTGTCGCCATCGACCCGAGGAACGGCCACGTGCGCGTGCTCATCGGGGGGAGAAGCTTTCATGAGACCCAGTTCAACCGAGCGACCCAGGCGAGGAGACAGCCCGGCTCAGCATTCAAGCCCTTCTTCTACGCGGCAGCGCTGGACAGCGGCTTCACAGCGGCAACCACGCTCACCTGCGAGCCCTTGACCTTCTGGTCGGCGGGGACGCCCTATGCGCCCACGGATTACGGCCGGTTCGAGTATCACTTTCGTATGCTCACGCTACGGGAGGCCCTCGTGGTCTCGTGCAATGTGGTCTCGGTCCATCTCGCGAGCATCATCGGGCCTGAGAAGGGCGCCGAGTACGCGAGGCGACTCGGCATCAAGAGCCCTCTTCGACCCCACCTCTCGCTCGTCCTCGGGACGTCCGAAGTCACACCGCTCGAGATGGCCGCGGCGTTCGCACCGTTCGCCAACGGAGGCAAGCGCGTCGAGCCCATGTTCATCGTGTCGGTCAAGGACAGGCGCGGCCGCGAGCTTCTGCGAAACCGACCCCGCGTAAGCCAGGTGCTGGACCCGAGGACCGCCTTCATCGTAACCGACATCCTCAAGCAGGTTATAAGCAAGTGGGGGACAGCTGCGAACATCGCGGACAAGGTTGCCCGACCAGCCGCGGGTAAGACTGGGTCCACTCAGAACTATACCGACGCATGGTTCGTAGGATATACACCGGACCTTGTATGCTCCGTGTACGCAGGGTACGACGACCCCGCCACCCCTCTCGGGAGGTCGGGCGGGGCCGCCGCCGCGCCCATCTGGGCCGATTTTATGAAGGAGGCGCTGGCGGACAGGCCTCCCGCCACGTTTCGGCGGCCGCCGGGGATTGTATCCCGAGAGATCTGCCATGAGACCGGGTGCCTTGCCACTCCGGCGTGCCCCAACACGCGATGGGAGATATTCAAGGCGGAGGCCGTACCCACCGAGACCTGCCCGTGGCACGGCGCCGCGCCGGTCACCAGCGGGCATCTCCAGGGCCCGTGAGCGTGCCGCTATGCAGAGGCCAACAGGGTGTATGTGCCGCGCGATCAGCGGCAACCTGGAGCCGGCCAACAGGCCAGAACAGACCCATCAGCTCGCCCTGGCTTGCCACACGCAAGGTCCGGACGCACCTGCGCAGGCAGTACGCCGCCATGCCCGTCCGAACACTCGCCGAGAGCCATGCTGCCCTTGCTCCCAGAGGACGGTTCGTTAGCTCCTCCCGGTTTTTCAGCAGCCGCTCGGTTGCCGGCGTCGCGCTCCTGGACAGCGCTCCACGCGGGGCGCGCTTCTCCTGAGCCAAGCCCGCAGTGCAAGTGGCCGGGACCTGACACCCCTCGTGGAAGCACCGGCACCATCTCCCAACGTCGAGAGCATTTCTGCACCCTCACTTGGGGTTTTCGGCGTCCGGTGCCGCACCACGCACAATGCCAGCCACCCGTCCGGGCTGGGCGAATGCCCGTCAGAAGAGGGCCGCGCTGAAGCGCCTAACCCAGCACGAATCGGGACATGGCCTCCGCCACGCCGTCGCCGCTCTCACCCTCGGTAACGTAGTTCGCAGCCTTCTTGACCTCATCGGCGGCGTTCCTGACCGCGACCCCAATCCCAGCGTACTCAAGCATCGATATGTCATTCTCGCTGTCGCCCAGCGCCATTACCTCGTTCCGAGAAACGCCGAGGTGCCGGGCGAGGATGGCGAGAGCCGACCCCTTGGATACGTCGGCAGCGGTGAACTCAACGTAGCGCGGCATAGAGCGGACCACATGGAGGCGATCGCCGAAACGCGCTTTGAACTCGGGCAAGCGTCGGTCCACGTCCTCCTTCGAGGCAATTATGAGGAGCTTCGTGGGGGCGCGATTCACGAAGGCGTCGAGGTCGCCGACGGCCACGGCCTCGACCTTTGCATGAGCCATGTACGAGAGCGCCTCTTCGTCGTAACGCTCGACGTACAGGGTGTCATCCATATACACGTTGAGGTGAAGGCCCTCCTGTTGTGCGTAGGCCACGACCTCCCTTGCCTGCTCCAGGGACACAGGCCTGTGGCTTATGACTTCGTGCGTCTTTGCCGCCTTGATGAGCGCGCCGTCGTACGTGATGAGGGGGGCGTCGATCCCGAGTTCCTCCGCGAAGGGAGCGGTGGCCCGGAACATCCGCCCGCTTGCAAGGGTGACTATGCAACCTGCCTCGGCGGCCGCCCGTATGGCAGCCTTGGTGCGGTCCTTGATCTTAAGGTCGCTTCCTATGAGAGTGAAATCGACGTCGATCGCAACAAGCCTTATTCCGATCTCAACCACCCCGCCTGGGGCGAGCGGCCAGGTTGCCGCCCCGCCCTTGGTCCATTTCCTGATTCATTTTCTGCTCGTCTTCTATTCATCAGATCGGTCGCGCACCAGGAAGCTCAGGACGCTGCTACCGATGGAAAGCAAGATGGAGGCCAGGACGGCGGGCCAGAAGCCAGCTATGTAAAAGCCCCCCACCAAGCTCGCAACGAGCCATAGCATGAGCCCGTTGATGACGAATGTGAAAAGCCCGAGCGTGAGCACCTGGATCGGCAGCGACAGGATGATGAGGACCGGCCGTATCAGGGCGTTTACGATCCCGAGCACGAACGCGGCGACGAGCGCCGGCAGAACGCCACTCACCTGGACCGCCGGCCCCATGATGTATGGGATCAGCAGCAGTATGACTGCGTTTATGAGGCATCTCACTAGAAAACCTTTCGCGGGCAAGGCTTCATCCCCCTTCCGGCGTGCGGAACAAGCGGGTTGCCCGAAAGCGGAACCGCACACAAGGTCCGCATTCCGTCTCGTACCGCCGACGCTGCATTCCGCACAGACCTCGCAACTCACACTTAGACGAGCCGAACCGCTATTTCAGTTCCGCTGGATCCCTCGGACACCTCGACCAGTGTGAACCCCCCCTGGTACCTCAAGGTCCTCACAACCCTGGCAAGGCCGAAGAGCCATGAAGGACCGAATTCGATGGAAAACCGTTCCCTCTTCCGGCCATGTTCTACTCTGGGGCCCGACGCATCAGCGCAAGAGTCGCAGGCATACGAGCAATGGCCGCCCTCGGCTGCGGCTGCGCCGCGCAGTGAGTGCCGTCCCTTCCCCAAGTCCACCCGTGCTTTTCGGCAGAGGGCAGGACACAGGAAAAAGAGCACCGACATGAGGTAGCCCGCCGACTCCAGCAGGTCCTCGAGCACGAAGAGCGGGAAGACGATGGGGATAGCCCCACGCCACCCGGGGAACCGCAGGGTCACCAGCAGAAAACACGAGGGGAATCGCGGCCGGGCTGGCATACCCGCCGGGCGAGACATCGTTCGGCCCCGCCGCGGGGCAGCCTCACAGACGCGGGCTGCCCCGCCCTTCTTCACGCGTGGTTCAGAGTCACTCGACATAGACCTCCACCTTCGCCTCGTCGCTATCGATGTCCACGATCTTGCCCATCGTGGCATCCGTGATGCTCGCAAGGATCTCGTCCAGATCGATGTCCTGTTCCTTGATCTCCTCGGCCACATTCTTTGGTATGAACTTCATCGCCACCTTCGCAAGGGCGAGCGGGATGTTGACGTTCACCTTGGTGTTGTCCTCGGCATCAAAAACGCGCACCCGCAGCATCTTCGCGGGCCTGCCCGCGCCCGCCCCGCCGGGCTGCCCGGGCACCGAGCTTTCCAGGGCCTCGAGGAGCTTGAGCCCCTCGTCCACGGAGATCTTCCCTTCCTGAACCATCGTCAGTATCTGTCTCTTCTCATCGATCATCGTGATCGTCCTCCTCAACCTCCAGAATGGGTCCGGCCACCATCCGACGATCAGGCTTGCGACTCCGACTCGGGCAGACCCGGCGTACCCGGCGCGCCGGGCGCACCCGGCATACCCGACGTGTCAGGCGTATGCGGAGGCACGTCCTGCCCTGAGCCATCGGCAACGGCACCCGCTCCGATGATTGTTATGGAGCCGTTCGACGTCTCCGCCTTGATCCGCAACTTGTTGGCTCTTGCTTCGTATTCGGCAGTCGAGGCCACGATCTCCTTGTGTCCCATGGACCTCGTGTTCACCTGGTATACGAGGTTCGGCAGATCGACGTGAATACCTCCGTGCGAGGTCTCAGCTTCTATAGAATAGCCGACATCGCCAGATGCGGCAAGCTGAACCTCTATGGACCCGTTGGACGTTTCAAGCTCATAAACGGCGTTGCCTGCGGGCCTGGCGGGAGCCACGAAGATGCTCCCGTTCGAGGTCTCTGCAACCAGCTTCTTCGCGGCCCCCTTGCACTGGATGCGACCGTTGGACGTCTCGAGCTTGGCGACGACAGCCCTGGCGCCGTCAAGATCGATTCGACCGTTGGACGTCTCCACCTCGATGGTCCCGCACTCCAGCGTACCGACCTCGACCTTGCCGTTGGACGTCTCAAGGTCCAGGTCGTACTGGAAGCCTCGCGGAAGCTGAATCGTGAGCGCCGCCCCGCTCACCACCTTCCCGCCGCTGCAGTCGATCCTGAGCCGGCCTGGACCAGTCTCGTACTCGATGGAGTCCTCCAGCCGGGCCTGGGCAGCGCCGGGGTCGCCCGCCGCGCCTCTCACTCGTGCCCGGATCTCCACGCGGAACCCCGGGCCGTCCCACGGCTCGATGGTGATGCCGCCGTTGGACGTGGTAGCTTCTATGGTCACCCTGTTGACCTTTGCGTCGAAACTGCCCTCGAAGGTCTTCTTCACCCTAACCCCCGGGGCGAAGGCGCCCAAAAACGGCTCGGTGAAGGCCTCCACCCAGGCCGATGGCTCACCCCATCTAAACCGCAGATGGGGCTGGGAGAAATCCTCACCGAGCTTTTCCGCAGCGCGTTCCTTCGCACGCATGGCGCGCTCTATAGCGCGCTCCTTCTCCTTCATCGCCCTCTCTACAGTCTTCTCGATGCGCTCCGCGAGGCTCTCGAGGGCCGGGCCGTAGGAAGCTTCAGCGAGATGCGCCAGTTTGTCCGCGAGGGCGCGGATCTTGGCGAAGTCCGGCCCATGTCCAACGGTCCCCCACGCCCTGCCGCCTTCGTCAGCGTCGCGTCCTTCCGTTCCGGCGGCATCCCCAGTAGCAGCACCTGCGTCTGCGCCAGCGCCTGCACCCGCACCTGCACGTGCGTGTGCACCTGCGCCAGCGCCTGCGCCAGCGCAGGCGCCAGTAGCATCTTTTCGCTCTTCGCCGGTCTGCCCCGCTTCCCTGGCAGCCTCCCGAAGCCCGGGACTGCCCTCCCCGCCTTCGCAAGGGGCACCCTCCTCACCCTCCACCGCCTCGTCCAGGGCATCGATAAGAGCCGCGGCCTCCTCGCTCGTGATCTTGCCCTCTTCAAGCATCTTCAGGATCATCATGTGCTCTTCCCGCACGATGCTCCCTCCCTCTGGGTTGCCGATTGGCAGAACGTCATCGCTGCTTGAGAAGCTTGATCGCTTCTTCCGCATGTATCTCGCCCTTTGCGAGCGAGTCCAGGATTCCCTTACGCCTTGCGGCGGTCTGCGCCTCATCCTCCTTCTCGCGCTCTACGGGGTAGCCGAGGGCCTGGATGATCGCGTCAAGCCGGCCCCGGACTGTAGGATATGACACGCCGAGTTCCCTCTCCACTTCCTTGATGTTGCCGCGAGACTTGATGAAGATCTCCACGAAGTCCTTCTGCTCGTTGGAAAGCTGACAGAACTTGCATGTCTCGAACCGGCCTTCTATAGAGGTCTCGCACCTCGGACACGACAGCCTCGTCACGTCGAAGGCTTCCCCGCATACAGGGCATCTACCCAGCGCCCTTCGTCTCATAGTCTCACTCCCTTCAATATCGTCAATCGTACCCTTAATCATCTTAAGCTCGTTATTAACATCATAGATCCACCTGGTTCACCTGTCAATAAGTCCCCTGATCTTTTTTCTCGTAACCCCCCTGGCAGTCCCTTGAGGCAGGTCGCACATTGCTGAATCGACAACACACCATACGAAAAAGTCACAATGTGTTCGGCAGGAAATTCGGGGCATGTATCGAATGTATGTTCGCGCAGCAAGAGGCAATACTGCTATATGCTGGGCACGCTCAGGTGGAAGGCAAGGCGGCAGGGCCGATGACGTTGCGCATGCGGCACAGCTGTCTTAGAATTGTACAGTGGGATGACGGAGGCTGGCGCGGGCGGCATTCGCATGACAGGTGCTTGACGGTCGCACGCGAGTGACGGCTAAGTGCGGGGGCACCGTCGACGGCCGGTTCGGAGCGCGAGCCACCGTAAGGGGGCAGTACGCTGGAAGTGAACGAGTTCAAGCTCAGAACCGATCTGAAACCCAAGGGTGACCAGCCCAGGGCCGCGCGGGAGCTCGCGGAGGGCATAAGGGCCGGCTACAGGTATCAGACGCTCCTTGGGGCCACGGGCACCGGGAAGACGTTCACGGATGCCCTCGTGATCCAGGAGGTGCAGAAGCCCACGCTGGTGATCGCCCACAACAAGACGCTCGCGGCGCAGCTATGTAGCGAGTTTCGGGCGCTCTTCCCAGAGAACGCCGTCGAATACTTCGTGAGCTACTATGACTACTACCAGCCGGAGGCGTACATCCCGCAGACCGACACCTACATCGAGAAGGACTCGTCCATAAACGACGAGATCGACCGGCTGCGGCACGCCGCGACGAGCGCCCTGTTCGAGCGGCGCGACGTCATAATCGTGGCGAGCGTCTCGTGCATATATGGTCTCGGGTCGCCCGAAGACTACAAGAACCTGACGCTGATGCTTCGCCGGGGCAGTGAAGCCGACAGGGACGCCGTCCTGAGGAAGCTCGTAAGCATTCAGTATGCGCGGAACGACATCGGGTTCACGCGGGGCACCTTCAGGGTCCGGGGCGACGTGGTGGAGATAATCCCGGCTTACGGCGAGAACGCCATCAGGATAGAGTTCTTCGGAGACGAGATCGATCGTATCCTCGAAGTGGACGTGCTCACCGGCGAGGTAGTCCGAGACAGGGACTCGGTGACGATCTTCCCGGCCACGCACTTCATCACCAGCGACGAGAAGCTGAAGCGCGCGCTTGTCAGCATCGAGCAGGAGCTGGAGGAGCGGCTCGCCGAGCTTCGCGCTGCCGGGAAGCTGCTCGAGGCCCAAAGACTCGAGCAACGGACCCGCTACGATTTGGAGATGTTAGCCGAAGTGGGCTACTGCCAGGGTATTGAAAACTACTCTCGCCATCTCACCGGAAGGCAGCCGGGCGAGCCGCCGGCTACGTTGCTCGATTACTTCCCCGACGACTTCCTCGTGATCGTCGACGAGTCGCACGTGACGCTGCCCCAGTTGCACGCGATGTACGCGGGCGACCGGTCACGCAAAGAGAACCTGGTTGAGTACGGGTTCAGGCTGCCGTCGGCTTTCGACAACCGCCCGCTCACGTTCGAGGAGTTCGAACAGCGCGTGAACCAGGTCATCTTCGCGTCTGCAACGCCCGGGCCCTACGAGCTTCGCGTGAGCAGCCAGGTCGTGGAGCAGATCATACGTCCGACCGGGCTGGTCGACCCGGAGGTCGAGGTGCGTCCCGTGAGGAACCAGATAGACGACCTGCTCGCCGAGATCCGTGCGCGGGTGGACGCCGGCGAGCGCGTCCTGGTGACGACCCTCACGAAGAAAATGGCCGAGGACCTCACCGACTACCTGGTGGACGTCGGTGTAAAGGCTCGGTACCTCCACTCCGAGATCGACACCCTGGAGCGCGTGGAGATCCTGCGGGACCTGCGGCTCGGCGACTTCGATGTCCTCGTCGGCATAAACCTGCTGCGCGAGGGTCTGGACCTGCCCGAGGTGTCCCTCGTAGCGATCCTCGACGCCGACAAGGAAGGCTACCTGCGCTCCGAGACATCGCTCATCCAAACCATCGGGCGGGCCGCGCGCAACGTCCACGGCAAGGTGATCATGTATGCCGACACCATGACCCAGTCCATGCGGCGCGCCATCGACGAGACCAACAGGCGGCGCAGGATACAGATGGAGTACAACGAGCGCCACGGCATAACCCCCGAGTCCATCAAGAAGGCTGTCCACGACATCGCGGAGTTCGCGAGGGCCGCCGAGGAGAGGCCCGCATACAGGGCTGCGGCCCAGGCCGTGGCCATGGCCGGGGATCGGACCGGGTCGGAGGCTGGTGCGTCCAGGGCCGAGGCCGAAGCGGTGGAGAGGATGTCCGACAAGGAGCTTGCGGCGTTCATCCGCACCCTCGAGGACGAGATGCGCAGGGCGGCGCAGGCGCTTGAGTTCGAGCGTGCTGCAGAGCTACGCGACAGGATTCGCGCCCTCAGGCGCCGGTTCGCGTCCTAAGTGAGGGTGCAGAAATCCTCCCGACTTTTGGGAGGGGTTGCCGGTGACCCAAAGAGAGAGCGCAACACCGGCAGCCCACCAAGTGTGTTTTCGGAGGCAACGAAGAGTGAGCAAGCACCAGATAATCGTCAGGGGTGCGCGCCAGCACAACCTGAAGAATATAGACCTTGAGATCCCCAGGGACAGGCTGGTGGTCATCACTGGTCTTTCCGGTTCGGGCAAGTCTTCCCTGGCCTTCGATACCATCTACGCCGAAGGCCAGCGCCGCTACGTGGAGTCGCTCTCGGCGTACGCCAGGCAGTTCCTCGGCCAGATGGACAAGCCGGACGTGGACTACATCGAGGGCTTGTCCCCAGCCATCGCGATAGACCAGAAGAGCGGGAGCCGGAACCCCAGGTCCACCGTGGGCACGGTCACGGAGATATACGACTACCTGCGACTCCTCTTTGCCAGGATCGGGAAGCCCCACTGCCCGAAGTGCGGCAAGCCCATCACCCAGCAAACGGTGCAGCAGATCGTCGACCAGGTCATGACGCTCGGCGAGGGCACGAGAGTGCAGGTCCTCGCCCCGGTCATCCGGGGCAAGAAGGGCGAGCACAAGAAAGTGATCGAGGACATACGGAAGGAAGGGTTCGTCCGCGTCCGGGTCAACGGCGAGGTGCACGGCGTTGATGAAGACATATCCCTCGAGCGCTACAAGATCCACACGATCGAGGTCGTCGTGGACCGCCTCGTCATACGTCCCGGCATTGAAAACCGCCTCGCCGACTCCCTCGAACTCGCCATGAGGCGTGGTGAGGGGGTGGCCATCGTCAACGTGGTGGGCGGCGAAAACGGCGAAGACCTCGTCTTCAGCGAGAAGTTCGCGTGCCCTGACTGTGGGGTGAGCTTTGAAGAGCTTGCGCCGAGGATGTTCTCGTTCAACAGTCCCTACGGCGCATGTCCCGAGTGCGCTGGCCTCGGCACCAAGGAGGAGATCGACCCCGAACTCGTCCTCGACCTAGATAGGAGCATAGTCGAGGGCGGCATCGTGCCGTGGGAGAGGTCCTGGCAGGGAACGCGCAGCGATTACTTCGCCAATCGGGTCATGGCGGTGTGCAAGCGGTTCGGAATAGACCCGTCCGTGCCCATCGGCCGCCTCCCCGAGGAACAACAGCGAATCCTCCTCTACGGCGCGGGCAGAGAGCGGTTCCGATACCAGTATCACAACTTCGCGGGCGAGCTCGTCTGGCACGAGAGCTACTACGAAGGCGTCGTGCCGTACCTTGAGCGCCGCTACAGGGAGGCCCACTCAGAGGCGGCACGCGAGGAGATAGAGCGGTTCGTAACGGCAAGGCCCTGCCCCGCATGCCGCGGCGCGCGCCTTAAGCCCGAGAGTCTCGCCGTGAAGGTTGGCGGCAAGTCCATTATGGAAGTGACCGCCATGTCGTGCTCCGAGGCGAGGGAGTTTTTCGAGAAACTCTCACTGACCGAGCGCGAGGCCACGATAGCGAAGCAGATCCTCAAGGAAATACGGGAGAGGCTGGGGTTCCTGGTAAACGTCGGCCTCGACTACCTCACCCTCGACAGGGCCGCCGGCACGCTTGCAGGTGGCGAGGCGCAGCGGATCCGGCTTGCGACGCAGATCGGGTCGAGCCTGGTCGGTGTCCTTTATATCCTGGACGAGCCGAGCATCGGGCTACACCAGCGCGACAACAAGCGCCTCGTCGATACCCTCAAACGCCTGCGCGACCTGGGGAACACCGTGCTTGTCGTAGAGCACGACGAGGAGACCATTCGCGCCGCGGACCACATTATAGACATCGGTCCGGGTGCCGGTGCGGAGGGCGGGTATGTGGTCGCGTCGGGCACCATCGATGACATCATCGCCTGCGAGAACTCCATCACCGGTCAGTACCTCGCAGGTAAGCGGCGCATTCTCGTGCCGCCACGCCGCCGCTCGCCCAACGGCAAGTCCCTCCTGATAAAGGGCGCGCGCGAGCACAACCTGAAGAACATCGACGTAGAGATCCCGCTGGGGGTGTTCGTCTGCGTCACGGGGGTCTCAGGGTCCGGCAAGAGTACGCTCATAAACGAGATCCTTCATCGGAAGCTCGCCCACGAGCTGAACCGGGCCGCGGTGAAGCCCGGCGCCCACGACGCCGTCCTCGGGATCGAGCACCTCGACCGCGTCATCGACGTGGACCAGTCGCCCATCGGGCGCACGCCGCGCTCGAACCCTGCGACCTACACCGGGACGTTCGACCTGATACGGGAGACCTTTGCGCTCACCCCCGAGGCGAAGGTGCGGGGGTACAGCCCAGGCAGGTTCAGCTTCAACGTGAAGGGTGGACGCTGTGAGGCATGCAAGGGGGACGGCATCATCAAGATAGAGATGCACTTCCTGCCAGACGTGTACGTTCCGTGCGAGGTGTGCAGGGGGAAGCGCTACAACCGCGAGACGCTTGAGATCAAGTACAGGGGCAAGAGCATCGCCGACGTGCTCGACATGCGGGTCGACGAGGCGCTGGAGTTCTTCAAGAACCTTCCGAGGATCCGTCGCAAGCTGGAGACCCTCAACGACGTGGGCCTCGGCTACATCAAGCTGGGCCAGCCGGCCACCACGCTCTCCGGCGGAGAGGCCCAGAGGGTGAAGCTCGCGACCGAGCTTAGCAGGCGGAGCAACGGCCGGACCCTTTATATCCTGGACGAGCCTACCACCGGGCTTCACTTCGCCGACATCGAAAAGCTTCTGAACGTGCTGGGCCGCCTCGTGGACACCGGGGACACCGTGATCGTCATCGAGCACAACCTTGACGTCATCAAGACGGCGGACTATATCATAGATCTTGGTCCGGAAGGCGGAGAGCGCGGCGGCACGGTCGTGGCGTGCGGCACCCCGGAGGAGGTCGCAAGATGCGAGCGGTCCTACACCGGACAGTTCCTCAGGAAGGTGCTGGGGATATGAGTCAGGTGCCCAACGCTGAGCTCACGGCTGTAACCGAAGGTCGGCCCACGGCCGGCCACAGCGACAAGAACAGGGACAGGGACAGGGACAGGGCTACAGCGAGGGAAAGCCTTCACGACAGGGTGAAGGACCTGCCCGATAGGCCGGGGGTCTACATCATGAAAGACGCAACAGGGCGCGTCATCTACGTCGGGAAGGCGTCTTCTCTCAGGAACAGAGTGCGCTCGTATTTTCAGTCGCCGGAGGGCCTCCCCAGGCGCACGCAGGCGCTCATCGAGCACATCGCCGACTTCGAGTACGTGGTCACCGACTCCGAAGTTGAGGCCTTAATCCTGGAGAACAACCTCATCAAGCGGCATCGCCCGCGGTACAACGTTAGGCTCAGAGACGACAAGACCTACCCGTTCATCAAGGTCACACTGGCGGAGCCGTTCCCGAGGGTGCTCGTCACGCGCAGGGTCGAGCAGGACGGGTCGCGCTACTTTGGACCATACCCCGACGTCAGTGGGATGCGCGACACCCTCGCCTTCCTCAGGCGTCTCTTCCCCGTCCGCGGGTGCTCGAAGAAGATCACCGAGGACTCGCGCGAGCGGCCATGCCTCAACTACCATATCGGCAAATGCCTTGCTCCGTGCGCAGGAGCCATAACGCGCGAGGCTTATGCTGAGCTTGTGAAGCAGATCGTCCTGTTCCTGGAAGGGCGGCAAGACCAGCTTGTCCGGGAAATGAAGCGGCGGATGCAGGCGGCGTCGGACCTGCTGGATTTCGAGACCGCGGCCGCCCTGCGTGACCGAATACGGGCAATGGAGCGCGTCATGGAAAGGCAGAAGGTGGTGCTGAAGTCGCCCCAGGACCTCGACGTCATCGGCTTCGCGCAAAACGAGGACGGCGCTGAAGCTTGCGTGCAGATCTTCTTCGTGCGCGGCGGCAAGCTCGTGGGTCACAAGCGATTCTTCATGGCGAACTCCGATGACACGCCCGACGCGGAGATGCTCGCAGCCTTCGTCAAACAGTACTACGCGGCAGCCGCGTTCGTGCCCGGCGAGATCGTGGTGCAGTCAGACCTCGGCGACGATGTCGACTCCATCGCCTCGTGGCTCAGCACCCTTCGCGGCTCGAAGGTGCGCATCACCGTGCCGCACCGCGGCGAGAAGAAGCGTCTTGTGGACATGGTGCACGATAACGCCAGGCTCGGCCTGGAGGAGGCCCGGGCGCGCGCCATGCGCGCCGCCGAGATGGAGGAGGGCGCCCTCGTGGAACTTCAGGAGGCGCTCGGGCTTCCGAGGCTGCCACGCAGGATAGAGGCGTTCGACATATCCACCATCCAGGGCACCGACGCGGTCGGGTCGATGGTGGTCTTCGAAGGCGGGCACCCGCTCAAGTCCGCATATAAGCGGTTCAAGATCAAGACCGTGGAGGGACAGGACGACTTCGCCATGATGCGCGAGGTGGTCGCGAGGCGATGCCGGAGAGCGCTGCGCGAAGGGCAGGAGCGGCGCGAGGGGCACGCAGGGCATCAGAGTCGAGGGGAACACGAGCGGCAACGACGGCACCCCGCGAGCGTCGCCGCGCCCGGTGGCACTGGTGCGGCCCATCCCCTCCCCGAAGGTGAAGGCCCGGCCGAAGCAGGGGAAACGAACGCCTCCGACCTTCCGGGTAGGAGACCAGCCGAAGACGCGAGAGGTGCGAAGGTCTCGGGGGACGCCAAAGCCGCACGAGCACCGGGCGTACTGCCTGACCTAATCCTGATCGACGGCGGAAAGGGCCAGCTCAACGCGGCCCTTGAGGCGCTGCGCGAGTTCGGCTTGGCCGAAGAGGTTCCAGCTGCGGGCCTTGCCAAGGAGCATGAGCTCGTGTTCCTCGAGGGCAGGCCCGACCCCATCGCCCTGCCCAGAGACTCAAAAGCACTCTTCTTGCTCCAGCGCGTGCGCGACGAGGCCCACAGGTTCGCCGTGTCGTACCACCGGCAGCTTCGCACGAAGCGCGCGACCCTCTCCATGCTGGAGGAGGTCCCCGGCATCGGCGAAAAGCGCCTTAAGGCCCTCATAACGGCGTTCCGCTCGGTGCGAGCCATGCGCGAGGCGAGCATCGAGGACCTGGCGAAAGTCCCCGGCATGACCCGCAAAGCCGCCGAGCGCGTGAAAGAAGCCCTTGGTACTCTGCCCCCGCCTCCCGCAAACCCAGACGAATGAACCGAGAACGAGCCTAAGTAGATCGCCGTAAGTAATCGCCGGCTCCAGAGAGCGCACGCGCCGTGCAGGGTTGCCGGTGTTGCACTCTCTCTTTGAGTCACCGGCAACCCAAGACCTCGGAAGACGAGAGAAAACTAATGACCTCATACTTAGACTAAACCTATAAGAGGAACGTGCCCTCCCCTGGTGTATACATTCTGTGCATAATCCTGTGGGAGGGTGAGTGGTGTGGTAACCATTTCCGTCATCAAGGCCGATACGGGAGGGTTTGTGGGACACACCTCAGTCCACCCGGACATGCTCGGTCGGGCCGAGGATCTCCTCTCGCCCCAGAGAGGGTCGCTGCTCATCGACTATCGGGTGGCTCACGTGGGCGATGATATCGCGCTCATCATGACCCACACCCGCGGGCTCGAAAGCGAGGACATCCACCGCCTGGCCTGGGACGTCTTCCAGGGCACGACCGCCGTGGCAAAGGAGCTCAACCTCTACGGAGCAGGACAGGACATCCTCGCGGACTCCTTCTCCGGAACCGTAAAAGGACTTGGACCGGGCTGTGCAGAGATGTCCTTCGAAGAGAGGGCAAGCGAGCCTGTTATAGTCTTCCTCGCCGACAAGACCAGCCCCGGGGCGTGGAACCTGCCGATCTACCGCATGTTCGCCGACCCGTTCACCACGCCGGGGCTTGTCATAGACCCCAAGATGCACGATGGATTCGTGTTCGAAGTGCTGGATCTCATGGAGAACCGGGTCGCCAGGTTCTCGTGTCCAGAGGACATGTATGACCTGCTTCTTTTCATCGGCGCGCCGTCCAGGTATGTCGTACGCCGCGTGCTTCCACGGGGAAGCGAAGAGCCCGCGTGCGCCACGTCCACCCAAAGGCTTAGCCTCATCGCCGGACGCTACGTGGGCAAGGACGACCCGGTCATGATCGTGCGCTGCCAGAGCGGCCTCCCTGCGGTTGGCGAGGTCCTCGAGCCTTTCGCCCGCCCAATGCTCGTCACCGGCTGGATGCGCGGGTCCCACTACGGTCCGCTCATGCCGGTATCCGTTGACGACGCGACTCCTAGCAGGTTTGACGGGCCGCCCAGGGTCGTCGCCCTCGGGTTCCAGATCGCCGCCGGAAAGCTCATCGGCCCAAGGGACCTCTTCGCCGACCCGGCTTTCGACCCCGCCCGCCGCACGGCCCTCGAGCTTGCCGACACAATGCGCTCGCTGGGGCCTTTCGAGCCGCACAGGCTACCGCTTGACGAGATGGAGTACACGACTATGCCTGAGGTTCTCAAACGGGTGGAGAAGCGTTTTACCAGTGTATAGACCCGGCCGCAGGGCAGGGACGTCAGCTTTTCTCATCTTCTCCGAAGCCACTTCACAAGCGGCCCTTCGACGCCAGCCACAGGGATGCTGACGTGGGCCTCGTCGCCCGGACCCGGCACCGGGATGATGCCGAGCCTATCCACCTCGCCCGAAATGGACTTCGTGAAGCGCAGCGGCCTGCCGTCGCCAGGCCCGCCGCCGTGTCCGCCGTCGGCCGGACCGGCGTCTCGCTCAGCCTCTATGTAGAACCATGGAGGAGACCCGCTCATGGCGTCCAGAAGGTCCGCCGTGCTCCTCACGGGCTGGCCGTTTACGGCGATAAGGATGTCCCCGCTACGAAGACCCATCCGCGCCGCCGGGGAGCGCGGCACCACATCGAGCACCTTAAGGCCACGCGGGTCGGGAACGTAGATCGCCTTCGACCTCGTCTCGGCGCGCCTGCCCGCCGCTATCACCATCTCGTGCCCCAGCGGCGAGAAAAGGGCGGCAAGCCAGCGCATCCAGGGGTAGACCGACGCGCCCAGCGCCAGCGCCAACAGCACCACGCTGAACGCCATCAGGCTGCGCGCCGTCCGGGCGCTCCTCTCTTTCGGCGCCCTCGCGACGGCGAAATCGCCGTACCCGAGCGCTGCGGGCAGAGCAAACATGGCGAAAAGCAGCTCGCGTCCCTCGGGCACCGCTATGTTGGGCTTGATGAGCGGCCACCAGTCGGGCATGTTTATGAGTCCGCGGGCTATGCTCTCGATCTCACTCAAGTGTGGCGTAAGCAGCATCATGCCCACGAGCGGTATCGGCCAGAACTTCTGCAAAAGAAAGCCGCCGACGACGCTTCCGTCGCGCGTTTTCATGTACAGCGGCAGCGCTCCCTGGTCCCCCGTGGTCCAGATGAGAAGGCTCTCCAAAAGGTGCAGCACGGCCACGAGGATCATGATCTCAGGTATGCCCACCTTCGGGACGCCGAAGACCAGGTTCGAGAGAGCGAGGAGCCCCCCGGCATACGAAAAGCACAGGAACCTGGGGTCGATGAGCATCAACACAAGGGCGACGGGCAGCAGGAACGCAACCCCTGCCCCCGTCACCGTGACGCCCACGAACACGAAGATGAGGCTTGCAACGAACCCCGCCGCAGCCCCGAGGAGAAGCGACGTGAGAACGAGGGAAGCAGGAGACTCGATAGCCTGACCGAACACGCGCTGTTCTATCCTGGCTATGCGCGTGTACTGCATCGCCACCAGCACGACCACCATCCAGAAGGCGGGATGCAGAAGCACCTGCGGGATCAGCATGAGAATTGTCACGATCACCTTGCCGAAAGGAAACATCCAGGCCACTCCCTGCCTGCGCGCAAATCGGACAGTTCAAGACCATTATACGCCGGCCTGCAAGTCCCGTTGCCCTGTGTCGCTCTATGCCGCCTTGCGCCCCTGGATCTTGGCCTTGAGGATCTCGATAGCCCTGTCAAGCTGCACATCGCGCGGGGCCTCCTGCGGCGACTCCTTCTGGGCATCCCCGGGTTTCGGCAGACTCACCACCACGTCAGGCACTATGCCCTTCTTGTCGATGGAGTGGCCGCCTGCCGTGAGATACCTGGAAGTTGTGATGGACACCGCGGACCCGTCGGAGAGCGGGTATATGGTCTGGACGAGCCCTTTGCCGAACGTCGTCACCCCGACGATAGTGGCGACCTTCATATCCTGCAGCGCCCCGGCCACGATCTCAGATGCGCTCGCGCTCGCCTCATTCACGAGCACCACCACCGGGACGGTGACCTTGGGTCCACGGCCCGAGTAATAGGTGACCCTGCGACCGTCCCTGCCGACCACGTGCACCACCGGCGCACCGGCCGGAAGGAACCTGCTTGCCACCTGGATCGCAAGGGGAAACGAGCCGCCGGGGTTATATCGCAGATCAAGGATAAGCCCCCGCATTTCTTGCCTGGCAAGGGCATCCAGTTCGCGGTTCAGGGCATCCATCGTATCGTCGCCAAAGAAGGACGAAATCTGCACGTAACCTATGCCGTCCTCCAGCATCTCCGAAGCCACGTGGGGGACCCTTATGGTATCCCTGATTATCTTCACCTCGAAGAAACGTGTCTTGCCGTCCTCGTCGCGCTCAATGCCGAGCACGACCTCCGTACCCTTCTTCCCCTTCATGAGGGACACAGCGTACTCAAGGGCCATGTCTTTCGTGGACTTACCGTCGATGAATTTGATCCTGTCCATGGACCGCAGGCCTGCCCGATCCCCGGGCGTCCCCTTGAGCGGCGCCACGACCGTGAGCTGCCCGTCGCGGATGCCTACGGTGATGCCTATTCCGTCGAACGTGCCCCTCATGTCGTCCTGCATGGTGCGGTACTGGGCCGGGTCCATATAGCGCGTGTAGGGGTCGTTGAGAACGGCAAGCATGTCGGCTATGCTATGTTTCTCATCATAAGCCTTGAGTAGAGCAGCCACATCAACCTCAGAGACGTACATGTTCTTGAGAAGGTTGATCACCTCAAGAGCAACGAGAGTGTTCCCTTCGGCTGGCCCCGCGGAGCTTTCCGCCGGGCTCGCAGGCCGCGTCTGTGTCTGCGTTTGGGTTTGGGCTTGGGCTTGGGCTTGGGCTTGGGCTTGCGTTTGGGCGAAACTCCCTGCCGGAATGTCTACCAGGGGCCCGGCGCAGTCCGCCGGCGCGTGAAGCCACCCGGAAAGACCAAGCGCGGCGACGACCGCGAACGCCGCCAGCAAGCTGCATATTGCCCGCGCATATCTCCTCATAATGCCTCACCAGTCTCCATGCACCTTAGAGCAACCTCGCGTCCGCCGAAACACTGCCCGCTCCCATCGAGCCCATTCCGCTGAGAGCGCCGGCCGCCTTCTGCGAAGTCGTTCAGGGCGCGCCGTGATTTGGAACTCGTCCTTGCTACTTCAGCCATTGCCAGGGGTTCACCGGGGTGCCATTGTCGCGAACCTCGAAGTGAACGTGCGGGCCCGTGGAGAGTCCGGTGCTGCCCGCTCTTGCTATCCTGTCTCCCTGAAGCACTGACTGGCCGCTCTTGACGAGAAGCGACGAGTTGTGGCCGTAGAGAGTGGACAGCCCTCCGCCGTGGTCTATGATCACCGTGTACCCGTACCCGCTGATCCACCCGCTATATATCACGATGCCATCAGCCGCCGCAAGCACCGGGGTGCCCGACGGCACAGCAATGTCTATGCCCGAGTGGAACCTGGCTTTCCTGAGTATGGGATGGAACCTCATCCCGAAGTCCGACGATACCCGCCCCTTCACCGGCATGATGAACTTCCCGCTCCACCTGGGCAGAGCCCTCCCAGCCTTCGCCTCGCGCGCCTGCAGCTCCCGGATGGCCCGCTCAAGCTCGCGGCTCATCTCCTCAAGCTCGTCGAGGGCCTGCTCGTACCGGGCGCGTTCCTTCTGGATCCTGGCCAGAATGGCCTCCCTCTCCCGCACCCTGGCGGCAAGCTCGGCCTCCTGGACCTTCACCTGGGCCTGCACGCGTGCCAGGTCGTCGCGCTCCTTCTGCAGCTTCGCTTTTTTCTTCGCGACCTCGGCCATCTTGGCCTCGATCACTGCAACCTCTGCCCTGGCCTCCTCGAGGCACTGGGCGTCGTGTTTCGCAAGGATCTCGACGTACTCGAACCTGCTCGCGAAGTCAGCGAAGTCCGTGGACGAGAACAGGACCTCGAGATAATCGGCGGGGCCTGACATGTACATGGCCCTGAGCCTCGCCCTCAACAAGGAGAGCGTCCGATCCAGGCGCTTCCTTGCCCCGGCGAGGTCGTCCTCGGCCGCGGCAAGCTCCCGCTCCGCCTGGGCGACGGCCTGGGTAAGACGCTTCGCCTGGCGCTCGAGCGAGGCCAGGCGAGTCCTCGTCCTTTCCAGCTCCATTTCGGCTTTCTGGATCTCTGCGAGAACGCCCTTCTCTTTCTGCTTGACGGTGAGAAGCTGCCGCCTGGTCTCCTGCATCTGGTTGTTTATGTCGCCGAGCTGGTCGCGTTTGCGGGATAGCTCGGAGGAAGGCTCTCCCGACACGACAGGAGACAGCGCGAAGAAGGCTACCAGCAGCGCGGATATCAAGAGATGTGCCAGCCTTACCCGGGTTCTCACCGCTGCACCTCCGACTAAGTGAGGGTGCATTAGTCCTTGTCCCTTTGCCAGTAGTTGGCGGGTTGCCGGTGTTGCATTCGGGCACGGCGCCCCAATCGGGGCGCGCTTCGCCACAATCCGGCCCGTCGGACAAGTGGCCGGATTCTGACACCCCGCGTGCAATCACTGACAACTCGTCCCAACAGTGGGGAGCATTGCCGCACCCCGACTTAGACCCGCAGGTATCTTTTCACGAAGACCCCGCCGGCCACGGCCCCCATGAGTACTCCCATGATGAGAAGTGTGATGCACAGGGCGGCCACCGGTTCGGGCGCGGTGATGACGGGAATGAATGGCGCCAGCCCGGTGATGTACCGCACGGTGACCTTATAGCCCGCAAACAGGAGCAGCCCGGACACGGCCGCGCCCACGAGTCCCACGACCATCCCTTCCACGAGGAACGGCCACCGTATGAACCAGTCCGTAGCGCCCACCAGCTTCATAACCTCTATCTCGCGGGCGCGCGAGATGACCGTGAGTCTGATGGTGTTCCCGACAATGAAGACGACGGCCGCGACGAACAGGACGGCGACCGCCGCTCCCGCCACGCCCACCAGCCGCATCGTGGCAAGAAGCTTCTCCGTGAATCCCCGCCCGTAGTTGACGCTAAGCACGCCGGGGATGCGCGATATCCTCGCCGCTACCTGCGCGGTGCAATCGGGGTCCTCCACCCTCACGTCGAAGGCGTCCGGGAGCGGGTTCTCCCCGACGACATCCAGGATGCCGGCATGCTCGCCGAGCTGGCCCCGGAGTCGCCGTAGTCCCTCATCCTTGCTCACGAACGTGACCTGCGCCACGCCGTCGGTCGCCTGAATCTGCGCCCGTATGGCCGCGACGCCCTCGGGTGACAGGTCGTCCTCCAGGAACGCCCTGATCTCGATCCTGGCCTGCAGCAACTGGGAAATGTGGTTGAGGTTCATGAGGATGAGCCCAACCGCTCCCAGCACGAACAGGGATGCAGCGATGGTGCCGAGGGATATGAGGCTGACGTTGCGTCTGGCCGAGTGCCAGCCCTCAGCCAGGAAGTACCATACCGTGGTCAGCCTCACGCCTATATGCTCCCCTCTCGTCGTCCCTTACGATTTTGCCGCCGTCCAGTTCAATGACCCGGCGCATCATGCCGTTGACTATGGACCTGTTGTGCGTCGCCATGATGACCGTGGTACCCCTCTTGTTGATCCGCAGGAGCAACTCCATGATGCCCCACGACGTGTCGAGGTCCAGGTTGCCCGTAGGCTCGTCGGCCAGGAGAATGGTCGGGTCGCCCACGATGGCCCGGGCAATGGAGACGCGCTGCTGCTCTCCGCCGGAGAGCTCGCCGGGATATGCCCGCGCTTTCCACGCAAGGCCGACAAGTTCGAGAGACTCCATCACGCGCGCGCGAATCTGCCGCGGGTTCGCCTCGGTTACGCGAAGTGCGAAGGCCACGTTCTCGTACGCCGTTTTGTTGGGGAGGAGCTTGTAGTCCTGAAAGATCATCCTTACGGCACGGCGCAGGTAAGGGACCTCCGAGGGCCTCATGCGCACGACGTTGCGGCCGTCAACGATGACCTGACCTTGCGTGGGAAGCACCTGCCTTGTTAGGAGGTTCATAAAGGTGGTCTTCCCCGCCCCGCTGGGCCCCACCAGAAACACAAACTCGCCCTGCCTAATATACGTGTCGACGTTGAGGAGCCCGACGGCTCCGTTTGGGTATACTTTCGACACGTTGTAGAGGCGAATCAACATCATCACTTCCCGGAGTTCCTGGAAAATCGAGTTTACGTGCTATACTTCGATAGGCCTCGGCAAAAACCTCCTCGCTTTTCCAAGAACTATCTTCCAAGCGGCTTCGGGACACAGTCGGAACGCCGTCTCCAGGGACGCATCACCTGGCATCCAGGTGTGAACCCAGAGATCGCTGCCTCTTCCCCCAGGGGGTGCCGGTGTCGTACTCGGGAGGCGGCACCCCAGGCCGGGTGCCTCGACAAGACTTGGGTTGCGGCAATCCTCACAGTCTGCAGAACCAGAAGCGGCACAAGCTTGCGACGCCTCGCCCGGGCGCTATCGGGCACCTGTCGCGATGTGCAACAGGAGCGCCCAGGCCTCTTTCGGGTGTTTCGTCTGGACGCTGATGGTGTAAACCGTGCCGGCGTCCCTGACGAGGCCGTATATCCCGCCGTGGACGCGCATCCCGTCCAGTAACGCGGGGGCAAGCCTCTCCTCGCCGCCGCTCTCCTTAATGAACGGCTCGAGGTTCACAAGCGCTCCCTTCTCCGCGTAAAACTCATACCTCTCTCGCGGCAGGTACATGACGTCAGGCGCGTCCTGGGCGGCTATGAGCACGATGAGCTTCTGCTCGTAGGCAGTGATTCCGCCGGCGATCTGCATGGCCGGCACAGCCTCGACTTCGACTTTGACGCCAGGGTTCGCAGCCTCGAAGGCTCTTGCGGCCTCCTCGACCCTCCGCTGCTCCTGGTGGTCTCCCCATATCGAGAGCCTCAGCGTAACCCCGGCGCTTTTGGGCCTCCCGCATCCCGCTACAGAAAGCGCCAGCACCATGCAGGCCGCCGCAATAACGCAGGCCTGCCAGCCGGCCGTCGCCGTTATCCGCGACATCCTGCCCACCGCTGTCACCTCCTGTAATCCAGCCCACCTCCGCCCCAGCCGCGACCGCGCTTCGCCTTGCTCCTTCGCCTTGCTCCGACGCACTCCGGCCCGACCGGCCGCACGTAACATCCAGGCGATACCCGGGGGTTCCTGGTCCGGAGGCTACCGGGTCGTGCCACGCTTTACCTGGTCGTGCCGCGTTTTCTCTCGACTGCCCTGAGAGCCGCCTTCACAATGTCCTCAGGAAGAAGGCCGTACGCCCGAAGAAGCTCCTCCGGCGTCCCTGACTGGCCGAACGCATCCCGGATGCCGACCCGCTCCACAGGCACCGGAAAGTGCTCCGCTGTTATCTCGCACACCGCGCTCCCGAGTCCCCCTATAACGTTATGCTCTTCAGCCGTCACGATGGCGCCCGTTTCGCGCGCAGCCGCGACCACCGCTTCGTCGTCGGCAGGCTTGATGGTGGCCATGTTCAGCACCCTCGCTGACACCCCGTTCTCTTCGGCAAGACGCGATGCGGCTTCGAGGGCGAAGGATACCAGAACACCGCATGCTATGATCGTGACGTCGCCGCCCTCCCGAAGAAGCGCCGCCCGCCCGATCTCGAAGTTGTAGTTGTCGCTGAAGATCACCGGCACTCCGCTTCTCCCGAGCCGTATATATACCGGTCCCTTGTGCCGTGCGGCTGCGAATACCGCCTTCTCCGTTTCCACGGCATCAGCCGGGACGATAACCGTCATCCCCGGGATCGCCCTCATGAGAGCGATATCCTCGACGGACTGGTGGGAGGCTCCGTCCTCGCCCACGGTGATCCCCCCGTGGCTCGCGCCTATTTTCACGTTGAGCCCCGGATACCCGATGACCTGCCGCACCTGGTCAAAGGCGCGGCCCGCGGCGAACACCGCGAACGTGCTGGCGAAGGGGATCTTGCCCGACGCCGCGAGGCCGGCCGCCGTCCCCATCATGTCGGCCTCAGCGATGCCCATCTCGAAGAACCTGTCCGGGAACCTCGCAGCAAACTCGTCGGTTTTCGTGGACTTCGCAAGGTCCGCATCGAGGACCACGACATCGGGGTTCGCTTCGCCCAGCTTCACAAGGGCTTTGCCGTATGCCGCGCGCGTCGCTATCTTTTTCGGTGCATCTGCCATCACATCTTCAGCCTCCGTTCCCTTCCAGATCGAACCCGTCAATCCCGTGCCATGCGGCCCGCCGGCAGCGCTCACTCCGCTTCTTGCTCGATGCGGCGGACGGCCTCCTCTGCCTGATCGCGCGAGGGCGCTTTCCCGTGCCAGTCTACGACGTTCTCCATGAACGGCACTCCCCTGCCCTTCACCGTGTGCGCCACAACGACTGTGGGCTTCCCCTTCGTCGACTTTGCTTCCTCGCATGCAGCGAAGATGGCCCGGATGTCGTGCCCGTCTATCTCCAGCACATGCCACCCAAAAGCCCGCCACCTGGCCGCAATGTTGTCAAGGGACTTGACATCCATCACCGGGCCGTCGATCTGAAGACCGTTGTAGTCCACAAACGCCATGAGGTTATCCAGCTTCCGGTGGACCGACGTCATAGCAGCCTCCCACACCTGGCCCTCCTCGAGTTCGCCGTCGCCGAGAAGGACGTACACCCGCGTCGGGCGCCCGTCGAGCCTTGCCGCCAGGGCCATGCCATTGGCCGTGGAGAGGCCCTGCCCCAGAGAGCCTGTAGACATCTCCACGCCCGGCGTGTGCTTCATGCTCGGGTGCCCCTGAAGCCTGCTCCCGAATTTACGCAGGGTGAGAAGCTCATCCACAGGGAAGAACCCTGCCTCGGCCAGCACCGCATAGAGCGCCGGTGCGGCGTGCCCCTTGGACAGCACGAACCTGTCCCTGTCGGGCCAGCCGGGGTCCTTCGGGTTGATCCTCATCACCTTGAAGTAGAGCGTGGCCAGGATCTCCGCGGACGACAGGGACCCACCGGGATGGCCCGACCCCGCCTCCGCGGTCGCCCTGAGCACGTGAATCCTCACCTGCCTCGCCTTCTCTTTCAACATGCGGACCTCGTCCTCCGCGAGGGCGGGCACCTGGCAACAGTGCACGTCACAACCAAGCATGTTCGTCACTCCTTACCTTGCTGCTTCACAGGTTTCTCCGCGAGAATTTCTCTGCGAAGACTCTAAGCATGAACTTCGGCAGGGCCAGCATCCTGACGAACCTCCTGGGCTCCCGGACCAGGCGGTACAGCCACTCGAAGCCCATTTCCCCCATCCACTTCGGAGCGCGCGAGACCCGGCCCGCCAGCACGTCGAGGCTGCCGCCGACCCCAATGCATACCGACGGACGAAGCCGGGCCCTGTTGCGAGCGATCCACCTGTCCTGACGAGGCGCGCCCATGGCCACGAACACGAGCCTTGCGCCGCTCGCGTTTATCTTCTCCACTATACCCTGCTCGTCTCGATCCCCGAAGAACCCGTGGTGGATCCCGGCGATCCGCAGGCCCGGCACGCGTGCCGTAAGCCGCGCGGCAGCCTCGTCCGCCACGCCGGGCGCCGCCCCAAGCAAGAAGACCGGCCACCCCTCGGCACCCGCGCACGCGATAAGCTCTTGCATGAGGTCGAACCCTGCAACCCTTGCAGGAAGAGGGGTTCCGAGCACGCGCGACGCCCAGACCACGCCCGCGCCGTCGGGCACCACGAGGTCGGCGTCATTGATAATGAAGGCGAGATCCCTGTCGCACTGCGCCCTCATCGCCATCTCAGAATTCAGGGTCACCACCTGGTGCGCACGGTCATCTGCAACCAGCATATCGCGCACCCGCCGCACCGCTTCGGCCATGTCAACTTTATGCACCCGGAGGCCCAGAATCTCCACGAACCCGGTTTCGCCCACGGTATCACCCCAGCAGAGCCCTGCCGCGACGGGCCGTCTCAGCTGCAAGACACGCCGCACTCCTCGCAGCCTCCGCCAGGGCCGGCTTTGCCGCGGTAAGGGCGGCCTTCATGCTGTCGCGCCTCGCCCACACGTCCCTGACCTTTCGGGCGAGCGCCTCGCCGTCCGCTCCCCGGCAGCCTGCTGATGCCACCGAGATGCCGGGCTCGTCGCCCACCATCCTGAGCAGGCCGTCTATCTTCGGATCGTACGACACCGCCACGAACGGCGTCGCACATGCCGCCGCAAACACGAGCGCATGGTACCTCATGCCGATCACGAGGTCAGCACGGCTGATAAGCGACATTATCTCCCGAGGAGAGTAGTCTCCCTCCAAAACGTGTGACCTCCCGCGCATGAGCTCAGCCGCCGCCCGGCTCGCAACCACGTCACCGGGCTTATGGAACGGCACGTAGATGACAGCCGCGCCAAGGGAGCGTTCCGCCTCGTCCGCGGCGCGGGCCACCGCCTCGAGGTATCCCGATTCGGCAACCCAGGGTCGCACGGAAACCACCACAACCGGTGCCCCCGCAGCCACCGGGACGCCCTCGGACGCGAGGATATCCGCGCCGTCCCGCACGGATGCGTCCAGCTCAAGGCCGAAGACCGGATCGGCCGTGACCCGGATGGGCGGGCGCCTCACGCCCACCGCCTCGAAGACCTGGCGCGACGGCTCGTCCCTCACCGTGATGGCGGTCACCCTGTTCGCGACGAGCCTCACGAGCCAGCGGCTCCAGGTGCGCCTGAGCGGGCCCACACCCTGCGAATAAAAGAACACAGGCTTCCCCATGAGCCTCGCCATGGCGACAAGCCCGAGGTAATATGCAAGCGATCGAAGACTGGTGACATCCTGAAGGAGGCTGCCGCTCCCGCTGATGAAGAGGTCCGCAGCGGCGACCTCGCGGATGACCTGACGCAGGCTGGTCCTTTTCACCGCATCGATGCCGTGCATCCGCCGCGTCTGTTCGGGCTCATGCGACAGGGCCACTATAGCAGCGTCGGGGACGACCTCCCTGAGGTGCTGGATCATTGCGGCCAGCATGGCTTCGTCCCCGGTGTTTCCGAACCCGAAGTAGCCCGAGAGCACGAACTTCATCCTTCGACTCTCTCCCCCTCCCCTGCCCCGGTGCTGGCCCTGGCCGCCCGCCCGGTGGCCGAGCGCGCCGCAAAGCGCACGTAAGCAGCGTAGAGAGCGTATACGACGGCACTTATGGCTGCGCCGATGACAAGCCCATACACCGTCCGCAAGACCGTCGCCAGGAGCGGGGTGTGCAGGTGGGAGAACGTGTTCACCATCGAGATCTGACCGACGCACCCGAGGAGTGCGAGCGGCAGAGCAAGCCGCCTGTTGCCCCGTAGAAGGGCCAGGGCCGCGAATATAAGCGCAGGATGGCCTATGAGGAACTCCTTGGTCCTGGGGCGGAAGACCAGCATCTTCTCAAGGAACACCCTCATGCCCTCGTCAAAGAACGGGATGGGAAGGCCGAAGTAGATGTTCCCCGTCCGCATGATGTACACGAGTCCCGCCGCTCCCACCACGGCCAGGACCACCACATGCCAGACGCGGATTGGCTCCGAGAGTATCTCGCCCGCGGCGGCCACGAGGTTCCCGCCCGCCCTTCGCTGCGCCACCTGGTACCTCCAGTATAGAGCCGCCACGATGATGAGCGGCAAGACGTGCGCGACCTTCACACCGGCGAACTGGTCGAGGTGCAACATGAAGCTGGTGCTGGACAGCGTGGCCGCAAGGAGCAGGCCGCCGAGGACGGACACCGCGGACGCCTCGAGCCAGAGGAGGCACGCATCATGCAGCCCGGCGCCATCGCCCCAGGACGCGCCCCGGGCGCGCCGCGACCTCGCCAGGATAAGGCCCACCGCCAGCGCGGGGAACACGATCGCCGCGCCCAGAGCCGCGAGCTGCCGGAAGAGCGTGGCGAACCGGGTGCTGATGAGGCCGGCGTATGCGAGAAGCCCCAGCACAAACATCCCAAGCTCGGCAATGGGTGGCACGGAGGCCATCATGTCGAGAAGCATGAACCCCCCGGCCAGAATGCCGGCGGCCACAACCACAAGCAGAACCCTGCCAGGGCTGTACTGCCTGAAAGGCCGGGCCTCGCCGAGGGTGAACCCTGAGGCAGTCATCCCGCGCGCTATCGCCTCGATGTAGTCGAGGTTGCGGTTCACCGCAGCAAGCTCTTCCCCGCTCTTCGCGGGGAACGGGCGGATGTACATGACTCTGATGTTCCGCTCGCGGGCTGCCCTGACAAACCTGTCCACGGCTCTCTGGACCTCGATCTTGTCCATCTCGCGCGCGGTTATGCTATGGACCCGCACGACCGCAGGGCCCATGAGCTCGGCGAAAGCCCTGTCCCCCTGCTGGACGGCGAACTCAACATGCCCGAACGCAAGTCCATGCGAGGTAAGGGCATCCGCTGCCTCACTGATGTAGTCCGGGTAGCCGAGCACATCCTCACCCTCGAAAATGACCAGCCGAACCCCGTCGATCTCCGCGAGCCGGTCCACAAAGAACGCTATCTTCTCTGGCGTGACGCCGGGATAGTTCCTGAACCTCGCCACCACGCCAAGCCCGGCGCCTTGGGCCTCGCGCACCTCGGCAGGGTCAAGCCCGATGTTAACCTCCTCGACCTGCTTTATGCCTTTCGCCATCTCGATGAACGGTCCGAGGCGTCGGGAGTTGAATGTCGACACCCGCTCACCCGCGAGCCTCATGTTGAGCAGCGGAGCGATCTCGTTGTATGTGGACGTATCGCGTGGGAAGAGGTACGTGTTGCTCCCGAACAGACGCCCTTCGTCTATCATCTGCCTGAGGACCGGATCGGTTGCGGGCACCAGCTTGTCGTAGTCGAGTATCTGCCTGCCGGTGAAAGCACGCACCTTGCCTTTTTCTATCAGGTCGCCGATGGTACGCTCGTTCAGGGCAACGGAAGTGAGCCCCGCCATCCTAGCCCTGCGCATGAATGTATCCAGGGGATACCCGGCCGTGCGGCACGTGTCGACCGCGGCGTCGTAGTCCATCACCAGCTCAACCTGGCGGTTGGACCGCTCCACCGCGACACGCCCGGCTGCGATATACGCCGACGCTAGCACTGCAGCTATCAGCGTCCACACCCACAGCTTCCTCGCCCGCCTGGGCCCTGCCATGGCATCTCCACCCCACATCCCCGCTCGAACGGCGGGCGTTCTCTTGCGGCCTGCCTCAAGGCCGGATCCCCCGCCTCCCGGCCGGAGGCTTCGGCTTCCACGCCGGATGCCCCGCATTCAGACCAGAGGGCTCAGCCTCCAGACCGGAGGCCGTTGCTTACTTACCCGAGGGCGTGCCCCCGAAGATGTACACAACCCCGTCCTGCACGCTCACGTCGCGCAGCACAAGAGGAATGGGCAGCCCCGAGACGTCCACCGACAGATCCACGCTCTTCAAGAGCCCGCTCTTGATGACTTCTGGGACCACAGCGTCTCCGACTCTGAAACGGTCCACTACATATGCAAGGCGCGTGTCGCCCTCCACCACGAACCTGCCGTCGAGGGCCAGGTCCACCTTCACACCAAGGATGCTTGCGCTGCCGGAGACTGTGGCGACATCACGTCGAAGCTTCACCGTGAGGAGCCTCAGGATTCCGTCGCGCGAGTGAAAGTAGGCATTGAGGTCGTCCTCTGCAAGTATCACTGTGACGTCGCCCCTGCCGATACGTTTTACGTCGAGCTTGCCTTCGCGCAGCACGGAGTGCATGTCAATATCGGCGCGGCGTGCGTCGAGGAACAGGCGTTGCACACGCAGCCCGTCCACGGTGATGTTGCGCGCGTCAACCTGCAGGAAGTCGACCCTGCCAAGCGCGACCGCAAGAGCCGGAAAGGTCCTCACGTACACGTGAACCGACTCTGCCTGGTCTACGCTTGCGACTATCGCCTTCTCCAGCCGTGTGCTCACGGCCCCCGGGATCGCTGCCTCCCCGACCAGGAAGACGCAGACGATCACAAGGACCGCGAGCGCTATCGCATATTTCATGGCATCCCTCGATACACGCGCCACACGCGCCCCAACCGGGCGGGCACGGCTAGGCCGACGCCCTGGCGGTTGCCCTCAGGTAGGCCTCGATGAACTCGTCGATCTCGCCATCCATGACGGCCTGGACGTTCCCAGTCTCGAGGCCGGTCCGGTGGTCCTTCACCATCGTGTAAGGCTGGAACACGTAGGACCTGATCTGATTACCCCAACCGATCTCCTTCTGCTCGCCCCGTAGCTCACCTATTTTCTTTTCCTGCTCCGCCTTGTAGTGCTCGAACAGCCGCGCCTTGAGGATCCTCATGGCGACCTCGCGGTTCTGATACTGGGACCGTTCGTTCTGGCAGGCCACTATGATGCCCGTGGGAATGTGCGTTATCCTCACGGCGGACTCCGTCTTGTTGACGTACTGGCCGCCAGCCCCGCCTGCGCGGTATGTGTCGATCTTGAGATCCTCCGGCCTTATCTCTATGTCCACATCCTCCGGCACCTCAGGGATGACGTCCACCGATGCGAACGATGTGTGGCGTCTCGCGTTGGCGTCGAACGGCGATATCCTGACCAAACGGTGGATGCCCTTCTCGGCCTTGAGGTAGCCGTATGCGTTCTCGCCACTTATGAGGACGGTAACGCTCTTCAGGCCTGCCTCCTCACCTGGCAGGAAATCGGTGATCTCCGCCTTATACCCGCGCCGCTCCGCCCACCTGAGGTACATGCGCAGGAGCATCTCGGCCCAGTCCTGGGACTCGGTGCCGCCCGCGCCCGGGTGTATCGAGAGGATGGCGTTGGCACGGTCGTACTCGCCGCCGAGCAGGTGCGCAAGCTCAAGGCCGGTCACGGCCTTGGTAAGGGACTTTATGCCCTGGCGAACCTCCTTCTCCACGGACTCATCGCCTTCCTCGAGGCCCAGCTCAAGAAGGACGGCGAGGTCCTCGGCCTCCGCACGGGCCTTCTCCCAGCGCTCAACGTCAGCCTTGATCTGGCTCACCTGCTGAAGGACCTTCTGCGCGGCCTCCCGGTCATCCCAAAAACCCGGCTCGCTCACCTGCCGCTCAAGCTCGGCAAGCTTTGCCTTCTTTGCTTCGATGTCAAAGATACACCCTCATCTCTTCCACTCTAGAGACAAGATCGTCCAGAGTGGGTTTTAGCTCACTCAGCATCCCTCTACGCACTCCTTCCACAGCACTTCTTGTACTTCTTCCCGCTTCCACACGGACACGGGTCGTTTCTCCCGACCTTTTTCACGCGTCGCTGCTCCACGCGGGGGCGCTGCTCGTCCTGGCCGCTGCTGCCGCTCATGCTGATGCGATAGCGACGCGCCTTCGGCTGCCTCTCGCCGCTATCGACGCCGACGCGGAACATCCATGTTACGATGTCCTCCTGGATGCTCACCTTGAGGGCTTCGAACATCTGCCAGCCCTCGATCTGATACTCCTGCAGCGGGTTGCGCTGGCCATAGGCCCGAAGCCCGATGCCCTCGCGCAGGTCATCCATGGCCTGCAGGTGATCCATCCACTTCGAGTCTATGATCCGGAGCATGACGAGCTTTTCGAGGGCCCGCATGCGCTCCGGCCCGATGAGAGCCTCCCGTTCCTCATAGGCTTTTCGGGCGACTTCCACGATATGCTTCTCGAGCTCAGGGCGACGCAGGCCGGCCAGGCTTTCGCGCGTGACGGTGACCGGCGACGCCAGCGCGAAGGTCCTGTTCACCCGGTCCACAAGCCCGTCGAGGTCCCACTCCTCCTGGAAGACCTTCTCGTTCGCGTAGATGTCCAGGATGCCCCGTACGACCTGGGCTATCATTTCCATGATCCTGTCCTTGAGGTTCTCGCCACGCAGGACCATGCGCCTGTCGCGGTAGATGACCTCGCGCTGCTTGTTCATGACGTCATCGTACTCGAGGACCTGCTTGCGGATGTCGAAGTTACGCGCCTCGACCCGCTTCTGCGCAGTCTCGATGGCACGGGAGAGCCGCGGGTGCTCGATGGGCATATTCTCATCCCACCCGAGCCGGTTCATGATGTTCGTGATGAACTCGCCGCCGAAAAGCCGCATGAGGTCGTCCTCGAGCGACACGTAGAACCGCGACGCCCCCGGGTCGCCCTGGCGCCCGGACCGTCCGCGAAGCTGGTTGTCGATGCGCCTGCTCTCGTGGCGCTCCGTTCCGATGATGAAAAGCCCGCCGAGCTCAACAACCTTCTCGTGCTCTCCCGCGCACGCGGCCCTGGCCTCCTCGAGGTAAACGCGGAATTCTTCCCTGGCCTTGAGGACCTCCGGGTCCTTCGTGGGGAACCTCTCCGCGGCCTCGGCCACCACCTCGCTCGGGTAGCCCTGGGCGCGCAGCTTCTGCTTGGCGATGTACTCCGGGTTGCCGCCCAGCACGATGTCGGTTCCACGGCCAGCCATGTTGGTGGCTATGGTGACCGTGCCCAGGCGGCCGGCCTGCGCGACGATCTCGGCCTCACGCTCGTGATGCTTCGCGTTCAACACCTGGTGGGGGATGCCGCGACGCCGCAGCATCTCGCTGAGCCTCTCCGACTTCTCGATGGAGATGGTGCCCACCAGCACCGGCTGCCCCTTCTTGTGGAGCCTCTCGATCTCCTCGACAACGGCGTTGAACTTTGCCCGCTCTGTCTTGTACACGACGTCGGGGTGGTCGACCCGGATCATCGGGAGATGCGTCGGGATCACCACCACGTCAAGCCCGTAGATCTTCCGGAACTCCTCTTCCTCCGTGGCCGCGGTGCCCGTCATGCCCGCAAGCTTCTTGTACATGCGGAAGTAGTTCTGGAAGGTGATGGTCGCGAGTGTCTGGCTCTCCCGCTCGACCTTCACACCCTCCTTAGCCTCTATCGCCTGGTGGAGGCCTTCACTGTAACGCCTCCCAAACATGAGGCGTCCGGTGAACTCGTCGACGATGATGACCTGGCCGTCCTTGACGACGTAGTCCCTATCGCGGCGCATCAGCGCGTGAGCGCGCAGAGCCTGGTTGAGATGGTGCGCCAGTTCCATGTTGGTGTCGTCGTACAGGTTATCGATGCCGAGCATCTTCTCGACCCTGGCCACGCCTTCCTCGGTGAGCGCCACGGTACGGGCCTTCTCGTCCACCGTGTAGTCCACATCGGGCTTCAGCCTCGGGACAAGCCTTGCGAACTGGTAATACAGGTCCGTGGACTCCTCCGCCTGGCCCGAGATGATGAGCGGAGTCCTTGCCTCGTCTATGAGTATGCTGTCCACCTCGTCGACGATGGCGTAATTCAGCTCACGCTGGACCATCTCGTCCTCAGAGGTGACCATGTTGTCACGGAGGTAGTCGAACCCGAACTCGTTGTTCGTCCCGTACGTTATGTCAGCCGCGTAAGCGGCCTTTCTCTGAGCGTAATCCAGCCCGTGGACGATGATACCCACCGTGAGCCCGAGGAACTTGTAAATCGTCCCCATCCACTCGGCGTCACGCCGCGCCAGGTAATCGTTTACCGTCACGACGTGGACGCCCTTCCCGGGAAGGGCGTTCAGGTACGCGGGCAGTGTAGCTGCCAGCGTCTTGCCCTCGCCGGTCTTCATCTCGGCGATCCTGCCCTCATGGAGCACAATCCCGCCCATGACCTGCTCATCGAAGTGGCGCTGCCCGAGCACCCTGACCGACGCCTCCCGCACGACAGCGAAAGCCTCGAGGAGGATATCGTCGAGGGACTCGCCGTTTGCGAGCCGCGACCGAAACTCGATTGTCTTCGCGGCCAGCTCATCGTCGGACAGCTTCGAGACCTCCGGCTCAAGGGCCGTCACGGCCGCTGCCATGTCCCGCAACCTGCGGAGCTCTCGCTCATTGAAATCAAATGCTTTCCTAAGGAAGCCGAGCACTGTGTCTTCCCTTCTTTCAATCCCAGCCCGTGAGCCCGTGCAGGCGCAGCCCGTCTCGAGGGTACAAGGCCTGGCGATGAGGCGTGGCGCCGTCTTCTCAGGTCCGGTCCCTCCGGACACACCGCACACACCGCAGCGGATATACGGCAGCGGACACATCCCCGCGAGGTCCGGCGCACGTGGGGGCTCGTTCCCGCGCGAGGTCACGAGCACCACACGTGGTGCTAACGTAACACTCAGTCCGTCACGCCGACCCCCGGAAGGCGCCCTGACCGGAACCCCGCGCTCCGCGTCGGCCATCTTGAGTAGGCCATCTCGAGCCCGCACCACTGCCTGAGCTAGCAGTGCTTGTCAGGGCGGCGGCAGGCATCTCCGAACTCATGCCAGGTCCCTGGGCATCTGCCGAACTCCCGGCAGGCCTCTGCCGGAGTTATACGCGCCCGCACAAGCTAACGCCAGAGGCTCCGCCGCTTGCGCGGCAAGGTCCCCTGAGCGCGAGATAATTATACCATTCGCACGCCGGTGCAGCAACCTCGCGCGAGGCCGGCGGGTAGGTGCGTGAGAGCGGGCGCAAGGCCGCATCGTTATGGTTCGGCTACCTGGTGACGCCCGTTACCACCTCTTGAGGCGGTTCCGGCGCGGCGCTAGCGGCGCTTGAGGGTGCCGACCCTGCGGCCAAGCCTGACTCGCGGGCCGTTGCGGGCGAGCATCTCGCGTTGAATGAGGAGGAACACGCCTATGGCCATCACAATGTCGCCGATGCTGATGACCCGGTGAATCGGGTATGGCGAGCCGATGGGAATGACGTCTCCGAGCGGCCACAAGGGGGTGGTCGCGTCGATGAGCTTATAAGTGAGGACCCTGCCTGACTCGATCGCGGCAACTTGCTGCGCCATTCCCACCGCGGTCAGCATGTCGGCGGAAACCGGCATTCTCATGCCGTTGGCAAGGATGACCACAAAGTTCAGAACCACCCCGATCCCGATGAGTGACATCCAACGGATGTGACGGTTCGCCCAGATTGCGTAAAGAAGCAGGACGTAGCTGAGGAAGAAAGCATAGGGCGCGATGGACCGAATGAGCGCGGTACCGCGGAACCCCAGGGCGACGACCGCAACTTCGATGGCAAACGATGCCAGTATGCACTCGACTCTCCTGAGCGGCACCTCCCCGAGACTCGAAAACGTACCCCCCCGGAGCTTGCCGACGACCATCGAGGCTACGGCCGTGTCAACTAGCATCAGCTATCACCTTCTGCTCCTTGAGGTGCTCGACGAACGCCCTGACGACCTCCGGGTCAAACTGCTTGCCGGACCCCGCGAGCAGTCGCCTCACGGCCTCCTCGGGAGGATACCCGCGTCGGTATGGTCTGTCGGAGGTCATAGCATCGTAGGCGTCGGCCACCGCCAGGATTCGCGCGTGGAAAGGGATGTCCCGCTCGGTAAGTCCATTCGGGTAACCATGTCCGTCAAGACGCTCGTGGTGACATCGTATCGTTGCCGCGACATCCCTCAAGAAGCTGATCTCGGACAGGATCTTCGCGCCCGTGACCGGGTGCTGCTGGATTCTCTGGAACTCATCCGTCCTGAGCTGGCCGGACTTGGAAAGGAGTTCATCAGGGACACCGATCTTGCCGATGTCATGCAGTAGCCCCGTGTACTCGACCTTCTCGACCTCGCTCTCGGGCATGCGCAGCTGACGCGCGATCGCTGCGGAGTAAACCGCCACGCGGTCCGAATGTCCCCGCGTATATTTGTCCTTCGCCTCCAGCGCGGCCGCTAGCCCGCGAACGGTGCCCGCATACAGCTCCCGCATTTTCATGTATTCTTGGAAAGAATAGCGGGCAAGAAGCAGAGGAATGAAGAACAGAACCGTCCCAACCATCCCAATGTGCGGGTAAGCTGCTCCAATAAGGTACCCGAGTGGAGCAAGAGCAAGGTAGTTCCGCAAGACTAGACCAGTATTGCCAGACCACACGATGCGAAACGGCAGGCGTTGTGAGATTGCCATGACGCCGGTAACCAACAGGAAGTTTGTGAGGAAGTACACAAGCGCACTGGCGAGCACGGCTAGCGCATCCTCAGGAAGATGCGGAGCCCCTATGTGCCCTCCCGCCCAAGTGTACGCGAGTCCGGAAAGTCCGACGGTCAAAACCATTTGGGCTGCGTTGAACGCCACACGGATAAGACCGGAGCGCCGACGGATAGCGTTCGCCGCCCCGTCTATCGCGCCAATCCAGGCAGCCGCTGGCCCGCACACAAGGATTGTCGCGAAATTCGTGGCGAAACTTACCGAGACGGATCCCCCGCGGGGCAATGGCACCGGCATAAGCGCAGCAAATAGGGACAAGGCAGCAAAAAAGGCGAGCGACAGCCAGTCCGCATCTCTCAGGTAAAACGAACCCACGATCACCAGCATGCCAATAGCAGTCGCTACAGCTGCGCCCACATACGCGTGCAGGGCACCTACGGGACTTTGCGCAGTGTTACGGTTATCGCCTTCTTGCACTACGGAGTTCACCCCATAACAACCTGATAGGAACCCCTCGCCCGGTGCAGGCATTTCGCAGGCTCCGAGACAATTCTAACAGAGCCTACCAGTAAATGCTGCCGCCGCCCGCCAAAATCAACGCCACGAGTGCAAGGATCGCCTTCACGATGTTCTTCATTTGCCTTCCAGCCTCCATTCGCATTTGTGAAATGCCGGGCTAGACTGGCCCGGAGAACTCAGATCGGGACCTGCTCTCCGCTCAAGGCGTTGTTTCAGGCCGCTTTGCCGCTCCTGGAGTTACACGGTAACCCACGATAGCGGCCTGTTGGCGGTTCTCCGGCGGGGGGTTCCAAGAGCGATAACGATGTTCAATTCTCGCCGTGGGCGTGGTGTCGAAAAGACTTCCCAGGAAGCTACCCGGTGTCCTCCTCGTAGAACTCCTCCCCTCCGTATGTGAGGGTCACACACCTGTTCACGGCGTGAAGAAGAGCTCTTATCACCGCCTCCTCTTCGCTTCTTGTCACGTATGACGCGCCGGTGGAGGGTACATCCCCCCACGGCGACCCGATAGTAGCAAGCACCACTGCGGTTTCCCTGCCAGACAGCCGGCACAACTGTATATCGTCAACGGAGAGGCCCACCAGCCCTCCGAACGCCTTGTCGAGGGCTTTGAGTGCTGCAGCCGCCGGCACTCTAAACCTGTTGTCTTCGTTCGGCAGGTCGTCTTCCTCACCGACGAAGGTCCTCGGGCCATATGACAGCTCAACCATGGCGTGTATCCGGTCGGGGTACACATTCACCCCCAGCCGCTTCATGCCTATGCGAGGCTCGGGCCGCAGCTCTTCTTCGCCGCTCTCGCGCATGCGGCCACTTTTTCGCGGCTTCTCGACACCGCCCGATGCTGCGCTTGCCCGGGACACTACCCTGTACTTCTTCACAACGGGCGCCTCAACGCCGGGGCTTGCCGGAGTTGCGTCGCTCTGCATCCCGCCGCCGTCACTCCCGACCGTCGACGACGGGCCCTCGTGGGTGCCACCACCGTACCCCGGAGTCTGGCCAGAAGCAGCTGCTATTGTCTCTTCCGCGGCCACCTCACCACGCGGCCCTGGCAGAATTCTTTTCTCTTTCGAAGGCCTCGCCGTGCCACCGCGCTCCCTCGTTATGCTGATCGCCTCCGAGGGCAGCCTGCGGCCCAGGTGGGCCGTACACGCCGACTCGACGTCTCGAACGATTCGTCGGGATTGAACTCCCTTTTCCACCAGTATGTCGATGGCGGTCACCTGGCCCTCAGGACCGCAATTGACGCTGACAGACGCGACCCCCGATATCTGTCTTATGGCCGCCTCGAGCGCGGCCGCCTGCTCCGGAATGCGTCCGGCGCCACGTTCCTGACGCGTCCCTTTTCGGGGTGCCATAGAATTGGCTCCCTTGCTTTCAACTTTATGCCAACGGTTAACCTATTCTACCTCGCAATGGGGAATCCTGCCGAAACCCCGGGTCGTGCCCGCTTTTTTGTCGGAGGACTGCCGAGTCAACAAGCGCTCGCAACCCGCCCGATACCAGGCAATGCCCTCCCAGGACCACGGGGATTTCGGCATCAAGAACACAGCCTGTAAACTCGCGTGCTACGCGGTTCCTGACATCTCCGGGACGCAGCAGGTCGGAGCTGAACCTGTCCCTCGCAGGGAGTCTAAGGCCGAGGTGGTGGAAGAGTACTCTTGAGTCCACGAAGGCCGCGTCTGCCACTCTTTCGAGCGCCTTCACGAAAGCGGCGAACCCCACTTGCTCAACCAGGCAACCGATTAGGGACACGACCTGCCTGCGGTGCTGCCTTCCAAGGGCCTTCATGCCCCGTTCCTCGGAGAATACCCTTGTTCTGCACTCAAGGTGCTGATTCACGTACATCACTGCGCCCGGGCTGACCCGGCCGATAATAGCGATCTCCGCAAGATGAGTCGCCAGCGCGTCTCGCGCCATGAGAAGGCGCCCACTCGCAGGCTCCAGGTCAAGGCTGCCGACGGCGGCCCGCGCGTGAGGTCCGGCGGCAGGGTGAAGGCCGAGCACCATCACGTCTGCGGGCGTGTCCACGTCGAACGTTGCCCCCACTGTCTCGTCCATCCGCGCCACCGGCAGCACAGACGACAGGACCATGGCGAGCGCGTTGTCGGACGGCGGCAGGTCCGTCGCAAGGCGGAGGATCGCATCGGCGGGCGTGAACCCCACGATGTCGCTGGAGAAGATGTTGTTGGCAACGACGAGCGCGTCTGCGCCGGCAAGGGCCCGCGCCACCCTCGAAACCTCGTCCGCCCCGAGGAGCGACCCCGAGGCGCCGCCCATGTAAAGCACGGCCTTCAGGCTGTGCCGCCTGACAACCTTGGCAAGCTGCTCCCCGAAATGAAACCGGCCGCGCGCCGGCACCAGCTCGATTTCGATCTTGGCCCCTGCACGCGCGGCCCTGGAAGCAAGGTCTTCATAGGTTGTATAGAGCAGGATGCGGTCGAGTTCCTGGAGGCCCGCGAATTTCGCGAGGTTGTCGAGGACCACAGCCTTCCTCACGGCCACCACAAGCTCCTCAACCTCACTGTGGGGGCTGCCGCCTTCGAACACGACGAGCGTCACTTTACTCACCGCATCACTCCCCGGTACCCCGCATAGCCCTCAAGTCTCGGCAAGGTCAGACGGACCTCCGCAACACCTCGCGGAAACCACACAAACCCAACCGCATGACCGGCAGTAATATTCGGACTTTAGAACTCCGGCTCTATGAGGCCGTAGTTCCCATCCTTGCGCCGGTAGACCACGTTGACTTCCTCGGTTTCGGCGTTGGAGAACACATAGAAGTCATGGCCGAGAAGCTCCATTTGCATCACGGCCTCTTGAACTGACATCGGCTTCATCGCGAACCGCTTCGTCCTGACGATGCGGGCCTCCTCCTCAACTTCCTCGGCAACCCCCGGCTGTTCAGGGGCGAACGCCGCCTCTACGAGGTGCGTTCCAATCTGGCGCAGGCGCCGGTTGATCCGCGTCTTGTACTTACGTATCTGCCTTTCGATTTTGTCAACGGCCCCGTCCACCGAGGCGTACATGTCGCCTGTCTTCTCCTCGCCGCGCAGGAGCAGGCCGTTTATCTGCATTGTGACCTCCACGATGTGAAGCCCTTTCTCGATGCCCATGGTCACCTGGGCGTCGATCATGTCGCCTTCGAAGAACCGCTGGATCTTGCTGACTTTCTTCTCGGCGTAATCCCGGAGAGCTTTTGTCACTTCTACGTTCTTGCCTTTGATGGTGATCTCCATCTCGATCAGCTCCTTTCCGGATCGTAAGAGTAAGGCTTCCACGTATTATATTCCCCCTCGTCGGGGGAAATCCTGCCCTGTCGCGGTGCGGCCCCGCTGTTCCCGACGGGATGTCGCCCAACCCGAACCGGCCTCAAGTCAGACCGGTTCGGCTGCACTCGGGGGACCCACCTCGGCCGGGCCCAGCACGGCGGGACCCGCCGAACTCGGCCCGGTTCCGGCAGAGAGGCCGCGCCAGTCGCCGCATCGGCCGGTGGATCACCCGGGTACGTGGAGCTTTCTTTCGGTAACCGTCACGAGCCGCGAGATGGTCAGAGTCATGACAAGGTACATGAGGGCCACCATCATCCATATCTCGAACGGCCGGAACGTGCGGCCGATCACTATCTGGCCCTTCCTCACCAGTTCCTCCATGGCTATCACCGACACCAGGGACGAGTCTTTGAGCAGGGCGATGAACTCGTTCCCGAGGGGTGGCACTATGCGCCTGAATGCCTGAGGCAGGATCACATACCTCATAGCCTGCACGTAGGTCATCCCGAGCGCCCTCGCAGCCTCCATTTGCCCCCTATGGATGGACTGTATCCCGGCACGGACTATCTCGGCCACGTACGCGCCACTGTTTATGCTCATGGCGGAGATGGCAGCGATGTATGGGGGCACCGGGAACCCCAGCACCTGCGGAAGCCCCATGTAAATGATGAATATCTGCACGAGGAGCGGAGTGCCACGGAGGAAGTCCACGTACGCGGCGGCGAGGTATGAGACCAGCTTCGCCCTGGATATCCTGGCGATTCCAACGAAGGTCCCGATAATGATTCCGAACGCGATGGAGATGGTCGTCAGACGCAGCGTCATCCAGGCCCCCAGCAGGAGGAAGGGAAGCGACCTCTCGATCACGTCCCACCTGAACCCGGGCAGTAAGTCGGAAAGAAATGAAAAGGCAGCATTCAACTCTCTCCACTCCCACTTTCTTGTTCTCTCTCGGGCTGCCTCGTTCACCTGGAGTCCTCAAGGCCCCGACGGCGCTCCCGCCCTGGGCCTGCGCGCCCCGGCGGTTCTCGAGTTCTCAGCCTGCTCTAGCCGGGTTTTCCACCCATTATACTGGCGTTTGACAGCGACCCCCGCAAGTCGCGTCTGCGCTGAATTCGTTATGTGGCACAACTTCGGGGGTCAGAAATGCTTACGGCCTTTCAGCCTCACAGTCACGGCGGATGGCAATGGTTGATTGTCGAAGCCGGGCTATAGCCGAAATTATAGCCCGTAAAAATGGACGCGTAACACTACCGCGGCGCCACCAGGACGGTGCCGCTCGGCTGTGTTACGCTGCGATCCCTGGTTATCCTGCGTTTTTCGATTACGCCTCTTGCGCTTTCTGCATTTCGGTCCCACATCGGACCTGCGTCATGCCACCCTGCGGCGATGGCGGCGCCGGCTTGTTCTTGCTCGCTTACTCGCCGAAGTACTTTGCGTAGATCTCGTCGTATTTCCCTGTGCTCTTTAGCGTGGCAAGAGCCTTGTTGATGTTCTTGAGGAGATCTTCCCTGTCTTTGCGCATCGCAATCCCGTAGTACTCCACGGTAAAGGGAGCACCCACTATCTTGAGCGAGTCGTCGTTCTTGACAGCGTCCGCGGCGACCGCAATGTCCATTATGCACGCATCCACTGCGCCGTTCTTAAGCTCCAGGAACGCGTCGGGCGCCAGGTTGAACCTCTTGACCTCGCCGATGCCTTTGATCTTGGAAGCCGCGAAATCGCCGGTTGTATTGATCTGGACGGAGACCTTCTTGCCCTTAAGGTCCGAAGGCTGGGTTATGCCCTCGGTGTCCTTGCGCACCACGATGACCTGGCCGGCGGTGAAGTAGGGATCTGAGAAGTTGACGCTCTGGGCGCGCTCGTCGGTGATGGTCATGGCAGACACGATGACGTCGTAGTTGCCGTTGAGAAGGCCCGGCAGTATGCCGTCCCACGCTGTGTTGATGATCTCAGCCTTCATGCCCATCTGCTCTGCGATCGCTTGAATGAGCTCTATGTCGAAGCCTTTGAACTCCCCGGTCTGCTCATCCTGCCACTCGAAGGGCGGAAATGCCACGTCGCAACCTACCTTGAGGACTGGGACTTCCTCTTGGGCCTCGGGCCCGGGCGCTGCTGCTTGCTCCGGTGCCTTCTTCAGAGCAAGGGCTACGGCCAGCACGACGATGATGGCGACACCAATGATAAGTAAGAGGCCGGATTTCTTCATCTCTGCTCTACACCCTCCTTAAAGTTCCAGGTTTCTAGTCCGATTATATTGCACGGGACAACCTGTAGCAAGTACAGGTTTCCATCCGTTCTACCTCGGCTTTCGATAAGTGAGGGTGCGGTAATTCTTGCCCGTTTCCCATTAGTTGATGGGTTGCCGGTGTCGCACTCTCTCTTTGAGTCACCGGCAACCCCTCCCAAAGGTTGGGAGCATTTTCGCACCCTCACTTATAGGCTTCCGCCCGTCTACGTGAATTCCGCCCGGTCGGCAGAGAGCGAGTGGAATTGCGTCAGAACAGGGGCTCTGCCCATCGGATGTCAAGCAGCGTGTCGTCTGGAAGGGCAGGGATGGGCGCCAAGCGCGAAACCGTCACCCGCTCGCCGAGATACGCTTTGAGGCTGCCGCATGGGACTTCGTCGAAAGCTAGAGCCCCGGGCTGCCCGCATGACAAAGCGCGCCCCTATGACAAGGCGTCCGACAACGACAAAGCGCACGACACAAAGAAAAGCGCGGCCTTGCGGCCGCGCCTCTTATCGGATGGCATCGCTTGAATGCCGCGGACGACGCCGTCCGGCTCACTCGTCTTGTCAACCTGTTGCCAACCTGTTGTCAACCTGCCAGTGGATCAAGCACCCCGGTAAGCCCTGTGGGCCTCGAAGCACTCCCGGCAGTACACCGGCCGGTCTTCGCGGGGCTTGAACGGGACCTGAGCTTCCCTGCCGCAGGACGAGCAGATGACCGTGTACATCTCCCTCGGGCCGTCGTTACGCTGGCGCTTGCGGGCCGCACGGCAGTCCTTGCAGCGCACGGGTTCGTGCTCGAACCCCTTCTCTGCGTAGAACTCCTGCTCACCTGCGGTGAAGATGAACTCCGCACCACAGTCGCGACACGTTAACACCTTGTCCTTGAACTCCATGCTGGATAAATCCCCTCGCTTTGTGGTAATGACACCCCTGCTCAGATAACCCGTTGTACCCCGGCGCACTTCTCTCGTCTAATTGCGCCCCTGGCCCGCGGCCGGCCTCGAGTATACAGGAAGGACCTGAACAAGTCGGGCTTGAATCCATTGTATCCACCCGCACACATAAATGCAAGTAAATTTGCAATTTCCTTTCCGCATTCCCGGGGCATGCCGCCGGTAGCGAAGATGGGATGCCTTGCCAGAAGATTAAATCGGCTGCAAAGGAGGACTTTCGGGAAGCATGGCGAAATGCAAAAAGTCAAGCCCGCCAGGGTCAAGCGGGTAAAACCAATTAGCTGCAGGCGCGCAGGTCGCTGAAGGCTGATAGAAGGAGTGAGGAGAAGTGTATCGTAGAGGCGCTCTGACCGTCGCAGGAATTGTCCTAGTACTATTCTTGATCGCCGGCGTGGGGTCTGCTCAGTCGCCCAGGTACGGCGGCACCCTCGTGTTCGCACGAGGCGCCGACTCGGTATCTCTGGACCCGATCAACGTGACTGACGGTGAATCCCTCATCGTGACCAGGCAGATCTTCGACGGTCTGCTTCAGTACAACGAGAAGAACACGTCCGTCGAGCCAGCCCTGGCGGTCTCGTGGACCGTGTCCAAGGACGAGAAAGTGTGGACGTTCAAGCTGAGGCAAGGTGTGAAGTTCCACGACGGAACGCCGTTCAACGCAGAGGCCGTGAAGTTCAACTTCGAGCGCTGGAAGGACCCGAAGAACCCGTATCATCAGGGTGCTTTCGAGTACTATTCCTACATGTTCGTCCAGGGCGAGACCGACCTCATCAAGTCGGTGGACGTCGTTGACGAGTACACCGTCAGGTTCGTGCTGGAGAGGCCGCTCGCGCCGTTTCTGGCCAACCTTGCGATGACCCCCTTCGCCATCGCGAGCCCCGCGGCCATCAAGAAGTACGGTGCCGACGTGGGGAACCACCCGGTAGGCACAGGCCCGTTCAAGTTCGTGAAATGGGACCACGGCGACAAGATCGTCCTGGAGCGGAACGACGCCTACTGGGGCGGCAAGCCCTACCTGGACAAGATCATATTCAGGTCCATCCCGGACAACTCGGCAAGATTCATGGAGCTTCAGGCAGGGTCGATCGACATAATGGATGGGATGAGCCCCGACGACGTAAAGATCGCCGAAAGGGACAAAGCTCTCAAGGTGATCCTGCGGCCCAGCTTCAACGTGGGCTACATGTCGATGCACATGGAGAAGAAACCCTTCAATGACATCAGGGTGCGAAAAGCCATAGCCCACGCCATCAACAAGCCCGCGATCATCAAGGCGTTCTTCGCAGGTCTCGCCGAGGTCGCCAAAAACCCCATGCCGCCGTCGCTGTGGGGCTACAACGACAAGGTGAAGGACTACGAATATGATCCGGCGAAGGCCAGGAAGCTCCTGGCGGAGGCCGGCTACCCCAACGGGTTCGAAACCACCCTGTGGGCTATGCCAGTCCCAAGGCCGTACATGCAGCAGCCACAGAAGATCGCCGAGGCGATCCAGGCGGACCTGGCAGCGGTCGGCATCAAGGCCAAGATCGTCTCATACGATTGGGCCACCTACCTCGACAAGATTGCCTATGGCGAGCATGACATGTGCCTGATCGGCTGGATCGGCGATAACGGCGACCCAGACAATTTCATCTACGTCCTGTTCTCCGGGAGCAACGCGGTTCCCGGCAGGGCAAGCAACTACTCGTTCTACAAGAACCCGAAGGTGGACGATCTCCTCGTGAAGGCCCAGACTGTGTCGGACATCGCGACGAGGACCAAGCTCTACGAGGAGGCCCAGCAGATCATACACGATGACTGCCCGTGGGTGCCACTGGTACACTCAACCCCGCCTCTTTGCGCGAAAAAAGAGGTTGTGGGCTACATTCCGCACCCGACGGGGTCAGAGAGCTTCAGGAAGGTCTGGATAAACAGGTGAACTGAGCAAGTAAGCTGACGCGGCTTCGGCCTGGCCGACCCCGGCCGGGCCGAAGCCAGGCATGCTATTTCGGCCGGGAGCCACACAAGTCGCCGGCGGGCGATGCGGCCGGTGCAGTGGCGAAGGACCGCTGAGTGGCGGAGGTCCGTTGATACGCGGCCGCGGCGCGGCTTTGTCGGCGTCGGACTGCGGGGCCGGGCTGCGCGCGGGAGCGGGAGTCGTCCGCATGGGCCAACTTCGCCGGGCATGGGCCGGCTACGCCGGGCTCCCGGACTTTCGGGGAGGCGGGCAGCTTTTGACCCAATACGTGCTGCGCCGACTGATAGCAACAATACCCATACTCCTGGGTGTCACAATCGTGGTGTTCATGTTCCTGCATCTCATCCCGGGGGACCCCGCCAGAGTGATACTGGGCGAGAGGGCAACGCCTGAGGCGTTGGAGCAAGTGCGCGAGCAGCTTGGCCTGAACGACCCCCTGTACCTGCAGTACCTCCGATTCATCGGGCGTCTTCTCAAGGGGGACCTGGGCCGGTCGATTGTCAGCAACACCAGGGTCTCGCACGAGCTTGCCACTAGGTTCCCCGCAACCATTGAACTTGCAGTGGCTGCGATGATCATAGCTACCCTCGTCGGTGTACCCGCCGGGATAATCTCCGCTACCCGCCAGTACTCAGTGTTCGACCACATCAGCATGTTCGTGGCGCTCCTGGGGGTATCGATGCCCATATTCTGGTTGGGACTCATGCTGATATGGGTGTTCGCCCTCGAACTCAGATGGTTCCCGATGTCAGCCCGCCTGGATGTTACAATTGACCTCCAGACCATCACGGGGCTGTTCGTGCTGGACAGCATCCTCACGGGCAACCTCGCAGCGCTGAAAGACAGCCTGGCGCACCTGGTGCTGCCGGGGTTCGCTCTCGGGACAATCCCGATGGCGATAATCGCGAGGATGACCCGGTCCAGCATGCTCGAGGTGATGCGCCAGGACTACATCCGCACCGCGCACTCCAAGGGGCTTGCCGAGCGGACCGTCATCATCAAGCACGCCCTGAAGAACGCCCTCATACCGGTGGTCACCGTGATGGGCCTGCAGTTCGGGTTTCTGCTCGGTGGAGCAGTGATGACGGAGACCATCTTTTCGTGGCCCGGTGTCGGGAGGCTGGCCTTCGATGCCATCATGAACAGGGACTTCCCCGTGCTGCAGGGGTCGATTCTATTGATCTCGTGCGTGTTCGTGTTCATCAACCTTGTGGTAGACGTGGCCTACGCTTACCTTGACCCGAGGATTCACTACGACTGAGAGATACGACTGAGAGAAAGGACAGAAGGGAGAACGTTGACCTCGTTGGCTACACTGGCTGCGGTGGAAGGTGCATGCGATACCCCTGTTGAAGTTCGCGGGTCGAGCCTGTGGCGGGACGCGTGGCGAAGGCTGCTTCGGAACCGGTCGGCCGTCGCCGGCGGCGTCCTCGTGCTCGCGCTGGCGATCGTCGCCTTAGCTGCCCCGCTTCTGGCGCCATACGATCCTCTTGCGCCGAGCCTGGAGGACAGGCTCTCGCCCCCATCGGCCGCTCACTGGCTGGGCACCGACGACCTTGGGAGGGACATCCTCAGTCGCATAATCTTCGGGGCAAGGGTGTCACTGCAGGTGGGGATACTCGCGGTGGCACTGGCGCTCGTGGCGGGAACCTTTCTCGGGATAATCGCAGGCTATTACGGCGGCTTCCTGGATAACCTCATAATGCGCATCATGGACGTCATGCTCGCGTTCCCAAGCGTGCTCCTGGCCATCGCCATAGTGGCCATCATGGGACCGTCGCTCGGCAACGCCATGATAGCCATAGGGATCGTGTCGATCCCTGTCTACGCACGCATAGTGCGCTCCTCAACGTTGCAGGTGAAAGCGAGCGAGTACGTGGAGGCCGCGAGGGCGCTAGGCGGCAGCGACGTGCGGATCATCTTCCGCCACGTCCTCCCCAACTGCATGGCTCCGCTCATCGTGCAGGCCAGCCTCGGCATCGCCACAGCGATCCTCGACGCAGCAGGCCTCAGTTTCTTGGGCCTCGGGGCACAGCCCCCGACCCCGGAGTGGGGTGCGATGTTGAGCGGCGGCCGGGCCTTCCTCCGCATTGCTCCCTGGGTAACGGCATTCCCCGGGATTGCGATAGTACTCCTCGTGATGGGGTTCAACATGTTCGGCGACGGACTGCGCGACGCGTTGGATCCAAGACTGAAGCGATAGCCTGCACTTGCCACCAACCCTTACAGCGCCTAAGCGCTTAGAGGGTTACTACCGGCCCTTGGCCGGCGAAACATCCAGTTGTCGGCGAATGGGTCGCGAGCAAGACATCCGATTATCGGCGAATTCGTCAACCACAAAACATCCAATCGCCGGCGATTTGGCTACGAGCGAAGTATCCGATAATCGGCGAAATCGCCGATGACCAAACATCCAGTCACCGGCGACTTGGCAGCGGCAAATCCGCCTCAAGCGACATGCCCGCTCATTCCCGGCTTTGCTGCGTTTTTATTCTCGAGCAGGCGTGGCGGAAGCGTGCCTGGTCGCATAGAGGCGGCTTACGGCTTTCACGATCTCCCCAAACACGATGGTCGACGCTGAAAGCCCCCAGACAGTAGCCCATTCCGATGCGGTGAGCGCAACTGTGTCGAAAACGGGACGCATCGCGGGCACCATCAGCACCGCAAGCTGCAGGGCAGCTGACGCCATCCACGCTCCCACCAGGTATCTGTTGGTCAGAGGACCCAGGCGGAAGAGAGAGTGCAGCGTCGAGCGAAGGTTGAACGCGTGGAACAGCTGGCTGAGCGACATGGTGGCGAAGGCCATGGTGCGCGCCGCAAGGACCGGGTCCCGACCTGTGCCGATGTCCTCCCGCACCCCCAGCCAAAAGGCCAGAAGCGTGATGCCGCCGATGAACGCCCCGTAGAGCCCTATGCGGACAACGCCGCCTGCGCCGAACACCGACTCCGAGCGCTTCCGGGGCGGACGCCTCATCACACCTGGGTCTGGCGGCTCGACGCCCAGGGCGAGCGCCGGGAGGCTGTCCGTTACAAGGTTCACCCAGAGTATCTGGATGGGCGTAAGCGGCCTGAAACTGCCGGACACTATCGCCGTGAAAATCGCCACAATCTCCCCAATGTTGCACGAGATGAGATAGGCAATGGACCGCCTGATGTTGTCGAAGATGGTCCTCCCCTGGCGGACGGCCTCAACGATCGTGGCGAAGTTGTCGTCGGCGAGCACCATGTCCGCGGCCTCCTTGGCCACGTCGGTGCCGGTTATCCCCATGGCACATCCGATGTCCGCGCGTTTGAGCGCCGGGGCGTCGTTGACGCCGTCGCCGGTCATGGCGGCCACGTGTCCCTGGCGCTGGAGGGCCTCCACGATGCGGACTTTGTGCTCCGGGGAAACCCGCGCGTAGATGGACACGCGCCGGACGGCCGCGTCAAGCTCCTCGTCGCTCATGGCGTCAAGCTCGCTTCCTGAGAGCGCCTCCGGGAACCCAATTACGGCGGGGCTGGCGGCGGCGTCGGCGGCCGGTGCGCTACCCGCTGTGGAGGGACCGACGATCCACGCGGCAGCAGCGCCCGGACTTGCGTCTGAACTTGCGCCTGAACTTGAATAACCCACGGTCGCGCCCACATCCGGACCTGCACCTGTACCTGCGGCCACGCCCGCCCCCGCTCCCGCTCCCGTGCCCGCACCTGAGCCTGCACCTGCACCTGCACCTGGGCCGAGGCCGATGGCTTTCGCCACAGCTATGGCGGTGTCCTTGTGGTCGCCGGTTATCATGATCGGCACAATGCCCGCTTCCCGGCACGTTCTGACCGCGGCCGGCACCTCGGCCCTGGGCGGGTCCATCATGCCCATGAGGCCCACGAAGACCAGGTCCCGCTCGATATCGTCCGGGTCGAGGCGCGGCGGCAGCGATGGCAGGGCCCGGAACGCAAACGCAAGCACACGCAGCGCATCGGCGGCCATACGACTGTTCGTGCCCATAATGCGAGCTTTCGCCTCGTCGTCCAGGGGACGGACCTCTCCGCGCTCGAAGACGAACGCGCACCGCCCAAGCACGGAGTCCGGGGCGCCCTTCACCAGAGCCACGCAAGTGCTGTCAGCGCCACATGGGGAGCCTTCGGCCGCCGCCAGGCCGGGCGCCGCGCCGCCGGGGCCGGGACCGCCCGTACCAGTTCCGCCCGCATGCGTCTTCGTCCCTTCGGGCCCTTCGGGCGCGTGCGGGTATGGAGCGGGAACCGGCCACGGGAACCGGTTCACGGTGGTCATTCGCTTCCGAACGGAGTCGAACGGGATCTCCCCCACCCTGGGCGCCTTCTCTGCCTCCTCAGGACCAAATCCGGCTTTCCTGGCTGCCACCACAAGGGCGCCCTCCGTCGGGTCGCCCGTGATGTACCATTCTCCCGTGTCAGGGTTCTGACGAAGCTCGGAATTGTTACACAGCGAGGCGATGCGTGCCAGCATGCGAAGGTGCGGGTCCGCCAGATCGACGGCGATCCCGTCCGCCAGGTCGATGGCAACCCCGCTGGATGTCGTTCCTTCTCCAGCAGCCGACATCTCCGGGCCTACGCCTGTGCGTGAGGCTGCGCTCCGAATCAAGTCGCCACCCTGGCCTGATCCCATGTCCGCAACAGCGTTCATGATAGCGGGAGTGATAGCGCCTGTATCCGGAGCAAGGGCAGCACCTGCGGAGGCTGCAGTCGCAGTAGGAGCGCAAGCGGCCAATTCGCCGTCGGCCAAAGTGCTCGCCATCCTGAACTCGCCTTCAGGCGAATAGCCCTGGCCTGTGACCTCCAGCAGCCGACCGTCCACGTATGCCCTTACTACCGTCATCTGGTTTTCCGTAAGGGTGCCCGTCTTGTCCGAGCATATTGCCGTGGCGCTTCCCAGGGTCTCCACGGCGGGCAGCTTACGAACGATGGCGCGGTGCCTGGCCATCCGCTGCACGCCGATGGCGAGCACCACGGTAACGATGGCCGGAAGCCCCTCGGGGATCGCAGCAACCGCCAGGCTGACCGCGGTCAGAAACATCTCGAAGGCCGGGATGCCCCGTAGAAGCCCTGCGACAAACATGATGGCGCACAGCCCAAGCGCCGCCCCGCCGAGCCACTTGCCGAGCTCCTCAAGGCGCTCCTGGAGCGGCGTTCGCTTTTCGGCGGACGTCTCCATGAGGCCTGCGATCCGTCCCACCTGCGTGTTCATGCCGGTTGCGACGACCACAGCGCGGCCGCGGCCGTACACGCAGATCGTGGCCATATGCAGCATGTTTGTCCGGTCGCCGATTGGGGCCTCCTCCGGGAGGGTGATATCGGCAGCCTTCTCCACAGGCACCGACTCGCCCGTGAGCGCCGCCTCTTCCACTTTGAGCGTGACCGCCTCGACGACGCGCATGTCGGCAGGGATGTGATCCCCCGCCTCGATGAGGACCACATCGCCAGGCACGAGCTCGCGCGCCGGCACCGTGACGGTGGCTCCGTCGCGGCGCACCCGGGCGCTCGGCGCGGCAAGCTTCTTAAGGGCTGCGAGGGCTTTTTCAGCGCGGCTCTCTTGCGTCACCCCGAGGACGGCGTTGAGCACGACTATCGCCATGATGACTATGCCTTCGGTGACCTCACGGAGCGCCGCCGATATGGCGGCAGCGACGATGAGCACCAGCACCAGCGGCTCCTTGAACTGAGCGAGGAACATCTCCAGGACGCTCGGCCCGGGCTTCTCGCGAAGTTCATTCGGCCCGAAGCGCTCGAGGCGTGCTTTGGCGTCGCCAGAGGAAAGGCCTTTCGCGAGGTCCGTTCCCAGGACAGCAGCGACGTCCGCCACAGTCATGGAGTGGTAGGCGACCACACCTTCTGCAGGGTCCCTGACAGCGCTGGGGCTGGTATCCTCAACATGTTTCACAGCCGTTTCTCTTGCCATCGCTCATTTCCTTTCGACCTGGTATAACGACCTGGTATAAGTGGACACGCTGAACGTCCTCGCCACCTGGTCTTCTCCGTGCCCGGGTCCTGCGCTAATCGACAGGTTCGCGTCGGGTTTCCGGTGGGCGCCCGGTTGACGGTGCTTACAAGCAGCGTTTTCATGAGAGCGCAACAGCGGCGACCCCGGAAGTCTGGTAGTCTCCGAACGCGTAGCGGGTTCGTTCCAGCCTGATTGTCCCCCCATAGTAGCCTGTCCTGCCCGTGCCGGGTCGTGTCCATGAGCTGCTTCATATTTCGTGGCACTTCATCGTGGGGTCGTAACAAAAGACCTCCACACCATCAAAATGGTGCGAAGGTCTTGCCAAGCCTGCAGGAGGCTGGTAAAGCCAGGCCCAAGGGCCGGTTGTTGACTTTACCTGAACTAGCTACTCCCCTTCGCTCAATGCGCGCTTCGTGCGCCGCATGCGGTCACCGGTGCCCACCTGTCTGCCTCCGCGCTGCGCCGGCGGCAGGTGCATCTCGGCCCGAGCAACGCCCGGTGCCGCAGGTCATTGTGAGATAATCCCATTTCGAGACTCGTCACGCGATCCACGGTCATTATACCCGGTAAAAGGCGAGGTTGGCAATAGCGGGCAACCGGTAGGCAATTGGCAACCTGTGTCCAGGTGGAGGCAAGGAGACAAGCGCCGGGAGCCCTTCGGCTGCCTGGGCGATCGAACAGTGTTGGATGCTTCCCTGATAAACTCTTCCAGATCTTTGCGTGTTGTGTTATCCTATTCTCGGCGGTGGGACTACACACGTTCCAGCCAGCCAGATCACTGCGGAGGTGCGAAGCTGCCGCCCGACACAACCTTGTTTCCAGGAGGGTCAGAGGTGATCAACGCAGATAAGCCGTACCTTTGGAAGGCAGACGTGGAGCGGTCAGTTGATACGTACAACGCCTGGTTCCTGGAGTTCGCCCCTCCGGCATTTAGGGAGACCAGAAGACAGACTGCAGCAGAGGTCAGTGAGACGTTCCGCCTCACCGACGACCTTTACGTGATCAGCCCGGAAACGCTCCTGGCCCGTCCTCGCATGTTGCCAGCTTTGCGCATGAGTACCGCTCCGCCGATTGCCCGGGACCGACTTGCAGGCCTGGCCGGCGCCCCGAAGGGCTTGATATATGCCCTGGAGAAGGGAAGGTACCGGCCTCACCTACCGCAGGCAGAGATGATGCAGCACCTCGGGCAGATGTGTCGGGTCCTGCTTCGTCTGCTGGACCGCGACATATTCCCCTGGCTTGAGAAAGAGGAACGACCAAGTGCTGAGGCAAGGGAACGAGCAGCCGCCATCGTTGCTGACCGCTTGTGCGGGACCACAACTGACCCGATCATTCGAAATGCTCAGAAACAGCGTCAGCTCTCCAAGATCGAGGAGTTCCTGACGCGGCGCGGATACAAGCGTGAAGCCCCAGACGGCGACGACCCAAGAACCATGGACCCGGGAACTTTCACGTTCCACCTCAATGTGCGGGCTCGCCAGGGAGCGAAATTGGTCAACGTCCCGGTTGATGTGGCGATTCAGCCGAAACAACCAAGGATCGACAGGATGCCCATCTTGGTCGAGGCGAAGTCGGCAGGAGACTTCACCAACGTGAACAAGCGTCGAAAGGAAGAAGCTCAGAAGATCCGGCAGCTTAGGGAGACGTATGGTGAAGGTATTCAGATGATCCTGTTTCTGTGCGGGTACTTCGATGCTGGCTATCTAGGATACGAAGCAGCGGAAGGACTTGATTGGGTATGGGAACACAGAATGGAGGACATGGACCAGCTCGGGCTCTAGCTTTGGCCGAGGAGGCCAGGCTGAAGTGTCAGACCCGGCTTGATGCCGAGAGAACGCAGTCAGAACGGAACGGAACGGGCCAGTTTGCGACGCCAACTGCTTTGGCGGCCGACATAGCCGCATATGTTGCAGGCATGTGGGGCAATAGAGACCAGCGGGTGCGCTTTCTCGAGCCAGCCCTCGGCACCGGAAGCTTCTTCTCAGCCTTGATGCACGTTTTCCCGGTGGACGTGTGGGCATGGGCACGAGGAGTCGAGGTCGACCCCCGTTTCGTGGAGGTGGCACGGGACATCTGGACGCCGTTCGGGCTCAAGGTCATCCATGCCGACTTCACCCGCCTGGAACCGCCCCGAAGGGATGAGGAACGAGCCAACCTTATCGTGACCAATCCTCCATACGTCCGCCATCATCACCTTGACGCAAGCACAAAGACCCGTCTCAGACAGGCTGTGGCTTCGCGACTCGGGATACAGATAAGCGGCCTGGCTGGTCTGTACTGTTACTTCCTTCTCCTTGCCGACAGTTGGCTTGCCAGGAACGGCTTAAGTGCGTGGCTCATCCCGACCGAGTTTCTGACAGTGAACTACGGGGCGGCTGTCAGGAGGTATCTGACCGAGCGTGTTTCCTTGCTGCTCATACACGCGTTCGACGCCCGCGATGTTCAGTTCGGCGACGCGCTAGTCTCATCGGCCGTCGTCGTCTTCGAAAAGGTACCCCCAGGACCCGGGCACACAGTCACTCTCTCTACAGGCGGCACCCTCCTGAAACCAGCAGAGGTCAGGCAAGTTCCTCTTACGAGACTCCGCAGGTCCAGCAAATGGTTGAGCCTGCTTTCCGCAGAAGATAGCGAGAGCGACCGTGAGGTGACCCTGTCCACTTTGTTCAGGATCAAACGGGGAATCGCCACGGGTTCAAACAGTTTCTTCATTATGACGCGAAGCGCTGCGATAAAACGAGGCATCCCAGAGGAGTGCCTGCGTCCCGTGTTACCGAGTCCCCGACACCTGAAAGAAACCATCATTCAAGCGGAGCCTGACGGCTACCCGGCCTTGCCGCAACAGCTCGTGGTCATCGATTGCCCGCTCCCCGAGTCAGTCGTCAAAGAGCGCTATCCTGCACTCTGGGCGTATCTGGCAGAAGGTAAAGCTGCAGGAATTGCTGAAGGCTACCTCGCTCGCAGGCGGGATCCATGGTACAGGCAGGAAAATCGAGAGCCAGCACCGTTTCTCTGCACTTACATGGGTCGCGGGAGAGAAGGCGGAGCACCGTTCAGGTTTATTTGGAACAAGTCCCAGGCGGTCGTTACCAACGTCTATCTGGCACTCTATCCCATTGGCGAAATGGCCGAGGCGCTGAAGATAGACCCGTCCCTCTACCCGGCTGTCTTTGAACTGCTCAATGAGATAAGTCCAGCCGACCTGAAATCCGAGGGACGAGTGTACGGTGGTGGACTGCACAAGATGGAGCCCGCTGAGTTGGGACGAGTGCCCGCCGCGAAGTTTGTGAAACTCATCAGACACGCTCAGACAACCGTCTCTGGTTGGGTGTCTACCCAGGCACCTTCGTTATTCGACCCGCTGCCAAGCCAGGGGACGTGAGTGGCAGAGCGCACAAGTACCTACGTCGCATGCTGCCATATACACTGCGGGCCTTTCGCAGACCGCTCCTGCGGTGTCAGCACATCACCATGTGAGACCCGGCAAAGCATGATAGTGTACGAAAGCGTGGCCGCTACCTCAAGATAGCCCACGCAGCGGCAGCGGCCACGAGGACAACCTCGGGCACCGCAACCAACTTGTAGACCCCCGCGAAATCCGCCTTGAAATGAGCGACAGTGAGGGAAAAGCATAGGTGTGCCGGGGACAGCATGACCCCAGCCTGGCCGCTCACCACGCCAAGGACGGCGAGGCCGACAGATGGCTGGACACCAATAGCGCCTGCCGCCTTGGCTACACCCGCCGCCGACGCCCCGAGACCCGCCACCACAGGCAGCGCAAGGCCGGCGTACGCCGGGGCGTAACCCGTGAGGAACCCCACGAGGAACGGCATAGCGAATGCAACAAGGGCCATGGGCACGCCCGCCGATTCAAAGAAAGCTGGCAACTCTTTCAGCGCGCCCGAAAGCTCGAGGACGCCCTTGAACGCCATGACTCCGGCGATGAGAAAGATAATGCTGCTCGCCACGGCTTCCCTCGCAAACGCGGCCACGTCCCGCGCCGAAACGCGGGCGTATACGGCGGTCAGCAAGGCGACCACGCCGAGGACGAGCGTGATGTCCAGCTTGAAGGCCACGGCACCCACGATAACGGACAGAATGGGCACAAGGCCGTTTGCAAGCGCCACCCAGTCCGCACGTGTGGCACGGGCAGCGTCACGAGCGGCCCACGCGGCGCGCGGAAGCCCGTGAAAACCAACCAGGGCGCCGGTCGCTATGGCAATTGCAAAGAAAGGGGCGGTCAGCGTGACGTAGGTCGAAATGGACAGCCCCAGCAACTTCGAGGCGATGATGACCCCCGGGTACACGGGAACCACGAACTCCATCGGGTGCCGGAACCAGTAGTTGATGAAGCTCCGCCGCTCCGGCGACACGGGCATCTCGCGGGTGGCCTCGCCGACCATGGGCGCGGAGAAGAGCGCGCCACCTGCTGATGGCAGGAAACCGACCAAAAGGGGAAGCAGCGCCGCAACCACTCGCCGATCCCGGACTATCCTGCCGAGCGCCCCCGTCATCCCGCCAAGAAAGCCCGCGTGACGCATTACGCTCTCGAGCACCATTACGAGCAGCAGCGCGACCACGAGCCTCAAGGAATCCAGCGCGAACACCGATGCGACGATGCCGCGCGCGAGCTCAGCCGGACCCATCCCGAACATGAGCCCGAGGCCCACGGCAGCCACGAACATGGCGATGCCCAGGTTGACCTTCTTGCGGAGTGCGACCACGATGAATACGCAGACCAGGACCAGCTTAACAAGCGCAGCCACTTCCAGCCACTGCCTCCTATCCTCGCCCAGCACTTGGTGTAGGTTTTTTGGAGTTGACCCCGGCCTTCTAGGTAGCTCGCTCAGCAGTTGACGGACATGCCGTCATGCCACCGCTTGGTTGGCGGCCGAACGGACCGCGTATGAACCGCCCATGGTTCAACTCCCAACTTGGCCATGAGTCACGTTCATGTACTAAGGCTCAGGACTGCCTCCGTGTTGACGACGCGGCAGCCCTTTCTGCGTCAAGCCCGATCAACTGATCGACTGATCGACTCATCGACGCATGGCTATGTTCGTCCCTGGGTGGTCCCTGGGTGCTCCCCGGGATCCCTGGATCTGTTGTGCAGGTGGTCCTTAGGGAAGCAACCCCGCGTGAAATGCGGCTACTGGAGATCCACCCTCCTGGCGCCTTACCCGGCGGAAGGCCGGCGCTGGTCCTCTGGTAACCAGAATCCGCGCTGAGATGGTCCCCAGGGAATCAACTTCGCGCACCACCTGGTCCCCACGTAACCACCTTGCGAGATGTCCAAGAACGGCTGGTCCCCAGGGGATCAGGATTTGCGTGCGGATGGTCCCCAGGGGATCAACCTCGCGGGCAACCTGGTCCCTGGGGCACCACCCCCGGCGGCGGCCGAGGCGCCCTGGTCACGAGAGGACCAGGACGTGGTGCCAGGCTGGTCCCCAGAGGACCATCTTCGCGCGGGATCTGGTCCCTGGTGCTCCACCTTGGCTGGTTTCGCCGAGAGAGCGCGGCAGGGGTGGCTATCAGAGGACCAGATTCCGCGCCGGGCTGGTCCCCGGAGGACCAGGTCCGGCCTTCAACCTGGTCCAAGGGGGATCACCCGCAGCACGCGCAGAGAGATCACGCGCAGAGAAATCACCCACACAGGAATCACCTGTAGAGAGGTCACCCGCACCACGGCTGCCGCCGGGCGCGTGCCCGCCCATGGATACGCCAACATCAAGCTCAGCTGCAAGTCGCGGACGCCATCATCAACGCAACTCCGGTAACCGATAGACACGCAACATCGAACCGAACACAAACCCTCAGCCCTCGGGCGGCTACATGGCACGGCGCGTCCGTTACGTACTTGTCCGGCCGCGCACTCGCTCAAGCTCGAGGTTGACCATCTCTAGTGTCCTATATCACTCTTATAGCGAACTCCGGGCACGCGGGGCTGCAGTAGCCACACAGGATGCAGACGCTCTCGTCAACGTGCGATTTCCCGTCCACGAGCGAGAGCGCTCCGCTCGGGCAGGCCTCGACGCAGGAGCCGCATCCCTTGCAGTACTGGGGGATTATCTTGAGCCGCTTCCTCTTGAATGTGGCCTCCTGTTCGCTTGCGGGGATCGTCTCCCCCGAGAAAATACGGCAGTTCATGTCCACCTCGGCCTCAGACACCATCCCGACCGCCACGGCGTGGACCCCGGGAAGCCCGAGCACATACCGGAACGCCTCCTCGCGCCTGGAGATGAGGTGTCCGCCACCCAGGGCCTTCATGACGTAGATGCCTTTGCCTCGTCCGGCGGCGACGCGGATCGCCTCTGCCATCTCATCGACGGTGCCGCCGAGAAGCCCCAGGCCCGCCATGTTGATGAGCGGGTGGATGACGTCGATGTCGTCCCTGTCCGCCGCGGCCCTCGCTACGCTCACCCTGTGCGTGGAGATGCCGACGGCCCGCACCAAGCCCCTGGCCTTGTATTCGCGGAGGCACGCATGAGCGCCCGCCCGCTCCTCGAACACGCTCTCGTCGAAGCGGTGCGCATGCAGCAGGACGATGTCCAGCCTCTCAACGTCCAGCTCATCAAGGGCAAAGCGGATATGTTCTTCAGCCTCCTCGTATGAGGACGCCGGGGTCTTCGTGGCGATGACAAGCGGCCCCGCCCACCCTTCCTTCGCCCGGCGGATATGCTCGTATGTCTTGTAGGTGTGGGCAGTGTCAATGAAGGTAATGCCTCGCTCCAAGGCGCGCCGTATGACCTGCGCCGCCTCCGCGACGGGCACGTCCGCCTGCACTGGCCCTATCGGCAGCGCGCCGAAGCCAAGTCGCGTAACGCGTATTCCTGAGCTCCCAAGTGACGCTTCAGGGATCATGCCATTACCTCCCCCAGTGGTGTGACGCACTCGACCAAAGCAACAAACCCTTGCTGAGTCGCACAACGAAGTATTCGTTCCACGCCTGCCGATATCCTGCTCCTGGGGGATACAGCCAGCTTCGCAGCCTTGGGCCCTGTCCCTGCCTGTGTCCTGTCGCCGGAAGCGGCAAGGCGGCGGGGGAACCGCCGCCTTGCCGTCATCGGGCCTGTGGACTTACAGCGTTGCTGGATGTGGGCTGGCCCGCGATGCCCGGGGTCATCTTGCAAGGTCCCCTGCCGCCTTCACCCTGATGCGTGTCGCATTTCCTGGCAGGTAGGCGAGGGGCACATCATCGATCTCGACGATCTCCACAGTGGCCGGGTCGGCGCCGGCCCTTATGGCCTCCTCCCTCGCCATCTCGGACGCTTGCCGGAGAGCTTCTTCTCTGCTCATCTTCTCCAACGAGAAGATCCGCTCGACTTGTCCACTCACCTGGGCGATGGCGGCCCCAATCGCGTTCGCCACCTCGAAGTTCGCAGGTCGCAAGACCTCGGATACTCCCTCCAGGCGATCCGGCAGGAGGATGCTTCCACCGCCCACGAGCACCGCAGGCACCGGCTCGGGGCTCGTCTTCATGCGGTCAATGGCGTCCTCGACCATCTTCACCATCTTCTGCTGAGCGCTCTGCACCAGGTCGCCCGGCAGGCCTGCAACGCGCGACCTCTCACCGACCTCGGCCACGCCGGAGGCGACCGCGATGTCGGTTGCGGTGAGCGTGTTGCCGCCGAACACCAAGGCCTCCCGTTCGATCCGATAGCCCACGCTGTCGGGACCGATGGACACTGAGCCCGCTCCGTTTCTGATGATAGTGCCCCCACCGAGCCCGATCGAGACAAGGTCCGGCATTCGGAAATTCGTCCTGACGCCTCCGATTTCCACGGCAATCGGTGACTCCCTCGGGAATCTGTTGACCAGCACGCCCACGTCGGTAGTCGTGCCCCCCACGTCGACCACCAGGGCATCCTTGATATCCGACAGGAAGGCGGCTCCCCGGATGCTATTGGTCGGACCGCACGCGATGGTCAGGATGGGATATCTTACGGCATAGTCAACCGACATGAGAGTGCCATCGTTCTGACCGAAGTACATCCTCGCTGCGATACCCTCGCGCCTGAGTGCGTCGCTGAACGCCTCGGCGGTGGCCTTTGCGACCCCAATGACCGCGGCGTTCAGAACCGTGGCGTTTTCCCTTTCGAGCAACCCTATGCTGCCGATCTCGTGGGACAGGGAAATGGGGACGTCTCCCAGTTCCTCCCTGAGGACGGCTGCGGCCCGGACCTCGTCGTCGGCATTTACGGGCGAGAACACCGCCGTCACCGCCACGGCATCCACTTCGCCCCGGACCTGCCTGGCAATCCTCCGCAGAGCCGCCTCATCGAGTTTTCCGACGCGCCTGCCATCAAACTCGTGGCCTCCACCGATCACGAACACGCGGTCGCCGATAGCTTTCTTCAAATCGTCCGGCCACCCGACAAGCGGCTTGATCGCCATGGTCGCAGGGGCTCCGATCCTTATTACGGCCACACGGTAGAGCTTCTTCCGCTCGACAATGGCGTTTGTGCAGTGGGTGGTCCCGAGCATGGCGTACTTTATCTTCGAGCGGTCGATCGACCCGTTCGCCAGGACCTTCGCCAGCACGTTCACTATACCGCCGGTGACGTCCTCGGTGGTCGGCGACTTGGCCTTGGAGATGATGGCGTTGCCCTCATCGAGCACCACAGCGTCGGTGTTCGTCCCTCCGACGTCGATGCCCAGTCTGTAGCTGAAGCTCATTCAAGGCGCCCCCTTTTCGCGCACGCGCCGGAAACTCTCTCCTCGACAGGCACATAGTCCATGTCATAGCCGAAGTACCTCGGTCCAACCGTCTCGAGTCCTTTCGGCGTCCTCCATTTCGGGTTGCATGGAATCCCGATGATGACAGCCCTGCACCCGTACCTCAGGCTCTCCGTGGTAATCGGCCGCGCAGTCTCCGCGTCCAACACGGTTATGAGGTCCGGCACCTGCGCGATCACCTCACCATCGGATATCGCGATGAGGTTCTCGTTCTGGAACTTGAGCTGGAGGCTCTTCCCCCGGTCCTCGTCTATTCCGTCGAATAGCGCCTCACCGCGCGCAAAACCACCGACCGTCTTGCGGGACACGTCCACGATCTTTCCCTTGAAGAGGCAAAACCCCCCGGTGACCTCGAGGACCGCTGATAGCGGGTTTTGCGACTCTCTCTTCGAGCGCCGTATGACTTCCCCTATCCTCTGCGCCAGGGTGACGGTCCCGGCTATGCCTGCTTCCTTCACCTGCTCGCCAGTCAAGGGGTAGATGGCGATCATGGCCGACCCTCCCATCACCACGGTGGCGCTTCGCGCGAGGGCCTCCGTCCACTCGTTGCTGATGGTGTTGAGGAGGACCAGGTTCCCCTTCTCGTCCGTCATGACCATCGGCGTCGCCGACACGCCTGCGAGATGGAATGTGACCATCTGGAGCTCAGGAAAGGCTCTGCCCATCCCGTCGGCGTCCACAACTGGGATCCGGAGCCTCGCCGCAGAGGCAAGCGGAATCATGGAGTTCACCCCTCCCGCCTCTATCGGCATAGTTGCGAACACGGGCTTGCCAAGATAGTTCCGGAGAGCTTCGAACACCCGGGGGAACTCCTCACCGTTCGGGATCTTCTCCACAAGCACGGTTGGAGCGCCCATCATTGCGAGCGGGACAATGAGTCCGTCGTCGGGCACCTCCGATGGTTCGATGAGGTCTACGGGGCCGAACTCCTCGATGGCTTGAAGCGCCATCAGCTTGCCCACGTGAGGATCGCCACCTCCGCCAGTTCCCAAGAGGGCAGCTCCTGTGGCGATATCTTCTATGTCTCGAGCGGTAAGCTGGCGCACGTCCCTTGCTCCCTCCCCTGTTGCTAAGTATAGGTTCTGAGGTCCGCACCAGTCTTCCAGGGGGGTTCAGGTTGCTGGTGCTCGCGCGACGGGGTGTCGGAATTTCGCCGTCTGCCTTCGGGCGACTCTTGTCAGGGCGCCCCGCTTGGGGCGCCGCGCCCGAAGCGCGAGCACACGCAACCGCGAACAGCCCAGACTCTGGAAAAGTGGCAGCGATTTGCGACGCTTCACTTAGAGGCCGGATGCGCCACGCCCGCAGAAATTCGGGCCGCCGCGGTGACGTGGCGCCGGTTATTGAACCTCTAACGTAACTCACCCCCGCTGCGTAGACCCTCAGGGCCCGCCTCAGTCTATGGAGTGAGCGATAACCCGAGCTTGCTCAGCCTGTAGAACGTGTAACCTCCTAGCGCGACGAGGGCAGCCGCGTCGAGGGAGAGCAGCGCGGCCACGCCGGGCTGGACGGCGTAATAGCTGGAAGGCAGCATCATGAAGTAGCCAAGCCCGAAGCTGAAACATACCCAGCCGCATTCCACAACTATCTTGCCGATGGACCTCGGAGTTGCGTCGCTCATTTTGTAGCGAAAGCTCGTCACAACCCCGCTCACAACGGGCCCGAGGGCAATGATCGAATAGAGCCCTGCCGAATGGGGCTTATCTGCAAACTGTGACACCACTATGGCAGCTACCCCCAGAAAGAGCGCGAGCCTGTGCAGGTTAGCCCTCAACCACGCGAGGCCCTCCGCCTGTCTCGTGCTGTCGGTCATGGACATCCCAACCTCCTCTCTAGAACCCATCCGCGGACTCGATGTACCGGCCGAACCTGGTTGAGACCTTGAGCAGGTCTCCGGCAACAGATAGTACGAGGTAACCTCCGAACCCCAGGAGGATGGAGTTCAGCGCAGTGATCCCGCCAATATGCGGTGAGAGCCAGCCGGCTATCGCCCACGCGACCAGGCCAGCCGCGTTGTACTTCGTGTACTCGGTCCCTGGTCCGAACGTATAACGCTGGTAGGGATCCTTAACACCTCCAAAGAACGGCCGGTAGATGTAGAAATCGGCGATGAGCACGCCCGCGATCGGCGGCAGGAACCGGCCGAGCTGATTCAGGAAGGAGATGAACGGGTCTGGCCCGAAGACCCCGGCCGCCGTCAACGAGGCCAGGATGGCGCCGATAAAGCCCATAGCTATCGTGACATAGGTCTTCCTGGCCCTGAACGTGTTGGCGAAGGCCAGCGCGCCGTTGTAGAGGTTGTTGTCGTTTGTGGTCCACTGGCCGAAAACTATGAGCACGAGAGCACCCAGCCCAATTCCCAGGTGGGCCATGGCCTTGGCGACGTCGGACGCCGGCGTCAGCAGCGTGAGGGTGCCTCCGGCCAGCATCAGAATGGGCTGAAGAAGAACCACCTGCCAGAACCACGCCCATGCTCCATCGGTGGGTCTCTCCGAGTACCGCGATATGTCAGACGTGATAGTTGCGCCGGCCACATACATGCCGACCACGGCGGTGATGGCCGCGGGGAGAGTCATGCTCCCCGACGGGTGGGCCCGAAGAGCGGCCGCAAACCCGCCGGCCTCGCTGATGGCGGCGTAGGAGCCGCCGCCCAGGGCGATGAGAAACAGGGGCACTGCGAGGTAGCTGAGAAACGCGATCCCCTTGTATCCGAACGCAGCGCTTATCGTCATCATCAGGGCTCCCCAGAACGCCGAAACCGGCGCCTTCGCCCAGAACGGAACGTATCCGAAGATCTCGGTGACAATCGTCTGAAGGACGGTCGCAAAGAGCCATGACTGGATGAAGAACCATCCTATCCCGCACGCCACTCCCGAGACAGCGGCGCCGGCAATCATGGAGCCAATTCGACCGAATGGATGTCTCAGGATAACGTAGGTTGAGGCACGGGTGTAGCCGCCGATCGTCGCAGTGAGAAAGCCGATCACCCCGAGGATCAAGCTGCCCGCCACGGCGGCCAGAGCCATGTCTTTGAAGCTCAAGGAGTTGCCGAGCGACCCGCCACCCCATATCACCGCGATACACACGAGGACTCCCGTGAAAACAAGAAACAGACCGAATGGCGACTTGAGTTGCTCTTTCGGAACCTGTGTCACAGCGTAATCGCCGAACGCGTCAACCGATGCCACGTCGTTTCCGGAAATCTTCCCCATCTCTTCTCCCTCCTCATCTCCTCTTCAGGTCGCAGTTGCGCGTGGTTGCGCTGACGGTCGTTGTCGCTACTTTACATCTCGCCTCCTGCTATCGGCGGCGGTTCGAGCACTACCGGCCCAAGTAGATCGCCACAAGTTCGCGCTGCTTTTCAGCGGGTGAGTCCTGTCCGTGGTTGCCGGTGTTGCACTCCGGGGACGGCGCGCTTGCGGCGCGCCTCGTTCGAATTTGGCGCACGGGCCGGCCAAATTCTCGACGCCCCGCCCTAGCAAGCACCGGCAACCACGACGCCGTCAGGGAAGATGGAGAAAACTTATGGCGTCATACTTAGACCCCAGCCCACTACTCGGTGCCCGGTTCTCCTGCTTCCACCACCGCCAGTCGCCAGCTCTCTTGAGATTGGCTCGGGTCCACCACCTCCGATCGTCCCGCAGTTGGGGGAGTGAGCTCACGTGGGCCGCGCAGCCCATCCGCGGGCCTCCATTGCCCCGGCGCGCGGCAGGGCGCCCGTGGGCGCGGGAAGCCGAAATACGCAGGCGGCAGGCCTGCCAGAGACCTGCCGCCAGGGCCTTCTATGCCCACGGTGTTCCCGCCGCCATCGGCGGGCTTGTACCGCTAGAACCAGACCAGGAACGCTGCCGCCCTCCTGCGGAACCCCAAGGTACACTCCCTGTATTGCCTACGATTGTATCCGCATCGGGGACGGTTGTCAATGCTTGCAGGCACATTTGTGTCGCACTTGAGAGCTCCGATCCTGATCCCCGGTCTGGCACTGACAGGGGGCACCCTCATGAGCCAGAGCCGTGCGCCCTGTAGTATTGCGCCGCGGCGAGGCTACCGGCCCCCGGCTCTACACGATAGCCAGCGGTCGTCAAAGCATCCTCCAGTGCACTGAGGAACAGCATCACATTGGCCTGGGTGCAGGAGTGCCCCATCAAGCCAACGCGCCATATGCGCCCCTTGAGCGGGCCCAGGCCACCGCCTATCTCCAGGCGATAGTGGGTCAGGAGGTGCCGCCGAACCTGCGCGTCGTCAACTCCGTCGGGCACCTCAACAGACGTGAGCATCGGCGCCCTGTAGCCCTCTTGAGCAAAGAGGCGCAGGCCCATGGCGGCAAGCCCGGCCTTGAGGGCATCGCTGTGCAGCCTGTGCCGGGCGAACCGCGCCTCGAGTCCCTCCTCGTGGATGATACGAAGGCTCTCATAGAGCGCATAGATCATATTCACCGGCGCGGTGTGGTGGTAAAACCGCTCCTTCCCCCAGTAGCTATGCAGCATGGTGAGGTCGAGATACCAGCTTTGCACCTTGGTCTTGCGCGCCTCAAGCTTCGCCTGCGCCCGGCCCCCGATGGTGATGGGCGCAAGCCCCGGCGGACAGGAAAGGCACTTCTGGGTGCCACTGTAGCAGACATCGATTCCGGTCGCGTCGACGCGGACCGGTGCCCCGCCCAGAGACGTGACCGCGTCCACAACCAGAAGCGCGTCGTATTTATGCGCCGTCTCGGCTATCGGCCGGATAGGCTGCAATACCCCGGTGGACGTCTCCGCGTGCACGATCGCCACGATGTCCGCGCGGCGCGCCTTGAGCGCCTGTTCGACCCTCTCCGGCTCGATGATCCTCCCCCACTCCGCCTCGACGAGGGCGAGGTCCCCCCCGCACCGCGTCACGATGTCAGCCATCCTCTGGCCAAAGAGGCCGTTCACGCACACCAGAACCCTGTCCCCCGGCTCGATGAAGTTCACCAGCGCTGTCTCCATCCCGGCGCTGCCCGTCCCGGATATCGGAATAGTGAACTCGTTCCCGGTCTCGAACGTCTTCGCAAGGAGCTCTTTCGTGAGGTTCATTATCCCGAGGAACTCCGGGTCAAGGTGGCCCAGGGTGGGCATGGCGAGCGCCTGGAGCACCCTGGGGTGAACGTTGCTCGGGCCGGGGCCCATGAGCGTTCTTCCTTCGGTGATAATACCCGGGTAATCGCGCACAACAAACACCTCCGCCCAGCGTACTTGTTGCCAAAGGCCGCCGCGAGAGTGTCGGGCAACCCCATTACGCACGACGTGAAAAGGCAGGACGGCCGTTGCACCGACTTCAAGTTGCAGGAAGTTCCACAACCTCATGATTCTGCACGTGCAGGCTACTTCCTTCACGTTCGGCTCGGAATCGTCTGGGGAGCGAGCGGGAAGCAAATGTAGTACCAATAGGCACCGCGCACGATCGGCCAAGCGTGTGCGGATAGCCCCCTAGAGAAATGCTAAGCGATTGTCAGACTCGCGGCCGCCGAATCAGCGACCCGTTGGCCATTGGCTGGCTCGGGTTTCACCTCGCAGCCTCGCCAGCACAGCGTTCTTTGAGTGGACTATATGGAGACGTCCGAGCCGCTCAGCTTCCTCTGCGTCGCCAGCCGCTATGGCCGCCAGTATGGCCTCGTGCTCACGCATGGCCTCGGCTACCCTGCCCGGGTTTGATTCGATAGCTCTGCATAGCACCCCTATGGATTCGCGCAGCACCGGAAGCAACTCCGTCAATTTCCGGTTACGGCTCGCCTGGACGATTATCTCATGGAATCTCGAGTTCTCCTCCACCCACCTGTGGGGCGTGGTCTTGGGAGGAAGGAGCTCCTCCATGCGTTTTACGCAATCACGTAGCTCAGAGAGCTGGTTCGAAGAAATGTTCCTGGCCGCCAGCCGCGCAGCCAGGCCCTCGAGCACCTCCCTCAGGTCGTAGAGGCCGACTGCCTCATCAAGGGGCATGTTGATTACCGTTACGCCCCTCACTGGGGCGACCTCGACCAGGCCCTCTGACTCCAGCCGGCGAATGGCCTCCCTGACCGGGCTCCTACTGACCCCCAGTTGCTCCGCAAGTTTGTCCTGTATGAGGCGCTCCCCCGGAGCAAAGTATCCCTCTACAATCGCTTTCCGCAGGCGGGCGTACACTTTCTCCCGGATGGTCTGCCGGATCTCCCGGCTATCCAGGGCAAGGAAGTCGGGGCCTGGGTCGTCCCGCGACATTTTCTTTCGACGTTCCGCCATCGCGTGCCTCCGTCACCTCCACAGGTTATGCTACGGGCCCCCATTCCTTCGAGGGGTCGAGCAAACAGGCTGTAGCATCACTCGGGTCCGACTCGGCCTGCCGGACCCACTCCACCGACAAGCGCGCCCTGAGATGTCATGGCACTTTGCCGCGTGACGCAGTAACGCCGGTAGCCGCAGAGGAAGAAGACAAGCCCGCACGCACCAACCCCGGACATACACCAGTACACTGCGTCAAGCGGAAGTCGTTCCGCGATCCACCCCGCCGCCACGCCGCCGAGGGCTATTCCCACGTCATACATGGCCATCAGTGTACCCATTGCGGCTCCACGGCGTCCTGGAGAAACATAGTCCACCATGAGCGCCGTGACGGTGGGCTGCATCACGGAGAAGCCCACGCCGTATATCACCGCCGCAAGCGCGAAAGACTCAAGAGAGCTCGACCCGGCCAAGGTGGCCATGCCGAAGGATATCGCCGCAAGACCCGGGGCTATTACGGATGCTCTACCGTACCTGTCGGAGATCCTTCCCGCAAAGGTACGCGTGGCGAACATCGACAAGGCGAACACTGTGAAGAAGATGCCCGGGTTTCTGATACCTCTCGACCTGGCGTAAACGGCGATGAACGACGCTATCGAGCCGTAGGTGGCAGAGCCGAAGCCTAAGGTGATCGAAGGGAAAAGCGCCTCGAGGCCGAGGAAAGAGCCAATGCTCGCAAGCACCCTGCGATGCCGGCAAGTAACGGGGTTACCAGGGTTAGCGTTACCACAGTGGTTACCGTTAGCACAGTGGTTGCCGTCCCCACGGCTACCAAGAGTGCCTGGATTACCGGGATCGCCGGGATCACCGGGATCATCGGCGTTTTCCGGCCGGCTGCGCTCGGCGCGTGAGCATGAGCGTGAGCGTGAGCGTGAGCGTGAGAGCGATAGGTTCGAGCAATCCGTCGCGGGCACCGCACCCGTCGCAGGCACCGCAATGGATAGCGTGCATACGAACACAATTCCCGCAAGTGTCGCCGACGTGGTGAACAGGACAAAGTAGGATAGCTTCTCCACTATCCACACGCCCACGAGGGGCCCTACCGCCATAGCTAGGCTCGTCGCCAGAAGAAAATACCCGAGGCCCTCACCCCGCCGGTGCCGCGGCACGGAGTCGGAGATAAGGCTGCTCGCCGCCGTGGAGTACATGCCTATACCGAGGCCGTGAAGAAATCTCACAGCGACGATCCCCTTTACGTGCGGCACGACCTGGTACAGGACCGCCGACACCACGTACACCACAGCCCCGGCGAGCATGAGGCCTTTCTTGTGGCCTCGGTCAACCCACCGCCCGGCGAAGGGCCTCATGAATACCGAGGCCATGGCAAAGGCGCTCATCACGAGGCCCACATCGCCCTCGGTGCCGCCGAGTCCAAGCACGTACACGGGCAGGGTCGGTAGGAGAAGATGGAAGCTCATATAGAAAAGCAGCGTCGCAAAGCACGTGAGTATGAAGTTGCGGGTGAACAGCGCATCCCCGCAACCAGCGTTCTTCTCCAAACGTCCTCACCAGCATATTCGAGTCGCTATGATGGGAAGGTCAGCCTCCTGTCGAGCGGAACCACCTTCGGCTCGTACTGGTAGTCGGGGGTGGGCCACCCGAACTCGCGCCTCTGTATGAGTCTGTACATACCAGCATGCTTCTTGGATTCCCATCCCAGGCCGCTTGTGGGTATCAGCATCGGATCATGCGACTCAACCTGAATGTAACCTGCTTCCTGCGCCTTCCTCACAAGGTCCTCGCCTACATCGGTCCTGGTTACGGTGGCGACAATCCGCCTGTCGCCGGGCTTCACAGGCTGGAATATGTCGCCGCACGAGACATCCGCAAGCTCCGCCGCGAAATCCGTGCACATAAGGCACCTATCCCGCTTGAACGTGCCCGCCCCCAGGAAATGCCACGTATAGTCGTGTTTGCTGGCGATGAAGTGGACCTTGGCGTCCTTCGTGACTGCATACATGCCTCCAGGCCATTGCCCACCGCGGTAGTCGAGCCTTACAACCTCATCCATGTCCCTGATGTCACTGAACTCGCGGACGAGGTGCCTTACGCCTTCCCAGTAGTACGTCGAAGCGCAGAACAGGCCGATGACGAACTTGACAGACGCAGCGAGCTTCTTCGGCTGCCCCTTCATTTGCAGCTTCCGGAGGCCGTGGACATGGCACGGAAGACCGACAACCCCGACCCTCGCATGCTTCTCCCGGAGGACCGCCTCAGCCAGGAGGGCATTGTTGGGCACTATCACCATGGCGGACCGCGCAGCCTCCGCAACTTCCTCCGGACTAGTGGCGATGATCGGCCTGCAGCGCGCCGGCTCATCCTTGCTCCAGCCGGCCATGATGACCGCGTCCACAATATCGTTCTCCAGGGCGAAGTTGCAGAGCCCCGTCACGACACCGCCGCTGCTCGAGGTGGCTTTGACGTACGGGTCGGTTGACCACCCTCGGTAGCACGACTTGAAGATGCCGACAGGGTCCTTCTCCTCATCCCGTTCCCGGCCGAAGAAGAACCTGTCCATGTCCCGCAGGGGCACGTCCTTGCCCGGGCAAATGTCGTAGCAGGCGCCGCACGACGTGCACTTGCCCACAAGCCTCGGCAGAGGCTCGTCCAGAGCGTAATTCATCTCTATAGCTTTGGTCGCGCACACGCCGACGCACGTTCCGCACGACGTGCAAAGCCCCACCCTGACAACGTCTGCATTCAGGTCCTCGAAACTCCTCTTATTAATACGTTCTGCGCCCACTGCAACATCCCTTCCTCGTCCTGGTCTACGTGGTTGTTTTCGTCTTGGCCGCTTTCAGCGCGTTTCGCACCTTCTCCGAAGTGAGCGGCAGGTCTGTGATCCGGACCCCTGTTGCGTCGTAGACAGCGTTTGCGATCGCGGCCGCCGTTGGCGTCGTCACGATCTCGCCGAGCCCCTTGGCTCCATACGGACCAAGGCCGTGAGGCGCATCCTCCACGATGACAGGCACGATCTCAGGAGTGTCGACGGACGTGAAGATCTTGTAGTCCAGGAGGGTCGGGTTGATAACCCTGCCGTCACGGAACATGGTCTGCTCCCACAGAGACTGGCCGAGAGCGAAGACCACCCCGCCCTGGATCTGCTGCTCGCACCCCAGGCGGCTGATGGCCTGGCCGACATCATGTGCGGCCGCCATTCTCAATACCTTGACATCGCCCGTCTCAAGATCCACCTCGACCTCGGCAGACTGCGCTGCATACATCCAGAAGGCAACAGGAGCTTCCGACTGACCCGTCTCTCTATCGAGAGGTATGACATAATCAGACGTGAACATCCCTCTCCCGACGAGCTCGTTCGAAGCCCGGTACTTGCCCTTGCCAAGGAGGTCCGTGATGGCGATCGATGCGCTGCCGTCCTCGGTGAGCACGCGGCCTCCTTCGAACCTCAGCGTATCTTGCGGCACGCCGAGCTGCTCCGCGGCCATGGCAGCAATCTGCTGGCGGAGGTCGCGGGCCGCTGCCCTGGCGGCGTTGCCAGTGTGGAACGTGGCTTTGCTCGCCGTCGTAAGCTCGTCGAACGGCGTGAAGTCGGTATCGGGCTGCGTCACCTGTACGTCGTCGACCCGGAGCCCCAGCTCTTCGGCCACAATGTGCGCAACAACGGTGTGAAGACCCTGGCCCATCTCGCTCGCGCTCACGAGCGCCCTTACGCGCCCGTTTCGGTTAAGTCGCAGCACAACGATGGACTGCGCAGGTCCGGCGCAAGCCTTGACGGTGCTTGCGATGCCTCTGCCACGCGCCTTGCCCGGAGGTGACGCTGCTCTCGGTTCGTTCCACCCTATCTCCTTTGCGGCCAGCTCGATGCACCGGTCGACAGCGACGTATTTGACCTTTTCGCCGTTGGCGTTTTCGCCGCCTTCCCGGATGACGTTCTTCAGCCTGAACTCAACCGGGTCCAGACCCAGCTCGTGGGCGATCATGTCGGTGTGGGACTCATACGCCCACGTCATCTGTGGGGTGCCGAACCCCCGCAGAGCGCCAGCGGGCACCTTGTTGGTGTACACGCACGCACCATCAATCCAGACGTTCGGAATGTCATACGGACCACTCGCTGCGATGCTTCCGTTCCGCAGCACCAGGGGACCGATGCGCGCGTACGCGCCTGTGTCGAGGACCGCGTCCACCTTGCGTGCGAGTATGCGACCGTCGCGGGTCACCCCTGTCTTGATCGTTACGACACTGGCGTGCCGCGTGGTGGCAGCCGAGAACTCCTCCTCGCGGTTGAGCGCAACTCGAACCGGCCTCCGGCACTTGAGAGCTAGCACCACAGCGATCGGCTCGACGTGCATGGGCACCTTGCCCCCGAACCCACCGCCGTATGGCGGCTGGATGACCCGCACCTTGTCGAGGGGGATGCCCAGGGACGCACTGAGCAACTGCTGAAGAAGGTGAGGGCCCTGCGTTCCGCTCCACACGGTGAGCGTGCCGGACGGGTCCACCTGGGCTATCGCCGCACACGGCTCAATGTAACAGTGCTGTATCGCAGGGGTGGTGAACCTGTGCTCGAACACGAAGTCAGACTGGGCGAAGCCTGCCTCAACGTCGCCCTTTCTGATCTTGAAAGTGCTGCAGATATTGGTCCCGGGAACAGGCACAGGGACAGGCCCCTTGTGGTAAGACCCGAGATCAGGGTGGATGAGCGGCGCATCAGGACGGACCGCCTCCTCCACGTCGAACACCGCCGGGAGAGGCTCATACTCGACGTGGATGCGCTCCAGGGCGGCCTCGGCAGTCTCCTCGTCCACCGCGGCAACCGCAGCCACAGGCTCACCGATGTACCTCACCACGTCGCGCGCGATGAAGGGCTCGTCCTGAACCATGCGCCCATAGACATAGGGAGCGTCCTTGCCCGTTACGACAGCTACTACACCGGGCATGCGCTCGACCGCAGATACGTCTACGCGAGTAATCCGCGCGTGCGCGTGGGTGCTCCGAAACACCTTTCCGTGCACCATCCCGGGTATGCTGAGGTCCGTGATGTACCGGGTCTCGCCCGTCGCCTTGCCCCGCGAGTCAACGCGCGGCAGAGGTGTGCCTATGACGTTGAAACCACTCATAGCCTGTCATCACTCCCGCGATTTCCCGCACGCGACGCCGCGAGGGCCGCGTCGGCGATCTTGTGGTACCCGCCGCACCGGCACAAGTTGCCGGCGATGGCGTTCATCACCTGGTCCCGGGTTGGGTGCGGCTCGCGGTCGAGCAGCGCCTTAAGAGACATGAGCATGCCCGGAGAGCAGTACCCGCATTGAATCGCGCCGTACTTGATGAACGCCTCCTGAAGGGGATGTAGCTCGCCGTTCTCTGCGAGTCCCTCGACGGTGAGGACCTCGCCTCGCGCAGCGTCCACCGCAAGGACGAGGCACGAGTTCACCGGCTTTCCATCGAGCAGCACCGTGCATGCCCCGCAGTCTCCGAGATCGCACCCCTTTTTCGTGCCGGTAAGGCCGAGCTTTTCCCTGAGGACGTCGAGCAGGGTCTCGTTGGGCTTCACCGACACCTCGTAAGTCTTGCCGTTCACCCTGAGCGCAACAGGCGTGCTGCTATCGCTCGAATATCTCACCCCGCGCACTGTTGACCACCTCTTTCGGGAGCGGCGAGAGCCATGAGAGCTCTCGCAACCAGCACCTCGATCATCTCCAGTCTGTACTCCGCTGAGGCCCGCACGTCAGAGATGGGCCTGGCGGAACGCGCCGCAAGCTTGCCCGCCTCCCTTGCAGACTCGGGAGTGAGGACCCGGCCTGCCAGGTACGCTTCGGCCTCACGCGCCCTCACAGGGGTCGGCGCCACCGCACCAAGAGCAAGCCTCGCCTCCCTGACACGCCCTCCCTCTTGCATCGCAAGACCCGCGGCCACTCCCACAACCGCTATGTCCATCGCCTTTCGCGGGCTATGCTTGATGTAGATGGTACGCATGTCGTCCGCGGGCTTCGGCACCACTATCTCAAGGAGCAGCTTGCCTGCGGAGCACTCGGTGACCCCGGGACCGTGGAAAAACCTCTCGAGGTCGACAGTTCTCCGCGCGCCTCCTGGTTCGGCGACGACCGCGTGAGCGCCCAGCACCAGTAGCGGCGGAGCGGTCTCGGCCGACGGTGCCCCGTTGCAAAGATTGCCCCCGATCGTGGCTCTGTTGCGGACCTGCCAGGAGCCAACCACCCCCGCAGCCTGAGCAAGGCACGTGTACCCGCGCGCCACCTCCGGACATTCTGCCACGGCCTGCATCGTCGTGAGAGCCCCAATGTGCAGGCCGTCCGCACGTGCCTCGATGCTGTCCAGTCCGGGGATAGTTTTCAGGTTTATGAGGGTGTCAGGTTTCGCCCCCTTCATCCTCATGGCCACCAGGAGGTCTGTCCCTCCGGCCAGGGGCTTCGCCCCAGGTCCCACTTCATTCAGAAGCGCCAAGGCATCCTCAACCGAGCAGGCCTCCGCATAGCTAAACCTAGGCAACCTGTTACGCATCAGCGAGAATCACCTCTTCTGCTGCAATGACCATGCTTGTTCCCCTGTTGTTCGCAGGCGCCGCAACCTACCTGACTCTAAGCTCCAGCCGCGTACCAGCCTCTGCAATCGACCGCAAAGGGATTTCGTTACCGTTGAAGACAAGGCTGTGCTGCCCACCAGATACCCTCACCCTGATGAAAAGCGGGTCTATTACCTGGTTCAACCCCCGGTAGATGGTCCAGCCGTTCTCCTTGACGACCTCTCGCGCGTACCCTGTAAGCTCTTCGATCTCAGGCCTCAGGACCTTCGCCCGAATCTCGCTGAGAACGATCTTAAAGTCAGGACCTATGGTAAACCACATCTCCATGGGGCCGCCTGTCTGGCTGTGAGCGTACCTGACGACAAATTGCGACCCTGGCGACACGGGTGCCTCCAGCACGGGCCGCGCCGCGTCTCCAGCTGTGACAACCAGCCTGTGATGCCTATCCGAGCGCCGAACCTGAAGCGCCATAACGGCGCACACCGCAAAGAAAAGAAAGAGTATAAGTCCAGCACTTGTCCACCAGTTTCTCGAGCCAGGCCGCCACATGCGGGGTCCATGCCTCCACGCTCTATATCTCAGGGCCTGAAATGCCAGCGCGGTGCTCACGAACCAGTTGCCTTCAAACAGTCGCCATGCTCAAGCCGTATGCACCCTATCCACGCGAGTGCGCCGCCCGGGTGCCGGCGCATAGCGGCGCAGGAGTTGCAACCCACGGTGGCCTGGCCGGCACCCGGTCTTCGAAATTACCGCCGGAACCTGGGCTGGCTTTCCAGTCTAATGCACGGCAATCCCTTTCTCTTTGTAGTACCTGAGCGCTCCAGGATGATATGGAATCTTCACAGTGTCCGCGTTCTCAGGGCGAATGTTCGCCGCTGCCCTATGGACCTTCGCAAGGTCCTCATTGTGCTCCATGATGGCCTTCGTCAACTCGTAGACCACATCGTCCGGCAAGTCTTTTCGGACCGCGAGGACGTTCCACGCTGCGAAACTACGCACCTCGTAGTCCTGGGATTTATAGCGCCCTTTCGGGATGACGGTGGGCACGTAGTACGGCACCTTACCGACTATGGTGTTCAGCTCCTTCTCGGTGAGCGGGACCAGCCGGATCGGCTTGACGGACTCCACATCCAAGGCCCACGACGAAGGAGCTGCCGTGACGATGATGGCTGCGTCGACCCAGCCGTTCTTCATCGCCTCCGCCGTTTCAGCAAAGGAGAGGAACTCCGGTTTGAAGTCGCTGAACTTTATGCCGAGCGCGGCTAGAAGCAGCTTGTTGCTCTCCAGGATGCCACTGCCGGGCGCCCCGACAGATACTCTTTTCCCCTTAATGTCCATTATCGATTGAATAGGGGAATCCTCAGGGACTATCAACTGGTAGACGTTCGGATACAGCGGAGCCATGGCAAGAAGGTCCTGCTTCTCATTAAATGGCGTGATGCCCCGATACGCCTGGTCTGCGACCTCCGGCGTAAGGATCCCGAGCTCTATCTTGCCGCCATCAAGCAGCTTTGCGTTCTCGACTGCGCACGCGGTGACTTCCGTCGTCGTAGGCACTTGGAGGTACTTCTCTATAACCTGGCTGACACCCGCACCAACAAGGTAGAAGGTCCCCGCGGTTCCGCATGCGCCGAGCGACAGATGCTTGGGAAGCGCAGTGCCTGCGACGGCTGCGGATCCACAACTCACCAACAGAACTGCTACAACCACCAACCAGACGATTCGCTTGGTCATTTTGTCCACTCCTCTCGGTTGGACGAATTGGTGCCTTAAGATGACGTGTGACGGCTTTCTGCTCCAAGACCCCGAGACTACTCCCGCGTCGTCTGCTTACCCGCTTGCGATCACCTCCTTATGAGGAAAGGTCGGACACCCGGAGTGCTCGCCCTCGCACTCCGGTGCCTGCTCCACCAGTCCGATCTTCAGGTTACCGGTTACCTGCGTCCTCCTGCAGCCTCGCTGTACTCCTCGCTCTACCGGCTCTGAGGCGCTGAAGCACGAGAACGAGCGCGAGACCTACCAGCCCGAGCAGGTTACTGACCTGGCCCGGGTCTATCAGCCCGAGAGCGCTTGCGAAAAGTACGATCCTCTCGGGAATACCGATATCACCCATCAACCACCCGATCATCGCACCGCTCAGAAGGGCTGCCCCGACCAGAGCGGTCACGCCCGCCCAGAGGACAGAAGGCAATGACCCCTGGAAAAGCAAAGGAGGATTGAACACAAAGAAGTACGGCACGATGAATGCTGCTATGCCGAGTTTGACTGCGTTTATGCCTGTTTTCCAGAAGCCCGCTTTTGCAATGCCCGCCGCCACATACACGGCAAGCGCGACCGGCGGTGTGATCATGGAGACGCACCCGAAGTAGAAGACGAACATGTGCGCGGCGAGGGCTGGTATCCCAAGCGTCTGTAGTGCAGGGACCCCGAGCACGGCCAGCACGAGATATGCCGGAGTGGTCGGTAGCCCCATGCCCAGCACAATGCAGGCGAGCATGATGAGCGCCAGCAACAAAACCAGATTGCCCCCCGCCGCGCTAACCACGATGTTGGAAAAGCGCAGGCCGAGCCCGGTAAGGTTGATTATACCCACGACGATCCCGGCGCAAGCGCAGGCTGTGATCACACTGATGGCCCCTCTGGCAGCATCTCGGAAGGCTCCTATCACCTCGTTTAGACCGAATTCCTTGGAGCGCTGCAGAAAACCTACGGCCACAGTTGCGAGTACCGAGTAGACAGCAGCCTTGGTTGTGGTCCACTTGACTACGACGAGGAGGAAAATCAGCACCCCAATGGGCAGTAGGTGGAGCCATCCTTTCTTCAGCAGTTTCCCGATGTTGGGGACCTCGTCCTTTTGCAGCCCTGGAATCCGTGTCCTGGCTGCTTCGAAATCCACTGAAAACAAGACAGAGGCAAAGTAGATGATCGCCGGGATGAACGCAGCCTGAACAATCCTGAAATAAGGGACCCCCAAGATCTCGGCCATTATGAACGCCGCCGCGCCCATAATCGGTGGCATGATCTGCCCACCAGTGGACGCAGTTGCTTCAACCGCACCCGCAAACTCCGCGCGGTACCCAACGTTCCTCATGAGCGGGATGGTGATCATGCCCGTCCCGGCCACGTTGGCCTGAGCGCTGCCTGAAAGCGTGCCAAAGAATGCGCTGGCTATAACAGCAACTTTCGCCGGGCCGCCTCTCGCGCGCCCCACCAGCGCCTTTGCGAGATCGATGTAGAACTGGCCGGCTCCCGTAGCAATCAGGAACGATCCAAACAGGATGAACAGCAGAATGTAATTCGCGGAAACCCCCAGCGGTATACCGTAAATTCCCTCTGTTGTCAGGTACATCTGGTTCAGGACCCGCTGCAGGTCGTAGCCTCTGTGGTAAAGCACGCCGGGCAGATACGGCCCGAGGAACGCATAAGCCAGAAAACCGATAGCAATTATGGGCATAGCCCATCCGAGGGTCCTCCTGGTGATATCAAGGACCAGCACCAGCGCGACAGCACCGAAGACAAGATCCAGAGTCGTCGGGCTTCCAAATCTCATGATTATGGCGTCGAAGTTTGTGATGATGTAAACCGCAGTGGCAGACCCGAGGATAGCAAGAACGATACTGTATAGCCTGTCGAACACAGACTTGCCCTTTGCAGAACTCATCAGATACACCAGAAGGAACCCGAACGCCAGATGAATGCTCCGCTGCCACATCGAAGTGAGGGAGCCGAACAGGGCAGTGTAAGTATGGAAAAGCCCCATGGCCACAGATATTGTGGTGAGGATAGCGTCCATCGTCTTTTCGTACTTGTCGTACTTACCCATTCCAGATACCGCCCCCGCACACCAAACTACTGTACGAACAGCTCACATGCGCCCCGGCATGAGCACAACGTCGCAAAGCCCATCTCGTCTTTCTCGGTCGCCTGCAGCCCGACCCAGATGAGTTCTGCGCCACTATATCGGAGCGTCAGGAGAGAAGACATCCTGGTCGCCCATGCGCACGGCCCGCACCTTGACCCCGTTACTGGAATCCGTTAGCATACGGAACTGACCGCAACCATCACGAACGGTGTCAACCCATATAACCCATCTTTGCTCTCCAGGCTCACCTCCGGCCGCGCCACCTCCGTCCCATAAGCATTCAGAGCACATTCAGCGCTGGTATCCTCTTATACATGCTGTCTGGTATACCAACAACAAGTAACGAGACTTTTCTGCGCCCTGCGCCAACGCGGACCATGTCATGTTTGGATCCGGTACCCGGGATTTGATGTATTAGTTTCTTCGCCATGATAGTGCATAATCCTCCCGTCCGAACCGAAAATCCTGCGTGTCCTCTCCGCATCCCCAGGACCACCCATCAACGAGGCCTCTCTTTGCTGGCCTGATAGAGATGCGCGGCTACACCTTGACAAAACTACACACCGACCGGCCTCCACGTGAATAATCTTCTCACCTACCACGCCTGCCGTCTGGCCGAAACGGCGGGCTCCAGCCGGCCCGACGCTGCCCCCGGCCACCTGAATTCTGCATGCGTCGGGCTGTTCTCACGTGGGCGGATTATTGTGCACTAGATGGCATACAATTTGCAGGGCGAGTTCTCGGTTGTGGTCATATTCCGCCTGACCACCGCAATGTAACCAAGAGTGGCAGGAGTTGGCACGCAGGGTAATGTTCGGTTCACGTTATGGCAGGACATCGACCTTCGAGCGTGACGAACAATAGCACCGTATGGGCAACGCATGACGAACACCTGGGAGGTGCTGAAGTGAGAGTTTCCGTTCGCGACAGCATAGGAGGAAAGATCTTTGCAAGCTTCGCAACGATTTTGATCCTTATGGGGATCGTCGCTTACTTCGGTTTGAAGGGGGTCCGCGACGTCGGGTCCGTACTCTCAGACGTCGTGGGTAAGGATGCCGTGGAGCTTCGGGAACTCGCTCAGCTTGACGGAGCCTTAACAAGATTTGGCGTTGCACTCAAGGGATTCCTGGTTGTCGGCGATCCTGGACTGAAGGCGAGCCTCTCCGACGCAGACCAGCAGATAATCCAGCATCTTGACGCCATATCTACGGCGACTATTTCCGCGGCTGATAGCTCGCCCGAAGGGCAGAGCCCATTTAAGACCGTTAGGGACATAAAGGATGCCTACGATGGCGTCAGGAACACCGTGTTCCAGGCGATCAACGAGGGCCGAAGCCATGAAATCCTTACCTACATGTTGACAGAAGGAGACGCGGTCATGACGGACATCCAGTCCACCGTGACCCGTGGGCTCTCTGCGGTGCAGGCCCGTGCCCAAGCAGCTGACCGTGCAGCAAAGGCGAGCATTGTAGCCGTGCGCACACGCACAATGGGAGTATGCTTGGGCGCTGTGGTCCTGGGGACCGTCCTGGTGCTTCTCCTCTCAAGGGGCATAACCCGGCCTCTTCGCTCTCTCGCACTTGCCGCGGGCCAGATAGCCTCGGGAAATCTCCAGGTGAAGGTCCCCACGGTCGGCAGCTCAGATGAGGTCGGACAACTGGCATCGTCGTTCTCATCCATGGTATCAAGTCTCACTGAGATAGTGCAGGGGGTAAGGGAGCACTCGCACCGCCTTGCGAAAACGACTCGGGGTGTCTCGAGTAACGCGGACGAAGCGGCCTCGGGCGCCACGGAAGTGCGGCACGCCATCGAGCAGGTGGCGAAGGGGTCCGCCGAGCAGACCGCGAAGGCACAAGCCACGTCCGATGCCATGAAGCAGCTTGCCAACGCCATTCAGCAGATCGCCAGAGGTGCCGAGGAACAGGCGCGCTCGATAAGCGAGGCGAACGGCGCTGTCAGGGATCTTGCAGCCCTTGTCGAGCGCGTCGGGACGATCGTGCAGTCCCTGGTTGCAGCTGCTGATAGGACGTCAACGGCCGCAGCGACCGGAAGTCGTGCGGTGGGCAAGTCGGTCGAAAGCATGTCAGGGATCCGCAAGCAGACCGAGAGCATGGCCTCGGCGATAGAGCAGCTGGCGGCCCATTCAAGCAAGATCGGAAACATCATCGAAGTGATAGATGACATTGCAGAGCAAACCAACCTGCTCGCGCTCAACGCGGCCATCGAGGCAGCGAGAGCGGGTGCTCACGGGAAGGGGTTTGCCGTTGTAGCAGACGAGGTCCGCAAGCTGGCAGAACGCTCGGGCAAGGCCACGAAGGAGATCGCGGATCTCATCACCAACATGCAGTCGAGCATCGAACTGGCAACCCAGGCGGCCCAGGCCCAGATAAATGCCGTAGCGGAAGGGACGGGCCTTGCGGCAGAAGCCAGCGACGCGCTGTCGGAGATCGCCAACACAATGCAGGCAATGAACGCCGAAGTCGACAACATCGCGGCGGCGGCTAAAGAGATAGGTGCAAGCAGCGAGCGGATGGTAAAGGCAGTAGACAACGTAGCTAGCATAAGCGAAGAGTACACGGCGGCTGCCGAGCAGATGGCGGCATCCAGCAACGAAGTTCGCTCGGCCGTGGAATCGATGGCCGCGATTTCCGAGGAAGCAGCAAGCGCCGCCGAGCAGGTGTCTGCATCAACCGCGCAGGTGAGCTCAGCAATTGAGCAGATTGCAAGCTCGACCCAGGATCTGACGAAAATGGCGCAGCAGCTCGAGGAGCTTGTGGCCAAGCTGACCGTGTAAAAGGTACCGGGCCCCGGAGCGAGAAGCCCACCGGAATACGCGGCTTCCCGAGCCGGGGCACGGCCTCTGTCTGTATGCTACCCCGTGAGTACGATCGGCTTGGTTAGAACCCAAGCTTTGCCCATGTGTCAGCCGCTCTGCGGAGGTGATCCGCAGGGGGCATCGCAATTGCCGGATATTCGTGCTTCTTCGTAGCATCGATGAGCACCTTGGACGAGATGTGCCGGGACGGATCCTCTTTGGGAACCTCCTTCGCAGCCTGGGATGGGTCGTTCATGACAGCGGCTGTGCCTCGCACGATGTGGACGTCCTTCTCCGGCTGTACCCGGAAGCTTATCGCCCAGTCGAGCTGGAACGGATCCCTGATGTCGATGTCGTCGTCTACGATCACCGTGATCTTCCCCAGGGACGGATCGACGGTCCATGCGGCCCAGGCTGTCTCCCATACCTGGCCGGGGTACTGCGGCCGCATGGAGATGGCAAGGTACGCGGCGCTCCCACCGCTCTCCTTGAGGTGCACGTCGCGCACAGGCAGCCTGTGGTCGGCGACGAGGTGCGTGTATATCGACGACTCTCGTCCACATCCCCTTATCAGGCTAGATTCGCTTGGCGGCATCTGACTTACGAAGGCATGAAAGATCACATCATCGCGGAACGTGATGCACGTAACATCTACGACCGGGGCGTCACCCGACGCTCCCATGTAGCCCGGGTACTCCCCGAACGGCCCCTCAAGCTCGCGGTACCCGGGCCGTATCAATCCTTCGATCACTATCTCCGCGGTCGCGGGAACCTCAAGGTCGACCGTCTCGCACTTGACCACATCCACCGGCTCGCCCCTCAACGCCCCCGCGACTGCGAGCTCATCCACACCGAACGGGACGGACGACACGGAGGCCAGCCCGATCGTCGGATCGCTCCCCACCACGATTGCGACCGGGGTAGGCTTGCCCTGGGCCTCGTTCTTCTGGATATGCCGGTAGATGTGACGGGTCTTTCCCATGTGGATGCCCGTCTTGTTGCGTTCCTTGAGCTGGATCCGGTAGGTGCCCACATTCCTTATCCCGGTTTCAGGGTCCTTGCTCACGACACATGGCGCCGTCAGGAACAGTCCGGGGTCTTCCCCCACCGTCCACATGGGTACCGGGAACCTGAAGACATCTATCTCGTCTCCGGTCAGGATGTTCTGTTTGCAGGGCCCCGTCTCGACGAGCCTGGGCGCGATGGGATTCTTGATGGCACGGGACCACCGTTGCGCTATCTCGGTGAGGACGTTGTCGCCGAACTCATCGATCCCCAGGGCCATCGCATAAACGCGACGTGACGCGCCCAGCACGCCGGCGACCACGGGAGTTTTGAACCCCTTGACATTCTCAAAGAGAAGCGCGGGCCGGTCTTCTGATGGCAGCTTGGTAAAAGCCAGTCTGCACAGGGCGGCGATCTCCCAGTCCTTGTCCACTTCCTCCGAGACACGTTTGAGCAGCCCATTCTTCTCAAGGGCGTCAATGTACTCTCTCAGGTCGTTGTACCTCAACTTCGCACCCCCGATCAACCGTGTTACATGGCATGGCTACATCCCGAGCAGAATACCGCAGCTCATTGGGACCTTCAATAGCACATCAAAAGCAATGTAAAGGCCGGCCCACACGGCAAGCGCAAGGCTCACTGATACCGCCAGGCTCTCACGAAACCTGGTTCGTACCATCAGGAACAGGAAAACCGGTATAGCCACGGTAAACCCCACAAGCCAGATGAGCGCCACGAATCCAGCGATCCATCCGATGATCGAGAGTTCCGTGGCAAGCGTGACACTTTCCGCGGCCTCTCTGTGTTTCTCGCTAGCACCGGACGATGTGCCGGCCCCCGAGGCCCCGCCCTCAGGCCTGGCGACTGGTGCGGGTATCCTGCGTGAGACCCACACCTGCCGCATCTGCGCTAGCATAAGACCCAGGGTAGGCAGGCCTATACAAAGCGGAGCCAATCTGGCCTGGGGCAGATACCCAACGCTGATGACCACGAACCCCACGAGCACGGCCACTACCACGAGCCCAAATACATATTGCTCAGATGCCTTCATGCTGCGGCATGCCTCCTTCCACCCACGATGCGCTGCACCGACGGACCGAACGCGAAGACGAGGATCGCTGCGAGGATGACGAGCGTTATCGGCCGGATGATGAATCCGGGGCCGTAGATCTGCAGCGAAAGGTGAAAGTTGACCTCGGCAAGACCGCCCAGCACAAGCCCTATCATGAGAGGCGCGCGCGGGTACCCGAGTTTCTTCATCCAGTAACCAAAAACGCCGAATACCAGCGCTACCAGCACGTCGGCCACGTTGCCCGCTGTCGCGTAGGCACCCAGGAGCGATATTGCGATGATTGGAGGCGCAAGAAGCGATACCCTGACCGAGCACAGCCGGACGAGCCAGCTCATCAGGGCCACGCCTATTAGCGAGGCGATGATGTTCGCGAATACTACGCCCCACGACATCTGGAACACGAGGTCAAGGTGCTCTTTTAGCATTTCAGGCCCTGGAACAAGCCCGTGCAACATGAAAGCGCCAAGGAGCACAACACACATTTCGCTCCCCGGGATCCCGAAGGCCACCGTTGGGACCAGCGCTCCGCCGAAACTGGCGTTATTGGCAGCCTCAGGGGCAATCACGCCTTCCGGCAGCCCGGTCCCGAATTTCTCCGAGTGCCTGGACGTTTGTACCGCATGGGTGTATGCGATCACGTTCGCAGTCCCGCCGCCGATGCCGGGAATGATGCCAATTACGGTGCCGATGATGCTACACCGCAGAAACAGCCACCAGTGTCTGAACACGTCTCTCATGCCCTCCAGCACGCCGCCGGGCTTCTGGACGACGCCCTCAGAGACGATGGTGTGCCCCTCAGTCATAAGCGATATCATCTCGGCGATAGCGAAAAGACCGATGATGGCCGACACAACGTTAATGCCATCATAGAGGTATAAGATGTTAAACGTGTAACGGAGCGTGCCGGTCACGGGGTCATAACCGACAAAGGAGAGAAGCACGCCCAAACCGCCCATGACAAGCCCCTTCAGCATGGTCTTTCCGCTCACGCCGGCAATAGCGGTCAGGCCCAGGAGGCAAAGCATGAAATACTCCGGGGGGGCGAATGCGAGGACAACCTTGTGCATGACGGGGATCAGCGCCAGAAGAACGACTGCACCTACCACTCCTCCGAGGGCGGACGCAGTGGCGCTGATACCTATGGCTCGTCTGCCCTCGCCCCTTCGGGTCATGGGGTACCCGTCGAGACATGTCGTGACGCTCTGGTTGGTTCCGGGGGTGTTAATGAGGATGGCGCTCACCGACCCACCGAAGGCAACGGCACTCGCCGCCCCGATGAGCAGCGCAAAGGCGCTTGTCTGGCTAAGTTTATAGGTCAGAGGTACCAGGATGGCCATGGCAGTTATCCCTCCCAGGCCCGGAGCCACCCCGAACGCGAGGCCCACGATGATCCCGAGAAGCATGTACGAGAACGGTTGTAGAGCGAATAAGCCGCTTATGCCCTGCAATGCCTGCGACAACATGGAAACTACCTCCTCCAGAGGGGCGGGCAAGGCACAGGCCTTCCGCCCCTCCTCCTGCCAGGTCACCTGCCCGCGACCGTCTTACTTGTTTTCAGTGATGGCCTTGAGCTCATGCTCGAGCTTGGTGAAAGCGTCGAGGTTCTCCTCTACGGCTTTATCGAGCTCCGCGCCGTTCAGGTAGTCAACCGGACACTTCATCTTCACTGACCAGTCGATGAACTCACGGTCCGCGAAGACCTTGTCGAACGCCGAGCGTAACGCAGCAACTCGCTCCGCCGGCACCTTTGGAGGCGCGCCGATGATGTACTTGATCTCGAACAAGCTGGTCAGCGCCTGCACAAGCTCCCGGTTCGTGTCGGTAACGATCTCAAGTGCAGTCGGCACGTTGGGCATGTCCTTGTGACGCTTGAACGCAAGCTGAACCACTGGCCTCACATCTCCCGCGGCGATGAGGGGAAGCAGAGACCCGTAGAACGCGGACGTTCCATCCACGCCTTCGCCACGCACGACGGCGAGGTTCGCCTCGCGTGAGCCGGGGAACCCTGTGACGACCTTGTAGTTGATGCCGAGGGCCTTCAGGAGCAGCAACGACCCATAATAGTCGCCGCTCCCCACCCCTGTCTGGGCAAAGACTATCGGTCTGCCGGCGTTCTTGAAGTCCTCAACCGTCTTAAACGCGGACTTCCCCGACACCACCGTAACCAACGGCTCGGTGGTGACCCGGGCCAGCCAGTTCATTTCCTCCAATTTGAACCTGGTTCCCGGGGTCTTCAGCACCTGGTTGATCACCGCTCCGGCCCCGTGCGCAATACCTATGGTCAGGCCGTCAGGCTCTGCGGCATACAGGGTATTGATCCCGATCATCCCGCCGCCGCCGGGCACGTTCTGCACCACAACTGTCACGCCCGGGATGTACTTCTCGAGATACGGCGCTATCGCCCGCGCATACGAGTCAAACCCGCCCCCAACGCTGTACGGCACGATGAACTTGATGACTTTGCCCTTGAAGAACGCCAGGTCCCCCTGGGTGGCGGCAAGGGCACCCGCACCCACGAGGCTGGCAAGGAGCACGATGGTTATGCCTGCAAGAACCGTGCGCTTCAGCATCCCGGATGCCATCATCATTTGCCTCCTCTTCGAGTAGAATCAACTGAGGTGATCCTCCTGCTACAACCTTGCGCACTCCACATCACTTACCGTCACGCAATGCCGTCCGGCCCCTGCCTAGAATGGTTCCACCTCCTCTCGGCGTCGTGGCGCAACAATCACCACGGCACCCAGCAAGATCCATGAGAATCGGGAGCTGTTGATGGAAGGAGCACAGCCGGCCCTTTCAACTCCATCCGACCCTTTGCCGGCACAGCTCCCGGGCAAGCTCCCACGCAGTGTCTCGTAAGCGCTCAATGTCGTCAAGTGTGGCTCGGTCCACATGGACCCCGGCCGCCACCACGACGGTTCTGTCGAGCCTCGCGGCCAGAAACTCGGCTATGGGCTTCGCAAGCTCGTCATCCTTGTGTCCAACCACGGTTATGACTGATGCTGTTGCACTGCTCACCGCGGGGTCACGGAGGCTCGGCCTCGGCACCGCCATAGCGACCGAGCCCACGTGAGGGGACTCGCCGCCCGCTATCGTGACCACCAGGTCCTCTCCGGCTTCGGTAGCCCTGAGACATACACGCAGCCTGCCTTCACCCGCCGAAATCTCATGCACGGACGCTATTCCCCCTGGTGCCGGTGTTCGGAAGAGCCCCACCTCTGAAAGAGGTCGTGCTGTATGTTGAACCTGTCAAGCACCTTACCGACAAGCTGGTTGACGATGTCGTCGATACTCCGGAGACCGCAATAAAACGCTGGCATCGGCGGCATGATCGTCACGCCCAGCCGTGCCAGCTTCAGCATATTCTCAAGATGTATGGCGCTGAGCGGAGTCTCCCTCACCACGAGGACGAGGGGCCGGCGCTCCTTGATGGTGACGTCCGCAGCTCTCTCGATGAGGTTCTCGGAGTACCCGTTGGCAATAGCGGCGAGGGTCTTCATGCTGCACGGTACGATAACCATGCCTTCGGTGAGGTAGGACCCGCTTGAGATCGGAGCACCGAGGTCAGAAGGATCATAACAATGGGAGGCAAGAGCCCTCACAGCCTCCACACGGTGCGAGGTCTCCACTTCTATCGTCTTCTCGCCCCACGGGCTTATGACAAGATGGGACTCCACGCTTCTGGACCTGAGCGCCTCCAGCGTTCTTATCCCGTATATGGCCCCCGTGGCACCCGTGATCCCGACCACCAAGCGCATGCAGCTTCACCATCCCACGCGTCCGGCATGGCAGGCTCGCCCCCGTGCAAGCCACGCTGCCCAGCCTGCTCGTTCTTGCCCCGGCCCTGCCCCCGCGATGCCCGGGCATCGCGGGGGGGTCCACGGCCAGGTATGACACAACCGCCGACTTACGCCGACGGAAACGTGAGCGTCCTCGGCAGGGCCGTCACCTTCAGCGGATACTGGTACTCCGGAGTGGGCCACCCATATCTCTTGCGCTGTATCAGCCTATACATTCCGGCGTGTTTCTTGGCTTCCCACCCCATCCCGCTTGCCGGTATGAGGGTTGGGTCGTGGGGCTCGAGCTCGATGTAGCCCTTTGCGCGTGCGCCAGCAAGAAGTTCCTCGCCGACGCTCGTCCTGGGGAGAGTCGCCACCAGCCTCCGGTTAACATGGCCGACCTCTTGGAAGATGTCTCCGCAGGATACGTCTGCCAGCTCCGACGAGAAGTCGATGCACATGAGGCACCTGTCCCGCTTGTAGCTGGCCGACCCGAGGAAGTGCCAGGTATAGTCGTGCTTGCTGCCGGCCCAGTGGATTTTGCGGTCTTTCGTCACTACGTAGAGAGACCCTGGCCACCTGCCGCCTCGGTAGTCCATTGCGATGATGTCGTCAAGATTCTGAACGTTTGCGAACTCCTGGATGAGATGCTTTGTCCCCTCGCCGTAGTAGGTAGCCGCGCAGAAGAGGCCGATCGTGAACTCTATTGCCTCTGCGAACTTCTTCGGCTGCCCGTGCGCCTGGAGCTTACGGATCCCCTGGATGTGGCATGGGCACCCGACAACGGCGATCTTCGAGAGCTTGCGACGGGTCACTGCCTCCGCGATGAGGGAGTTATTCGGCACCATCATCATGCCGGTGCGGAGTCCCATCGACACTTCTTCGGGGGTTGTTGCTATGAACGGGCGGCAACGCCAGTACGGAGGATCCGGGTTCCAGCCCGCAAGGAGAACTCCGTCAATGAGACCCTCATTTAGGGCATAGTTGAGAAGCGCCGATGTCATTCCGCCGCTGCTCGTGCTCGTTCTGACGTACGGATCGGTCGCCCAGCCCTTGTAGCAGGCCCTGTAGATGCCGAGCGGCTCCTTCTCAGGGTCTCTCTCCCTGCCCAGGAACCTCTTGTCGAGGTCCCGCAAGGGAGCATTCTTGCCAGGGCACACCTCGTAGCAGTGACCGCACTCAGTGCAATCCTTTACGAGTTGCGGCTCCGGTTCATCCAGGCTGTAATCAATGGCAATGCTGCCAGATGCGCATACTCCGACACAGGTCCCACAGCCCATGCAAAGCCCCTGATCGACCACGTCTCTCTTCAGATCGTCGAAGGTCTTCATTTGGGTCCCTCCCCCATTTGTGTGTTGTTCATCCGGCTGTACCCATGGGACTGTTGCAGTCTGTCGTCAGTATGACACAGCGGTTAGCATTACCCCTCCTCCCCCGGATGACCCCCTGACAGAGCCAGACCGCCCTCATTGCTCTGCCGCCGGACAATGCTTTTCCAGCACTCCGGGGACTTGTTGCCCCCGCAGCACCGAAAACCAGCATGGGCCACTAATGCCGGGAGCACCACGCGCCGCCCGCATGTCGCTTCTGCCAATCCAACGTTTTCCGGCTTCTACGGCTGACGGGCGGCGCCGGCTTTCCGAATTTCCTCCTGCACCGGTAACGCGATAGGTGACGCGATAGGTCGGGACTTCGACTCCGACTTCGTTTCTTTTGCTTTACTCAGGTATCGCCATGTCAGGCTGACCTGGCTCGGACTGCTTCGCCTCGGGGAAGTACCGCTCCATGATCTCCTTGACGATGGCGCACTGCGCAGCCATGTTCCTTCCGTCGTTAGCATTGGTGATTATCCCGTGGGCGCTCACCGCCGAGTTACCTGACTTGAGGTAAACCGGCGACGCGATCCTGACCATCTCGGGCGCCTCGTACGTCCTGATAAAGCCACCCGACGCCGGCGGATTGTCAGTGTGAAGATCGATCGGCACACTCACTGCCTGCCTCAGCGCAGCAATCATGGGAAGCTGCAGGTCACGGATGGGGTTGATACTGTCGGCGCCCAGCCTCTCGAACAGCTTGAACGACGCCGGGTTGCACGCACCCATGTGCGCCGACAGCTTGATGTGCAGGTTCGCCGGAAGCTCGCCGGCCTTTCTCATCTCGTCCAGGACCCAGAGCATGCCTTCGTCGTATACGATGATGCCGCGCACGCCGAGGTCAACGGCTCTCTTGACGTCCTCGATGGCCCTGACAAGCTGCTCCATGCCACGCAGCCTGTAGCCGACCCTCACGCCCTGCGGGCTCAACACCGTGGCGCCGGTATCGTAGGTCGCCCTCGGGCCTACCGAAAAGTTGAGCTCCACGCCGTAGTCCTTGGCGATCGCGATGTACTCCTTTATCTCCTGCCTCGTGTGACGCATAATGCCGTATGTGTCGTCCACGCGGTTTATGTTGTGCTTGTATACCTTCTTTGCGGTCTCCACCAGCGCCCTCATTGCCTCTGCTGAGTTGACCGTGGGCACTTCACTGCGCCAGTGTGCCCCGTCAGGGAAGGTCTTTCCCGACGTGGGGAGATCCCACGCGTCTGACTCGGGCAGCCCAAGCTTCTTCATGAAGGCTCTTGTCTTCTCGAAAATCATCAGGTCCACTCCTTCCACCAGCCATCTCGCCACGATCCCTGGTCTCTCGTGAAGCTGAGTAGCCAAGTTCAGTAGTTAGATGCCGTATGACTGCTCCGTCTTATGTTAGGATGCGGGCTCGTCTCTCGAGACCCAAGTCTTGCCTCGCGCCTTCTCCGCCGGACCGGGGGAGCCTCGGGGTCCCCCCGGTCCGGCGCACAGCAGCTACACCGTCGGTCGGTGCAGCCTACTTGTCCTTCCACGCAGCGTACTCTTCCTTTATCCACGTGTTCATGTCGGCCTGGTGCTTCGCCGTTTCCTGGTACCATTTGCGCTGCTCGGTATCGACGAGGTATGCCTTGACCATGTAGTGCAGCATCTCGACGATGTTCACGTTGATCTTCTCAGGTATCTGGTCCACCACGGCAACGCCCGAGTACCCATACGGCGACGCGATCGCGCCGGCCCACGCTGCTGCCCGGAGGATCCTCTCCTCATCCTCCGCAGAGTGAATGACGTCGGTCCTGCCAAGCAGCATGGCCAAAGCCGCCTCGATGCCGTAAGCGCCCCAGTTGGACACGAACGAAACGATCATGCTGTCGGTCTCGGTGGTGGCCGCCACGCCCTGCCCGCACGGGCAATGGCACTTAGCGCCCACGGGGAGGTCCTTCTCGATGGCGTCCCTGATACCGCCGAGGCCTATCTCATTTCCACCGTCACCGATTCCTATCGTGAAGATGCCGCGACGCCGGGCCTCTTCGACGAGGCGGTCATACTTGCCGGTAAGCGGAGTGATGTCGATTCCCCACAGGGAGTGGTAAATCCCTGTCTTGCTGCGGCTGCCCTTCTCAACGGCGATAACCGCAGAGGGCTTGAGATCATCGAGGATCTGGTTGATGACCTTTTCCGATTCCTCCACGCTCATGTAGGGGTGCAGCGGGGTTTCCACGACCACCCTCCTGGGTATCTTGAGGGCCTCTTTGCGATCGTACACCCGTAAGCCAGCCCCGCGGCAGCTCGCCTCCACGATGTCCTTCAGCTTGGGCTCGGTCATGATCACAGGAGTCGCGCCAAGACCGAGATCGATGGCACGGGCAAGCGCGGCCGTCCCTGGAGGGCCGTCAGTCTCCCCCGACATGAAGTGCGGGAGGTACCAGCCTGTCACCATCAGCACCACGTCGCCCGGTTTGACGTGATCGCGAAGTCCCTTGGCCGCATAGTACGTGAGAGGCACCTGGCCAGGCGTCCGTTCCCTCGCCACCTTGTAGAGGGAGCGAATCAAGGGCTCCTTCTCCCACTTGTGGAACTTGCCGCCGACCGCTGCAGTGATTAGAGTGTCTATACCGTCCGCCGCAATCTTGACCTCTTCCTCAGTCATCCGTTCCATCGTTGTCCTACCTCCCATGGTTCTAAAGTCATGCGAAACGCACCGACCACCCTACCAGGAAACCCCCAGCTTCACCTCCCGCGAGGCAATCTAGCGATCCCGCCAGGCGCCGCGCGCCTGACCCTGTCGCCACACCCCTCGTCGGTTATTGCCAGGCCGCCCTGACCGCTTCTACAAGTTTCACGGTCCGTTGCCTGATCTCGTCGGGATCGGCCTTCACTCGGGCGGCACCGGACTCCATCGCCGCCTTGGCGACCGCAGCCGCCACGGCGGGGGCGACACGGGGATCGAACGGCCTCGGAATAATGTAATCGGGCGAGACTTCCTCGTCTGAGATCAAGTCGCTTATCGCGTATACGGCCGCGAGCTTCATCTCCTCGTTGATGTCCCTGGCACGGACATCGAGCGCGCCCCGGAACACCCCGGGGAAGGCAAGGACGTTGTTGATTTGGTTGGGGAAGTCTGACCTGCCCGTCGCAACAACCTTCGCTCCCGCTTCCCTCGCCTCATCCGGCATGATCTCCGGGACCGGGTTTGCCATGGCGAATATCACTGGGTCAGGCGCCATGCTCTTCACCATTTCCTTGCTCACAAGGCCGGCCCTGGAGAGCCCGATGAAGACGTCCGCACCCACCAGGGCTTCCTTGAGCCCACCGGTTATACGCCGCTTGTTCGTCACCTGTGCAATCTCTTCTTTGTACGGGTTCATGCCTTCTTTTCGGCCCGCGTAGATCGCGCCTTTCGTGTCGCACAGGGTGACATCCGCGACCCCCAGTTTCAGAAGGAGCTTCGTAACAGCTATGCCGGCCGCACCCGCGCCGCTCACGACCACCTTGATGTCCTCAGGCTTCCTGGACACGATCTTGAGAGCGTTGATCAGCGCGGCGCAGGTCACAATGGCGGTCCCGTGCTGGTCATCGTGGAACACCGGAATGCTGACTTCCTTCTTGAGCCTGGATTCGACCTCGAAGCAAGCGGGGGCTGAGATGTCCTCAAGGTTCACGCCTCCGAAAGTGGGTTCGAGGAGTTTGACTGCTTCAACGATCTTTGCTACGTCCTTTGTGGCAAGACAGATGGGAAAAGCGTCTACGCCGGCGAATGCTTTGAACAGAACTGCTTTGCCTTCCATGACCGGCATCCCAGCCCCGGGGCCTATATCACCCAGCCCAAGGACGGCCGTGCCATCAGTAACGACCGCCACAAGGTTCCCCTTGCTCGTGTAGTCGTATATCTTTTCTGGATCAGCGTGAATTTCCTTACAAGGCTCCGCGACTCCCGGCGTGTATGCAAGGCTCAAATCGTGTGCATCTCTTACAGGCACCTTGCTCTCAACCCTGAGCTTGCCCCTGTTTTGCTCGTGAAGGCGTAAGGCCTCCTCTTGTATGGACACCTGATTGCTCCTCCTTTACCGCGCCCGCCTCTCGCGTGCATGGCGCAATGTATAGTATGCGGAATTCTATTTGGTATACCATTTGGACGTTAAATTGGTTCGCTACTTATGCCGGAATTCCTGCCGAGTCACGAAAGATTTTTCGACCCCGGCGAACATCTCGTGATGAGCTCAAAGGCTGCCGGACTGCGCACTGTGCTGCGCCGCATAGAGCAGGCTCGCGAGGAGCCCCTCGATGTGCCGGCGCATTGCCTCCTCAGCGTACCTGGACGTGCCCTCTTTCCGCGACCGGACAAGCTCCCGCACGATAGCCTCGTGTTCCGCCACCGAGTTGCGGGCCCGCCCAGGCGTTAGCAGGGATGTCAGCCTGTGGCGGACGGTCTGGGTCTTGAGGAGGTCAAGCGTCTCCGCCAGGCGCCTGCTTCCACTCGCATCGACTATGATCCGGTGGAAGGCACCGTTGAGGTCCGAGTACCTGTATAGGTCGTTATCATGAACTGCTTTCTTCATCTCAACCAGAATGGCCCTCAGCCGGTCCAGGGCTTCGTCTGTCAGTCTCTGGACGGCAAGTTTACAGGCCAGCACCTCTAGCGCTTCCCTCATCTGAAGGATCTCGATGGCGTCTTCCAGCGAAAGGTTTACCACAACGGCCCCCCTGTTCGGGATAAGCTCGACCAGCCCTTCAGAGAAAAGCCTCTCGAACGCCGCTCTCACCGGAGTGCGGCTCACACCGAGTTCCTCCGCGACCGTTCGCTCAACCAGGCGGTAACCTGGACCCCAGATGCCCCTCTTGATGCGCTCCCGGATCTCGAGATACGCCTTCTCAGCTTGCTGTCCCCTGCTTGAACCATCACATTCCTTTCTCACAGAGTGGTTCTCCTTTACGCCAAAGATTCAGGCTGTGACTCGCGACTTCGCCGGGACCCGTCTTGGCAAGTGGTCATGTCCGTTCGCACTGATGGTGAAAGCTCATGTTAAAGTCTCTGCTCTAATTCCTGGGAACCCCTGTTTTAACTTCGGTGTGCACGTGTGCATTCCTGCTTCGCACGAGCCGCACCACAATATTGTCATCGCTCTATCATTCGTTCTCATCTGCCGTAGCAGAGCCCACGCTTACACACAGCGAAATGGCGCGGGGCGCCACGGGGCCGGGCACCCCCCGGCCCGCTAGCTCGCCACACCGGCCTGGCACCCCGCCCCGGCCGGCCGATTTCGTTTTGTACGGGCGCGATACCAGCGGTATAGGAGCGCGCTAAGTATCATGGCCACCCCGACATACGACCACATATCAGGGTTCACAAGCATCAGGCTGCCAACGCCCATCAGGGCTCTCTCCCAAAGCGAGAGCTTTCCCATGAAGTAGCCATGAGTGCAGCAAGCTGTGGACAGACACGCTACAGTGGCTACGCCAACGGAGATCAGGAATCTGGGCAACGTTGTGTGCATCCCAAGCAACTCCGGCCGGTACACCAGAAGAAACGGCAGCAAGAACCCCGGCGCAGCCAGGCGCAATGCCGTCATGGCCGTCTTGTTTGGGTTCGAGCCCGCGATCCCTGCCGCAGTATAAGAGGCCAGAGCCACCGGGGGTGTGATCCCTGACAGGCAGCCGAACCAGAAGACGAAGAAGTGGGCTGCGAGAGGCGGGACGTTCATGCGCGCAAGAGCCGGTGCCGCGATCGTCGCCACCACCACATAGCAGGCTGTGGCGGGAAGCCCCATGCTTGCGACCACCGAGGCGAGGAGCACGAACACGAGCGCAAGCAGCACGATGCCCCCTGAGAGCTTCATCATGTTATACGCGACCACAGAGCCCAGCGCAGTCATGCCTGTGACCCCGACTATGAAGCCCACCACTGCGCAGGCAAGGCCGATGGGAACGATCTTACGCGCCCCGCCGTCGAGGGCCTCAATGATCTTCCCCGGCCCCATTCTCGACTTTCTCCCGAGAAAGCTAACCAACACCGTCGATACCAGACCCGCGAACGCCGCTCTTACCGCAGTGATCCCGGTGACAAGGGCATAGATAATCACAAGGACCGGGATTACCAGGTATCCTTTTTCCTTGAGCACCTGCCCCAACCTGGGGAGGTCCTGTTTTGGTAGACCCTCAAGCCTCAGCCGCTGTGCTTCCATGTCTATCACGAACAGCAAGCACAGATAGTACAGGACGGCCGGGATTATGCCGGCAACCATGATTGTGGTGTACGGGACCCCGAGGAACCCCGCCATGAGGAATGCGGCTGCCCCCATAATCGGCGGCATTATCATGCCACCGGTCGACGCAGTAGCCTCCACAGCACCGGCGAAGTCCGGCGTGTATCCGATGCGCTTCATGAGAGGGATGGTGAAGCTCCCGGTAGTGGCCACGTTTGCTATGGAACTTCCGCTTATAGTGCCCATGAATGCGCTTGACACCGCTGAGACCTGGGCGGGGCCGCCCCTTCTATGACCTATCAACGAGAACGCGAAATCATTGAAGAAGTCGCCTACCCCACTCTTCGCAAGGAACTCACCGAAGAGCACAAACAGGAAAAGATACGTGGCGGAAATAGTGAGCGTGGTCCCGAAGACTCCCGCGTCTGTCATGAACATCCTGGACACGATCCTTGACCACGGGAACCCGCCGTGAGCAAACACGCCCGGAAAGTACTGCCCGTAACGGGCATAGAGCAGGAACGCAATCGATAAAATCGGTAGTATCGGCCCCGTGGACCTCCGGCCCGCCTCAAGGACCAGGAGAAGTCCGATGACTGCCACGACGTAATCCCGAGGGAGAGGAATCATACCCCGACTGTATAAGGCGTCAAATGAGAAGCAAAAGTACAGGGCACATCCCGCCCCTATAACGGCGAAGACCCAATCGATGGCCGGAATCCTGTCCCGGGTTGCCCCACGTTTCGCTGGATACATCAAGAAACACAGGGCCATCAGAAATGCTAGATGTATCGCGTTGATTTTAAGCGTAGGCAGAAACGAAAAGCTATTCGCCCATATCTCGAACACCGAAAAGGCCACAGCGATTATGGAACATATAGCCGCCGCAACCCCTGCCAGCCGCCTCGGCCCTGACTGAGGTTTCGATGTACTTCCCAAGCCTGTTGCCACTTCCGTGCCTCCTCTGCGCCATGCCTTCCGACCAGCCCTGGCATGGCAACCTGATACCTAGCAGGCCCCAGGGCTATTCATTGCCTTGGACCCCGGGGCCCGACGGTTTACGCTGTTTTACCCACTCTTGCGGCCCAGCACAGGTCTCTATCCCTTGTACTCCGGTGGGATCAGCTTCTCGGGTATCTTGAGACCACGCTCCTTGAAGTAACGCACCGCCCCAGGGTGCAGCGGCGCGACCAGGCCGGGTATGGCACGCTCGAGCGACATGTACTCGAGTGCGGAATATGACTTGTGGATGTAGTCGAGGTTCTCGAAGATGGTTTTGGTGATCTTGTACACGAGTTCCTCAGGGATGTCTTTCCTGATACCGAGGGCAGTTGTCGTGGCGATGGTGCGTACAACATAGTCCTGGCCCGGGTACGTGTTCGCCGGTATCGTGAACTCGGCGAACTCCGGGTGCCGCTCACACGCACGCTCGATCTCCTCCTGCGTCAGAGAAAGTAGCCGCACCCCCACCCTGCTGGCAAACAGGTCCAGCACTGATGGATGAGGAATCCCGCCGGAAAGCTGCGCAGCCACGATCCGGCCGTCCTTTATGGCATCAGCAGACTGAGAGAAGCCCAGAAACTCAGGGACTATGTCCTTGTAGGTCATCCCGGCTCCGTCGAGGGCCGCTTTAGTATTCGGCTCAGTGCCGCTTCCGAGTTGGCCGACTGACACCCTCTTGCCCCTGAGATCCTGGTACGTTTTGATGCCCGACTTCTCAGTCACAACCATCTGGACAACGTTTGGCCACAGCACCGTTATCATCCGGAGATCTTTGTAGGGTTTCCCCTCGAACGCCCCTTTGCCGTTGAATGCGTCAACTACGACGCTTGCGAGGAGAACCGCTGCTTCCGCCTCGCCCCTCGCCATCATGTTGATGTTCTCGGGAGAACCACCTGATTCCTGAGCCGAGGCCACGACGCCCTCGCTGCCCAGTTTGCTATTGATGAGACTTGCAATCACCGAGCCCGCAGGATAGAACGACCCGCCCATGCTAGCGGTGGGTATACGGATGAATACCTTCTTAGCAGCCTCTCCACCGTTCCCGATCAGGCTCACAGCAAGGGTAAGCGCCGCTACTACCACAATTGCCTTCATGAAAGCCCGCACAAATATCCCTCCCTGGACTACCGCCCGCAAAAGCAAGGCCGGTTGTGTTGTTGCTTTGCGATCTCGCAAGATCGCACGCACTTGCCCATGTGGTTACCATGTCTTACCGAATACTTCGTCAGAGCGTGCTTCGTTACGGTACAACGGTTTTTGTAGCGTGTACTGGTTGGCCCCCTCCTTTCCGGGTAATGTCCTTGCGGCAGGAGAGTTGATGGTACACCAAATACCATACCACCGGTGATCGACTATTCTACATCGCGTCCCGATCTCCTCCTTGTGAAGCAAAATGGCCCACCACCAAGAGTTGCCAGCCTCTTATATAGTGAGACCCATAACAGGAAGTAAGTGGTGCTGTCGCAATTGCAGCCTTTGCGTTCCTCTTCGTATAAAACCCAAACCGACCCGGACGTGGACACCGGAAGAGCGGTCCTCTAAAGGACCATACGGGACAGCGCGCGTGGAGAAGGAGATCACATCATCCATGCGGAAATGTCATTTTCAAGTGCCACCGCGTCTCATCCGGCATGTACGACCTGGAAGGAAGCACTGCCGGGTCGACCGCCGCCCCTCGGTCCCTAGACCGCTGAGGTCTACGGAAGCCTCGCGGCAAGACAGAAAGCTCGTGGTCATGTGCAGCCGTCAAACAGGTCGCACGAAGGCTAGCTGCACCGGTCGTGCCATCCCGGAGCAGGGTTCGAACACCGAGTCGATGGCTGGGAGCTTGACCTATCCGCCATATGAGGTGATGCAAAATGGCGACCGACGTCCACATACGCAACGCGCGACCCGACGACGCTCCCATATGCGCCGCCCTTTTGAGGCTATCCTTCCCATCGGAGCGGGTAGCCGATACCATCTTCGGTCTCGGCGACCCGGACCGATCACGCAAGGCGCTCCGGGCCTTCTTCATGAGGGATGCGAACCGGTTCAGCTACGAGTTCGCAATGGTGGCTGAGGTCGGGGACAGGGTCGTAGGTATGCTCCTTGGATACGAGAGCCGCAGGATAAGACGGCTGAACTTCAACATGGCCCTTCAGGCGCCGTTCGTGTATGGGTTGCGCGGGGCATTCCGCGTTGCCCTGCGCTCAGGCTCGCTCGTCTTCGCGATTCCCAAGCCCGGGCCGGGTGAGTTCTACATAGAGCACGTTGCAGTGCTTCCCGCATGGCGGAAACGCGGCATAGGCATGAAGCTCCTTGCCGCTGCGGAGGAGAGGGCCAGGGCCGCCGGACTTACCAAATGCTCGCTGGACGTCGAGCTAAGCAATACCGACGCTCGTAGGCTATATGAGCGCCTCGGCTATAGGCACGTCAGCACCCACATCCTGCAGGGGGAAGCCCGCCGCTGTGGAATCGGAGGGCTGCACCGGATGGTCAAGACCCTGTCTCAGAATACCGGATAGCGGCGCCACAGATGCTGGGACATCACACAACGCTCGGACACAACACAATAGAGAGGACTGACAATGGGGAAAACTAATGTATACTCGTTGACGAGGATAGCCCTGTTTGCCACGATCACAAGCGTGCTGGCATTCGTATCAATACCCTTACCGTTTAGCCCCGTTCCCCTAACAGCGCAATCGTTCGGCGTCATGCTCGCAGGCTTGCTGCTCGGCCCGAGGGAAGGGGCGTTGAGCCAGCTGCTTTACGTGCTCCTGGGCGCCGCAGGGCTGCCGATCTTCGCAGCGAACACCTCGGGCATAGGAGTGCTGGCAGGACCCACCGGCGGATATCTCTGGGGTTTCGTTGCGGGTGCATATGTCATCGGTTCTATGGTGCAAAGGCGAGCGAACGTCAAACCGCCCAGCACTAGCCTTTCGGTCTTCGCTTGCGTGGTAGGGGGAGTGGTCGTCGTCTACGTTTTCGGCATCCTCCAGCTCTCACTCACGACACGACTGCCGCTCGGCAAGGCAATCCTTGCGGGAGCACTACCATTCATTCCCGGCGATCTCTTGAAAGCCTGCATCGCCGGGCTCGCAGGCACCAGGCTCCGGGCAGCACTTCGCGCATCGTACACTCACCGCACTACCAAATAGCGGTTCCCGTCCGAGCCGCGCCGGTGTGCCGATTGTGCCAGGGGAAACAGCCATAGCGGCCAAGCCTGAAGATAAAAGACGACGGTAGCATGCAAACTCCGAATCGACTGCCGAAGGATCTACCCGCTGCCGGGGCTTTGACGGCCAGCCATTCCTGCTCAGCGTGACCGCGGGGCTGAAAGGCCATGACTTCGCTTTGACAGCCAGCAATTGCCATCCACCGCGGCTGTAAGGCCGAGAATCCCTGAGCGCTTCTGACCCCCCGCAGTTGTGCCACGTAACAGACTCAGCAGGAGCGGGACTTGGGGAGCGTGTTGTCAAAGGCGAGCATGAGTGTTTCTGCCCCCGAAGTTGTGCCACACGACGAATTCAGCGCAGACGCGACTTAGGGGAAGCATTGTCAAACGCCAGCCTACCGCAGCTCGCTGCCGCCGAGCACGAGCGATGAACCAACGGCAGGCACCCGCCGCCGAGGTTCGCACACGCCTATCGGCCGCGCCCCTGGCCGTATCTGGCTTTGAAAAATTCCGCCTGCCGCGCGACCGTCTCCTGCGGAATTGGAACAGGGCCGCCGGCAAGCCTGCTAAGCAGAAACACCATAGCAGCCTTCTCGACAACCTCGCACACACCCATCGCCTCGTCGAGGTCGCGTCCGACGCCGATCACCCCGTGGTTCGCAAGGAGCACGGCGCTGTCGCCCCCCAGAGTGCGGACTGCAATCTCCGCAAGTTCCCGCGACCCAGCGGGGGCGAACTCCGCCACCTTGATCTCGTGCCCGCCGGTAGTGGCAATCAAGGTTTCGAGGAAAGGCGGGATCGGGACGCGCGCCGAGGCGACAGCCGTAGCGTACATGGAGTGGGTATGCACCACCGCGCCCACGTCGGGCCTCGCGCGCAGAATGTTCGCGTGCATCATATGTTCGATGGACGGCCGCCTCGCGCCCTCGACCACGCGCCCGTCGAAGTCGACCCCGAGGATGTCTTCAGGCTTCAGAGACTCGTAGGCCATGCCGCTTGGAGTGATGTAGAAGTAGTTCATCCCCGGCAGCCGCGCGCTGATGTTCCCGCCGGTCCCGTACACAAGGCCGGTTCGGATCATGTGGACCCCTGCTTCGACTATTTGCCGCTTTAGTTCCAGATGCTCGTCCACCAGACTCTCCTCCTGAAGACAGCACAAGACGTCTCTGGGACTTAGATGTCCGATCTGACCCACAGGCATAAGCACCACCCGCCTGTTTCCGAGGCCAAGTGCCAGCAGCCGCAGGTAGCACCCCATGCACCATTGCAGCGCGGGCCGCCAGTGCCGTCACAGGTACGATGTCCCCGCTACTGCTCGATGGGAAGAAGGCGCCCGGCACCCGGACGGGCTCCGTCCGCACCGCCCGCCCTCCCCCTGCCCGCCCGGCCGCGCACAATGTAGACCGCTCCTCTACGCTTAGTACTACTTTGCCAGACGCGTAATGCTATCCAATTCGGCAGGTCTGGCAAGCCCATTTGATGCACCAAGTCCTCGGCGTGGTGGCCTTTGACGGCGCAGTCTTGCCAAGGAATTCATACGTAACATATACGTAAATATACGTAACATAGTAGTACTAGCCTGCGACGGGCTCTGCGACGGCCGAAGGGTCACAGCACACACACGGTCTCCGCGCCCCCCGCGCAGCCGGAAACAAGCAGTGCTAGCCGTGCTCTCACTACCCTCTTACGCCCTTACGGGACCACCTTGCCCGGGTTCAGGATGCCCGCGGGATCAAAAGCGCGCTTCAGGGCGCGCATAGCAGCCATGGTGGGCTCGTCCACCGCTTTTGGCATGAACCTTTTCTTGAAGATGCCGATGCCGTGCTCTCCTGTGATCATTCCTCCGAGGCTGAGCGCAGCCTCGAAGATGGCCTCGTTCACGCGGTCAAGCTCCGCGTTCCACTTCTCATCGCTTACACCGCGCTTGAGAACTCCCACGTGGACGTTGCCGTCCCCGGCGTGCCCCCAGTTCACTATCGGAAAGCCGCTGCGCTCCGATATCTCCTCAACAGCGCTGATGAGATCCGGGATCCGCACCCTTGGAACCACCACGTCCTCGACCTCGACCCTCTCGCTGACAGCCTTCAGCGTCTCCAGGAGGACGCGCCTCGCGTGCCAGAGCTGGTCCTTCTGGAACGCGCTGTCGGCCACCAGCACGTCGTCGGCCCCGCCCTCAAGGCAGATCTCGGCTACGGCTTCCACCTGGGCATCGATGTCCTCGCGCCTGTTGCCGTCGAGTCCCACTATGAGCTGAGCCTCAGCGTCGCTAAAGGGAAGCTCCTTCTCAAGGTACTTCTCGCACGCCTTCACGCTCTCCCTGTCCATGAACTCCAGCACCACCGGGACTATTCTCTTCGCTCGGACGATCTCTGTCACGGTGCGCGTCGCGTCGCGGAAGCTGTGGAACGGGACGAGAAGGTCGATCCGGTGCTGGGGCAGGGGAATGAGTTTGAGGATGGCCTGAGTTATGATACCCAGCGTCCCCTCGGACCCGATGAGGACGTTCGCAAGGTCATAGCCGGTGACGTTCTTCACGGTCTTGCCGCCGTAACGAACCACGCTTCCGTCGGGAAGGACCGCCTCGACTCCCATGACGTAGTCGCGCGTTATCCCGTATTTGACCGCCCGCGGCCCACCGGCGTTCTCGGCGATGTTGCCGCCGATGCTGCAGCTATCGAGGCTCGCCGGGTCGGGTGGGTAGAAAAGCCCCCGTGCCTCGACCTGCTTATGTAGCTCCCCGACCACCAGGCCAGGCTCCACGACGGCCATGAGGTTGTCTTCGTCCACCTCGATGAGCCTATTCATCCTCTCCATGGACACGACGATGCCGCCGTGCACCGGGAGCGCACCTCCCGAGAGCCCCGTCCCCAGGCCACGCGGGGTGACAGGGACGTTCTCTCGCGCGGCAAGCCGGACCACGCGTGCAACCTCCTCGGTCGAGCGCGGCTTCACCACCACCTCGGGCATGTAGCGCCAGCCGGGCATCTCGTCATGCGAGTATGGCTCCAGGCCTTCCTCGCTGGTCACGACAGCCTCGGGTCCCACGACTTCGGCAAGCCGCTCCACCATCCGCGCATCAACCTTGCTGTACACGCGCATCCCCTCCCGCGAAGAGTTTACCACCACGGGCATGAGTCCGTAAACTGCTTCATTGGATAGTTACAGCGTTGCACGATTGCACGGTTGCGGCGGGACGGGCTTGAGCGCCAGGCTAGGGACCGTGCAAGAGACGTCGGGGTGCGACGGGGCAGCCAAGCACTGGGGGCCGCGCAGGTCAGTCTCGTAGCCTAACGAGCAGCCTCGTCTCAGGCGCACCCGGGCTTGCAGTCCGCCGGGGGACGCGTGAGCCACGTCATCCATAGGTCCATGGGCCTAAATGACGACTCCGCCAGGATCTCCACACGTACCAAGGCGATAGCAATCCCTGCATCAGGGGCCTGTTGATCCCCCGCCTTACGGCAGCGCGGGCCGGTGGAATCCCGAAGAGTGACCGCAGTGCATAAGTGCATAGCCAAAATAGCCAAACTGGTCGCCGCTGAGTGAGGGTGCAAAAACGTTCTCGATTCTTGGGAAGGGTTATAGACAGCCAAGTCAGGAGTTGAGGGATGGTGCCGTCACGGCGGCGCTTGGCGGCCGAGCGAGCCACGTGCGGCCCACACATGGTCCAACCCCGAGCTTGGGAGCTTGGGTCGGGCATGAGCTTGGGCGTTTACATGTTATTGTGTTATCTGCATGTCCAGCTACAGGGCGTACAGGGCATACAGGTGCCTACGGGGTGAGGGCCAGGTGGCGGCGTTTCCCGGCCTTGCCATGTTTAGCATGATCGACCCGTGGCCAGGTGGCCGCGTGGCTGCGTTCCTCCCCGGGCAACCCATGGGATCCCAGGATCCCTTGCGCGCGTGGCCCCTGAGGGGAGCAACCCCGTGTGAAATCCGGTTACCGAAGCTTCACCCCCTTGATGCCCGTAGAAAACTGGTCCCCGCGGGACCAGGACTTACGTGCGGGTGATCCCTGGGGGAGCAACTGTGTGCGGAACCTGGTTACCTGGGACCCACCCTCCTCGCGTCTTAGCCGGCGGGGAGCTGGCGCTGGTCCTCTGGTAACCAGGGCGCGGGCGGAAATGGTCCCCAGGGGACCAACCTCGAGCGCCACCTGGTCCCCTCGTAGCCACTTTCCCAGATGCCCATAGACAGCTGGTCCCCACGGGACCAGGATTTGCGTGTCGGTGGTCCCTAGGGGACCAACTCTGTGCGAAACGTGGTTACCAGATATCCACCCTCTTGGCGCTCCAGCCACGAGGATGCCGGATCTGGTCCTCTGGTGACCAGGATCGACGTGGACACTGGTCCCCAGGGGATCAGCTTCGGGCGCCACTTGGTCCCCACGTAACCACATTGCGAGATATCCAAAAACCGCTGGTCCTTAGGGGACCAGCGGTTTGCGTGTGGATGGTCCCTACGGGATCAACCTTGCGGCCAAGCTGGTCCCCTGGGGACCACTCCCGGCGGCGGTCGAGGCGTCCTGGTTACGAAAGGACCAGGACGTGGTGCTAATCTGGTCCCCAGAGGACCATCTTCGCGCAGGACCTGGTCCCTGGTGCTCCACCTCGCCCGGTTTTGGCGAAGGAGGGCGGCGGGGATGGTTACCAGGGGAGCAGGTTTTGGGCCAGGTGGATCCCCCAGGGACCAGGTCCGCCCTTCGACCTGGTCCCTGGGGGATCAGCCGCAGCGCGCGTAGAGAAACCACGCGGATAGGTCGCGCCCGAAAAGATCACATGCAGCCTAAAGCACGTCGGGGATAGTACGCGGGAAAATGGCGCGCAGAAAGATCACGCGCAGAAAGATGGCGCGCAGAAAGCACAATCGCAACGCGCTCACGTCGCCATGCGCAGAAAGATCACGCGGAGAGAGATGGCGCGCAGAGAAATCGCGCGCGGAGAGATTGCACGCAGAGAGATCGCACGCAGAGAGATCGCACGCAGAAGGACCGCGCGCTGAGAGATCACTGACACACGGATCACCCGTAGAGAGGTCACCGGTACCCCGGCCGCGGCCGGGCGCGTGTCCGTCTATGAACACGCAAGACCAAACGTGAAGGCAAGTCACGGGCGACATCATCAATGCGCCTGCGGCAGCCTACTACGCCAGGCTGCAAACGCACAACATCAAATCGAACTCAAGCCCTCGGGCGGCCGCATGGCGCGGTGCGCCCGACTGCGCACTCACGTAGCCGCACACTCGCTCGCGTTTGAGGTTGGATCTCTATAGGTGGGTATAGGTGGTCAAGTCCAGAATTGAGGGGTAAGTCAGTCATATTACCGCCCGGCGGCCGACCACGCGACATGCGGCCCGCGTATGGTTTACGTTTGACTTGACCGTGACATCCAGCAGTTACCATCGACCGTGACTGTATGGACGGAAGGCTCTGAGTGTTTGCGACCCCGAAGTTGTGCCACCTGACAAATCCAGCACAGGCGGGATCTACAGAGACCGCTGTCAAACTCACGTTTGAGCGTGGCCATCTACATGAGTGACCCAAGTAGGGTATCCCAAGACGACGGCCTGGTAAAGAGAATAGGCGGCGGTTGCCGTTTTCAGCTTGCTGATGGTAGCGACCGCACGTGAGCGGCAAAGCCTCGAGCGATTTGGACAAGAATCTTCAGCTTCCTGATGGTAGCGGCCGCAGGCCAGTATGGCCGACTACCGACGAGTGGACAATTAAAAGAAGGGACAATGAAACATGCATCGCACCCGCCTACCACCTGCCCCGCTCGCCCTTACCTGACGCTTCGATTTCCCTCGCCCTGAGGACCTCCTCCGAAAGGAGGGACCTGATGGTGTTAAAGAGAGGTAGGAACCCCGGCTCGCTCCGGATCTCTGCGACCTGCCTCGGGCGGGGCAGGGTCACTTCGATGGACGCCTTGATGCTGCCAGGACGAGCGGTCATGACAAGGACTCGGTCACCGAGGGCGATGGCCTCGTCGATGCTGTGAGTGATGAAGACCGCAGTCTTGCGGGACCGCTCCCATATCCGCAGGAGCTCCTGCTGCAGGAGCATGCGGTTCTGCTCGTCCAACGAGCCGAAAGGCTCATCCATGAGGAGGATCTCCGGATCGTTCGCGAACGCCCGCGCCACGCTCGCCCTCTGCTTCATCCCCCCGGAGAGTTGGTGTGGGTACGCGTGGGCGAACCCGGAGAGACCAATGAGTTCGATGTAGTAATCAGCCACCCTCCGCCGCTCGGCCGCGGGCACCCCGCGCACCCTGAGGCCGTACTCCACGTTCTCGCGAACGGTCATCCACGGGAAAAGGGACTGCTCCTGGAATACTACCGACGTAAGGGGCCTTGACGTAAGGGGCCTTCTGGCATCCAGTCCTGCCGGGCACGCGTCATCTCGGCCGAGGGCTTTGGGGATCCGACGACCCGCGGTCAGATTGCGGACTTCTTTCCTGCGCGCAACCTCCTCGCCCGGGCGCACATACTTGGCGCGCCGGGCGCGTTCCGATCGCTCCTCCGCTTCGGCGGGCCCGGCCTCCTCCGGCATCAACGTGCGATACCTCACCAGATACTGCCGGGCACCCGCGTCGACCCCATCCCACCCGACACCTGCATCTGAATGGGGGTCCGGATCCCCACCCGCCCGCGCCCACTCATCCACTACCCCGTCCGCCTTCGCCGGTGCCGTCCCTGCATTTGCATTAGCAGGCGTCGCACGCGCAGTCCCCTCCACACCCGCGTCCGCCAGGTATATGTCCGGGGCGTCCGGGGCGGTTACCCCGACGCTCCCCTCGGCCCCCTCGGCTCCCTCCGCCCCCTCGGCGGGCATGGAAGCCGTCCCAACAGCGATGTACACCCTCCCGGATGTCTGCCTCTCGAGCCCCGCGAGTATTCGCAGGAGCGTAGTCTTTCCGCACCCGCTCGGCCCGACGATGCAGACGAATTCCCCGTCGCCCACGGTGAACGATACCCGGTCGAGGGCGAGCACGACCCCGGACCGCCGCCGGAAGTCCTTGGTGACGTCGCACACGCGGATCTTGGCACGCTCAGGAAGCGGCGCCGGTCCGTAGCAATCGGACGTTTCCTCGGGAGCCTTACTGTGTTGCACTGTTGCTTCGTGTGTCATGCCTCATCACTCGCAATCGTCGACTCGTCACTGACTTGAACCCACTGTTATGTTTGTGCCCTGCCCGGGGTGTGAGGTACGGGATCGGGCGACTGGCCCCCCTAGAACGCCGCCCGTCTCTCTCGGCCGCCTCATGTCAGGTCCATGTTACAGCCGCGGCCGCCGCACGCCCGGCGGCCATACGCTCAGAAGGACCGACACGAAGCGCTAAGTGAGGGTTCGTTACTTCTTCCCAGTTTCCCGGCACCTGGTGGGTTGCCGGTGTTGCGCTCGGGGACGGCGCCTCAAGCGGGGCGCGCTTCGCCAAAATCCGGCCCATCGGGCTAGGCAGCCGGATTTTGACACCCCTCGTGCAATCACCGGCAACTCCTCCCAAAGTCGAAAGCATTTCTGCACCCCCGCTCAGTGCTTCCACGGGATGACCACGCGCTCGACGACATCCAGGAGGTTGGAGAGGATGTATCCCATGAACGACATGGTTATGAGCCCTACGAACATTCGCTCGATGTCGAACATATCGTAGGCCCGCCAGATCATGTACCCAACCCCGGCTCGCGCAGCCGAAAGCTCCGCGGCCACGATGAGGAGCAGCGCGGTGCCCATTCCCAGCTTGAGGCCGGCAAATATCATCGGCAGCGCCCCCGGCAAGGCCACCGTAAGGTAGAAGTCCTTTCGGCTTGCACCGAAGCTCTTAGCCACATCGAGGTAGATCTTATCGATGTTCATGACTCCTGCCATCGAGTTAATCAGGACGAGGTAGAACACGCCCACCGCGACCGTAACGACCTTGGACGTCTCCCCCAGCCCGAAGACCAGCAGTATGAGGGGCATTATTGCAAGCTTAGGGATGGGAAACGTCGCTGCGACCATCGGCCCAAGCGCGGCCCGCACGGGCGGGGCGAGGCCCATGGCAAGGCCCAGCACGACCCCCACCCCGCTTCCCACAAGAAATCCCAGCAAAACGCGCTGCAAGCTTACGAGCGTGTTCACCCATAGCTCCCCTGACGCGACCACGGGCACCAGGGCTTTCAGGATGAGGGAGGGCGCCGAGAACAACCGCACGTCCACGGCGCCTGCCCTTGCCAGGATCTCCCATACAACCAGGATCAACGCAGGGGACGCGAAATACAGCGCCCGCACGAGCACGCCGTTCACGCCGAACAACCTCTGTACCAGGGACGGCCGTCGCTCTTCCTCGAGCACAAGAATCCTACGCTGCACATCTTCAGGAGATTCGATTGTCAGGTTCCCTACCGCATGCCCTGTCATTTGTACTGGCCCAGCACCTTCACAGCGAAATCGCACCACTGGTTATCGACCACGTCCTCGGCGCGAAGCTCGCCCTTGAGGAGCCCACGCGCCCGGTACCAGTCGAGGTCCATCTGGATGCCCTTCATTCGCACGTATCCGTTGGGGTTAAGGCCGATAGGGAACATCTTGTCGTAAATGGCCGGATCTTTGACCACAGAAGTCTCGGCCAGTATCTTGATGATCTCCTGTCGGCCCTTGTTCTTGAAGAAGGCGTCGTTGTAGTCGCGGAGAGACTTGAGGTACGCCACCATGAACCTCTTCGCTACCTCGGGCTTCGCCTGCATGCTCGGCCCAAAGACAACTATGGCAGTCTGAGCATGAGGGTCGTATTCCGACGGATCCTTCCAGGGGTCGATGATCCCCTTCTCGATGCCCTGCGCGACAAACGGCTCGATGACCATCCCCGCATCGATGCTGCCGTTACTGAGCGCGGCAAGGATGTCGGGGAACGACCGTATCACCTGTAGGTCCACGTCCGCCGTGCTCAGGCCGCCAGACGCAAGGCACCTGTCGAGAGCGATCTCGTCGAGGGACGCCGTCCCCACGATGGCGACCTTCCGCCCGCGCAGGTCGGCCGCGGTGTTAATCTTTCCGACCAGGTCCTTTCGGATCACCAGACGGTAGTAGCCCATGCCGGGGACGTTGGTCCCCTTGTCGGCCACCACCTTAATGGGAATTCCTCGCAGCATCGCATTGAAGAGACCAGCTGCGGTTACAGTGCACCCCACGTCAAGCTGGCCGGAGCCGAGCAAGTTGATCATGTCCTGTCCGGTGTTGAACTGGACCTCTTCGAGTCGAATGCCAAGCTCCTTATAGTAGCCCTTGTAGCTGCCGATGAGCAGGCCGCAATCGGACGGCGCGCGTTTCATCCCGACGGTGACCTTGACCTCGGGGCTGAGGGGTTCAAGCTCGGTCTTGCCAGAAGTCGGTGCGGGAGACGCGACCGCCGCACCTACAAACACACATACCAACATGACGACAAGAGCCCGCATCTTCACCTTCGCTTACCTCCCCGCTGACAGGTTTTCTAGAGTAGATGCTCCAGGTTAGCCTGGGGGCCATCCACATAGTGGTAGCCGCTTCGGGCTAGCACACCATGATGGTGTCACACGACTTCATCACCTCCCAATCCCTCTTCTCGCCTACCTGTCGGAAATGCGGTCCCAGAGCCGGCTCACAAGGCCGGTTGCAACCGTTAACGCATACTACCGTGTCCATCTATCCGGGCGCGTGTCGGCTTGGAAGCAAAATCGGGCAAAGGCAACCCCGACTCACGCAACGACTGGGGGTTGCGTCCCCACAAGGGATATGGGCATCGCATATGATGGCTTTTGCGGGTGCACATTGCATGATATGAGGCGTTGTGATGAAAGGTGAGGCATGGGCCGCGTAGCGACACGCCCGCCGCAAGGGCGGGCGTGTCCCAGGTCACTACTAAAACAACAGGCGATCAAAGTGACTGAAACGACGTGCTATTAAGATGCGCCAGACTGGTGAAGGCTCAAGGTCAACGAGACATTGCCCCTGATCAGTGAGGGTGGGTCAGTTCCTGTCCCGCTTCCAGTGGTTGCCGGATTGCCGGTGTTGCACTTTTTCTTCGACTTGACTTTGACAGCCAGCAATTGCCATCCACCGTGACTGTATGGCCGAGAGGCTCTGAGCTCTTGTGACCCCCAAAGTTGTGCCACGTAACAGGTCCAGCACGGGCGGGACTTACAGAGATCGTTGTCAAACGCCAGTTTGAGTCACCGCCCCCCGGGAAGTTGGGAGCATCTCCGCACTCTCACTTCGCTACGGGGTACTCCGCCGCCCGGCGCGGGAAATCAAATCAAACAAAGCCTTAGCTGCAGCCTCGGGGCCCGCCAGCTCGCAGCCGGGGATCCCCAACCTTGTGCGGAGCTGGCCGACGAAGACGCCCGCCTCGAAAGCCGCTTTGAAGACACAGCCTGCCAGATCCTCATGCAAGTCCCGGTACTGAGGCGGGCCGAAGACGTTCGCGAAGTAAGCGCGCACGAGGCCGGTCGAGGTCGTGGTGCCCTTGGACATGGCAGCGCCTTCCCGGAAGACCTCCAGCGCGGCCCCGGCATCCGCGAATCTTTCGATAACGGGGTGGCCCTCGTCCACTTCCTCATAATTGTTGGCGTAAAGAAGGTAGTCGACGGGGTACCCGGCCAGCACTTCGCCCATGGTCGTTACGGGAATCACTGCACGGGCATTGGTTTTATGGGGGCTCATTATGATGGCCCGGTCTACCTGGTCGAAGGCGTACCCCGGCCGGAGGTCGTCCAGGCGGACGAAGGCGCCGATCTCGGTGCCGTAACCCCGGATGGTGCCGTCCGGAGCTATCTCAAAGGAGCCCATGTCATCAGCGATGACCCGGAGCTCGCGGATGTATTCCTGTCCGAGAACCCTGAAAGCTTCAAGTGACTCGGACTTGCCTGCTCCCGTGTCCCCGATGATCACAATGCTCGCCGCCGGGCCGCTCCTCAGCACGATTCTGGTCATAGCCCCGTGGAAGGGCATGCGGCCAAGCTTTTTCATGACCAGTACGTTGTGGAGGGTGAGGATCATCTTTTTGAGGTAGCCAAAATATCCGAACCTGTCCTCACCCGGAACGGCTGCTACCAGCAGGTGATTCGCACGGTCCTCGTGGAAGACCGTTGGGAGGTCCCCGAACCTCGTCATGGTTTCGGGCGGAACACCGAAAGCGTATATGGCGTCCGGCCCGCGTCTGACCTGCTCGTCAGTGGCGAGTTCAAAGAGGTTCGCAAGGGAACAGCCGAGGCCCATGAACTTCTGATGGAAGTACACGAACACCACGACCGGTCCGACCTGTGCAGGGTAACAAAGCCACTCCTCGGGCCTGAGAGCGAGTCCATCCAGAGGGTTCTCCTGCACCCTGAGAAATTCACCGGTCCGCTTGTTCATTGGGGGATCGATGATGAGCGGGGGATCGATCAGCACCTGGCGGACGAAGCGTATGTCGCGAAGCCCCTGGTACTCCCGAGGACACGGCCATTCCTTCGGGACAGCGATGAGGCCTACCTGGGCCCCGGCGGCCACCTGCCGGTAGATGCGGGGATGGTCGCCGGTGATGTTCTCACATATGTCGCGGTACGCGGCCCTCACCACGTGGGTCAGCTGCTCCACGGTGTCGTTGAAGGTGCGGTAGGGCCTCGTGTCAAGGCCCAGGCCCGCACCCGCTATGGCACTGGGGCCGGCGCCGGCTTCGGAGTAACAGATGAGAAAGCGGTTGAAGCGGCGCCAGTAGTCATAGAGCGCCTCCACAAACTCGTGCAGAAGACGCGGGTCCCGCGCGAGCGGCTCAGCCCCGGGCACGCTCCGGGCCGCCTGCTCGAGAGGAAAGGCCGCGAGCGCCTGAAGGAGGGCGACGAGCACGTCCTCCTTGCGCCTCAAAAGCACGTCTGCTGGCTCTGTTGGCGCTTCGCCGGGCCCTGACCGGGGGTTGTGCCCTGGACTTGGCCCTGGTCCTGGGCAGGATCCCGGCTGCGGGTCCAGGTCTGCGTCCGGTCCCGCGAAGAGAGCCAGGAGAAGCGAGTCTTTGCGTCGGAGCCAGGCGACGAAACTGTGAACAACCTCTCTGAAGGGGCGGCTCGACAGGAGTTCCTTTGTGGTGCTACAAACCGCGCCGGGCGTAGACATAATGACCTGGCGTGGCAGCCACGAGATGATGATGTTGGACATGTTTCTCCTCCCGGGACGTCGGGCCCGCTATCGCCCGCGAACGCCCTTGTGGTGGATTATATGTTAAGCCTGTGGCGGTGTCAATCGCAAGCGCCAGCAGCAGGGCCGGCGGGGTCCGGCGGCGTCCGGTGGGGTCGGCAGGGTCGGTCCAGCGAGATCCGGCGGGGTCCGGTGGGGCGGAGCGGCAGCGGCACCCCGGGGCAGCACCGGCGGCAGCAAATGCAAGTGCAGAAATTCCCCTCTGCGCCTTACCCGTTCTCTACGTCACACATTCCAGGAGAAGGACGATGTATATCACCCGTCAGGCTCGTCCCGTTCCCTACGTCACGAGTCCTCCGTGAATTGTTCCATACGTCACTCGTCGAAGGGGAACGAGTGACGCACATCACGGGTTCCTCCTGAGCCGTTCCCTACGTCGCTGTTGGGAGCCATCCGATGATGTACAGCACTAAGTATGAGGTCATTGGTTTTCTCTCCTTTTCCGAGGTCTTGGGTTGCCGGTGATTGCACGAAGGGTGTCAAAATCGGGCCAGTTGCCCGACAGGCCGGATTTTGGCGAAGCGCGCCCCGCTCGGGGCGCCGTCCCCGAGTGGGACACCGGCAACCCTGCACGGCGCGTGCGCTCTCTGAAACCGGCGATTACTTATGGCGATCTGCTTAGTCCGGGTCTCACCCGTTCCCTGCATCACGCATGGAACCCAACTCCTGAGGCACCTCACTCTTCCCGCCTCACCTGTTCGGTACATCACGCCTCCACGAAAGGCTATGAAATGTCGTGAGATCAAGGCCCGTCAGGGTCAGAAGCCGCCCTGTCAGACAAGCGCGACATCCCGGGCAAATTGAGTGCAACGCCATCCCCAAGGCATTTTGCACGCGAAAGCCTCGTAAAAGGTTGACCCGCCAGGTCCCCGGGTCTAAAATGTAGGAGGGTTTTGGTTCCGACAGGAGAATGTAAAGCTGGTGGCCCCTTCCGCTGGGCTTGCCGGGATCGCTGTCCGCGGACGGTGCCCCACGCAGGGCAGCTCGCCGGTCCGCTGCGCCCACGGGGACCCTGTATTGTCCTCGAACATTGTCCTCGCGTTGTAGAGGACCCCCTCCTCGGAACGCTCAAACCATGGGTACGTTCCTGCGCGGGACGTTCCGGCAAGACGCGTTCCGACGCGGATCACTCCGGCACGCAGCGGCGCACGGCACCGTGGTAGCCAAGACCCGGAAACGGCGGCGGAGTCCTTGATGGAGTCCTTGATGGAGTCCTTGATACAGTGCACCTGGGAGGTCGTCGGGCTGTGGAGATTCGAAAGGTCGGCATCGTAGGCGCTGGTACAATGGGCTGCGGCATCGCAGAAAGTGTTGCGGAGAAAGGGTACGACGTGATCCTCGTGGATCGCACTGAGGAGCTCATCGAAGAGGCCCGCAGCCGCATTGAGATGAGTCTCAACAAGAAGCTCGAGAAGTGGGCTATCACCGAGGCTGAGAAGAAGGTCACCCTCAGCCGTATCCGCCCCACATCGCAACTCATCAACATTACCCCCGCTGACCTCGTGATCGAGGCGGTCATCGAGGACCCCGACGTGAAAAAGGAGATCTTCCGGACCCTCGACAATCTTTGCGCGGACGATGTCGTGTTCGCCACGAACACCTCGACGCTCAGCATAACCGAGCTTGCAGCGGCCACCGGAAGGCCGGACAAAGTCATCGGCCTCCACTTCCTCAACCCCGTCACCCGGATTAAGCTGGTGGAAATCGTCCGGGGCCTCAAGACGTCCGACGAGACGTTCGCCACAGCCAGCAAGTTTGTGGCAAGCCTCGACAAGACGGGCGTCGAGGTGTACGAGTCGCCAGGCTTTGTTACTACGAGGGTCATCGTCCCGCTGCTTAACGAGGCCATGTACGCCCTGATGGAGGGCGTCGCGTCGGCGAAGGGCATCGATACAGCAATGAAGCTCGGCTTCGACCTGGGCAAGGGGCCTCTCGAGCTTGCGGACCGCATGGGCCTGGATACAGTCCTTGCTTTCATGGATCGACTCTTCCGCGACCTCGGGGACCTCAAGTTCAGGCCGTGCCCCCTGCTGCGCAAGCTCGTGCGCGCGGGGCACCTCGGGGTCAAGACGGGCCAGGGGTTCTTCAAGTACGACGAGGAGGGAAACCTCATCGAATGATTGGATTCCATCCCACCAGGAGGCAGCGCCATGAAAGTATTCGTCCTCAACTGTGGTAGTTCATCGGTAAAGTACCAGCTCTTCAACATGGACAACGAATCGGTGATGGCGAAGGGTCTCGTCGAGCGCATCGGCTCGGACGATGCGGTCCTGACGCACCGGCCCGAAGGACGGCAGCCCGTAAAACAGATCGGGCCCATCCTCGACCATACCACCGCCATCAGCAAGGTCCTCGCGGTGCTTACTCACCAGGAGCACGGCGTCATCTGCGACGTTAGCGAAATCGGCGCCGTCGGGCACCGCGTGGTCCATGGCGGCGAGGCGTTCACGGGGTCCGTCCTCATAACTGACGAGGTCAAGAAGGCGCTGCGCGACTGCATCGACCTTGCGCCCCTGCACAACCCACCAAACCTAACGGGCATCGCGGCCGCGGAAGCACTGATGCCGGGCGTGCCGCAGGTGGCCGTGTTCGACACCGCCTTCCACTCGACGATGCCCAGGCACGCGTTCCTGTATCCCGTCCCGTATGTCCTCTACCAGCGTCACAAGGTGCGGCGATACGGATTCCACGGGACGTCCCACAGGTACGTTGCATGGCGGGCGTCGGAGATCCTCGGGCGTCCGCTGGAGGATCTCAAGATCATCAGCTGCCATCTGGGCAACGGAGCGAGCATCGCTGCGATAAAGGGCGGCAAATCCATCGACACGAGCATGGGGTTCACGCCGCTCGAAGGCCTCATGATGGGGACGCGCAGCGGCGATGTGGACCCGGGCGTCATACTCTTCGTAATGGATCGTGAACAGTTGACGCTGGTCGAGGCCAACGCCATGCTGAACAAGCATAGCGGGCTCATCGGGCTGTCCGGCTTGAGCAGCGATATGCGAGAGATCGAGGCCGGAATGGCACAGGGTAACCCACGAGCGAAGGACGCTTTCGACGTGTACGAATACCGCATCCGCAAGTACATCGGCGCCTACGCTGCAGCTATGGACGGCGTCGATGTCATCATTTTCACGGCGGGCGTCGGCGAGAACTCGCCGCTCTTGCGGCGGAGGGTGTGCGAGGGCCTAACGTTCCTGGGAGTCAGGATCGACACCGCCAAAAACGAGGTCAGGGGCAAAGAGGCCGACATCTCGGCGGAAGGGTCCACGGTCAGGGTGCTCGTCGTGCCCACCAACGAGGAACTCGTCATCGCCAGGGACACCATGGAGATCGTCTCATCGCTCGGCGCCCGCGAACACGTGGCGGCCGAAGGCCGTGTCTGATAGCAGCTCGCCGCACCCGAAATAGGCACGTGATCTTCCCGCGCTACCTGCAGCCGCAGGATACGTGAAGGCCCTCAGCCGGCGGAGGCTCTGGCGTCACCCAGGTATCATCAGTGCTCCACCGGCGGCGTGAGGCTGGCGGACTTCCAGGCGCACGGGCCGTACAGCACGAGCCAGAACTCCTCGCCTTTCTCCACGAGGTCTGGTTCGCGCCCTGAGGCCTGCAGCATTCTCTCGATGATCATGGGGATGCCGAGTCCAAGACGGTCCACGTAATCGAGGTTCTCCATGTAACGCAGCAGCATCGGGTTCCGAGCAAACGACGTCCCGACCTTCATCTTCTCAACCGTAACGGTGTTCGGCAGGCGGCCCGGGCTTCGCACCTCGATTCGATCTGAGAACAGAAACACGCGCACCTTCGAGCCAGCGATGCTATAGTCCCTGTGAACAACGGCGTTGACGAGGGCCTCACGAAGCACCTCTCTGGGATATGGCAAGCCGGCGACTCTGCGTAGCCCGTTGAGCCCCATCACCCGCGGCAAGTGGGCTTCGAGGGCAGCCACTGTAGCCTCGACGACCTCCGGCAGAGTGCCTCCGATCTGCCGCTTGTCGATGAGCGGGTCCGTCACTCTGACTCCATCGAAACGGGCGAACGTCACTCCAGATGCCGGGAGCCGGTCTTCTGGTCGCTTTCCGAACAAGAGGAGGCCTCCGACCGTCGGGACGTGCCTCGTCTCCCCCTCCAGCCAGCGGACTATGTCAGCGTTGACCAGAATGTTCAACCTCGCCCGTTCGGGTTGGGCAGCGACGTCGAGCTTGTGAAGGTGCATGAAGTAAGCCTGTATCTTATCTATGTCCAGGTCATCGAAGGAGGCGGTCGGCACAGGTGTAATGTCGAAGTGCAGCATACCGGACGCCTGGAATAGCCGTGCGAGCTCCATCTGGCTCACAATGCGCTTGGTGGTCCCCACGCGCACCAGGTACTTTCCCTGGTTGGTGCGGTAGGGCCTATTAGTGCCTCGTGGAATGCGCAGTGCCACGACGACCCTACCGTTCTCGGTTACAACCCGGTAGAACTCGGGAATGATTTCCGGCACCACATTGTGGCTGCAGATGTTCATTACCCACTCTTCGATGTCGGGTCGGGAGACACCGCTGACCGTGCCGTCATCACGGACTCCCAACAGGATGACACCCCCCGACACGTTAGCAAAGGCAACCACTTCCTCTGCGAGGACGCCAGGGTGCACATTCTCTTCCTTGAACTCGACCGCCGAGTTCTCGCCATTTGCGATGAGCTCCGCAAGTTCAGCCCGCGTCATATCCCGACTGCCCGCCCTCCCATCTGTCACGCGGGAAATGGCAGGCATGTCACCCCCTTCTCAGACCCGGCAAGTCATCCTCTACGGGCGCCGCTTCTCCTCCCTTCCACTGTAATGGATCTGCGGCGCCCCTGCAACCCGAAAGCGCAATAACAATTGGCATCCTCGGGGCAGCACTTATGCCGAAGTCTCCTGGACCCAATCGGAGGATGAAACCGCGCAGGACGTTTTCAAAATACAACCGCCGATACCTTCCCACGAGGTAGCCTCAAGAAGGGTGCTTCAAGAGCGCATCGAAGCCCTGCGGCAACACCCTTAGGTTGCAAATCCCCGGCTTCGCGACGTAAGGGTCGGCCGAAACTCGCGGCAAGGCTGGTTCCGGAACATCGGCCTAGCTTGCGGACCGTTCTGACAGCACCGTTGCGGCGACAAGCGCGAACTCAAGCAGGCCGACGATGAAGTGCGTCGGCAAGTACGCAAAGCCGAACGCCGCCGACCCAATGCGTGCAACGATGTACGGCACCGCCACCGCCACGCCGCCTGCGGCGAGCGCCGCAAGATAGCTCCCGGAGGACATGAACGGGCTCACCCTCCCCCCGCCGCCACCGAGGCGCGACCGCGCCGACAGCACGGACCCGGTCACGAGCGAGCCCGCGGCCGTGGGCAGCACCCCAGACCCGCCAAATGGCACGAGTGCGCCGGTCTCAGCCCGCCCGGCGAAAGCGGCCACCACCAGCAGGACGATGACGGACACGATGTAGGTCGTGGTTGCCACGGCAGCCTTCGCGCTGAGGGCCCATCTGGATTTCACGGGAAGGGTCCTGACGTAAGCCTGTCCTACCGCCTCCACGTTGAACAGCGCGGGCACCGCGGTGACCGCCATGAATCCCACGAAGGTCACCAGGCCCAGGGCGCTCACTCCGAGCCGCCCGCGGGAGCCCATTATGACGGCCCAGGGGACAACCGCCGCAGCGGGCATGAGCAGCAGAGCCGCCTCAGACGGCGACCTGAATACGAGGCGCATGTCCTTGATGAGGACCCCGAGCCACGGCGCCACCGGCCTCACCCTGAAGTCTTTCGCGACCGTCCGCTGCCCGCCGCCGGCGCCGACGGCCCCGCCCAGCGCCCGCGCCCTGAGCCGCGAGGCAGCCCACGCGAGACCCCAAGCCGCAAGCCCAACATGAGCGGCCGAGGCCAGCCCTGAAGCCACAAGCATTCCGCGTGTCGCGCCCTGCGCGCCAGTTGCCGCCGCGATGAGGAAGCCGAAGGACGCAGGGTAGATAAACTGTAGCGCACCCGCTAGCCCGGGGTTCGCGGCGATGGCGGCGAGGATCGCTTTGGCCGCGGAGGCCTGGTAGTTAAACAGCAGGTACATGCCGACGCCAGGCATGATGGATATGATGAGATACAGTATCCTCGCTACGCTCCTGAAACCGGACCCCGTCTGATTGAACACCTTGGCATAGAAGAGTTCAGCCAGGGCCAGCGCGAGAACCACCGCGAACGCCTCTGCCGTCCCAACGCCCGCGAGGTAGGCCAGCGCCCCGGTGACGGAGCGCGTCAGGACGACATGCGAGATGGCGAACGCCACCAGGCCCGTGACGAGAGGAGCATCGAAGATCCGAAGGAATCCGAGAAGAGTTGTGGTGGCTACCTCCTGCCGCGAGAGCGGTAGCAGCACCAGCGTCTGTACGGCCTTCGCGGAGACGAACCCCGTCACCATGTCCATGGCCATTACGGTGATAATGAACGCGACAGCCAGGATGAACATGGCGGCCACAACCGCCATACCGACCGCCGGGGTCACCCCTGGGAACGAGGCGTGCGCCGCCCCGAAGGCCGCGCCCACCGCGGTGCCGCCCAGGAAGACGCATAGGAGGCCCTTCATCACAAGGGCGCTCTGGTTCATGAACTTCCTGAACTCGCCCGGCGCCTTCGTCGCAGGGAGCTGACCGCCGCGCTTGAGGACGTAGAAGCTCTGGAACATCGCCTCCCTGTAAACCAGCGCTGACATGCGCCAGAGGTCAGCGAGCGTTCTTGCGGTGCGCGGAACACGCGGTCCCGGCGGCTGTTGCGGCGCCTGTGCTGCCTGCGCCGCCCGCGGCCGCTGCGACGCCGGCGCCGTCTCACGCATGTGTGGCACCTGCTCCGTTCTCGCCATTCCCCTCACCTTCCAGCGCCTTGATGGTTTCCTCGATGCCGACCTCCTCGGCCGTTACCTTGAGGAAGATGTTCTCAAGCGACTCATCAGCATGAACGAGCGCCCGCAGCTCCTCAATGGTCCCCTCCCCCACCATGCGGCCGTGGTTGACGATACCCACCCGCGTGCACAGGCGTTCCGCCACCTCCATGACGTGCGTGCAGAAGATGGCCGCACCTCCCTTACGCACGTGGAGGTTCACAAGCTCCTTGAGAATGCGCGATGTGCGCGCGTCCAGCCCGTTGAGCGGCTCGTCCAGGATGAGGAGCGGCGGGTCGTGCAGCAGCGCCCCCATCACGGCAACCTTCTGCTTGGTCCCGAGCGAAAGCGTGGCAATGGGGGCATCGAAGTACGGCTCCATCCTGAAGGCCTTCACCATCCGCGCTATCCTGTCGTTCGCCTCATCGGCCCCGAGGCGTCGCACAGACGCGACGAACTCCAGAAACTCCCTCGGCGTGAGGGAGTCGAAGAGAAGGACGTCCTCCGGCACATATCCGATCAGGCTCTTGACAGCCATCTCATCTTTATGGGAGTGCCCGAAGACATTCACCTCTCCAGACTTCGGCTCGACAAGCCCCACAAGCGTCTTGATGGTGCTGCTTTTGCCCGCGCCGTTCGGGCCGAGGAGCCCGTATATCTCGCCGCGCCTCACCTCGAACGAAAGGCCGTCCACGGCCACGACAGAGCCGTACTGCACGACGAGATCCCGGACCCTCACAGCCGCGTCGCCTCCCCGCTCCATTTCCATCCCCCTTCCCTTCATGGCCCTCATGGTCCTGTCGCCGGACCCCGCCCAGAGGCCTACATCCTGTTCTCTCCCACATCATTAGACACCCACGGTGGACCACGCACATCCGTCGCGCGCTATGCGCCATGCGCCATGCACCATGCACCGTGCATCACAAACCATGCACCGGACACCGGACGCGTGGCGGGCGGTACGCATCGCGCGCCGCGCATCACGCGCCTCACATTCTCCATGATGCATCATCATAAATGACGCATCATCCATCCATCGCGCGACGCGCGCACCACGTAACGCATAGCGCAGACCGCGCAACGGATCACGAGCCTGCGGCCCCGAGCCCACAGCCTCCGGCCAGGCGGACTTTGCAGGACGTGGCCGGACCGACCAACAAGACTCGACTAGGTCCCGTGAACCCTGTTCGTGAAGTCAGCTGTACTCCTCCCGCACATTTTGGACGATCCTGGGAGCGATGTCATTCGGACCGACTAGCGATTTCTTCTCGATGTCGCGGTCGAAGATCTCAAGCACCACCGGCATGCGCCCCAGGACTCTGCCTAGAGCCTCGGCCGTGGCCTTCGTATTCCCGCACAGTTGCCCGGCATCGTTATCGCGAAGCGCTGTCTCGCCCGCCCTCACAGCCTTCGCGTATGCGCACAGCTGTCGCGCCGAGTCCTCGAGCGCCTGGCAGGCGGCCTCCTCTCTGTCTCTCCCGGGGTACCGGCCTGCCAAAACGCGAACCCCACGGTGCCAAGTTCGTACGCCTCTTGATGCCCTCCTCCTTGATGCCCCCCTTGAGCGTGCCCACGGCCTTCGCCCGCCGCGCGTCGTCAGGCGAGTTCGGGTCGAGGCCCGTGGTGAGCAGCCTCGGCTGCCCGCCATACGCCACGGTCATGTGCGCTACCTCGAGCAGGTGCCGTGCCTGCCTGCGCACCTCCGGGTCTTTCATCCAGGTGACTTCGACCGCACTGAAGCAATCGTCCTCAGCGATCCTCTCCAGCGTCTCGAGGATCGGCCCCTCACCTCGCGTCACCCGCGGGTAGGCCATGAAATGGACGATCCCGACTTTCATGTATCGGTGCATCGACCCATCCACACATGATCGCCGCCGACGATTAGGCCACAGGAGGCGGGGCACAGCCATCTCTCCCTCGGGCACAGGCAGAGTGCATAGGGCCGGCTGCCTTCTGGAGACCATAAGCGACGCAAGAATCACCACCCACCTCCGGAGGTCGCCGTGCAGCCTCTCGCTGTGTCAGTAGCTCGTTCGGCCATCGCGTTCTTCGGTCTCATTGTGGCGACCCACATCGCCGGGCGCCACACCATATGGCCGACGTCACACCTCACCCTCGCCGCCCGAATCGCGCTTGGCTCGATAGCTGCAGCTCTAGCTTACAACACCGAGCTTAACGTGCTCAACACGTTCGTCGCCTTGGTGACCTTCGCGGTTCTCGCGTCTCTCACCTCGGCTGCCGTGGTGCGGTGGAGGGGGCTCCGCAAACTCCTTGTGGGGTCGTCCCTCACGCTTATAGAGAGCGGCAAGGTCCTCAAGGATAACCTCCGGCGCGCCAACCTCACCCTTGATGAGCTCATGGGGCGCCTGCGCCTCAAGAGCATCTTCGACATGGCCGACGTCGAATTCGCCGTCCTGGAGCCAAGCGGCAGGCTGAGCGTGCTTCCGAAGTCGCAGAGACGCCCGCTCACCCCGGCGGACCTCGGCATTTCCACGGGTTACGAGGGACTTGGGTCGGTCCTCATTCTGGGAGGACAGATCAACTCCGCAAACCTCACGAAGAACAAGCTCTCAGACGAATGGCTCCGCGGCAAGCTCGCGCTCATGGGCCTCGAGCCTGGCGACGTCATGCTCGCGATGCTCAAGACAAAGGGCAAGCTCTACTCATCCAGGCCACAGTGACAGGCACAATGGGGTTCCTGGCACCGGGGTTGGCGGATACGGTCGCTTCATCCTTACGAGAGCTGTTGGTGCCGTTGCAGCGGTCACTACTGCTCACAGGGCAGTGAAGTTTGCTGCTGCAGCCCATTGGTGGACTTTTTCAACTCAAGTAGACGGCGCGTTCCGATGTGTTGGAATAGGTAGAGGGGCCATGACGTGAGAGCCGCTGTAAACTACGCAAAACCGATTGAGTTCATCCGTGCGAATGGGGATACGCGGCACAGAGAGTCTCTCGGTGTTCTTTTGGAATCCCGACAGCCTTCGGACGAGCTTATTCAATCCGTGCTGGGAGATCAACGCACCGACGGAGGATGGTCCGTCAGTAGCCACGACGACGTAAGCTCAGTGAACCAGACACTGTGGCGCCTTACGTTGGCTGAGGAAGCGGGGATTGATGCCGGGCACGAGAGAGTCAGAGGGGCATGCGACTTCCCTCGGCAAGCCCAGTGAACGGAGGGATCTTGGGGCGAACACGTATCTCTGGCGGCAGTCTCTCCGCCTTGGGCGAAGCCTGGCGATCTCGCGTCCGGGTTATATCTGACTGCCTGCGCAGGGCGCCTGCTTGTTACGCTGGACGGCGATGGGGAACAAGCGGCCCGCCGGGCCGGCCTTTTCCTTGCAAGTCATGCTGACGCCCTTGGTCGTCTGCGTTCGTTTCTCCATACTCATTGGCTCGCAGCAGCACTATGGTGGGGAGTCGGCATGCGGGGCCCGCAGAAACGGCCTTGGATTACATCTTGACAAGGCTCGTCCCGTCGATCCCTGACAACAACATCTCCTGGATGGCGGTTTCTTTGCTGTCGGCAGGCGTGCCATTCGACCACGAACTACTCAAGGAGGCGCTCATGCTGTTGGCCTTCAGGCAGAAGCCCGATGAGCGCTGGACATCGGAAGATGGTCCTTCATGGGACATTCACACGACACTGGAATGCCTACGGGCGTTCAAAATGGCGGGTGTACTGGCGCCGCTGTAAGAATTCGGTGGAAAATCAGCCATTACGATGCTCTAACCGGACGCCAGTATCGTCCGCATACGCCTCTCTGGATCATGCTCGCACAGCAACACAGGGGGAACGTAGAATCTCATGCGCTAAAAACGGGGGGACTCACTCCAGGTCTACCACGACAACTTGGCGGGGCTTTGCGCGCCCGAAAGATCATCGGGGGCAGGAGAATGTCGCGGCTGAGGCGATTGGCTATATGAGAGTAGCGCTGGATGTCACGAAAGCTACTCAAAACAAAGGCAAGAACTTGGAGGCGATGCTCGAACAGATCCGTAAGGCCGCAAGACACAAGGCTTCTCTCGTGCTCTTTGGAGAGGCCGCCCCGACCGGTCTCATCAATAATGATGATCCGGTCCACGACGTCGTCATCGCTGAGCCTATCCCCGGCCCTACGATAGATGCACTCGCTCGATCTGCAAGGGATGCCAGGATATACGGATATACGTAGCGTCAGGGATACTGGAGAAAGCCGGAAACTGCCTGTTCGACGCAGCGGTGCTCATCAACCGAAGGGGCCGGGTGGTCTCGAAATGCCGCAGGATTTCGCCGGGCTGGCACGGGTGCAACGCCGATTCATCTGTATACAGGCGCGGTGAGTCCATTCCTCGGGTAGAGACGCCGTTGGGCTCGTTTGCCTTCTTAATCTGCGGTGATCTTCTCGATGAAACCTCGGTTAACCAGGTGCGGTCTCTGAACGTGGACTGGCTCCTCTTCCCATTCGCTCGGTGCTTTGACGACGGTTCGTATGACCAGCGACGCTGGGACCAGGACGAGAAGGGTGAGTATGCAAGGTATGCAGCAAAGGCGCGCGCTGTGTGTTTGATGGTCAACTATCTTTCGGAAAAGGAATTGGCCGGGGGCAGCTTTGGAGCAGGCATGGTGGTGGGTCGAGACGGTTCAATACTTGCTGAAATGCCGCTGGGAAAGCAGGGCTTGCTGCTGGTTGACGCATGACACCATCGTTGGCTGGAATGTTGCTTGACACAGTATGAAATCGAGGTTATCTTCAGAATAGAAGGAGGCTCGATGATGCGCGGTTTCACTTGACGTTGACCACTAGATAGAATCCGCTTTCGATCCGTTGCCGTATTTCGCCGTGAAGATGTATTCTTGACGGCTATTAATGTTGCCTGCCGTTTGCGCTCGCCTCCCTGCACCCTGTTGCAGTCGGCAAACAGGGATAGCAAGGAGGAGACGAGGATGCAGGCTACTACCTTTATCAGAGCGAATATATCGAAGCTCTATGCCTTCTGGTTCTTTCACAATCTTGTCTTTGCTTACGTCATTGAACGGCTCTTCTGGGCCGGCAGAGGGATCACGATCCCGCAGGTCGTCTATCTCGAAATCCTATATTCTGTTGTGGTATTCCTTCTCGAGGTGCCCACAGGCGCTCTGGCCGACCGTTTCGGCCGGAAACCGATGATGATTCTGGGCGCTGTGTTCTCATTCGGGGAAATGCTCATATTGACATATGCCTGGAGCTTTGGTGCGTTTGCCTGTGCGATCATTGTCGCAGCAGTAGGGAAGGCCCTCTTGAGCGGCACCAGTAACGCCCTCTTCTATGATTCGTTGGCAGCGATCGACAGGTGCGACAGTTTCGAACAGGTATTGGGGAGGAATAGCCTGGGTAAGCGTCTTGCGGGCGCAATCGCAGCCCTGGTTGGCGGCCTTATCGCAGAGCGGCACCCACTTGTCTCAACTTATCAGTTATCCATGGTAAGCCTGGCCTGTTCATTCCTGACGGCCCTTTCCCTTGTGGAACCCCAACGTCATGTGACTACCGAGAAGCCCCACACTGTCTTTTATGTTAAGACAGCTTTGTCATTTCTGCGGGGACGTAAAGACGTCCTCCTTATACTTCTTCATGGAATTGTGATGGCCGCCGTTACAATCTATGTAGATGAATTCTGGCAGGTTTATTTGAAAGAGACCGGCGTTGCCGTAGCCTATTTCGGGGTCTTTTCCATCGCCGGGTCCTTTGTGAGTGGTGCGGGCGCCTTTCTTGCGCACAAGTTCAAGCACTGCGCCGTCGACCGTACCCTCGTGGTGTTGCTGCTGATCTGGGCCGGGGCCGCTTTTGCCGCCGCCGGTTTACACTCGCTCTTAGGAATCGCCTTTCTCCTGCTGGCGTACCTGGTTTCTGGCATTGCTGAACCTCTAGTCTCCGGGTATCTGCATCGTCGGGCTGCTTCAGAATTTCGCACAACAGTGGAGTCATTCCAGTCACTCGCTTTACGGGCAGTCGCGGCACTGGTAGGCCTGGGGTTCGGCTGGGTAGCGGCGGTTTTCTCCGTTTTCGGGGGCTATCTCTTCTTAGGGGTTTTGGTGGTGGGGTATGTTATCTTCTGGCCCTGGCGCAGGAGAAAGGGTGCCTTGTTTCCAGGCAGGAGGAGATCAATGATGTCGATGCCGGAGCACAGTGACGTCAGCCACGCCGGAAGAATTGGCACTGCGGGATAATGAAGCAGCCCCCGGCGTTAGCCAGGACCGCAATACGTGGGCGAGTTCGGCTGTGTGGGAGGTCTATAGGTAGCCAACTCAGGAGTTGGGGGATAGTGTCGTCATGCCACCGCTTGGCGGCCGAGCGGGCCATGTACGGCTCGCACATGGCCTAGCCCCGAGCTTGGGCATGAGCTTGGGCATGTATATGTTCAGGTACAGGGCTCAGAGCTGCTTCCGGGGTGATGGCGGGCGGCGGCCTTTCGCGGCCTTTCTATGCTGGGCATGATCCACCCGTGGTCAGGTGGCCGCGCGGCTGCGTTCGTCGCTGAGTGGTCCCTGGGATCCCAGAATCCCTCGCGCGGATGGTCCCTCGGGGACCAATCCCGCGCGAAGTGTGGTCACTGAGGACCCACCCTCCTGGCGCCTCACCCGGCGGAGGGCCGGCGCTGGTCTTCTGGTGACCAGGCTTCAGGCGGAGATGGTCCCCAGGGAGCCAAGTTCGAGCACCACCTGGTCCCCAGGTAACCACCTTCCCAGATGCCCGTGGGCGGCTGGTCCTCAAAGGACCAGGATTTGCGGGCAGGTGGTCCCTGGGGGAACAACCCCGTGCGAAATCTGGTTACCAGAGACCCACCCTCCTGGCGCTCGGGGCACGAGGATGCTGGATCTGGTCCTCTGGTAACCAGGCCCCGCGCTGAGATGGTCCCCCGGGAACCAACTTCGTCCGACACCTGGTCCCCACGTAACCACCTTGCGAGATGTCCAAGAACGGCTGGTCCCCAGGGGACCAGGATTTGCGTGCGGATGGTCC
>JACIXY010000020.1 GCA_014360195.1 Bacillota bacterium
CCGTTGGCACTATCTGCCAACTCTTCCGCAGGGATTCGCAGGAACGCCTCGACCACGCGCGGGTCAAACTGCCGACCTGCACACCGACTCAGTTCCTCCCGGGCCTGCTGCGCGCTCAGAGCCTCCCGGTAGGGCCTGGCAGACGTCATGGCATCGTAAGCATCCGCCACCCGGATGATCCGTGCCAGAAGCGGGATCTCTTCTCCCACAAGCCCCGCAGGATAGCCACCGCCACCGTAGTCTTCGTGGTGGAGCCGCACGGCCGCGATGACCGCGGGCGGAAACCTGGCCGGCTCCAAGATCCTCGCCCCCACCACGGGGTGGCTCTGCATCTCCTTTCTTTCTTCCTCATTGAGACGCCCCGGCTTGAGCAGAATGTCCTCGCGCACACCGATCTTGCCCAGATCGTGCAGGAGTCCGGCCAGGTACACCTGCTCCTGCTCTTCTGCACCAAGCCCTAACATGCGGGCGCACGCCCGCGCCCACTGCGCCACCCGCAGGGAATGGCCCCGTGTGTAAACGTCCTTCGCCTCCAGGGCCGCCGCCAGCGCCCGCACGGCACTCAGATAGTATTCCCGCAGCGACGAGTAGAGGCGGGCGTTCTCCAGCGCCAGCCCCAGGCTGGTGCCCAACGCGATCAGAAAAGCAGTCTCGTCCTCAGCGAAGCCTGCACCTTCCGGCCTGCCCGCTACGGTCAGCACGCCCGTTGCTTTACCCCCGACGATAAGGGGTATAGCTACCGCCGGCCGCCTTTCTTCACGCGTACCGCCTCCCGGCCTGCTGTTAAAGTGAACGGCGCGGGTCTCTCGCTCAACGGCCGCGACGATTCTGCCTGACGGCACCACGCGGAGCGCGTCACAGGATTCCAGGGTAGCCGCCACCTCGGCGTTCGCGACCCCCGGTACTTCCTCACCCAGCATCACCACCGACCCGCTGGTGGCGCCCGTCAGTTTCAGCACGGCTTGCAGCGCCCGCCGCCCCACTTCGTCTACCTCGAGGCTGCCGGCAACGGTCTGGCTGAATTCAAAAAGAGCGGCAAGCTCGTCCGCTTTTCTCCCCAGTTCCTGCTTGGCATAGAGCAGCTGAGCTACGGTGTCCGTTACCTTCTGTACCGCCGCCGCGACGGTCCGGAGCCGCTCTTCCGTCCAGAGCGGTACCGCTCTTGCCACCGCCAGAAGCCTTTCGCGGTCAATACCCGTTTCCCGGGCCAACCGTGTCACTTCCTCCTCTGCCAGCGGCCGCAGCGCCACGTTACCGCACAATATCGCAGCTACAGTTTCTCCGGCCACCTTCAGGGGAACCGCCAGATGCACCAGCCCGGCGTGGCAGGCTTTGAGAACCTCCTTCCCCGCAGCCTCAGCAGCTTTTGCACACGCCGCGCGCGAAGCCGCGCACCTGGCCAGTCCCTCTCGGCTGGTGTTTACAAGAGCGCAGAAGGGACACAGGTTGGAAGGCTCGGTCAGCGGACGGCCGTCTGGGTGCACAACCATAGTCGTCAGCCCCAGGGCCCGGCTCATGTTCTCTTGAAGTTCTTGAAAACCTGTCTGCTTCAGCTCTTGGTAAAACACTGACCTGTGTTCTGCCATGGTAGTTAATGCACTAGAACCCCCTCTTCACCGGCTGCACCTCAGCTCCGCGGCTACTTCATCCCCCGAGGAAGCCACAGAGATGACCGCCAGTGCAGCAGAATTGATAGCCGCCGACAGGTAGGCAGAACGCGGTTCCGACCTGAGCCTGTACGTGAACGCCGGAACGATGAACAGGAACAATAACGGCCCGTCGGCACCACCGGTAACCGCCACGAGACAGCTTATCACCGCAAGCCCGAACAGCATCGAGGCGAGCCCCACCAGCCTCCTGTGCTCCGTACAGCACGCCAGCCCGGCAGCATTCGTTCCAACGAACCCCGCCGCAAAAAGCCGACCAGCGCGAGGATTGAGGATGTCCCAAACTTCGTGGAATTTGAGGTAGCGGCTCCGTGCTCCGTTGCAGTAAGACGGAGCTGTAGAAGTATTATTGGAGGCAGCCGCCAATCCCAGCATACCACACCAAGGGTAAATTTGGAAGGGCCGGTGGGAAAGAAAAGGCAACGACAATAGCGATTTCACGTAAGGCGGCGCTAAGGCTGGAAACGATCCGCCAGAAAGCCAGAGAGGGGCTGCTTGCACTGTGCGTGGAAGTGGGATCAGAAACCCTGGAATTGATGTTTGAGAGTGAGCTGGAAGAGAAGATTGGCGAGAAGGGCAAATACAGCGCGGAGCGGTGTGGTTTCAGGCACGGCTATGAGACCAGGCAGGGGACCCTGGGTGGGCGTAAGGTCAGGACGGCAAGTCCCCCGGGCCCGCACGGTTAACGGCAGAGAGGTCACGCTTGAGACATATGAATCGCTCAGGAACAATGACATTCTGGGAGTCTGCCATAGAGGTAGCAAGGACCACCGCACGCAGAGTCAAGAGGCGGCAGAGTGGAAACCAGGTCTTAAGTAGATCGCCATAAGTAATCGCTGGTTCCAGAGAGCGCACGCGCCGTGCAGGGTTGCCGGTGTTGCACTCTGGGACGGCGCCCCAAGCGGGGATGCGCTACGCGAAATTCCATGATGATCGGGACAACCTCGCACGAGCACCAAAAGCCAAATGCAGTAGTCATTGAAAGAGGCCTGCAACTTCTCCCGTGAGGAACTCGATCCCCCTGACCGGGTTGGGCACCCGCACCCCTATGGCCTGGAGGAAGCCGACCACAAAACCGAAGAGCACAAGCAGGAGGAACAGCACAAGTTCCCCCCGCTCCCCTCGCCGAGTCATCCCGGGCACCTCGTAAGCAACCATTGCAGCAAATGCGAGGACGAGCAATGCAACTGACACCGGCAACTCCTCCTGAGCTACTTCCTGATCCTCGTGCTTCTGATCACTAGACCTGACCTTCTTAGTCTGGCCTTGACCTCCACCTGGACATCAATGTCCCGAAACTCCTCATCCCACCGGTCTCTGAACTGGTCGGCCCATTTCTTTGGGTCTCTTCGGTTCAGTTCGGCGCCGAACCCAAAGATGTCGGAGCCAAGCTCCTGCGCTTTGGCCACCGCAGCTAGCACCTCGTTCGCGATTACGGTGGCCATCCTCCGCTCCATACTCGCCCATAGCTCGGGCGACCTGAGTAGGTCGATGAACCCCTGGACATCGCCCACATTCGCTTCAGCTTCAACCTTCACTGTGACCGTAACCTTGCTATCTTCGACCTCAGGCTTGAACGAGCCTTTTGCCCGGAGGATCTCAAGTCCTATGAACTTGCCTTCTTCACCAGGCTTCTCAATGACAATGATCCCGCTCCTCACTCTGCCCGTGATCCAGTTGAACCCCCTCGTCTCCGGCTTGTTGAGCCAACCGACCAGTCGATCGTTTCTAAAGACCGCTGCTCCGGTCAGTCTGAGTGATCCACCTATCTTTTCTCTTTTCAACTCCCCACGAATGTCGAATTCCTGTGGCCTAGGGATGATCTCCGCGCGGGTAGCGATGGGGTCTATTCCCTCTCCTTCGAGCTTTTGCAGGAAATCGTTCAACATGTCTTCGCCAACTGTCGACAGTTCCGTCCGAGCAGCTTGTAACAAGCGCATGGCTCCTTCTGGCGGCATTCGCTCGAGCTCGAACTCGGTCTGCAAAAGGTCTGACGCCTTGGCACCCTTGGCGGCCACTATCCACACCCGACGACGAAACTCTCCATCACGGTCGAACCAATCCAGAACATCTCGGATACCTTTCCGCGCGAACGCCTCACCGATCACGATGAACCGACAGTGTGCCCAGAATGGCCGCCGCGGCGACTGGGAGAACAGGTTCTGCACGGCTTCAAACACCGTATATCCCGTGCTGCTCACAACCCAGAAAGGTCTCTCTTCCGCAGATCCGTGGGTCTCCATGCCACCACCTATGGCAAAGGGTTTCGCTATGAGGACCGTGAGCTGGATTTTGCCCTCTTCCCGGGCTTCATCGACGCCAGCCGCAAGGATAAAGCCTACAGTCTCGATCTCTCTTCGGTTCCAGCATCCAGCCGCGGTTGCCACAATCGCCGCGATCAGGAGAAGGGCAGCAGCTCTCAGCGCTCGTTTTCCCAGCATCGGGGTCACCTCCTTACACCAGGGCCAAGGCGGAGCCTGCCTCGCAAGAGAGCGGCCACATACAAGATAGCCGTTGTGCCCGCCGCGACGATGAGGGAGTAGACCCCGAGGTTTCTGAACTGGAGGAAGCGTTGCAGGTCGACGTTGCTCTCAAAGAACAAGATGCCAAACGCAACGGCTATCGCCCCAAGTGGATATACGAACGACTGAAACCGGGAAATGCCGAATACCTGCGCCAATCCAACGGCGCTCGCCCATAAGAACAGAGCGAGCTTGATCTCGCTGCTCAGGGTCCAGGCTCCCATTGTAATGGCCTCGATCCTCTCCAAGAAGTTTGCGATGCTTATCATCCTGCTCAGGCTGAAAGCTGGCATTGCCAGGCCCGATACCGTCGGTCCGAAAACTGCCACCAGGACTATTGCAAGCCACGTCATGAGCAGCCCACTGGCCAGGACCGCGTACACAGAGTGGCGCACCGCGTCCTTCGGCCGGTTCAGGTAGGGCAGGACCATGCCCAGGACGATGAATTGCAGGAAGAAGGAGACAACAGTCCCTGTTGGGGCTGCGAGTGGCCGAAGTCCGTGCGCCAGAACCGGGGCCAGGTTCTTGAACCGCATTTCATCGTACGGAAGGACAAACATGACTATCAGGAAGAAGAGGACGACCCAGACGCCGTTCTCACCCATCCGTCCAACAACTTCAAGACCGTTCCGGGCCGCGTTGGCTGCCAGAAAGGCCGTCACGATCATAAAAACGAGTATAGGCGTCTCCGGCATGATAGCTGTGGTGTAGGCCTCTCCGAGTTCTCTCGCAACATCGGCGACCACGGAAATCCAGTACCAGACCAGGATCAGCCCGACGAGCTTCCCAAGGTACCTGCCCAGGAGTAGCTCGCTGTACTCGATGATGGTCTTATCAGGGAACTTCAACCCTAGGCGTACCACAAGCAGCACGAAGGGTATGGACAAGAGCGTCCCGAGCAAGCTCGCAATCCAAGCGTCCTGCGGCACTCGAAGCTCTGTTATCATGGGAAACGCTACGGTTATCGGCACCACCCGGCTTAGCACCAGAACCGCCATAAGTTGCCTTCCTGATATTTTCCCACCCTCGACCTTACTCATTTGCCGCCCTCCTTGCCTACCAGATGGTGAACCTCCTTCTCTTCAGCAGAAGGTGGCCTGGGCCTAAGGCCAGGTGCCTGCCTTGTCGGAGCTTTCTTGCCGGTAAACTGGGGCCGGGTGCGCAAAGCCCACCAGGGGGCTCGCAGCAGGGCGTCCTTGAGGTCGGAAAACACTATCGGAGCAAGGGGCTCCAGAAACGGCACTCCAAATGACCGTAGGCAAGTCAAGTGAATCAAGAGAGCGAACATCCCCGCGACTATGCCGAATAGTCCAAGTACGCCGGCCAGAACCGTCATTAGGAAACGCAGGAGGCGCACCCCGATGGCGAGGCTGAACACCGGGGTGGCGAACGAGGCGATCCCAGTGAACGCCACCACCATGACCATCGCCGGGGAAGCCAGACCCGCCCGTATCGCCGCGTCACCGATGACGAGAGCGCCTATTATGCTGACGGCTTGGCCCACTACCCGGGGCAAGCGGACCCCGGCTTCCCGCAGGGTCTCAAAAACGAACTCCATTAGCAGGGCCTCAACCACGGCGGGAAACGGTATCCCCTCCCTTTGAGCTGCGATACTCAGTACAAGAGGCGTGGGTAACATCTCCTGGTGGAACGTGGTTACAGCAACGTACAGCGACGGCAAGGTGAGGGAGATGAAGAATGCAGCCACCCTGAGAAGCCTTAATACCGATCCGATGAAATACCGCTCGTAGTAGTCCTCGGTAGAGGTGAGGAACATGGTAAACGTGGCCGGCACGATCAGGACGAACGGGGTGCCGTCTGTGAGGATCGCAATCCTGCCCTCGAGCAGGGCTCCTGTGACTTTGTCTGGCCGCTCGGTGCGCAGTATTGTCGGGAAAGGAGAGAATGGTGCATCTTCGATGTATTCCTCGATGTTACCGCTTTCATGAATGGCATCGGCGTCGATCCTCCTGAGCCGATTTCTGACCTCCTGCACGGTCTCGTGGTTGGCCACTCCCGCAATGTAAGCAATCGCAACTCTCGTCTTGGTGATACGTCCGATTCTCATCTCTTCGATCCGGAGCTGGGATCCCATGATTCTGCGACGCAGGAGGCTGGTGTTTGTGCGCAGTGTTTCGACGAACCCTTCTTTCGATCCCCTTACGGTGGCCTCCGTAGTCGGCTCATCTATGCCCCTCTGCTCCCAACCACGTGTGTCGCAGACCAGCCCCTTTCCAATGCCATCGATCAAAACCCCGCTGTGCCCTCCGGCCACATGGGTGATGAACTTGTCCAGCGAGTCGACTTCTTCGACGCCGCTTGCCGAAAGAAGGCGGGCCTTGAGATCCGCATACGCCTGTCTCGGACTATCCCATTTAAGACCCATGTCGGTGATCTGCTCGATCACCGCCTCAGCCACCTGTCTCTTATCTACGAGGCCGTCTATGTGAACGACAAGAGCAGAGATCTTCCCCTGGGCACCAGTCTGCAGGTCTCGGAAGACCAGGTCTGCGCTATTGCCAAACGCAGCTTTGATCCTCTCCCGGTTGACAGGTAACCTGGAAGATATCCGTCCCTCAACAGAGCCTGTCTCGGCTTGTGCGGAACCTTGCGTGCGCTCTATTCGTCGAGAAAGAAGTCGCCACAACATCCCGAGCACGATCCACCCACCTCCTCTCCCGAAGAGCCGCCACAACCTCAAGCTTAGCCGTTCTGTGCTGTAGTCATCAGCCGCTGGGACGAATTGGCGCCCGTAATCAATTCTGCCTAGAGCAGGCGGTTTTATACTTGGGTTTTCTGTCGATGCGAAACCCCTCCAAGCGGAGCGTCATGAGTCTCTGCCACTTCACCAGGGTTCGGGCTACTCGCGGTTGCCGGTGCTCGCGCTCCGAGGACGGCACCCCAAGCGGGGCGCCTTGTCGAAATTCCCCCCGAAGGCAGATGGCGAAATTCTTACACCCCGTCGCCCAAGCACCGGCAACCTGACCCGCCCCGGAAAAAAGGAAAGCCACAAAAGGGGTCTTCAGGCTGCTAACGAGGTAACACGAAGTGGCGCGAGCACGTTATCGAGGACGGGCGCAAGTCGCTCTCGCAAAGAAGCTCACCGGTCGGCCCAACGAGGATGAAAGAGCCGAAGCACTGGGTACCATCGTTCCCAAGACAGTGTAAGACATCCGTGATAACGCAACACCTGCGATGCTCTGCGGGACAGGGCTACGGATCTCAGAACCTGTTGGCCTCGATGCTGATAGCGTCGTCGGTAACTACGTGCATGCAAGCTATGAGAAAACGCCGGTCAAAAGGGCGGGTGTCACGTGAGCCTTTACCGGCTGCCTCCGTGGTACGCCTGGGGCACTCGTGCCGAGAAGAATAAGTGCTCGACGCGCGTTGCACGGGGCTGATAGAGTGCCGGAGGCGCACTTGCTGGTGGACGGCACGGTGCGCCGCGCGCACGGGAACGAGGAGTACAGTAGTAAAGGGGTTTGCAGCAGTTCTTCGATCCCGCAAACCCCCGAAATAGCTGGCGCGCCCGGAGGGACTCGAACCCACGACCCTCTGATCCGAAGTCCGGTAACCGGCATTCCACCCAGTACCATTGGGTTCCGTGAGTCCCATCTAGCTGGGCAGATCGGACCCTCCGGTTTCCACTCCTCCCATGTCGTACCGCCACGTACCGCCAATTAGATTGGCACAGGATTGGCAAGATCAGCAAAGGCTGACGCTGAGCGAGGGGAGGACTGGGGGCGCACCGCCGGCTTGGAGAATACCCGTGTGCTATGTGGCATAGTATGGAAGCCATAAGAGGTCTGAATCTAGAAGTCTCTCTACGGAAGATAACCTGGTTATCGCGCGGGGGCCACCGAGTTCAATGCCCCACCCTTCGAGCCCCATAAGCCCCAGGACCGAGCTTGTCCCGATCATCGCGGGATTTCGCGTAGCGCACCCCCGCTTGATTTTTCACGCGTTTGCTGCCTCGCTCGTGGTGTTGAGAACCTCGCCCTTAGGACGCATCCTCAGGAGCGGTGGTTCTCGGTAACGTGCCACGCACCGGAACTTGCGCTCTGCTTCCTTGAGCCCTACCAGCGTCCGCATTAACACCAGGTCTCCGTTACGCCACCTCTTGACCCTGCGCGCGGTGGTCCTTGCCATTTCTATGGCGGACTCGATGGGATTCGTCGAACGTAGGGTGCGCCGCAGAGCACCCTGCAGCATGAGCCGGTTAATGGTTTATCGTCTCCTCCAGGCCCTCGCGTAGGCTTGCGGCGGCTCCAGGGCAGTTCTTCTCCAAAGAGTCTGCCAGTGCCTCAAGCGCTTTCCTCGCCATGTTGGCATCAGTCTTGAGCCCAGGCGGCTGCAAGCTTGCGCTTCACCAAGGGGCGCTGTTCCTCAGGGAAATGGTCAAGAACGTTCCTCATCTTGTGCACCTGGCACCTCTGGACGGGTACGTCATTCCCGAGCACATCAGCCACTGCCCTGCGTAACGCCTTGGAACCGTCTATGACAACGAGCAGCCCATCCGTCTTAAGACCCCGCTCCGCCAGGTCGGTGACCAGCCCTTTGCATACCGAAGCATTCTCGGTGGCGCCCTCCCGCAGGCCGGGTATGTGTTTCTTACCGTCAATGCGATGCCGAGGGCACAGACTGCCGTATGCTCCGCTACCACGATCCCGTCGATGTATAGAACCACCAGGTCAATCCCATCCAGCGGCTTAGCCATAAGCTCAGCCAGCGCCTCCTGCGTCATTCGGGCAAACCTGCGGCTTATCGAACTCTTGGAGACGCCGGATGCCTCCACATCGCCCACATCCTCAAGCCCGAAAGCATAGTTGCGCGTGGATAGACCGTGCAGCATCGTCTCAAAGGCATGGCGCGTCAGGACCTCATCATTCTTGACTGCCTCGTATGACTCAAGCACAACCTCCTTGCCGTCGACCGTACGAGCCCTGGGCCTCGAGACTCTCACCTCCCGCCCACCCAGAACCACCGGCCTTGTCTCATGGCCATGCCTGGAAGCCCTCCTCCCCGGGTTGTACTTGCCCTTCTTGCCGATCTTCTCCTCCAGCTCCCGCTCAAACAGCACCTCCAGCGTGTTGAGCCCTACGCCCACGCACAGCGCGCGAAACCCCTCCTTTGCCCTCTGGCGTATGGCCTCTAAACTCAGCGCCACCTCGCCATAAATCCCCGTTCCTTTCGGCTCCTCCTTCTCGGTGGCCCTTCCAGTCTCGCCCTTGCTGTGATATGCTGACACTGGCGGCTCCCTCCTTTTCTCTACAGCTCCGTTTTACCACAACGGAGCCCGGAGCCGCTACCTCAAATTCCACGCTCGTTGGGACATCCTCCGCACTTTTGGATGCGCTCGATGATGTCATGGCGGGCTCCATCGTCGAGGCATACCGGACCTGCGGAAAGCCTGGCTGTCGCTGTCATGACGAAGAATAGCACGGCCCGTATTACCTTCTCACCCGGTCTATAGGAGGCCGCACCAAGACACGTCACATCCCCAGGGGGGAACTCCCCAGGATAAGGCACATGACCGAGAATTACCAGAAAGCACGGGAAGCTCTTCGTAAACTGGGTGAGGTGAACCGAAAGCTTGCACTGGGGGGTGATTGAATGCTGGGAAGGCTCCAGAACGCAGCATGATTTCTGGGACGCACAGCTATACAACGCGAGTTTGCAAAGCCGGGAGATAGGGAAAGCCCTGTAGCAGGGCTTTAGTGGCGACTGATCGGGCAGATCTTGACTACACGGTTTCTTTCGGCTATTGAGGGAGGGAGGACGGGTCTACGAGGTCATCGTAGGGGATATACCTGGTGCTCGTGAGGATGGGCCGTATGAGCTTCATCGACAGGATGTCGTCGAGACCCAGGTCCTTGAGGATCTGAAGGTGCTCCTGGGTGAGCATGGTGAGGTTGCGTATGGCTTCCTTCGAGCCGGGTATGTTGTATTCGTCGATGGTGCATTCGGACAGGGCCTCGAGGACGTCGGAGGCTCTTTTGAGCTTCGAATCGTGGGCTCTCATTCTGTATTCGATGAAGGCCTCCAGGAGATACGCCAGGACACAAACCGTGACGTGGCCTCTCACGCGTTCATCCTGGCGGACGTATACAGGCCTGACCTTGACGTCCGACTTTATCGTGCGGAACGCGTCCTCTATTCGTTCCTTCCTACGATAAGCAGAGATGGCTTCCTCGTCGGAGATCTTATCGCAGGGTAGGTCTGTTGTGATGCAATAGAGGCCGTCATACCGTTCGAGTGCTCCGAGGCGCTCGCGGCTCGGCTCGAGTGCTGCTCTGAAAGAACGTATCTCCTTGGTCTCCCCGTTAGAGGACACGGTCTTGATGATGACCTCATCGAGGCGTGAGGAGAATACGATAACCGCCATTAACCTTATCCTGGAGATCCCAGGTCCACACCCCTGCTGGTCAGATAAGCTGCAAGTGATTCGGTCGTCGGAAAGTGTTTCTCTGCCAAGGCAATGTGCTCAGAGATCAGTGACTGGCTATGGCCTGTGATCCTCACCATTGCGGACATCGGCACCCGGTAATACCTCAGGAGCAGCACCCGTTCGAAGGCCTTGAGATATGCGTCTACGGCTTCGGTGGTATGGTATATCCGCCGCGCGATCTCCTGCGTGGTCAACCCCGAAAGGCTCATTTCCACCACGATCTTCTTGTGCGTGAGCGTCCTGCCCATGTCCAGGATCGTGCCGGCAGTGGGCAGTATCACCCCAAACCTTTCCTGGTACGCTTCAAGAAGTCGCCTTATGGTGGGCCCATTCGACCCGGTAAGCCACTCTATGTCGGATGACGTGAGCACGCCATCCTGCCTCCATGCTTCCGCTGTGATGCGCTCGATCTGTCTCATCCTGACTCGTCTTGCCTCTCCGGGGTGGGAGTAGGTGGCTTTGCTCTCCCCGGGCTCTACCAGTGTCAATATGACCGGCACAAAGAGCTTCGGGTCTGCTCTGCGTGTCTTCCTCACCCCGCGGGCGAGCCACACCACCTGCCCCGGCCTAAGCTCAGAGACCTTCGGCGAACACCACGCCCGAAGCCCGGCGATTGTCCTGACCATCGATTCGGCAAGCCCGGGCCTCACACCATAGCCATCTACCAGCGCACCCGTCACCTGCTTCATGACCTCGTCAGGCACGCTGACATCCTGCCAGGACCTCGGAACCACATTGATCTCATCCGGAGAAAGTGGCTCTTCCGGCAGGAAATCAAAGCCTTTGGGGATCCGCTTGCGAACCGCATCGCCTCTTCCAAGGGCTTCCCATAGATCGTCATAAGTTGCTCTGGGATCAGCTGCCAGAAGACGCGAGTACTGCTCGTGTTCGTGCTGGCACTTCGACGCCTTTAGCGTCATCCCCTGCTCATGCTTCTTCATGATGTCTGCATCCAATAGCGGCATGGTCACCAGGTTGCCTTTGTGCTCCACAACGATTTCCCCTGGCTTGACCCGCTTCACTCCACGAGCTGCCTCGTGATCCTCGAGCGCGTTGTTGGTGAGTTCCACTGCCTTTTCCGCTAAGACCGATCTCTCCGCAAGCTCGAATCTGTCCTTCAGGTGTGCCATCTGAACTTGTTCCAGGTCACGAGCGGCAAGGGTGCTAAACTTGCTCGAAGCCCCCTTACCCATACTCATCCTCTCTAACACCCCTCCTTTTGTGTCTCCTCTTGGGAGGATGCGCCTGGGCAAACCGGCGGATTTGCGCCAGACGAAACTCATAACCAGGCCCCTTGAACTCCTCATACAGCTTGAGATACTTCTCCACCACCCTGCGCGATAATGCCACCGCCTTGCGCAGAGCCGGAACCGGCATGCCGAACTCCCTCAAGTAGACCACCCGGCTGAAGTCCAGAATGTATCGCTCCACGCTGTCGTAGCTGTGACCTGTCCTTCTCACAATCTCCGTCTCCGTGTATCCGTCCATGTAGAGCCTGATTATCTTCTCGGCATGTGAGAGCGTGGGCCCCATGTCGGCTATAAGTCCCCTCGTCGGCAAGACGATGTTCTTGTGGGACGCCATGCTGTCCCTGACCGCGTCCACCGAGGCCCCGACCAGGTAAGCAATGTCATGAATCCCCAGGCTCGCTCCCTGCGAATATGCCTGTGTCGCAAACCTCTCAATCCTCTTCCACTTCAAAGCCGCCGGGCTGTCACGATCCATTGTCACCCAGTCATCCGGTGTCAGATAATCTAAAACCACCGCCTGGAGCCTCGTCTGCTCAAGGCTCTTCCCCGGGGCCTCATCGCTCCCACAGGCTATATACACGATCTGCCCGGATGACCTCCTGGCTTGTCCATACTCAATCGCCACTTCTCGCAGAAACTCCGTGAACTCCTCGGCTGAAGCCGCAGAATAACCATGCCGCTCCACAAGAAGCCTCCTGAAACCTGCCGGAGAGGAGAAAAGATCCTTCGCTTCCCATTCCCAGACGACTTCCGGCTTCAAAACGTCGTCTTGTCTTCCATCCCTCTTGAGGCTTTTCCACATCTCAAGCCACCCGGAGACCACCGGCTCCGGTTCCCCCGTTGCCCTGGCTATCTCCGGGACTGAGCTTGTCTCGAGCGTGACCACTCTCCTGAAGCCGTTCCACCAGCGCCTCCACTGGTTACTTCCAATGGCAAGGCTCCTCTGTATCGCTCGTGGGCTCTCCCCGTTGAGATGTCGTTCAACCGCAAGCACCGCACGCAGACCCCTGAATTTCGCCCGGGTCTCCTTGCTCATCCCCGCCAGGGGCAGGGTGGCTCCCTGGTCAATTAGGGTTGCAAGCCTCGCTCGAATCGCCTTCGCCGTCAGGGGGAAGAGCACACAAAGCCTCTGCCCGTCCAAAAGACATCCCTGGTAATAAGCTTCCTCGATCACCCTTGCCATCCTGGATATCTGCATCACCTGGGCACCATGGTCGGAAAGCACATTCGCATCGTCATCAGAGATGACCGTGAGCCTTACCAACCTCTCCTCCTGATCCTCGCGCTTTCGCCTGAAATGAGCCCCTTCCGCCAAGACCGCCGGGAACTCGATCTCCCCAAGCTTGCGTAGCCCGAGACAGCGCTCGAGATACTCCATGCAGTCTGAGGCTATCAGGGCCGCCTCCTCAGGCGAAACCTCGCGGCGAGCCCTGATTTCGCTTGCAAGATACTCGGAAAGCGACTTCGCCATCACAGAACTCGCTTCAGTCTGAACCCTCTGGCGAAAGAATCTAACCCTGCCCATGACCCCTCACCGCCACCATGGTTATACGCAAGTATTACGCCAAAGCTCTCGTCGCTCCTTTCTCTGTACCGATACCGGCCCCGGGTTGTGCATTCCTTCGCGTCGCCCACATAGGGGGGAGCCTCCGCCGCGACTCCCTCTCCAACCTCTATACCGACTCTGCGCGGGACCTCCCTGACTGTCCCGTCTGCTACCACCCGTGAGGGTTATTGGCGGTTGTTGGAGTTTGTTACGGGGCTGAATAAATGATCGGGGATCCGGGGAATTTGGTCAGATCTTTCCAGGACCACCTGGAGGCGCTCGCCCGGCTGAACTGGGCCGTCATGCAGAGAGGCATGGCCCTGCTCACCGGGGACGTGGGTTCGGGCAAGTCCACCTGCCTGCGGGCCCTGCGCGCCGCCCTGCATCCACTCAGGTCGCGCTGGCTGTACCTGCCCAACCCCCTTCTTCCCGCCCGAGGGCTTTACCGCCAGCTGCTGCTCGGCCTGGGCGTGGAGCCCTGCCACCACAAGTCGGACACCGTCAACCAGGTCGCCGGGACCCTCTGGTCGGTGTTCGAGCAGGGCAAGACCCTGGTGGTGGTCATCGACGACGCGCACCTGCTGCCGGAGGCCACCCTGCAGGAACTCAGGCTCCTCACCAACTTCGACATGGACAGCGCCTGCCCCATGGCGCTCATCCTCGTGGGCCAGACCCCCCTCCGCGACAGGCTCCGGCTGTCATGCTACGGTCACATAACCCAGCGCCTCACGGTGCGGTACCACATGCGCGGGCTCACCGCCTCGGAAACCAGGGAGTACATCGCCTACCACGTGAAGGTGGCCGGGCGAACCTCACCCCTCTTCACACCGGAGGCCATTGAGGAAATCTTCCAGTATGCCCGTGGCATCCCCAGGCGGGTCAACCACGTGTGCGCCAACTCCCTGCTCGCTGCTTTCATCAAGCAGAAGGAACTCGTCGACCAAAAGCTGGTGCTCAGGGTGATCCAGGATTTAAACGGGAACTGAAGCTGATCCTCGAGGTTGCCCACCTCCCTGCCGGCAGCCTTCTTCGCTTCACGAAAAAGTTATCTCAATCCGAGACAAATCGGTCAAAACAATGTGAGACGGAACAACTCGCCCCGTGCTCCTGCGTGGCCGCCAGGTCCACCACCGCTTGGCAGTACCGCAGGACCAGGGGATCGTGGGAGAACACCACTATTGTCCTCCCCGAGAAGTTTGTGCTGATCCCAGCGAGGATTCGTTCCGCCGTTTCCTCGTCGAGAAACGCGGTGGGCTCGTCGAGCAGCAGCACCGGGGCCTCGCGCAAAAGGCCCCGCAGGATGCCAAGCCGCTTGCGTTCACCCCCCGACAGCTCGGAGAGCTTTGCCGACGAGATCTCGCGCGAAAGAAGGCCCTCCACAAACTCGCGCAGCCCAAGCCTCTGCGCCACGCCCGCAAGGCCTGCTTCTGTATGGGAAAAAGCGAGCTCCGTGTCCAGATTCCCGCTCAGAAACCTCGGCTCTTGCTCTACCACCGCGAAGAACCCCATGCGCTCAGAAAGAGGCATCGTGGCCACGTCCCGGCCGAAGAGGAACACCTTGCCCGGCGGGACGGGATAGAGGCCGAGGATGATGTTCAGAAGCGTGCTCTTGCCCAGACCGCTCCGACCGACCACGGCCGTAGTCACTCCGCGCTCGATCTGCAGGGACAACCTTCGGAAGATGGGGACATCACCCAGGGCGAAATCGAGGTCCCGCACCTCGATGGCGTACGGGTGATCGGGGAGTGCGGTCGGGGCGATGGGCTCCTCGACAGTCCAGTCTTCGGTCCAGGCCAGGACCTCCTGAACCCGCTCCAACGACACGAGCGCCGGCTCGATCTCTGCGGCGAAACCGGACATGAAGTTGACGAACACGTACAGCCAGTTGATGTACTGGCTGAAGGCGACCAGCGTCCCCACCGTGTTCTCTCCCCGGAAAATGAGCCATGCGCCGGTGAGGAGGATGGCCACCTCCGAGGCGACGGTGATCAAGGTGGTGAAACCGCCCTGGAACAGGAGGTTCAGCTTGTACAGGGCAAAACCCTCCCGAAGGTAGGTGGAAAGCGCTCGGGAGAAGCGGCGCATCACCCCACGGAGGCCAGCCTGCACGTGCACCGAGTACAGGGCCCCCAGACCTTCCTCGGCCTCGGCGATGTACCGGGCCTCGGCTTCCTGCCTGCGGGTGGCGACTACTGCAGCCCGTCTCCCGTACATCCGGAAGCCCACTGTGTAGACAGCTACGAACGCCAGCGAGATCCCCGCCAGGAGCGGGGCCATCACGAACATGAGCGCCAGCACGATCAGCACGAGCACGATGTGCCCAAGAAGCTCGGAGAAGCTCTTGATGATGAGCGGAGAGCAGCGCGGCACGTCGCTCGTGAGCCGCTGCAGCGCCTCCCCCGTCTTTGTCTTGAGCGCCTGCTCGTAGGGCACGGTATGGAATCGCCTGTACATGGCGACCTGCACGTCCTGTTCCACCATGAGCTCCAGGCGGCGCATAGCGTAACCGCGACCGTAGAGCAGGAACACCTGTGTGATCTCCGCGCCGAGGAACACGACAACCCAGGTGACGAAGAGGCCTACATCGAGCGCGGTCAGGGCATCGATCACCCGCTTGAAGAAGAAGGGGAGGACCCCGCTGGTCCCGAAGAACAAAAATTGCAAAGCAAGCGTAAGCCCCCAGAGCGCACGGTACCTGAACACATACCCACGCCAGAAACGAACAATGCGGCTGTACCGCTCTCTCATCCCTCTGCTCTTCCTTCCGACCTCTTCCTTGGCAGTTCGAATTCCTCGCGTTCGAATACCTCGGGTGACCTGTGGAGGTACTCCATGGTGGTGGCGAGCGCCGGCCACACATGCTCAGTGCAGTGGGCCGCCAGAGGCGACCCGATAGCACGCGTTCGGCGGAACCAGCACCCTCCTCCACAGCACAGCCTGACAGGGCACCTGCTACAACCCGGCGGTGCGCGCAGAACGTCGTGCTGCCGCCACAGTGAAACTCGTCCTTGGTCCAGTGCAAGCACTGGATCGTACTTCCCTACTCTGAACTCCTCCCGCCCTACACCGTCTGCGCAGAAGTACACATCTCCATAGAGGTCGAAAGACCATTCATTCCGGTGGGCCCCACAGAAAAAGAACTTGGGCAATCGCGGCTCCCCAAGCAGATAGGGGTAAAGAAGGAACTGCAGAGCCTCCCAAGCCTCAAGGCTGATTCGCTTGGTCAGCGGATGTTGCTTTCGGATCTCCAATATCCTCTTTAACATGTCATGAGCCGGAGCGCAGTACGGATGTCGGCCTTGAAGATCGAAAGTCAGACCCCAGTACGCTCCGAACCGTGATTCGTTTAACCAACCCCGTGCGCTGAAGAAATCTACCAGTTCTGGGGCATATTCGACATTCTGCTTGTCGGCGTTCACTCTGACTGCGATGGGCAACTGAGCAGCCAACGTAGCGTCAACGGAGCGGACGATGGCCTCAAAGGAGCCTCGTCCATCAGCTGTCGGGCGGCGGATGTCGTGTATATGCTTCGGACCATCTAGAGTAACCTGAATCTGGGATATACTATGTTCCTTGAGGAGAGGGACATAATGTTCCAGATCTACTCCATTCGTCACGACTTCGATTTCCCATCCATTGTTCGTTGCGTGCTCGAGCACTCGCTGGGCGCATCTCATGTGGTATGGCCGTTTCAGCAACGGTTCCCCGCCAAATAGCACCACCTGTGTTCTCTGCCTCCCTCGTGCCAGCTGCTCGATGACGTCCAACATCGTCCTCAGGCGGGCGTCTTCGATCGCTCTTTGTTCTCGGAGGATGCCTTCCTCATAGCAGTAGACACATCGGAGATTGCAATCATAGCTCAGTATGACGTGGCAACGTATGGTCTGTGACGTCTCGCGCTCAGCAAACCGTTGCAGTTTCTCGACGAGGGCGGCCTCCTCGCGCTGATCCTCGTAGACGTAGCCTCTGCTCTTCAGCACCTCGGCTAATGCCGACGAGCAATTCCCTGCGGATTTCAGGAGTGACCACTCTTCCTGCGTCACTTTATCCGTGAGGCGATCCAACGCCCCGCTAAGCGAGTTGAAAAGGTACAAGGTCCGGTCTACATGGAACTCCAACGTGTACGGGCTGATGTAGAGACGCTTCATACCCTCACCCTCCGAGCAGATACCCCGGCCGGGATACAGGCCGGGGCATCTACACTACTCCGATGCAGCATCTTACGATGGGGTCGACTTCACGCAGTACGGAGAGCAGATCATACCACACGTTACACCTATCCGCCCAGATGTGGTCTCCTTCTGAAGCCACGTTTCCTTGGTAATCTGTTCCATACTTCCTCCCTCCTCGTATATTATTGGTTGACGGTGCAAGCCAGGCCGCATATCCAGGTTGGCCGCTGGTGAGCCGACGGCCGTCGTAGCCGCGACCGGCGAGGGGCCATACCCTAACGGCCCGCCGGGCGCGGCGCGGGCGACAGACAGATGGTTTGGACCCTCTCAAGGCCACCAGCGGGCAGCCCCCGGGGCACGGGTCAGTCCCCGAGCATGTTACCCTGGACGTCCTGGGTTCCGTCGCCGACGATCCCATGCAATCTTGTCTCATTTTGGGGCATCCCTGGCAAAATATAGTTGGGTCGGCCGGGGTAACTCTTACCGCCCCAGTTGCACAACGACTCCCAGACCTCAATCAGGTGCAGGGTGAGTGACTTCTCGTGAAAGACTGTTTCCCCGACCTCGCCTTGAGCTTCTAACTCCTAAACTGCGCGGAAGCTCTGTCTGCCCGCCCTGAGCAGAGCGGGGTGCGGTCTGGGCAGAGCCTCTAATGCTAATAACGAGGCAGTTGATCTGGTGAGGTGCCGGGGATGCCCCAAATCTTTGCCACCCGAAGGAGGTGTAAGCCCATGCTAAACAGGATCTGCGCCGGCACCGACATCGGCCTAGAATCAAACGTCGCAGGTTTCATCGACCATGACCGCAACAACTTTACCCGGAAGCCCTTGAGGTTTGACAGTAACCTCGATGGCCTTGAGACCTTCTTGAACACCCTCTCGGAAATCACACCACCAAAGTCCCTTGCGACCTCGTAGAGATCGGCGTAGAAGCAACGGGACTATACTGGTGGCATCTGTGGGAGGCCCTTTCAAGCTCACCCGAGCTAAACTCCATCCTATGCCACATATACATCATCCTGATCCCTCGCTTGTTGAAGGGTTCAAGAAGGCCTTCACGACAAAGCCCAAGACCGACATCGTCGACGCCAAGATCATCGCCGAACGCGTAAGGTTCGGGAAGCTCAACCCGGTAACGCCCAACGACCTCAAGCTCCAGCCGCTTGCAAGGCTGACAAGGCTGCGTTACCACCTGACTGCGAGGAAGTTCGTACGCCTGGTCTTTGCCTTGCTCAGCAAGGGCCAAGTATACCGGTAGGCTTAAGCACCCCAGCAACTTCGGTTTTCAAGGAACACCGGCGACTGCATGACCTTGCAACCGCCCGAGCATCCTATTGGTCTAGACCCAAATATGCCCCAGGAAATTCCTCTCTAAACCCTCTTGACATTACACCCTAGGTCTTGCGCCAATAAGTTGAAACAGCCTAAGGTACAGGACTCCCTTATGAACACCCCCTTGAACGTGCAGTTACTTTTTCTGTTCACCGTTGTTAAGGATCTCGGCCAACGCCTGCTTTGTGCGCTCCAGATGGCGCCGCATGATGTCCCTGGCCCGCTGTTCATCGTGACCCATAATCGCGTCGACCAGTTCTTCATGGTCCTAGATTTGCTCAGGCATGTTCTTCGGATGGGTTACTAGCACAGAGCGAAAAGCCTTAAGCTCCTGGCCAATAGACTCAATGAGCTGCACCAAGAGTTCGTTTCCGCTAAGTTGTGCAATGGCAAGGTGATGACGCTGCCCAGCGTCGCTCCAGTCACCTTGTTCGTTCACCACCTTTTTCAATTCGTGCCACGTCTTTACAAGGTCAGCAATCTCATCTTCCGAAGCCTGACGGGCCGCCAAACCTGCGGCCTCAACTTCCAGGGTTATACGCACTTCCATGAGCTCCCGTACCGATGCCCGGCGCACAACCTTTAGAACACCCTCAGGGTTCAACACCGCCTCAACTGCTTCCGGACGGACAAAAGTTCCCCGCCCGGGTGTGGACTCTATCACCCCCGCCATGGCTAAGACTTTCAGCGCTTCGCGAACGCTGTTCCTGCTGACGCCCAAATTAGCAGCCAGTTCAGTTTCGGTGGGTGAACGTTCTCCTACTTTTACTTCTCCGTTACGTAGCATCTGCTGAATGGCTAGAATAACCTGCTCATATAAAGACACCCGTTTGATTGGATCCAACGCAGGGCCCCCATTCGCAAGTTCGATTATTGGTTTGTTGGACGTTTGTACTTGATGGTTCACCAGAAAACCTTGAATTCCTTCTGATATGCAAAAACTTTTTGCGGCAATTTGTTTTTTGGGAAACGTTATGAACAGCCACGTTTCTCAGCGGATGGCCCCGGCTGTACGCCCGTTAACCAAATAACGGACTTCCTCTTTACCAAATTCGCACTGAAACAAGCGAACTCTTCGCGGCTGTTCATTGCTCCGGCATCACGATTGGCTCATCTTCTATAGTTGGTTCCGCGCAGGGCCCGTGTAGCGGGCATCTGCGTGTATATGGGTAGGCCTTGGCACCACACTACACCGCCCGGACGGGAGAGGGCACCGCGACCCCCACGGCCTGGAACACCTTGCCACAAACCCCCTGAAGGGGCAAGCGTAGGCGGTAGCGACGACCGTCCTGCTCCGCCTCAACTTCCTGCAGGGCCGCAAGATCCCGCACGATGTCGGCACACTCGGGCTTTTCTCCGCGAAGTGCGAGGGAACTCATGAGCTCGTGCCTTAAGAGCAACGCAAGGAAGCTCGAGAAAATGTGGCCCGTGATTGTGTCATCGTACTTGCTGAGCACCGGCCTTGTCTCCAGCAGGCTCTCGGTAATCCGGAAGAACGCCTCTACCATCCAGCGATGTACGTTAGAGAGCAAGTTCAACCCGATGATATCCCTGTTGCACCCCCTGGTCGGCCGCATACGAGGCGTGCCCAGTGCGTCAGACACGCCATGGGGCTTCTTGAGCAGTTGAGCCTCCATCCTTACTGGCAACGTATGCGTAGCTTATCCTTTCTGTCCCGACAAGGCTCATGCCGGCACGTTGCGGTCTCAGACCTCGCCTTTCGTCATGTTGCTCGACCCATAGGGATACTGATCGTGGTGTCATATACATGTAGTGTCATGTATTGACATAGCAGTCTGTCGACGTTACAATACGGATGGAGGCGGTAACTGTGCGTGACGAGAAGAAGTGGCCCGAGGTGATGACTGCGCCGGAAGCCGCGCAGTACCTGCGGGTGGATATCAGGAGCGTATGGAAGCTTCTTTCCGAGGGCAAGATCCGGGGCGCCCGCGTGGGCAGGGTGTGGCGCATAGCCAAGAGCGAGCTGGATAGGTTCCTCAGGGGAGGCGAAGCAGAATGAAAGGCCACATACGCAAGCGCGGGAGCTCGTACGAGGTCGTTGTCTATCTCGGGCGTGACGCCACGACCGGCAAGAAGAAGTACAAGAGCTACACCGTACGTGGAACCAAGAAGCAAGCGGAGGCCAAGCTCGCCCAGGTCCTTCATGAGATCAATACAGGCGAGTACGTCGAGCCTTCGAGACTCACGTTCGGGGAGTACCTCGACAGATGGCTTGCGGACTACGTTCGTCCCAACCTGAGGCCCAAGACTGCAGCTTGGTACGAGGGTATCGTGAAGACTCATCTGAAGCCCTCGCTGGGGAGTGTGCCTCTCGCGCGCCTATCTCCCCTGCACCTGCAGCGGTATTACAATGAAGCCCTGCAGGATGGCTGCAAGGGGACAAGCTATGGCAAGACACCCGGCAGCCCCCTCTCTGCGGCGAGTGTCAGAGGCCACCACCGAACCATACATGCGGCCCTGGAACAGGCGGTCCGGTAGGGATTGGTTGCTCGCAACGTGGCCGATGCCGTGGAGCCTCCCAGGATAGAGAAGAAGCGAGAGATTCGTGCCTTGAGCGCACAAGAGGTGCAAAGGCTCCTCGATGTAGCGCACCGCGAATCCAGACAGCCGGAACTCTATGTCCTCGCTGTGACCACAGGCATGAGGCTGGGAGAACTCCTCGGCCTGCGCTGGCAGGATATCGTACCTCCCGTTGCTTATGTCAGGCAGGCCCTCAAGAAAGCCGGTCCGAACCCTGTGTTCGCTGCCCCCAAGACGCAGAAGGGCTTTCGCGAGGTGTGGCTGCCCCTAAGCGCCGTAGCAGCCCTCGAGGCCGTTCGAGTGCGCCAGCAAGCCGAGAAGTCGCTCGCCGGGGAGAGCTACGAGGACCACGACCTTGTGTTCGCGCAGCCTAACGGCAGGCCGCTGGATGGCCATAACGTTAGCCAGCGCGAGTTCAAGAGGCTTCTGTCTCCCGCGGGTCTACCGGACATGCGGTTCCATGACCTCCGACACACCAACGCCACGCTGCTTCTTGAGGCGGGCGTTCCGGCGAAGGTGGTCAGCGAGCGGTTGGGACACTCCGGGATCGGAATCACGCTCGACATATACTCGCACGTTCTTCCCACGATGCAGGAGCAAGCTGCAAGCAAGCTCGAGGAGATGCTCTTCGGACGGGATGGAGACGGAGCGAGATGAAGAGGCTTCTAGCAGACATTCTCCAGAGAGATTGGCAAGGCATTGGCAAACAAACAAAGCTGGAGTCTCGCCAATCTGGAAAACCCCAGCTACACCCTGGCGCGCCCGGAGGGACTCGAACCCACGACCCTCTGATCCGAAGTCAGATGCTCTGATCCACTGAGCTACGGGCGCGCGACACTCATGTATACTCGTGTATCCCATCTATGATGTGAACAAAACGGCCGGCGGGCCGTCGTGATGGTCAGAATATGGCGGAGAGAGGGGGATTCGAACCCCCGCACGGTTTGTTCAACCGTCTAAAGGTTTAGCAAACCTTCCCCTTCAGCCAGCTTGGGTATCTCTCCGCTTGGAACCCTACGTGTCATCCGTAACCAGGTTCAAGTGCGTTCTATGCGCTTCGCTCACACCTCGCGACGCCTTTAATATAGCACATTTCGCTTGCCAGGGCAAGGCCCGAACGCGTTCGGTACGTGTCAAGAACAGTGGGGCAGTCTTCCCCTTGATTTGAGGTTTGCGTTTTTGTTGGAAGTCCGGTCACGCGACACGAAGGATGCGGGTTCCGTGGTCCCGTCGCAGGGCGCCTCAACCGGGCGGGCTGTACAGGGTAGCCCGCCTGCGGTCTCGGCGCTGCGGTCTTAGCATGCCGCAATCCTGTATGCCGCAGTTGTCACCAGACGGAGCAGCCCATTGCTGCTCTTTGCGTCACACCATAGCCTCCTTCGTGCTCAAAAGCTCTCGAATAGCTTTTACCCATGGTCTATCGGCATGCGGCCCATATAGAGCCGGGACAGCCTTACGTAGCCATCTTTCAGGGTCATCCAATACCCTCTCCTTAACCCGGGCTACTATCTTGGCATCCGTCCTGACTTGCCAGGCGATCCTTCTCGACGCATATTCGTGGAGTTCCCCGTTGGCATTTAGGGCCCTCAACCTCGCCATGGCATCCGCCCCGGCAAGTGTCCACCTCATGCCGCGTTTCTTCATCCGGTTTGCAATCACCTTGTCCACATAGGGCTCGATCGCTCCCATGCCGCGAAGCAGTATACCTTGCGGTGGCTTGTTTTCCCTCAATCGGTAGTCGAGAAGCTCCCCTTCATGCTGCTTGCAAAAGTTGAAAACCGCCCTTCTCTTCACCCGGTTCTCGTGGGTCTTCCCGTCGCTAATCGATGCTTCCATAGTGTCCAGGAAGGCTTTTACGTCACCTTGGGCAAGAAGACGTATCAGACCAGATGCGTGTTCCGGTCCAAACACCGCCCTTAGACGCCGGTGGAGGTGGAATCTATCCATCTGTATCTGTATACCGTCAAAGTAGTCCCCGGCACCCTTTGTCCACGGGGCACCATCACTGCTTAAGACTACATACGTGCCGTGCTCGAAATCATACCTTCTGGATAGCCCTGCGATCTTCGTCTCCCAATATGCCTCAGCGTTAGGAAATACCCCGCTGTCTACCAACGGGTTTGCCAGGGTATATTCATTGGACCCAGGGCTGCGCTTCTCCCAGCCCTCATGGGAAAGCCCGACCTTGACTTCGGCGAGCTTTTGCTCCTCCCTCTGTAGGTGCACCATAGTGCCGTCAGCCTCGACGAACAAACGGTCCACTTTCTTCTTCTCCCCGGGAAGCTCCTCCCCATACTCGAATACAGCCCGCCGCTGCTCCTCTTGCTCGCGAGCTACCATCTCCCCAAGCTTCCTCGTGAGACTATGTACGGTGCTGTGACTCGGTGTAGGCAGCCCCGCCTCCTGGCGCCTTTCCACCACCTGGCGAAATGGCTCCTCTACTGCCCCTTCCACTAAGGCCTCCGTCAAACCAGGTGAAACCCTGTCGTCCGGCGGAAGCCCCAGCGCTTCATCCAGCAGATACCGATACGCCCCCTTCTTGAGCTTGCCGTCCACGCGCATCTCCTCCCGGTATCTGCGCCTCTTAATCGTCACTTCACCGAAGACGGTCTGAATCGTCCGCTCACCGGTTCCCTTGTTCCTGAGTGTGCGATCCCTCGTCCTGGCCAGCTCCTCATCAAGACACGTAAGCACACTCTCGAATATCTGAGCCGCAAGCGCCATCCCCAGAGCGAAGCACTTCTGCTCAAGGGTCTTGAAATCGTGGGCATCATCCAATATACTTACAATTGCCTCAAGGCTGGTTTTACCGGTACTTGCTGGCATAGAGACCTCGCCTTCTTACAGGGAAGTTCGAGGTCTCTATATTTCTACCCCAAGACCCCGGTCTCCTGCCCCACTACATTTTACACGAACACGCGTTCGCATGAGTTCGAACACGCTCATTGGTGCTGAGCGCGTGTTCGCTAGTCGTACAGGACGTACTTCGCTCTCACGCCGCGGAATACCTCGAAGTCGACCTGCCACAATGCAATGGTCCCGCGCCGGGCGACCTGACGTCGCCTAACCAACCGCCGCCGGACCCAGGATCGCATGCTCCGTCCCGTCCTCGTCCTCGCCCTCGCCCTCGGCACCGCGTAACCACCTTCTGCGTGCCCCCGGCACGGCCCGCGTCCCGGCCTCCGACCGCGCCTAGTGACTTCCTGGCGGCGGGGTGAGGAGCTTCTGGTTGAGCGCACGGAGCACGAAAAGCGCGCACGCCCCCGCCGCCACCGCGGCCGGGATGAACACGGAGATGCGACGCGAGTCCATTATGAGACCGAACACAGGCGGACCAGCCGCGACACCGAGGAACCGCACGGCCCCATACACGGAGGTGATCATCCCCCGCATCTGGCCCCCGGCTGCGCTCGTCACCATGGTGTTGAGGGAAGGAAGCACCAACCCGCTCCCGAGACCCATCACAGCCGTATGTATCCCCAGCCACGCAAGCCCCGACCGGAAGCCCAGGAGCCCAAGGGACGCGGCTACGAGCGCAAGCCCTGTCACCGTGGCCGCCTTGAGCAGCATCACGTGCTTTTCCAGGAACAGCCCTGCAAGAAGTGAGGTGACCGACATCACGAATATAGGCACAGCTATCATGACACCCTTCATGAGGCCGCCGATCCCGTGACGCTCTTCGAGGGCGTCCGAGACGTAGAAGAGCACGCCGAAGAGAACGAGCAGCACCACCGCACCTGCCGCGTAACACGCGGTAAGGGACCGACCCTTCTCCTTGAACACGCGGCCCAGCTCGGCAGTATACGCGCGTATGGTAGCCTGCTGCTGGCCCTGGTGCGCCGGATCCGGAACCGGATCCGGGCAGAGCACCCACACCCCCACCGCCGCAGGAAGGGCCAGCACCGCGAAGAGCAGGAACGGCGCCCACCAACCCAATAGCGCCGCCCCGGCGCCCAGCACGGGGCTCACCACCTTGCCAAGTCCATTGGAGGTCTCGAGTATGCCGACGGCCTTCGTCCTCTCCTGGGACTGGAACATGTCCCCCGCCACCGCCGTGGCTATGGGTCCGGTGCCGGCCGCGCCCAGGCCCTGGATCACCCTTGCGGCAAGCACCAGCCAGTACGGGCGCCCGGCGAGCAGTGCGGCAAGCGCGGCCATGATGCCCCCCGCCCCGTATACGACGAGGCTGGGGACCATCACCTGCTTGCGTCCGACGCGGTCGGAGAGGATGCCCACGAAGACGATGACTAGCCCTGCCGGGACCGAGAACGCCGTAATAAGGAGCCCCGTCTGGGCCTGGGTGAGGTGAAGCGCCGTCCTGATCCTGGGTAGCACCGGAATGAGCATGGAATTACCGAGCACAAGAATGAACGGGACGGTGCAGAGGACGGCAAAGGGCAGAACGTTCCTGCGATGCATGACTCAACCTCCTAACGTGAGTCGCGCTTCCGGGCCGGCATCAGGCGGGAGTTGCGAGGATCGTGAAGGTGGCTCCCGCCCGCCCTTTTCATGGTCCGATCGCTCCCACCCGGCAGCGTCTGGCACAGATGGCCACCAGGCGTAATTTGCTCCCCTGCTGTAAACTCATACCCAGTGGATCGCTGATTTCGAGTCGCCCGCATTTCGTCCGCTTTCGTCGCAAGCGACGGTCTGCCGGTCTCTTCCTGGCGGCAGACCAATAGATATGCCATGGGGACACCTGTCTGGGCAAAGTGCCTCACGCTGTTCCGTGTCATGTTTGTCTCTTGCGTGGAAGACGCTTGGCCGTGAGCAGCCTCGCAGCCAGGGTCCGTGCGACCTGCGACGGCCGCAACCGGAGGCGATCGTTCAATGGACGGTCTTCCGCTCCTCATAGTGCTCGCCGTGGGGCTTATAACGGGAAACGCTCTCATCGCGGGAGCCGCCGCGGCGTTGCTGTTCATACAGGCAGTGGGCCTGAACTCGCTCGCCGCCCTCCTTGAGCAACGAGCTCTTCAGCTTGGGCTTGTCCTTCTCATGATCGCGGTCCTCTCACCGCTCTCCACAAAGCAGATCACGATGGACCAGGTGCTGCGCGCGTTCCGCACGTGGCCGGGTCTGCTCGCCATCGTTGGCGGCGCGGCCGCGACATACGTCAACGGCCAGGGCGTTCAGCTCCTGCACGCACGCCCGGACATCATCGCCGGAATCCTTGTCGGGACCGTCATAGGCGTCTTGTTGCTTCGTGGGATCCCGGTCGGTCCCCTCGCGGCCGCGGGCATCACTGCGCTGCTCCTCCGGATGATTGGATGGAAGTGACTCGCGTAGTGTCCGCAAGTCCGCCGCCCAGGATCCGCCCGGGCATCTTTTCACAGCGCCCTTTCTCACATGGCCGTGCACACGGACCTGGCCGCCGTCATACTAAATGATCACGTCGCAGCCACTTCGTAGCGCTACGCGGCGCAACCGGACGCTGCGAACACCTGTGTCGGGGAGGGTCTTTTGGCATGAGACGGTCGTTGGGGGTTATCATGTGCGTGGCGCTCCTCTTGGGAGGGTTGGGTCTGGCCTATGGGGGCGGCAGTACCAGCGCGGCCCGCTCGCCGCAGGCGCAGGCACAGGCGCAAGAGCAAGAGATCCGTATAGCCGGACAGTTCGGACTGGTGTATGCCCCGCTCATGGTTGCCCAGAAGCACAAGATCTTCGAGAAGTACGGCCTGAAGCCGGTCTGGAAGGAGTACGGGTCGGGCGCTGCCGTGCGCGAGGCACTGGTTTCGGGGGAGGTTGACGTCGGGTTCATGGGGATCCCGCCGTTCCTCATCGGCTGGGACAAAGGCTGTCCCTGGAAGGCGGCGGTAGGGTTCTGTGTCGTGCCTGTCGCGCTGGTGACGAACAACCCCTCCATCAAGAACCTTAAGGACTTCAAGCCCGGCGACAAAATAGCGCTGCCGTCGCCGGGAAGCGTGCAGCACATCCTCCTCGCTATGCAGGCCGAAAGGGAGCTCGGCTCGGCGACCGCCTTCGAGAAGCACATCGTGGCGATGCCTCATCCTGACGCCGCAGCGGCCCTCATATCCAAAAAGGGCATCGTGGCTCACTTCACCACCCCGCCCTACATTTTCGAGGAACTGAGCCATCCCGGCATGCACCTGGTCGTCGACGATGTGACCTGCTTCGGTCAACCCTTCAGCTTCAACGTGGGCGTCGCCACAACCCGTTTCCATGACGGCAACCCTGTGGCCTACGCGTGCTTCGTGATGGCCATCAGTGAGGCCATGGCCTGGATCAACACCAACAAGAAGGAGGCCGCCGCCCTCCTGGCGCCCGAATTCGGCCTCACCATGGAGAAGACCTATCGTTACCTGACCTGGCCGGGCATGGACTACACAACGGCGCCGTACGGCCTCATGGGCTTCGCCGATTTCATGCAGAAGGCCGGCTACATCAAGAACGTCCCCAGGAGCCTCAGCGATATCGCGTGGGAGAACCTCGTAGCTTTCGTGGGGGACAGGGCAGGCGAACCATCCCCCATCCAGCAACTGCAGTTCCGCCGCTGACTTTGGGTTCAGAAGTCCGCAGGAGGCTGCCGCAATGATTCGTTTGAGACGCCTCGTCACAGCGAACGTCAGGACTCTCCGCCAGGCGCTCTTCGTGACAACCCTGGCTGGGCTCTGGGAGCTCGCCGCCCGTGCCGGGCGCCTTCCGGCTCTCCTCCTCCCGCCGTTCAGCGATGTAGCCGTCGCGCTCGCCACCGAGACGGCCAGCGGCGAGATCCTCGGGCGCCTGGGGTTTTCCCTCGCCTTGGTCGGCGTCGGCCTGGGTCTTGCGGTGCTCTCAGCCGTCCTGGTCACCGCCGCCGCGATGTCAGCCCGCATCGTCTCGGAGTGGGTCCAGACGCTCATGGCGATACTCCACCCGCTTCCTGGCATCGCTGTCCTGCCCATCGTCATCCTGTGGCTCGGCACAGGTTACAGGTCCATCGCCGCCGTGATCTGGTTTGCCGCCGTCTGGCCGCTGGTAGTGAACCTCCACACGGGCCTGCGGTCTGTCCCAGCCACCCAGATCGAGGTCGGCAGGAACCTCGGCCTGCGCGGGCTGCACCTCGTAGCTGAGGTTCTCATACCGGGGGCGTTCCCACACATTCTGTCGGGAATGCGCGTGGCGTGGGCGCGCGCATGGCAGGCGCTCGTCGCGGCGGAGATGGTCTTCGGCGCGTCAGGCGGCGAGGGAGGGCTGGGATGGTTCATCTACAAGCGACGGTTCTTCATGGAGATCCCCGGCGTCTTCGCCGGGATGATCGTGATCGTCCTCGTCGGGCTCATAGTCGAGCGGGCCCTGTTCGACTCAGTCGAGGCGCGTACGGTCAGGCGCTGGGGGATGACCCAGGAATAGTTGCGGGGCCCTTGCGGGCATCGGCAGGGATGATTGTGCGATAACCATCGCCTGGGAGTGTTGTACATGTCGCACGTATTGCGGGAGTCGCAAGTATCGCAGGCATCGCGGGTGCCGCAGGCGGTGCAAGTTAGAGAGGCGTCCGAGGCGGGGATTGTGGTTCGCGGTCTCGGCAAGCGCTTCATCGCCGCCGGCCGCGAGATCGTGGCGCTCGAAAACATCGACCTGTCCGCGGCGACTGGGGAGTTCGTCACCATCATCGGCCCGTCGGGATGCGGGAAGACGACGCTCCTCAGGTGCATCGGCGGCTTTGAGCGCCCGACCAGCGGAACGGTGCTCGTGGACGGGCGCGTAGCGGGCGGTCCCGGCACGGACCGGATGATCGTGTTCCAGAGCTTCGACCAGCTCTTCCCGTGGCTCACGGCCCTCGAGAACGTCGCCCGGGCGCTGCGTATCACCCGCACCGTCCCGGGCGTGGCCGAAAGCCGCCGCGCCGCCTGCGCCTACCTCGAGCTGGTTGGGCTCTCCGGGTACGAGGACTTTTTCCCGCATCAGCTCTCCGGGGGCATGAAGCAGCGCGTCGCCATCGCGAGGGCGCTCTCGGTACGGCCGCGTATCCTGCTCATGGATGAGCCCTTCGGCAGCCTGGACGCGTTCACGCGCACGACACTCCAGGATGAGCTTACCCGCATCTGGCAGGAGACGAGTGTGACGATCCTCTTCGTCACGCACAACATCGAAGAAGCGATCATCCTGGGGGACCAAATCGTGGTGCTTACAGCGCGGCCCGGTCGGGTCGCCGCCACGCTGCGGAACCCGCTTCCCAGGCCGCGCTCGCCGGAAGCGGCGCTATTCTGCGATCTGTGGCAGGCTATCCATAACCTGCTTGGCTTTCGGCGTGGCGCGAGGGTGGGCGTCGCGCTGCCGCACCGGCGGGTGGTCTTCGAGGAAGTAGATGTGCCACAGCTCGCAACGAGGTGAGCATGGTTCCACGTTGATTTGCATTCGACCTCTCTCGTCGCCGGCTCCATCGGTTTCGAACTCCTTCATTTCCCAGCTCCATCCGCTGTCACCCCGGCGGGCATACAGCCACAGCTTCCTAGACGAAGACCTGGGAACCCCAAACACCAGTAGCGGGCGGCCCGTAATCAGCAGGAGGCCGCCCACCGTGCGTCACACCGCGCATCACATAGCGCGCACGCAGCCTGCAATAGCGTCGTGCACGTAGCGTAGTACAGTAAGTAATGGCGGAGGAGGTGGGATTCGAACCCACGAGGGCCCCAAGGACCCTGGCGATTTTCAAGACCGCTCCCTTAAGCCATCTCGGGCACTCCTCCGCGCGCCAGACCGGGAGACGCCCACAAAGCCTCCCCCGGCAACCGGAATTATACCACGCGTAGTTTCCCGGGGCAAGAACCGTGCGAGCACGCGAGCACGCCATCCGTCGGCGCTGGTAAGCGCGACATCCGTCGCGCTCTCGGTCTTTAGTCACCGGCAAGCCCCTCCCACGGGTCGAGAGAATCCCTGCGCTCTCACTCAGTGCGCAAGCCCCCCACTAAGCCCTCGCTAAGAGTGCGCCCCGCGCAAGCCCAGACACCGGACACAAGGACACAGGATCGTGCCGAGCAACGCCTCGGACCTGCCAACGATCTCTCGTTCCTTCACGCCCTATTCTTTTACGATGCGCTCAAGGCCGCCCATGTACGGTCGGAGCGCCTCCGGGATGGTCACCGAGCCGTCCGCTTCCTGGTAGTTTTCGAGGATCGCCGCGAATGTGCGGCCCACCGCGAGGCCCGACCCGTTCAGCGTGTGCACATACTCAGGCTTCGCCCCCGGTGCCGGCCGGAATTTGATGTCCGCGCGCCTTGCCTGGAAGGCCTCGAAGTTGCTGCACGACGATATCTCCACGTACCTGCCGTAGCTCGGCATCCAGACCTCCGGGTCATACTTCTTTGCGGCCGCGAACCCGACGTCGCCTGTGCACATCATGACCACCCGGTACGGCAACTCAAGCCGCTGCAGCACGTCCTCGGCGTCGCCGACCAGCTTCTCGAGTTCGTCGTAGGACGTCTCGGGCCTCACGAACTTCACAAGCTCCACCTTGTCGAACTCGTGCTGCCTCACAAGCCCCCGCGTATCGCGCCCCGCGGACCCGGCTTCCGCCCGGAAGCACGCCGTGTAGGCCACGTGGTATATGGGAAGCTGACTTGCGTCGAGGATCTCGCCACGATAAAGGTTCGTGACCGGCACTTCGGCGGTGGGGACCAGATAATAGTCGGTGCCCTCGCAGCGGAACATATCCTCGGCGAACTTCGGGAGTTGCCCCGTCCCTATCATGCTTTCGCGGTTCACGAGGAACGGTGGGTAAACCTCCGTGTAGCCATGTTCCTTCGTGTGGATGTCGATCATGAAGGAGATGAGCGCGCGCACGAGGCGCGCCCCTGCCCCGCGGAACACCGTGAACCTCGCGCCGGTTATCTTCGCGGCGCGCTCGAAGTCAAGGACCCCGAGGTCCACGCCGATCTCCCAGTGGGGTTTCGGTTCGAAGTCGAACTTCCTGGGGGTCCCCCACCTCCGGACTTCCACGTTCTCGGACTCGTCCTTGCCGAGCGGGACCGATGGATGTGGAATGTTGGGGAGCGCGAGCAAGAGCGCCGTGAGCTTTTCGTCGAGCGCCCGCACTGCATCGTCGATCTCCTTGATCTTCGCGGACACCTCACGCATCTCGAGGATGGCGGCGCTGGCATCGCGCCCGTCCTTCTTCATGCGGGCGATGTCATCGGACACCTCGTTCCGGCGCTTCTTCAGCTGCTCCACCTCGTAGATGAGCTTGCGCCTCTCCTCGTCTGCAGCGAGCACCTCGTCGAGGACGGCGTCGTCCTCCCCGCGCCGCGCGAGGGCGTCCCGCACGATCTCCGGGTTCTGTCTGATCAGCTTGATATCCAGCATGTCCATCCCTCCGTTATTCACGAGTATGAAATCGCGGGTCTTTGCCAGTCCGCTCGCGATGCCGGGCCTCGCACGGCGGCGCTTTGGCACATTGCACAGGACCGCAACGCCAGAGGCCCGGAACAACCCGGCGCCTTGGAAGATGACAGTGGGACATATGAAAAAGCCCCCCGCCTCCCTGGGACAAACCCAAGGGGACGAGAGGCTATCCTCCCGCGTTGCCACCCCAGTTGGCCGAAGGACCAATGCTCCGCGCGACGCCAGCGGCCACGTCCGGCGCCACTGCGGCGCCCGCGCGAGCTGGACCGTCGCGCCCCTTCGACCCTCTCAACAAGCGTTAACGGGCAACCCCGGCGAGGCATACTCGGCACCTGCGGCGCCTTTCAGCCTGCAGCTTGGAGGTGGATTCGGCCGGCCCGCGCGCCGGTTCCCACCGCACCCGGCTCTCTTGAGCGTCAGGGCCCCGGCCTACTCGTCCTCTTCATCGCCTTAGTAAAGTCCGCTATCTCACGGTCCGAACTTGCGTCTATTATACCATCGGGATCGCCGTCACACAACACCCAACGGCATCCAACCGGCGCCGGGCCGCGTCGCCCTTCGACCTAAGCCGCGCCCGCGCGCGCCAGAAGGGCCTCCCAGTTGCGATCGATGTCGGCCTGGATCTCCTCGATGATGTGCTCGTTCTCCGGCCGGAACAGGTGGCGGAACCGCCCCTGCTTCTGGAGCCAGCCGCGGACCGGCTTCTTCTCCCTGGGCTTGTGGGTCACGCGCCACACGCCGTTCTCAACCTCATACAGCGGCCAGAAGCAGGTCTCCACGGCCCCCCGCATGATGTCGATGGTCTCGGCGGGATCGAACTGCCACCCGAGCCTGCACGGCGCGAGGACGTTGATGAACGCTGGGCCTTTCACAGCGAGCGCTTTCTGGACCTTCGTGATGAAGTCGTTCCAGTGGCTCGGCACGGCCTGCGCCACGTACGGGATGTTGTGGGCCGCCATGACCGCGGTCAGGTCCTTGCGGAACTGCACCTTCCCGGGAATGACCTTCCCGGCCGGGCTCGTGGTCGTGGACGCGCCCTTCGGAGTCGCGCTGGACCGCTGTATGCCCGTGTTCATGTAGGCCTCATTGTCGTAGCAGATGTAGACCATGTCGTGTCCGCGTTCCATCGCCCCGGACAGCGACTGGAACCCGATGTCATAGGTGCCACCGTCGCCGCCGAACGCGATGAACTGGATGTCCCGCGTTATCTTGCCCTTCTTCTTGAGCGCCCTGTATGCCGCCTCCACCCCGCTTATGGTGGCAGCCGAGTTCTCGAAAGCGCTGTGGATGAACGGCGCCCTCCACGAGGTGAAGGGGTAGATGGTCGTCGTCACCTCGAGGCACCCGGTGGCGCACCCGACGACAACGGGGGTATCAACAGCCTTCAGCGCCTGCCTCACGGCTATCGGGGCGGCGCAACCTGCGCACGCGCGATGCCCGCCGCACAGGAGTTCTTCCTTCTTTGTAAGATCTCTCAAGTTCGCCATTCATGCCGCCTCCTATTCCCTGACCCCGAGGTATGTCACGGGCGATGTGACCTTGCCCGTCTCGGCGATCCTGGCAAGATCCCAGTATACCCCGGCTATCTGCTCGGTGTCGATGTCCCTGCCGCCAAGGCCGTAGATGTAGTTCACCATCTTCGGGCCGGGCGCGTCATACATGGCGGACCGGACATCCACGAACACAGGCCCGCCCATGGTGGAAAGGCCGTCGGCCCTGTCGAGGACGGCAATGGCCTTCTTCCCCGCTAGCGCCGCCACGATCTCTTCATGCGGGAACGGCCTGAAGAGCCTGATCTTGAGCAGGCCCGCCTTCATGCCTTTGTCCCTCAGGTCGTCGACAACCTCCTTCGCGGTGCCCGCCGCGGAGTTCAGCACGACAACCGCAAGCTCCGCATCATCGAGCCTGTACGCCTCGAAGAGGTCATAGCTCCTTCCGGATACCTTCGCGAACTCCTTCGCCACGTCGAGCACGACGCCCTTCACGTGCGTCTGGGCCTCAGCAAGCTGGCGCCTGTGCTCGAAGTACCAGTCCGCGAAGTCGAGCGCTCCGAACGTCGCGGGCCTGTCCACGTCCAGGAGCGAGTGCTTCGGCGTCCGCTGGCCGATGAAGCTGCGCACCACGTCGTCGTCGAGAAGCTCAGCGTTCTCCATGCCATGGCTTACGATAAAGCCGTCCATGCACACCATGACAGGAAGCTGCACGTCGGCATGCTCCGCGATGCGCACGGCCTGGATGAGGTTGTCGTATGCTTCCTGGGCGTTCTCGGAGTATAGCTGGATCCAGCCCGAGTCGCGCGCGCCCATGGTATCGCTGTGGTCGCAGTGGATGTTGATGGGAGCGGACAGCGCCCTGTTGACGACAGGCGCCACAATCGGCAGCCTGAGGCCCGCGGCGATATAGAGCATCTCCCACATGAGCGCAAGCCCCTGCGAAGAGGTCGCGGTCATTGCCCGCGCCCCCGCCGCCGATGCGCCTATCGTCGCGCTCATGGCGGAGTGCTCGCTCTCCACGGTGACAAACTCGGTGTCCACGTCTCCGTCAGCCACGAAGGTGGAGAAGATCTGGACGATCTCGGTCTGCGGCGTTATCGGATAGGCCGCCACCACGTCAGGGTTGATCTGACGCATCGCCTGAGCTACAGCTTCATTTCCGGTGATCGCCACTCTCTTGCTCACTTTCCACCAGCCTCCCCGCCGCTCTTTGCACAGCACGCGCCGCCTGCGCTGGCGCCTGCACCTGCGCCCTCGGCCCTGTCGGCCTCCAGCTCGGTTTCGAGTCGCATGTCTATGCATTTCGCAGGGCACTCGTGGGCGCATATCCCGCAGCCTTTGCAGTGCTTGTAGTCGATGCCGACCATCCTGCCCTCGCGCACCAGTATGGATGAGTCAGGGCAGTAAATCCAGCAGATCATGCAGTGCCTGCACTTCTCCTGGTCCCAGACCGGACGGTAGGTCCGCCAGTCGCCGGTCTCATACTTGTCAGAACTGCCGGCCTCCAGGATGAGACCTCCGATGGGCACGTCCTTCCAGCCCTTCTCCTTCCCGTTCGCGCTCATTACTCCGACTGCACCTCCTGGTAGGCCCGCTCGATGGCCTTGATGTTCCCCTCGATGACCTCAGGCTTCGACCTGAACTTCATCTCGAGCTTGTGCCGCGTGTCGGCTATGAACTCCTCCAGCGTCATGAGGCCCGTGGCCCTTATGAGAGCTCCCATCATTGGGGTATTGGGAATCGCCCGGCCGATGGTGTCTATGGAGATCTGCGTGGCGTCAACGGTGTAAACCTTGCCGCCCTTTACCTTGAGCTTCGCCCTCATCTCCGCCGGGGTGAGATTCGTGTTTACAAGGTAGACCCCGTCTTCCGGCACCCCAGACGTTACGTCGTTCTTCCCAATTAGCGTCGGGTCGAGGACCACCACGATCCTGGGGTTCGCGACGTGGCAGTGAACCCTCACCGGCTCGTCGCTGATGCGGTTGAACGCCAGCACCGGCGCGCCCATCCGCTCAGGCCCGTACTCAGGAAAAGCCTGGATGTACTTGCCCACTGAGGCGGCAGCCTCGCCCAGGAGGATGGCGGCGGTCTTCGCCCCCTGGCCACCCCTCCCGTGCCAGCGAATTTCGAGAACCTGTGCCATAGCTCGTCCTCCTCGCATATGAATTTGTGGCGCGCCTCGGGCCGCAGGCCTGGAGCCCGCAGCCTGCAGCCTGCAAGACCTGAGGGCGTGCCATCGGGTTCTGCGCCCTACCTATTTTAGCATAGAAGTCCGGGATGTGCAGCACCATCTGCAAGTTTATGACGGTGCACAAGTTGTGTCGTGCGGCGTCGATTCCCGGTGATCTGTGATGCCCCAGCTATTTACTTCGCAGGCAGGCTATGCTAGAATTCTTTTCGGGCGCCTCTGGACACCCACGGTGCCGGAAGGACATTTAAGCTGCAGAATTCGCAATATGTCGAGGGGCTGGCAAAGACATGAGGATGAAGGTCAAAGATGTCGAGACTCTCGATCCAGTCACGGTTGATCCGGGCGCGAACGTCGAGAGCCTCGCGCCCCCGGTAACTGAACGGGGCATCGTATACGTGGTTTCGCAAACCGGCGAGCTGTTCGGCGTGGTCACGGGCAGCAAGCTTATATCCGCCCTGACATCAGAATACGCCAGAGGCGCTACGGCTCAGGACGTGATGGTCCCCGCCGACAGCTTCCCCCACGTGGGTCTCGATACCGACCTCCACACCGCCGCGGGCTTCTTTGAAAGCTCGTGCGTCCCTGAACTGCCGGTGGTCGAGAACGGAGTGCTCGTAGCATCCCTGCCCCAGCGATCCGTGCTCACGACGTTCTCCAGCACTGTCGCCTCGTCGAAAGGCAACCGTTATCACGAACAGCGCGCCCTCGCCATCGTTCGGTCCCTTCACGAGGGTCTCATCGTGATTGACAAGGACTTTATCATACGTGAGTTCAACCCGGCAGCGGAGAGGCTCATGAACGCAAAGGCCGAGGACAGGATCGGCCAGAAAGCGGTTGTGGTGAGCCGTGACGAGTCACCCATCTTTGAGGTTATGAAAACAGGAAAAGCCAGGTACAACGTGATAACGCCGCTCACCGATGGACGCGTATTCTCCGTGAACTACGTGCCGATGATCGAGGACGGCGAGGTGCAGGGGACCATCGAAACGTTCCACGACATCACGGAACAGGAAGAGCTCCGCGCTCAGCTTGTGAACTCCAGGGACGAGCTTGACCGCGCCTTCGCGCTGACTCTGCCGAACTCGCGGGTGGAGCATAAGCTCAAACATACGCCCGAGTATAGGGACAGGTACGACCCGGAGACAGGCCTCATCACGGTTACAGAGGTCATCGAGGACGGCAGCTACAAGCACGTCGTCAACGCGCTCAAGGTTCTCGCGGACCTCAACTCCAAGGGGATCATGTCCCTCCTCGGTATTAGCAAGGACGTCCTCGTCCAGAGCATTATCTTCCATGACCTGGGAAAGTCGCAGCCGCAACTGGAGATAGGCCAGACTGTGGATCCGAAGAAGGTGTTCGAATATAGCCCCGCCCACGCCGCCCGAAGCGCCGATATTGCGGCCCATTTCTATCGTAAAGACCAGGACGTCATCTGGCTCATTCGCTACCACCACAAGGAGGACGAGCTGCCGCTGGATTTCCCACGGCACCTCATGCCGATGCTGAGGCTGTTGCAGCTGGTCGACGGCCTCTCCGCCGCGCTCACGCGGCGTAACGCCCGCATAAAGCTGGACGTCGAGGGCACGAGGGTGACGGTCCACGAGCGCAACGGCCACCCTGACTTCAACAGGTCAAGGGTAGTCGACCTCTTCACAGGCGAGACCGTGGTACTCAACGTCGACTAAGTGAGGGCCAGACCCGCCGCGCCTGCGGGCACGTAAGTCCCGAGGCTATAGCCCCGGATACAGCGGGAAGCGCTCCACGAGCCGCGTGACCCTGGCACGGGCGGACTCCATGACGGTCTCGTCCTCGGGCCGCTCAAGGACGGTCGCGATGATGTCGGCGATATCCTCCATCTCGCCCTCCCGCATGCCCCTCGTGGTCACAGCCGGCGTGCCGAGGCGGATTCCGCTCGTTATAAACGGCTTTTCAGGATCGAACGGTATCGTGTTCTTGTTGACGGTGATGCCCACATCGTCGAGGAGTTTCTCCGCCTTCTTACCGGTGAGCCCCTTCTCCGCCACGCTCACGAGCATCAGATGGTTATCAGTGCCGCCCGACACGATGCGGAACCCGCGACGCGCAAGAGCCGCAGCCAGCGCCGAAGCGTTCTTCACCACCTGCGCCTGGTAAGCGCGGAATTCCGGGGTCATGGCCTCCTTGAGCGCCACGGCCTTCGCTGCGATCACGTGCATGAGCGGCCCCCCCTGGATGCCGGGGAACACGGCCTGGTCGATATCCTTAGCGAATCGGGCCTGACACAGTATGAGGCCGCCGCGCGGTCCGCGGAGGGTCTTATGCGTCGTGGTGGTCACGAACTCCGCGTACGGAACGGGGCTTGGGTGCACACCCGCCGCGACGAGCCCTGCGATATGGGCCATGTCCACCATGACGTACGCACCGACCTCGTCGGCGATGCGGCGTATCCTCGCAAAGTCGATGAACCTTGGATACGCGCTCGCCCCCGCGACGATCATGCGCGGCCTGTGCTGTTTCGCGAGCGCCTCGAGCAGGTCGTAGTCGAGGGTTTCGGTCTCTCTGGAGACCCCGTAAGGGACGAATTTGAAGTACTTGCCAGAGAAATTGAGAGGGTGGCCGTGGGTGAGGTGCCCGCCGTGGGAGAGGTCCATGCCCAGCACAGTATCGCCGTGGGATAGCGCCGCGAAGTAGACAGCGGTATTGGCCTGGGCGCCCGAGTGAGGCTGAACGTTCGCGTGTTCCGCCCCGAAAAGGGCCTTCGCCCGCTCGATCGCAAGCCTTTCAACCACATCCACGAACTCGCAGCCGCCGTAGTAACGCCTTCCGGGGTACCCTTCCGCGTACTTGTTGGTCAGCGTCGATCCCTGGGCTTCCATCACCGCTCTGCTGGTGAAGTTTTCCGATGCTATCAGCTCGATCTTCCGTCTCTGACGACCGGTCTCCTGCTCGAGGGCGTCCGCGACTTCCGGGTCAACGGACCTCACGATATCATACATCTATGTACCCCTCCCACCTTGAAGTACAACACTCTCGCGAAGCCAGCTGATGCCAGGCGCTCGGCGTACATCTAGGGCCGCACTCGGCGCCACACCCTGCTCTGGACTGCACCCCGGGCCGCGCCTACGCTTTCCCTGAAAGCATGTGGAGGAAATACCGATGAAGCCTCGTGTCAGACGTAACCTCCGGGTGGAACGCGCATGCAAGGTGCCGCCCCTGTCGCGCAAGAACGATCTTGTCCTCGAACCGCGCCAGCACCTCGACGCCTTGCCCGACCGAGAGTATGTAGGGAGCGCGGATGAAGACGGCGCGCATGGGGGGGTCTCCGATGGCCGGGATTTCGATGTCGGCCTCGAAGCTATCAACCTGTCGCCCGAAGGCGTTTCTTTTCACCACAAAGTCCATGAGGCCCAGGCGAACTTGACCAGAGTTTGAAATCTCACGCGAGAGAAGAATAAGCCCGGTGCACGTGCCGAAGACGCCGAGGCCCCGGGCTGCATGCTTTCGGATCTCGTCCACGAATCCGAACCGCTCCATCAGCTTCCCTACTGTCGTGCTTTCCCCGCCGGGTATGATGAGGCCGTCTAGCCCCTCGATCTGGTTGCTGTACCTGACCTCGACCACCTCTGCGCCCGCTGCCCGAGTCATGCTCACGTGCTCTGCCACGTCACCCTGAAGCGCGAGAACTCCTACCTTCACTCCTGCAACCTCCTGCTACTGCTACATCCCATGCAAATCTCAAGGCGCCTCTACCAGCCTCTTACCTGCAGCCTCTCCTCTTCCTTCAGGGACGCAGCGGCAAGCCCCCTCATCGGCTCGCCGATGCCCCGGGATACTTTCGCGAGGATGTCCGGATCGTTGTAGTGGGCCGTCGCGTCCACGATGGCGCGAGCCCTCGCTGCCGGATTGTCGGACTTGAATATGCCCGATCCTACGAAGATGCCGTCAGCCCCGAGCTGCATCATAAGCGCTGCGTCCGCCGGGGTCGCTATCCCGCCGGCAGCGAAGTTGACCACAGGGAGCTTGCCCTCCTTCGCGACCTGTACTACTAGTTCGTACGGAGCCTGCATCTCCTTGGCCGCGGCCATGAGTTCGTCTTCCCGCGTGGAAGTAAGCCTGCGTATCTCGCTCATGACCCGCCTCATGTGCCGCACTGCTTCGACGACGTCGCCAGTGCCGGCCTCGCCCTTCGTGCGGATCATCGCCGCTCCCTCGCCGATCCTTCGCAAGGCCTCCCCCAGGTTACGGCAGCCGCAGACAAACGGGACCTTAAACTGGTGCTTGTCTATGTGATGCTCCTCGTCAGCCGGGGTCAGGACCTCGCTTTCGTCTATATAGTCCACCCCGAGGGCCTCGAGGATCTGCGCTTCAACGAAATGCCCGATTCTGCACTTGGCCATTACGGGGATCGTGACCGCCTCCATGATCGCCTCGATTATGGCCGGGTCCGACATCCTGGCCACGCCGCCCTGCGCCCTGATATCGGCGGGCACGCGCTCCAGGGCCATGACGGCGACGGCGCCTGCATCTTCGGCGATCTTCGCCTGCTCGGGGGTGGTGACGTCCATGATCACGCCACCCTTGAGCATTTCCGCAAGGCCTTTCTTGACCGTAAAGGTTGCCTTCTCCACCATCGCTTCGTCCCTCCATTAGCTTATAGCTCATTCCCCCCATGCAATTCTACTACACGAGCAACCGGGACACAAGCGCCTGGAAACCGTGAACCCCGGGGTAATGCCTGCGTGCAGCTTCACAGGAGGCCCGGTCCGGCGCGGCCAGCATGGGGGGCAGTCAGCGGAACGCGGCCAACTGGGACCAGGCGCACCAGCACCACCTTTTCCACCGGCCTGCATATTCGCTCTATCTGGACGCAAACTTAAGTCGAGGGGCAGGTCCGGCGTACCCCCGAGGGCCGCAGCGGCAAGGTGGAGCACCGGCAGTCTGAAGCGCCGACCGTCCACTGCGCGACTGCTGCTGCTTTCCCATAGGCCCCCGGTGCTCACACGACCGGGCGTCGGAACCTGGCCACGGATCCTCAGGCACAGGGTGCCAAGCGTGGGTCGAAGAGTCCGTCTCGGTTTTCCAGGGGGCTTCAGCCCGCCACCGCTTGCGTAATGGGGTGTCGAAGCCTCGCCACCTGCCTGCAGGCGAACTCATGGCGGGACACCCCGCCCGGGGCACCGCGGGAGCGCGCACCGGCAACCGCGAGCAGCGCAAACTCTAAGTGAGGGTGCAGAAATGCTCCCGACTCTTGGGAGGGGTTGCCGGTGACTCAAAGTGAGAGTGCAACACCGGCAACCCGGCAATTACTGGAAGAGGGGCGAGAACTAACGCACCCTCACTTAGGGGAGTGCGGTCGACCGACCCGGGACCTACCTGGATGGTGAACAGGAGATATCGCAGATATGTCCGACACTTTTTTCAACCTCTTTTGGATCCTTCTCCTGGTGTGGAGCCTCCTCTCGCCCCTGTTCGGACGGCGAAGGGTTGAGCTCGCAAGGCTGCACATTCTCAACTCCCTGTCGCGCAAGAGGGGTTCGCGGGTCATAGCCATGATCCACCGCATGGAGGCTATCAGCTTCCTCGGCATCCCCATCTCGCGCCACATCGATATCGAGGACTCGGAGCAGGTGCTCCGGGCGATCCGGCTCACACCGGACGACGTCCCCATCGACATCATTCTCCATACCCCCGGCGGTCTCGTGCTCGCCGCAGAGCAGATTGCCCACGCCATCGCAGGCCACAAGGCGAAGGTCACGGTGTTCGTACCGCACTATGCGATGTCCGGTGGGACACTGCTGGCTCTCGCCGCAGACGAGATCGTCATGGACGAGAACGCCGTGCTCGGCCCGGTGGACCCGCAACTCGGAAACTACCCGGCGGTGTCCATCCTCCGGGCCATAGAGCAGAAGGACAAGAACTCGGTAAGCGACACCACGCTCATCCTGGGAGACATGGCTGCCAAGGCCATGGTGCAGGTATATGAAAGCGTGTACGAGATCCTGGCCGCGAAGCTGCCGGAGGACAGAGCCCGTGAGATAGCGAAAACCCTGACAGAAGGGCGCTGGACACACGACTACCCAATCACCTGCGGAGCCCTGCGCCGCATGGGGCTTACCGTCAGCAACGAGATGCCCTATGAGGTCTACCGCTTGATGGAGCTTTACCCGCAACCCGTCCAACGCAGGCCGTCAGTCCAGTACGTGCCGGTGCCGTATGAGCGGCGGGAGCCGGTGGAGCGGGGGAGGCGCGACTGACCCGGTGGCTCGAAATTGCCAGGGCTTCGCCGGATTCTGCGGAATCACGGCCGGAGGCCGGTCTAAAGTCGAACAGCTGCTCTTCCGCTTCCCTATGATGGCCGGGTTCTGAAGGTGCGGAGGCGCGCCAGATGACCACTACAATTATGCTCCCGCTCGATCGCACATGCAAAAACGCCAGGCGTATGCCTGGCGCAACACCCTGGTGGAGACGAGGAGATTCGAACTCCCGACCTCGTGAGTGCGATTCACGCGCTCTCCCAACTGAGCTACGTCCCCACTCAAACCTCATCCGGTTGTGCCCTGCGAGTAGAATACTAACACAGGCCCGGGCCGAAGTCAAGGCCAGGAAAAGGTCCGGCCCAAGGCGAGCGTAGGCCGGACTTTCGCGACTTGTAAGGCCGGTCGAGGCCCGCTCTCGGGCCCGGGGGCCGCAGCGGGCGCCCTCCCTTCCTATCTCCTGGGCCGCATCGTCGGGAACAGGATCACATCCCGGATCGAGCTCTGGTTGGTGAGGAGCATCACCAGCCTGTCGATGCCGATCCCCATCCCCCCGGTGGGCGGCATGCCGTGCTCCAATGCGCGCAGGAAGTCCTCGTCCATCCTGTGGGCCTCGTCGTCACCCTGGGCGCGCAGCGCCACCTGTGCTTCGAACCTCTCCCGCTGGTCTATTGGGTCGTTCAGCTCGCTGAACGCGTTCGCTATCTCGCGGCCGCCTATTATGAGCTCGAACCTGTATGTGTACCGCGGGTCATCCTCTCTTCTCTTCGCCAGCGGCGAAATGTCAATCGGATGATCCGTCACGAACACAGGCGATATGAGCGTCGGTTCCACAAGTTCCTCGTAGATCTCGGAGAGCGCCTTGCCCCTCGTGGCCTGCGAATCGATCTCGACTCCGAGGCGGCGCGCCGCCGCCCGAGCGTCCTCATCGGTCTCTATGGCGCCGAAATCCACGCCCGTGCGCTCCCGGACAGCCTCCACCATGGTCTTCCTGGGCCACGGAGGCCTCAGATCTATCGTGTTCCCCTGGTAGTCCACCTTAGCCTGCCCCAGCACCTGAATGGCCACGTAGTGGATGAGGTCCTCGGCGAGATTCATCATGTCGGTGTAGTCCGCGTAGGCCTCGTACAGCTCTAGCATGGTGAACTCGGGGTTGTGCTTCGTGGAAATGCCCTCGTTCCTGAAGACGCGCCCGATCTCGTACACCTTCTCGAGGCCTCCCACGATAAGGCGCTTGAGGTGCAGCTCCAGGGCTATCCGGAGGTACAGGTCGATATCGAGGGCGTTGTGATGGGTGATGAACGGCCGTGCCGTGGCGCCACCCGGGATGGTGTGCATTGCTGAGGTCTCCACCTCAATGTAACCGCGCGAATCGAGAAACGCCCTCACCGCGCGCACGATGGCCGTCCGCTTCAGGAACACCTCGCGCACCTCGGGATTGACGATGAGGTCCAGGTACCTCTGCCTATAACGGAGGTCCACATCGGCGAGGCCGTGCCACTTCTCCGGCAGCGGCCGGAGCGACTTCGAAAGAAGGTCGAACCTGCCGATCTCCACGGTGACCTCGCCCCGCCGGGTGCGGAACACCTTGCCCTCCACTCCTACGATGTCGCCGATGTCAAGTGAGGTGAAAAGCTCGTAAGCGTCCTGGCCGAGCTGGTCCAGCTTTGCGTAAAGCTGTATGCGGCCCGAGAGATCGAGAAGGTCTGCGAAGGTGGCCTTTCCGTGGCTCCTCATCGCCATAAGCCGTCCGGCGATCCTGACGGTGCTGCCCTCGAGCCTCTCAAAGCCCTCTACGATATCCCTGGCGTGATGAGTGCGCTCGAACCTGTGGCCGAACGGGTCGATGCCCTTCGCCCTGAGCGCCTCCATCTTCTGCCGGCGGACGCGCACGTGCTCGCTGTCAAGCTCCGCATCCTCGCAGAGTCCGGCTGCTTCTGCCTCCGCAGCCTCCGCAGCCTCCGCGGTCTCCACGGCCTCCGCGACATGCGCGGCAGCAGCCATGTCGTCTGACGCCGTAGCAGGCTGGCCATCACCTCGGCTGTCCGGATGAACGTCTCTCTCCTGGCTCATTTCATCACCTCGAGATGTCGAGAATCTGGAACCTGATGGGACCTGCGGGCGCAAGAGCCTCTACGATGCTCCCGACCTTCTTCCCGAGGACGGCCTTGCCCACAGGGGACTCGTTGGATATGCGCAGGTTCCCGGGATCGGCCTCAGCCGAACCCACTATGGTGTACTCGAAGATCTCGTTGTCCGAAAGGTCCTTCAGCTTCACCTTGCACCCGAGGTGGACCGTATCTGTGTTGAGATCGTCCTCATCGATGACTTCAGCATTGCGGAGCATGGCCTCGAGCTGGGCGATGCGCCCCTCGACGAACGCCTGCTCGTTCTTGGCGTCCTCATATTCTGCGTTGTCGGTGATGTCGCCGAAAGCCTTGGCCTCTTTTATCCTCGCAGCAACCTCGCGCCGCCTGGTAGTCTTGAGGTACTCAAGTTCCTTTTCGAGTTTCCTGAGCCCTTCCAAGGTGAGAACTACCTTCTGCGCCATCAAGCTGGTTCCTCCCTTGACCGACCCATGTACATCCGGGCATCGCGCAACGTGCCATTGCCGTGCGTCTCGGCGCCTGTGCTCATTGCGCGATGCCCCTTTTTCGCATGCCATTATTATGTCGTGTGGCCCTGGCGTTGTCAAGCCTCGGTTTTCGCTCTGGTTCTCGCTTCTTTCATCTTATTCGCTCTTTTCAGTTGCCCTGGCCCGGACTCTGCCGAACGGGCCGGTCGGTCAGGTGGTCGGTTGGCAGGCCTGATGGTTTTGATCAGTTCAGCGTCTCCACCCTGGGCTTTATCTCAAGCCGGCTGATGAGATCCAGGTAGTCCGACGGCGTGAACTCCTCCGGCCGCCGCCCGGTCAGCGCCACGAAAACGGCGTCCATCACGTTGGTGGCAAACGACCTCCCCTCGATCTCGGGGGTCGAGGCCACGAGCGTCTTCACGCCTCGCTTCCTGAACGCCTCGACGTCGTCCTTTGTGACGGTGTTCGTTATGATAACCTTCCCTGCAAGGTCATCAGGCATGTGCTTCTTGATGAAGTGGCAATCCCCTCCAATGATGTCGGCCCACGCGTAGGCTTTGCCGTATTTTGGCACCACCCGTTCCTGGCTCTTGCCCGTGGGATAGAGCATCTTGATTGGAAGAAGCCGTATCACCGGCATCAGGACGGTGACCAGCGCCTGGAACGTGGAAAGCGATCTCAGGAAAATGGGTATGCCAAGGCCGAACGCAAGATCGCCGTACATCATGTTGCAGCCGGACTCCAGAAGCGCAGACGCCATGCCGAACCTGTCGAGCGCGCATACGATGAGAGCGTTTTTCCCGGCAAGGGGCATCTTCATTTCATCACGAATATACTCGACAGCCCTGCGCTCGATTACGCCCTTCAGCATGCTCCCATCGGCGATGGGAGTCCTCTGGGCTGCCCGCGCTATCGGGATGGCGTCGCGCAGCATGTACCGTTTCCTGCCCACGTAAAACCAGAGGTCCGTGCCACCCATGCCGAAGGCGTCCACTTTGCCGTCGAGGCTTCGGATGAGATCGATGGCCGTCTGGATGTCCCCGTCGGTTCCCCGCCTCTCGATCAGTATTTCCTCACCGAGCAGGGTGACCGTGGCCTTGTGGTCGCGCTTGGATGAGCCCAGGCTCACGCTGACAACATGCTTCATAGAAACCCGCCCCCAATCCCGTTTGTGCGACTGTGCGACGCGGTCGACGCAGTCAGGCCGTTGCTATGCTGCGAAGGATCCTGCGGATAGACTCCGGGTCCACGTACCGATCACCCTTAATCGGCGACGTCCCGACCTCGATGCCCACCACCCGGTTGCCGAGGATGGACTCCACGAGGCTCACCCGCATGTCGGACCCTATGAAAACGACGGTATCGTAGCTCTTCAGCTTCGTGATTATGGCCATGATCTCGTTGAAGACTTCCTGCCCGGACCTCTCCCGCAGATACGCCCACCGTTCCACATCGTTCAGGAGGAGGACGAAATCGACCCCTTCCTCCTCTGCCACCTTCCGGATCTCTTCCTTGTTGCCGACAGGGAAGCCCACGAGGGCGATCCGCGCGCCTTTGCGGACTTCGCCCAAGCTCTCGAGGCGGGACACGAAGGCCCTGTCGATGCCCACCTGGTCTGCGGCCTCCTGCTGCGAAAGGCCCTTCGCACGGAGATCGAGGATCTTGTCAACGGCCTTGTACACTCGCGCCCTGTCCACGAGCTTATCACCGATGCGAATGAACTCCAGCCGGATCACCCCCTGCACGTCTCCGGCGCACGTTTGCCGGGCGACTCCGCGCTCGCGACGGTGTCAACATTCTTGTGCACATCACCATTTTAGCAAGACCAGCGGCAAAACGCAAACCGCGCCGGGTCTGGAAGGAGTGAAGCGAGGGCCTCCACCATCTCCGCCCTCGTCTTCGCGGCGTTTATCCGCACCCGGGCTTGCGCCGCACCAGGCGCTCCACGGACGTACCAGGCCGCATGTTTCCTCATCTGGAGCACGGCGCTCCTCTCTCCGAATAGCTCGACCATCATGTCAAGGTGCCGGATGGCCATGGCAACGCGCTCAGCAAGCGACGGTGGCGGCACTTTCTCGCCCGTCGCAAGGAACGTCGCAACCTCCTTGAAGATCCAGGGGTTACCAAGCGCCGCCCTGCCTATCATGACGGCGTCGCAGCCTGTCTCGGCCAGCATGCGCGCGGCGTCCTCGCCCGAGCGCACGTCGCCGTTGCCGATAACGGGGATTCCGACGGCCTCCTTCACGTCCCTGATGATGCTCCAGTCGGCCGCGCCAGAATAGAACTGGTCACGGGTGCGCCCATGGACCGCCACCGCTGCCGCGCCTGCCGCCTCCGCCGCCAGCGCAAGCTCCACGGCGTTGATATGCTCTCCGTCCCAGCCCTTCCTCATCTTCACGGTCACGGGTACCTTCGAGGCGGCGACCACGGCTGCAACGATATCCCGGGCGAGGGGCACGTTCCGCATGAGCGCTGCGCCCTCGTCGTTTTTGACTATCTTCGGCGTCGGACACCCCATGTTGATGTCGATGATGTCGGGACACGCTCGCTCCTGGACGATCCTGGCCGCCTTCGCCATGCTATCGGGGTCGCTTCCGAAGATCTGAACCGCTATGGGCCTCTCCTGCTCCGAGATCCGCAGCATCTCGAAAGTCCTCTCGTTGCGGAAGATGAGCGCCTTGTCGGAAATCATCTCTGTATACACGAGGGCGCAGCCCATCTCCTTTGCGAGCAGCCGGTAAGCGAGGTCCGTCACCCCGGCCATGGGAGCGAGCACTACCGGGACCGACAGCTCCACGTTGCCGATGGATATCTTGCGAGGGCGCGATGAGGGCTGGCGCGCTCCCTCGCCTGCCCATCCCCGTCCCGATCCCGATGTACTGGCATCACCGTCACCATCATCATGACCATCGTCACCATAGCTAGTTTCAAGGCTTCCCCCGTGGCCGATCTGGTTGCTGCAAGCTTCAACACAATTGCCGCCGCAGTCCCGCTTGTGGTCACTTCTGGGAATGCCCGAGGCATAGTCGCCAATACTGCCGACGCTACCGTCGCCGCCGTCACCACCGCTGTCACTCTCGCTACTCTGGAGTCTCCGTACAGCCTCGTTATCGCCGGGACCACCCTCAACACAGGCACCCCAAGGGCTGGTATCGTTCGCACCAGCCACACCGACAGCACCAGCACCGACCCCGGCTGGCCTGGCTGGCCTGTTGAGGATGTCCTCGATCCCCCGGAGCAAATCCGAGAGCCCCCACCGCTCGGCCGCAGAGATCAGTACGGCGCCGGGATGCTCAACGCGGAGGCGCTCTCTTTCGAGTTCACCCGGGACGAGATCGATCTTGTTAAGCACGGTAAGGATGGGCTTATCCTGGAGGCCCAGGTCGGCAAGGACCGCGCTCACCGCCGCGCACTGCTCGTCCTTGCCCGGATGGCTTGCGTCAACCACGTGGCAAATGACGTCGGCCTGGGCAACCTCCTCCAGGGTGGCGCGAAACGCCGCCACGAGCTCGTGGGGCAGCTTGCGGATGAACCCGACGGTGTCCGCGAGGAGCACGACTCCTCCTCCCGGAAGGCGACACCTGCGTATCGTAGGGTCGAGGGTGGCGAAGAGCTTGTCCTCGACCAGTACCTGGGACTCTGTGAGGGCGTTGAACAGCGTGGACTTGCCTGCGTTGGTGTAGCCGACCAGCGACACCACAGGTATGCCGGCCTCCTTGCGGCGGGACCGTTGCAGCCCGCGCCTCCTCGCTATCTCGGCAAGCTCGCTGCGGAGAGCCGCGATGCGCTTTCGGATCCGGCGCCTGTCCGTCTCCAGCTTGGTTTCGCCAGGCCCGCGCGTGCCGATGCCGCCCCCGGGGCGGGAGAGGGCGGTGCCTTTGCCTACGAGCCTCGGGAGCAGGTACGAAAGCTGGGCAAGCTCCACCTGTATCTTGCCTTCCTTGCTGGCGGCCCTGGAGGCGAAGATATCGAGAATGAGCCAGGTCCTGTCGATCACCTTGACGCCTATGGTCTCCTCAAGGTTGCGCTGCTGGGCCGGGCTCAGCTCGTCATCGAAGATCACGAGGTCTGCATGGGACACCATCGCGAGGGCCGCGAGCTCCCGGGCCTTGCCTTCCCCGATGTACGTGGCCGGGTCTGGCCGCGCCCGCTTCTGGACTACCCTCCCGATTACCTCGGCGCCGGCAGTGGCCGCGAGCTGGCCGAGTTCATCGAGGGAGTCCTCAGTCTCCCACCCTCGCGCGCCGGGCAGCTCAAGCCCAACGGTTATAGCTCTCTCCGCCGAACCCTTCAGGTCATGATCACTCCCCTAAGTATGAGGTCATCAGTTTTCTCTCGTTTTCCGAGGTCTGGGGTTGCCGGTGACTCAGAGAGAAACTCTGGAACCGGCGATTACTTATGGTGACCTAGTTAGTCTCCGGACTCCTGTGCCCGCGCGTTCCTTTCGAAGAGGATGCGCAGGCCTTCCAGCGTGAGGTCAGGATCAAGCACGTCTATCTCGGATGAGTCCTCCGCGATGAGCGGCGCGAAGCCCCCGGTGGCAACCACGCGGGGATTGCCGCCCATCTCGCGCTTCATTCTTCTCACTATCTCGTCCACGAGCCCGACCGTCCCGTAGATGATCCCCGCCTGCATGCTCGCGACCGTGCTGCGCCCGATGACGCTCCTGGGCTTCACCAGCTCGACGCGGGGAAGCTTTGCAGCCCGCGCGAACAGGGCCTCGCTGGATATGCCGATGCCGGGCGCGATGGCGCCGCCCAGGTACTCACCGGATGCGGATATGGCACAGAACGTCGTGGCGGTGCCGAAGTCCACCACGATCACAGGGCCACCGTACTTCTCGTAGGCCGCCACGGCATTCACGATGCGGTCCGCGCCGACCTCCTTGGGGTTCTCGTAGCGGATGACCATGCCGGTCCTGACCCCCGGCTCGACGACGACAGGTTCACAGTGGAAGTAGCGCCTCGCGAGGTCCTCGAAGGTGCTGATGACAGGCGGTACCACGCACGAGATGGCAACGCCGCTCACGTCGGCGAAGTCAAGCCCGTGATACGAGAAGAGGTCACGGATGACCATGGCATACTCGTCTGTCGTCTTCTGCCTGTCCGTCGCCATGCGACAGCTTGCCACGAGGCGCGTGTCCTCGTAAACCCCCAGAACAATGTTGGTGTTGCCGATGTCAAGTACGAGAATCATCCCCGTTGTTCTCCTCCTTCCGTCTCTCCCGCAGATCCGCGCCCAGGACGTTACGGCCGTCTGTCGCGCCGGGCTCATCCTACCAGCTTCGCGATGGCCTGCACCAGGATGAACGCCCCCATCCCGATGAAAAGGATACCGGCTGCGATTTGAAGGTATTCCGGCGGGAGGAATTTCGAGACCACGCCTCCGAAGAGCGCGCCGATGAGGCTTACGCTGGACAGCGCAAGCGAGGCGCCGAGGAACACCGGGATAACCAGGCGATGCTGGGCTACGAGCGTAAACACCGCGAGCTGCGTCTTGTCACCCATCTCCGCCAGGAAGAGGGTGGTGAAGGTCAATGCAAAGAGCTTCCAGTCCATGTCTCGTCGCGTCCCCCTTGGAGCAACTCTCAACTTTTCTTCCGCTTCTTCTACGTGCCTGCAAGGATATCCTTCCGCGAGGTCGAATATGATGATTCATGCGTAAACGTCTCGAGCTTGCTGCAGTGACATCCGGCCACTTCGTGAATGATCTGTACGCAGCCTTCCTCACACCGCTGTTGCCGATGCTCGTGGCGAAGTTCGACATGTCGCTGGCAATGGCAGGGCTGCTCTCGGCGGTGTACGCGACCACATCGTCCATGGTGCAGCCCCTCGTTGGGCACCTCGCAGACACGTCCGGCAGCAGAGCGTTCATCGTGCTGGGGCCGGTCGTCACCGCCACAGCTATGTGCATGATCGGCCTCGCCGGAAGCCAGGCGCTGCTTGTAGCCCTCCTCATTATCGGGGGAATCGGATCCGGCATGTTCCATCCCCAGGGCGCCGCTATGGCCGGGTCGATCGACCAGGCCCGCAAGGGATTCATGCTGTCGGCGTTCACGACGGCGGGGGAGATCGGATACGCTCTCGGGCCGCTCGTAGTGCTGTCCGTCGTCAGCACGCTGGGGATCCGCCACACCTACGTCACGGTGCTCCCGGGCATCCTCGTCTCGTTGTTCATCTATCGTTTCGCGCCCCGGGCCCACCCAAGCCGCCCTGGGGCGAAAGCCTGCGGGTCCAGGAGTAGGAGCTTCAGCCACAGCGGTGGAAGCAGCTTCGACCGTCGTGACGGCAACGAGGGTGGCGACGACACTGGCAATGGCAGTGGTAATAACAATGGTAATCGTGATGGTAATGGTAATGGTAATGGTAATGGTAATGGCAATGCTAGTAACAATGCTAATGGGAAGCACAGTGGCGGCTGCCATGGCCATTGTGATGGCGCCGGCGACAGCGGTTGGAATGAGAGTGAGTGTGAGAACAGAGGTGAAGGAGGCGCCACGCATAGCTCCCCCAACATCGGCGGCGCTCCAAGTGGCAGACGTGGCGAGTGGGTGCCGGTGGGAGCGCTTGCGATGCTGTGGGTGATCGCTGCGGTGCGCCTCTCCGTCTCCATGAGCTTCACAACGTTCCTGCCCATCTACCTCAAGGAGATGGGCCTGCCACTCATGGCGTATGGGTCAGTGGCGTCGATGTTCATGATTGCCGGGACAGTTGGGATCATGGTGGCGGGGCCGATCGCCGACCGGGTCGGACCGTTCAAGCTCATGGTGGTCGCCCTGCTGGCGCCCATCCCGCTCCTCCTCGGGTTTCTGCATATAAAGGGCCTCGTCTCGTATGTGCTCCTCGCCGCAGCCGGGGTCATCCTCTACGCGCCCATGCCGGTCATCACGATGACTGCCCAGAATCTCGCCCCGGCCAGGGCAGGCACCGTCTCGGCTTTCATGATGGGTGTCGCATGGGGAGCCGGATCGCTCGGAGTGGCAGGCGTCGGGGTCATAGCCGATGCGCTCGGCATCCGGATGGCGCTGACTCTGCTCCTTGGGACGCTTGTGGTGGCCGCGGTGCTCACTTACGCCCTGGAAATGCGGGTGCGCCACGTGCCTTCGTTGTTAGCAACTCGCGAACCCACCTGCCGATAGGGTTCACCCCCCGAGCCAGGTAGTCGGCGTAGTGGGCGTGGAGGCATTTTATGCCGGCAGCACCGGGCTTCCCGAGCACGCCCCCGATCCCCGAGCGCGCCACCACTTCGTACTGGCCCGGGTGCTGTGTGGCGAGATGTGATGCCTCCTCCGGAGACAGGAGCGACACCCGGTAATCTGCATACGACCTCGCTGCTTCCTGATAGGCCTCAAGAGCCGCCTGGTCGCCGGCAAGCCTCTCTTGCAGCTTCCTCACGTAGCCCAACGCCTCAAGCTCGGATACGGCACGCACGGCACCTGGGCACGTAAGCCAGAAGACAGTGGGAAACGGCTCCACCTGCGCCTCCCGACCCGTCCCGCTTCCCTTGCGGATGACCGGCCTCGTCACGATGGTCTCGGGAAGGCCCAGCGGGCACCGCGTCGCTACCCGGAGAAAGCCCCTCGGCTTCCTGCCTATTTGCCTTTCCACGATCTCCTCGTCTGTCATGGGCACTGCCCGCTCCATCACATCGAAAGAGCCGGTCGCATAAGCGCACCGGCCTTTCTTCCACTCCCTCTCGCTTCCGTTTCCCGGCGTGGCGCCGCGGTTCCATCATGTCAACGCGGCCTTGGAGCCTTCGTTTACGCCCCTCCGATTCGGGAGTAACGGGTTCCGCGCCCGCCCCGTTTGGACTCCTGGCTCCTCTTGAGGTCTGATAGCCGCTCGTCGCTGTCTTTCAGGAACTTCGAGAGCTTCTCCTCGAAGGACTGCCGCGCGGCCGCGCTCATCCTTCTACCCCGACCGGGCTGATAATTCGGATCAGCCTGCTTGATGGACAACCCGATCCTGCCGTTTTCGACGGCCAGGATCTTCACTTTCACGATATCGTTTTCTTTCAAGTAGTCTTTTATGTCTCGTACGTACGTATCGGCAACTTCGGAAATGTGAACCAGTCCGGTCTGACCCCCGGCCAGTTCGACGAAGGCCCCGAAGTGCGTGATGCCGGTCACGCGGCCCTCGACGATGCTGCCTACCTCGAGCGACGGCATACCTGGTGAACTCCCCCTCATGTGCTCCTGGTCAGCGCAAAACACTACCCAAATTTTAGTCCATTATACTTCGTCAGCCCGCGATGTGTCAATCCAAAGCGAGCTGCGGACCTACGCCCACCCATTTCATCCCGCAAACGACCGCGCAGGACATCAGATCAGTATCTGGCGTGCCTCATGCATTCTATGCGCCCGTCCGGCCTCGGGTGCAGGCGACCCGAGCCGTTTTCGGCAGCCGTGCTCGAGCAGGCTGTCCTGCCCGCATGCACTTCGCGCCCAGGACCACCTGCAGCCCAGCGTTGTCCGCGCAACGCCCCGGCGCCCGGGGCCCGCACACGGCACGCACGCCCGGCAGCGTTTAGTCGCGAATGCTCGCAGGGTCAGCTCCCGCTCTTTTCGTGACACCGGGCGGTGCGTCAGGATTGCGCGGCTCAGCCACTATGAACGGCACTTCGCCGGGCTTCACGAGGCCCAGCTCTTCACGGGCCACCTTCTCAACGTATTCGTCACTGGACAGGTATTCTATTTGCTTGCGTAGCTCCTCGCACCTGGCTTCCCAGACCCCGATCTCCCTCTCGACCACGGAGATCTGGTAGTTCACCCGCACAAGCTCGAGATAGCCTCTCAGGTACAAGAACGCCACGCCGAACATGAACAGGCCAACTAGCACCCGCCGGACCGGCTTCCACGGCGACTGGCTTGTCTTGTCTCTTGTGGCCAGAGCGACCACCTTCGCTTCTTGCGCCCCGCTGTCTTGAAGCTGCGATACCTCTTGAACTCTCGCATGTTTATTCGACGTCGTCCCCAGAAATCCCTTCTGGGGCCTTCACGTGAATCACGATCTTCGCGGTCAGGCACGCAGGCACGACCGCTACCCTTTCCTCCGCGGGTGGAGCAGCCTGAGCGGACCGCAAACCACCCCCGCTTCCGGTCTCGTCCTGCGGACCGCGGCCACCCTCCGCCGCGCCCGCGCGGCGGTCTTCCGCACTCTTGCCGCGGCCCTGCGCAACCTGAAGGACGCCTCGCGCACTCCCAACCTGGCCCGCCTTCTTGCCCGGTGGCATGCCTCGACCACTGACACAGCGCCCCCTATCACCCGCCGCCCCAGGACCGCCCTGTACCCGGCGAAACCCGCGCCAAACCCGAGAAACATGAAAAACCTCACCTCGCCCCAGCAGGTGGCGAGGAGGAACGTGAACGCGACCGTCGTGGCAAAGAGCGAAAACAAGATGTCGCCCACGGCCGTAGCGACCGGTCCGAGCCCCAGCACGGACCTGGTCACGCGGTACAGGTCGAAGAACACGCCAACGATGACGCCTGTTAACACCGTCACCAGCAGCGTAAACGCCTGCGACTCGACCGGCTCGATCACTTCAGCAGCCGCCCCAGGAAGCTCCTGGCCTTCTTGCCCATTTCCTCGGCGTACTCCAGGCCGGCCAGGTAGCCCTCGATGGTGAGGTTCCCTTCGTCGAGGTTGAGCTGCTTGATATGGAACTCCCTGCCACGCAGCATGAGCATGCCCGCCGTTGTCTCAAGAACGACCTCCTGGTCATCGAAACTCTCCACGTTGTTGACGCCGTCCACGGTTATCGTCTCGCGCTCAGTGACGATCACCCTGTGCTGCGACGATACGGTTGCCCGTCTCTTCTCGTCAACCATCCGCCTTCCCTCCCAGGTCCCGGATGTCGCCGCTAAGTGTGAGTTCAATGCTCGCCGTCATCTTGCCAGGGGCTGGCGGTGTCGCACGGTGCCGCGCTCCGGGAACGTCCCGCCGGGCATCGCGCTTCGACGACATTCAGCTTGGAGGCAGTGGAAAACAGGCTTAGACTTGTCTTGTGAACCCACACTTAGCCCGCGGTCCGTGCCCGCGCAAGCCGTCGAGCTTCGCTGCAGGCTTCTCCTGATGAATGGTTATGCCAGTCCCCACAAAAAAAGACCTGCCTGCGGATGCAGGCAGGACGTCTTCCCTCTCGTCAAACAGAGTGGTCTATGCCCTCACTTAGCGCCAAGTGACAGTCTGGTAGTTTTCCCTCATTTAGGGTCGTCGTGCCGCTCCTCGCTCGCCGCCGACAGCTCCTTGGCCTCCTCCCACAGAGAGTCCATCTCGTCCAGGGTCATGTCCTCTATGCGGCGGTTGGCCTCGCCCGCCCGCATCTCGATGTGTTTGAACCGCGCGATGAACTTGTCCACCGTGCGGCCGAGCGCGATCTCGGGGTCCACCTTGAGAAACCTGGCCACGTTAACGAAGGCGAAGAGGACATCGCCGACCTCCTCGGCCATCCTCGCTTTGTCCCCCGCCTTCCGCGCTTGCTCTAGCTCGTCCATCTCTTCCCAAACCTTCTCGAGCGCCCCGGTAACGTCCGGCCAGTCGAAGCCAACCCTGGACGCCTTCGCCTGGACCTTCAACGCCCTCATGAGGGCAGGCATGGCCCCGGCGATGTTGTCGAGGATGGATCCTGGTTCGCCCCCCTCGTCCGCTCTCTCCCTTTGCTTTATCCGCTCCCAGTTGCGCAGGACCGCCTTGCTGTCCTTCGCCTCGACGTCCCCGAACACGTGCGGGTGACGCCGGATGAGTTTCTCGACGATGCCCCGGATGACATCGCCCACATCGAACCTCCCGGACTCACTCGCGATCTGAGAGTGGAACGCCACCTGGAGAAGCAGGTCTCCAAGCTCTTCGCAAAGCTCCTCGTCGTCGCGGTCGTCTATGGCCTGGACCACCTCGTAGGCCTCCTCGACCACGTAGGTCCTGAGCGACTCGTGGGTCTGCTTGCGATCCCAGGGGCACCCGCCCTCGCCCCGGAGCTTCCGCATGATCTCGACGAGTGGGGCCAAAGAGTACCGGTCGTTCGTGGCTTTCACTTCGTCATCGCTCTGCTTCATCGACATATCCTGCACCTTCCCGAAGCCCCGCCCCGGACACGCCGTCGGGGCGCTGTCGCAGACTCAAGTGGGGGTGCGTTAGTCCTTGTCCGTTTTCTAGTAGTTGCTGGGCTGCCGGTGTTGCACTCGAGGACGGCGCCCCAAGCGGGGCGCGCTTCGCCAAAATCCGGCCTGTTGGGCGAGTGGCCGGGTTTTGACACCCCTCGTGCAAGCACCGGCAACCCCTCCCAAAGTCGGGAAAATCCCTGCACGCTCACCTAGTGACGGAGCAGCTTGAGCCTTTCCAGGACTCTCGTGATCCTTCCGCCGCCGGGGAAAACCTCAAGTTCGTGCCGCCCGACGACTCCCGTGATCAGGAGCACCAGCCCGTACACGGCAACGGCTACGCCTATCGCGGCCAGTGACCCGAGGCTGTTGCTCCCTGTTGCCCCATACACTCCGCCATACGTAGCCCGTGCTACCAGAGCCATGGCCACAACGCCCACCGCCGGTTTTACGACGGTATTCATGACATCGAGACTCAGACCCAGCATCCGCACGAGCGTGGCCACGTTGAGAAGCCCCGCCACGGCGAACGCAGCCACAGTGCCCAGGGCTGCGCCCCGGATGCCGTAGGCCGGCATGCCGGTGAGCACAAAGCTCACTACCAGCTTGGCCACGGCCCCTTTCGCGAGATTGCGCACAGGTACCTTCACAGCTCCAAGACCCTGGAGGATGCCTGAGCTGATCTGCTGGAGCGCCAGGAACACGGTGCCGAACGCAAGAGCCCGCAGCGGCACTTCCACCTCCGCAGGCCATCTCAGCATAATCGAGAACTCCCTGGCGAATATGAACAGCCCCACAGCGGAAGGCAGCGCAAACAGGAACCCGAGCCTGATGGCCTCCTGGGCTCGCCCGGATAGCGTGCCCCTGTCGCGCCGGGCGAGGGCCTCCGAGATCGCCGGCACGGCGCTGGCCGCCACGGCCGCCGTGACCAGCGTGGGAAAGTACATGAGCGGCTGGGCCATCCCAGTCAGCCGCCCGAAGAGCCTCGTGATCTCGTCCGGCGAAAACCCGGCGGCCGCGAGGCGCATCGGCACGATGGCTATGTCGAGAAACTGCATAAGGGGCATTATCGCAGCAGCCAGGACCACCGGCAGCGAAAGATCGAAGATACGACGGGTAAGGGCCAGCGTAGATCTCATGTAATTCTCGGAGTCGCGCAGCCCCTCACTCCACTCGGCGTCCGCGCCTCTGCCCCTGCCGGTCTGGGCGAAAACGGCCCTGACCTGGGACCATGTTACCCTCCACGACCCGGGGACGTGCTGAAGCCTGAAGTACGCAACCAGCAGCACGAGGAAACCCGCCGCGCCCCCGAGGACCGCACCCAGGTTTGCCCCCGCCGCGGAGAACTCCACCCCGCGCGGCAAAAGGAGCCACGCAAGGCCGATCATGGTGGACACGCGCACGACCTGCTCACTCACCTGCGAAAGCGCGCTCGGCCCCATGTTCTGCAAGCCCTGGAAGTATCCCCGGAATGCGGATGTCACCGACAGGATGAGCACCGCAGGCGACACGGCCACAATGGCAAGAGCTGCCCGCGCATCCCGCGCCACGTACCTGGCGATCGGACCTGCCCCAAGGGCAAGGGCAGCGGAAAAGAACGTGCCTGTTAGGAAGAGAATTGCTGTCGCAACCTTGAGGATTTTGAGAGCGCCTGCAGGGTTGTTCCGCGCCGTCTGCTCGGCAACGAGTTTGGACACCGCCACCGGGATCCCTGCGGTCGAGACCACCAGGAACACCCCGTAAACGGGATAAGCCATCTGGTACAGGCCGACACCCTCATCTCCTATGAGGGTGGGCAGGGCGATCCGGGAGACCGCACCGAGGAACCTGTTGGCCAGGCCCGCGGCGGCGAGGATCGCCGCTCCCTTAACGAGAGACTTCCTCGTCATCTGCTCATGCCTCTCATGCCCGCTCCGCGCCGGGCACCGTGTTCTGCCCTCCTCCAGCGTGCCGCCCGGGTCGGCCGTCATCGGCCGCGCCAGGGGCCATAGGCTGTTGAGTCGTTGAGACAATGCCCAGGAGCCGCCGGATGGACCGCCGGATGGAAGATGCACGAGCCAATTGTACTACAGGGCCGAGCCGCAGGCAACATGCGCGAGATTACCGTACGTGTCAAGAACAGTGGGGCAGTCTTCCCCTTGATTTGAGGTTTGCGTTTTTGTTGGAAGTCCGGTCACGCGACACGAAGGATGCGGGTTCCGTGGTCCCGTCGCAGGGCGCCTCAAC
>JACIXY010000021.1 GCA_014360195.1 Bacillota bacterium
CACAGAGGAAGCCAGGAGGTCGAGGCCATCAAATCAGCACTTGCGATTTCCGCCCAGACACATTAACCCGCCACACACCGGAGCCCTGGCTCATGCCGGGGCTTCCTCACTCTCCAGCGGTGCCAATTCCTCCGGCGTAGCCGACGTCACTGTGCTCCGGCGTCGACACCAAAGGACGAAATCTCGTCCTCCAAATGTATGGATTCACCCTGCTTTTCTGTGGATTGCATATTCCTCAGCAAGAGCACGGAAGCAATTAGGGAGGCTACGCCGAGAAAAACCCATAACGGCACCAGATCCGCGGCTCCCTCTATACCGGCATTAGCCTGGTATAAAGAACCGGCGGTTAAAACCAGGGTGTAAGTGGCGCCCTTGACATTGAACATAGCTGCCAGCACATATCCCCAGGGCCGATGCTTCCACAGCCAGATTGCAGCCAACACGAGGCCCGGTACCACAAGCGATAAATCCAGAGCGGCCACCAGCTTGAAACCGCCCTCATCTAAACCACTCTGCGGAAGCTGCCCGGTTACGACGAAATCTAGCGATTGGGCGATCCACGCTACCCCCAGTAAAACAGCCCAAAACATCATGTAACCGCTGATCCATTTGACAGGCGTCCTGGCCTGGAATTTCTGGCTGATTCCATTGACATCGACGTTCGCCAGGCCGAAGATGAGCGCAAAAACCGACAGCGTGAACAGGGCTACATAAACCAGGAAAAACCGGTTGAGAGCAGCCCCGAAAAGGTAAAACGCGTAATTGTAAAGCGTATAATCCAGCATCCCTAGCCAGACCAGCTGTGCTCGCTGCGAGCCGCGCATCGAAAGGATCAACGCCGCGACCAACAGCGGGACAGCTACAACGAGTGTCACTAGGTCATTGCCGTACCATCCTACCGTGATAAAGGTGTCGTCCCGGTACAGGTCGTCGATGAAAAGCCCACCCGCGGCTGCAACCAGGGTCAAGACTGCGACAATGCTCGACAGAACATAGGCGGAATTCAGTTTGGTATCCAACATGTTCTCCTCCCTCATCAGGAGTAAGCCCCCATTCATACATCACCCTTCCGCACTTCCTCGCCTGCAAACGACGTCCCAGCAGCGAGAAAGCGGTCCAGGTCACTTTCGCGAATGCGCTGGCCCGCTTTGCCACCGGGCAACCGCCCACGCCGCGGGTTGCGATAGACGGTATAGAGATCAACCTTTTTGAGGGTCGACCCGAGACTGAGAGAGGCCAGCCGAAGACTGCCTGATAGGCTTCTACCCTGAGCCTGCCTTCCCAATCGGACTGTCTAGACCGCGGTGTGAAGCGGCACGGTGCGGAGGCGAGTCTTCCTTTGCTCAAGGAAGTTGGCGAGACGCGCCGGGTTCGCGCAGATGATGTGCTCTTCGGTGAGGTCAGCCGCGCGGGCGATGGCAAGAGCCTGGTCCACAACGCCTACTTCAGTGGAAAAGTGTGCATCGCTATTGACCGCTACATGCACGCCGTGCTTCCTGGCAAGCCTTCCCATGTAGGTGCATAGCTCCCAGCTGTCGCGCCGACCGATCATATAAGGCGAGAACGACCGAGCGTTCAGCTCGAGTATAACCCCGAAGTGCGCCGCCGCCATAACCAGTTGCTCCATATCCACTGGGTAACCGGGGCTACACGGGTGCACGATCATATCGACATGAGGGTTCTGCATCGCGTTTACCACTGCCCGGGTGTTGTCCCGTGCGTTACGGCCGCTGTACCCTGTGTCCGGATGGATGCCTGCAGCGACGAAATCCAGGCCCGAGAGGCAAGCATCGCCGAGGTCGAGACTGCCGCTGGGGTCGAGGATGTTGGCTTCCACGCCCCGGAGGATGCGCACCCCGCCGATTGTGTCTGGGACCGACCGCAGGTTACCGAAGTAGTAAGGGTGCGGTCCACCCGGCATGGCAGGGCCGTGATCCGTTACGGCGATAACCTTGAGACCGCGCGCCTTCGCTGCCTTCGCCATTTCCAGGATGGTGCTGTACGCATGTCCACTTGCGACAGTGTGCACGTGTAGATCCGCTGTCATGTTCATTCTGACTAATGTCCCTCCTTTCATGTGGTTCTTGAATGCCCTGGTCCTGTCCGGCGCCAACAGGCAGTCTGTTGCACCTGCTTGACCCTGCAAGTTAAGTCCGTATGGCCCGCCGTGTCAGAGCGTACTTGCGGTGCCCCGGACTACCTGAACTCGGCACCGGATTACCTGTGCTAAGCGTAGCACCGGGTCTTTACACCCCGATTGCGCGGCTGTGAATACTTGTTACAAAAGTCCTAATGATGCCTTAACAAGACCCGCGTCGGAGCCGTCATCGTTGTATCTACCCCAGTCGAAGCTGGTACGCCCGGTACTACTCTGCCAGATGGGCAGCGCGTGACAATCCGATCGCAGAGGCAGCCGCCTATAGGCCTTCGAAGGGGGATTGCGGGACAGGTCAGCTGCGCCGCCGGCCACCGAATTGGATGGCGGCTGCCTACGTAACAAAGCAGTGCTATAGATACCCGACTCTGAAGTTAACACGATGTCCGCAGGCGCTCGGCTGGCTCGCCCGCTGTCTATGCCCTTCGCGTCGCACGCAACTTCTGAGTTCGAGCTTGGTTATCTATAGCTTTCACGTACCATTAACGCGTGTGTTACCATCTCGAACACGCATGTCATACCAGTTTAGTGCCTGTGTGCAATAATGGGTTTGACCGAAGGCAACTGAAAACAACACGGGCTTCCGCCCGTGTGCTAACCGAATAGACCCGTAAGGCAAAACCCGGAGACAGATGACGTCATGGACGAGTGGAATCCCCTGAAGACATACCTTGGCCGCCCTAAGGACTACACTGGAGTGCAAGGAGGACCACGAAAGACGAAGACCGTGATGAGGAACGTCGCGTTTCTCCTGGCAACCGTGGTCGTTGTCGGACTTAGCGCCGGGCTAGCGCATGCCAGCACGCAGGTTACCGTCCTGGGCTCTACGACCGTTCCTATCAAGCATGACAACCTGCGACTTGTACGTGTGCGCAAGGTCCACGATCTCGTTGGCGACCAGACGCAGGATGTTGTCATTGATGCCCTAGAAGCTAAAGTTGCAGTTCTTACCCCGCTGCTGAGTTTCCCTTCTAACCTCGCGTTGGCGCCGCTGCTCTCGCCACCACATATCACCCGGCACAACAGCCTGGGTAATCTCCGTACCTTCCAGGTCTGTGAAGGACACCTCAACGAGCGGACGCCTATCCACGGCGACAGCCAGAATGGTATGAGGTTGGACGGGAGGAGGACAAGGATACTCGAACGTTACATGGAGATAGAAGTCATCAGCTTTCCCGCACAATCGCGCAGTTCGTACCATGCGCGGGTTTTTTCCAGTGCTGGACGCAAGAACTTCTCCCTCTGCCAGGTGCCGCATTCCAGAGGCAGCAGTAAATGTGATGCCGGGCGTGAGGAAAAGCCCGTTTCAGGTGTTTCATCGCGGACGGCAAAGAGGCAGCGCTTGCGACCTTTGAGAGGCCTTCTCCTTGGATCGTGCCCATCTAACAAAAACAGCGTAACCCCAAATGTGTCTGTCTTGGGCTCGTAGCAGAGGCCGAAGTTTCGGCACCGTTTGTCCTGTTCGGCTCCCTCCTTTAGCTCAAAGTAGCCTGCCAAGGTCTGTGCAACATCCTCGAATAGGCTATCCTTCAAGCTGGTATGCGTAGGGAATATGAGGCAGGATCCCAACAGTACCTTGCAACGCTCCACAGAGGAATCTTGGATGCCTCTACCCGGCGCATCGGGTTGGATACCAGCCCCCTGATCCAGCGAGGCAGCTCCGTGCATGATAGCTTCACGGGCTCAGGTGCGACAGCTTCTTTCAGCGCCTCTTCAGGGCGGAAAGTGTGCATGAGGCCTGAGAAGACGAGAGGGATAACCCGCGATCAACTTGGCCGACACCATGTCCTCATGCTGTGTACGCTAACATAAAAGACATAATGGAAGGGCCGGCCCCCGATTCGCAGTTCGTAGGTTATACTGGAGATAAAATCCTATGAGGATGCCCCAAAGTTCGTGGAATTTGAGGTAGCGGCTCCCGGCTCCGTTGCGATAAAACGGAGCTGTGGAAGAATGGGGGGAGCCGCCGATGTCAGCATACTACGGGAAGAGCAAGACCGGAAGGACCGACAGGAAAGAAGACGCAACGAAAACACCGATCTCCTGCGAGGTGGCGCTGAGCCTGGAGGCGATACGCCAGAGTGCCAAAGACGGGCTGCCTGCGCTGTGCGTAGAGGTGGGGCCCAACACGCTTGAGATATGCTCGGGAATCATGTTCCAGTCCAGAGGTGTCAGGTTCACAAGATGAGGAACGTTCTTGACCATCTCCCTGAGGAACAGCGCCCCTGGGTGAGGCGCGAGCTTGCAGCCGCCTGAGCTCAAGACTGATGCCAACACGGCGAGGAAAGCACTTGAGGCACTGGCAGGCTCTCTGGAGAAGAACTACCCTGGAGCCGCCGCAAGCCTACGCGAGGGCCTGGAGGAGACGATAACCATTAACAGGCTCATGCTGACAGGCGCTCTCCGGCGCACCCTACGTTCGATGAATCCCATCGAGTCCGCCATAGAAATGGCAAGGACCACCGCGCGCAGGGTCAAGAGGTGGCGTAACGGAAACCAGGTCTTAAGATGGACACTGGTAGGGCTCAAGGAAGCAGAGCGCGGGTTCCGGCGCGTGGCAGGCTACCGAGAATTGCCACTCCTACGGATGAACCTAAGGGGCGAGGTTCTCCACACGACCACGGGCGAGGTAGCAAACGCATGAAACATCAAGCGGGGATGTGCTACGCGAAGTCCCACGACGACTGGGGCAAGCTCGGTCCTGGGGCTTATGGGGCTCGAGGAGTGGGGCATTGAACTCGGTGGCCCCCGCGCGATAACCAGGTTATCTTCCGTAGAGAGACTTCTAGATTCAGACCTCCTATGGCTGCCATACTATTCCACATAGCACACGGGTATTCTCCAAGCCGGCGGTGGGCCCCCGGCCTTCCCCTCGCCCAGCGTCAGCCTTTGCTGATCTTGCCAATCCTGTGCCAATCTAATTGGCGGTACGTGGTGGTACGACATGGGAGGAGTGGAAACCGGAGGGTCCCATTTGCCCAGCTAGATGGGATTTGCCGAACTCGACAGTACTAGGCGGAATGACGCTTACCGGACTACGGATCAGAGGGTCGGGGGTTCGAGTCCCTCCAGGCGCGCCAGCTAGAATAAGGTTTGCGGGGTCCGGGAAAGTTCCCGGGCCCCGTTTTGGGAAATGGGTGTGACGTTCCGGGTGGGTGTGAGTCTCTTAGTTTAGCACCATCGTCTCCCGCTTATCCGCCCCCCTGCTGCATGTCCGGCAGGACATGAGAATAGCGGCCAAGTGTCACCGACGGGTCGGCGCGGCACAGCCCCCGGTCACGTCCGGTCAAGTGGCGTTCCCGCGTCTTGAGCGCCGGTATGGCGCGTATGCATCCAGTGGGAAGGCCTCCTCAGTAGCAAGGCCTCCTCGTCCTGGTGTTGGCCCACACGCATCGAGCGGAGCTTGGCCATTGACTCCTTGCTCAAGTACCGTCGAGGTACTGCTGCCTATTATCACCGAAACCAGGGCCTTTTCAGCCCTAAGCCTGGGCTCGAGCGTGCAAGTACGATTCCTCTCGCAGCTTTGAGCCCTTCGGCTTTCCACCTATCCGGTTTCCACTGCACGACCTCTTGGCCCTGCGTGCGGCGGCCTTAGTCATCACTGCGGCAAACTCAAGTCCCTAATACAACAGGTGTTCACCCGTAGTAGAGGCGGCTACCACACCCTTTACTGTGCCTTGCAGATTGACGAGAGGCAGACAAAACGGCATTGAGCGGCAGGCCATTCCTGTTGACAGGTCAGTCCCGCCTCCGCTGTCGAGACACTGTCATCATCCTGACGGCCCTGCGAGCCTCGCGCGCCGAGAACGCTGCGAAGCGGGTGATGAAGCGGCGCGTGCGCTCGAGTTCTCTCCGCCACCCTTGCCACGTCAAGGATATCGCCGGGTTATCCACAAGCTCGGCGAAGAGGGCTGCGACGCCGACGTAAGCGAAGATGTCCTTGAGGTCTGCGGTCACAACACCGGGCAGGTTGATGAAATCGAGTATGTACCCGCGCAGGGCGAGGTCACAGAGGGCGCCGCCGACTCCTGCAACGATGGTCACGAAGGCCACGTCCACCCACAGACTCCTGCGTTTCCTCACAGCGTAGCAGCGAAAACCGAGCACGAAACAGGGGAGCGCGATTGCCCACATCGCTATCAGCGCGCCGGTACCCATGAAACCAATGCCGAATTCCCTGGCCAGCCACGATCCGTGCATGTTTCGCGCGTGGGCAAGGTGCAGCCAGCCCGGGATGATCGGGACCGACCCGCGATATGGAATGAACGCACCGACCGCCGCCTTGACAAGCTGTTCCAGAGCAACCAGCAGCACAGCCAGTCCCAGAAGGTGTCGCCAGCGCGGCAACCGTCTCGGTGTTCGGGCCAGCGCTGCCATCATGCAGCCGATCAGGTAGAACACTATGAGCGGGTAGCCAGCCACTATCAACTGGTGCGCCGTCCGCAGCTTGGCCCGCGACAGCTCGATAAGCATATAGACAGCCCACTCCACGAGGAACAGCATCTTGAGCTTCGTCGGCTTGAGGAATGTCCACATCGCAAGCATAAAACCATCCTTCTCAGGAGACACCTTCATCGCGCTTCTAGGTGGTAGGTCTATCACTCAGGGTTGCGCCCGCCTTCACATTTGACTTCGACGCCAGCGCCAGGGGACCCTTTCCTGTTTACCTCATTTACCGAGTGAAGGTATCGCGTCCTTGCTGTCACGACCCCGACCGTTCGCCCCCCGAGAGGCGCCTGCCGCCCGAATCTGACCAGGAGATACGCAAGTGTCAAACGAATGGCCAGGGTGGCAGCCAACCCGGTTTCAGGACCAGCCGGATCGCCAGCGAGAAGGCCGCCCTGTACCTCAAGACGCACCCATGGTTGATCGCCGAGCCGTCGGCTGTCCCAGAGTAACGCCTGCACCACGTTCCAGGAAAGGTGATAGCCCAAAGCAAGCATCAGGGAATGGGTCTTTAGAACAAATCCTGATAGAATCGCGCCCAATGCCCTTGCGTTGAGGATTCCCAGCCAGACAACGCGGCACTACGAATACGATGCGAAATGCAACAACCCAAAAAGCAAGGATGTCCCGGCCCCCGAGACGTGCAACGGGTATCTCCTTGCCACCACTTGCAGCAGGTCACCTCTGAAGAGCCCTTCTTCAAAGAGGGCCACGCCCGAGAACCCGAACACGAGCGCACCAGCCATTCCCAGAGTTCCTGGCCATGCCTGAGGATTAAGATACACCGACGCCTTTCCCCACCTGACGAGGAGCGCGCAACGGAACGCCGTAACAGCCACAGCGAGGAGACAGCCCTCCGCAAACAGGAGCAGGCCCAGCCCATCCCCGTGAATCAAGAAGGCGTCGGGCCCCTCCTCGTGTATGGCATAGCGAGCCATCATTACGGCCCCAAACAGGCCGAAGTTAATTACGCCCGTCAAAACGACATCTACGTACGTCACTGCCCCGGATCACCTCCGAAGATCACACGCAGCGCAGAGGTCCCTGCTGTGGTTTCACTGTTGCCCTCGACATCAGTTGGGTTGAGATCACCACAGCTCCGAACGCGGAGAGCATCCGCGCAGCCTCGGGCCATCAGCCTTCATGCCCCGGTCGGGGCCAGAAGCACAGACAGACATGCCTCGTGCACTGTTCCAGAAGAGAAGCGCTACGTCAAAAGACCCTCCCGGACGCGTGAAGTGAGGAGCAGTCAGAGCCTGAAGCCCAGAATTTCCTCCACCCGTTCCAGTAGGTCGGGCCTATGAATAAAGAGAACCTGGCGGGCCATCCTTTCGCCCCTTCCGCCGGCGCGGATGAAGCCCGCGAGCTTTCTAACGTAGTCGCGTTCGTCAGCCGGCAGGCAGGGCACTCGTCCTGGAAAGCGGGCAATCCACAGCCGACCGCGGTTCGCAAGGTCCAGCAGGAACGTTTCGACATCAGGGACGCGAGTCTCTTCGCGCACAGGGACCGCCTCCGTACTGACGACCTCTTCCTCCCACATCGTGGCAAGGGAGATGAACGTTCCAGCCGGCAGCGTGTACAACGACCCGCCGCGCCCCCTGTAGCGTTCCTCCCAGGCCCCCTTGTATCGTTCGACAATGTAGGGCAACCCGCGGCAGCGCCCTACCTGACAGGTAAGGTCGCCACCGTGGCCGGAAAGGAAGGCTGCTGCCATGTCGGGATCAGGACAAGCATACACATAGGACTGCCCGTGAGTGCTTACATGTGGTCGGATCACTCGGAGTCCGGATTGGGCAGACGCATGATAGACCACATCAGCCGTGGCAACTCCACCTCCTTCCTGGCTAAGTAGATCGCCACAAGTAATCGCCGGTTTCAGAGAGCACACGTGCCGTGCAGGGTTGCCGGTGTTGCACTCGGGGACGGCGCCCCAAGCGGGGCGCGCTTCGCCAAAATCCGGCCCGTCTGGCTAGGCAGCCGGATTTTGACACCCCTCGTGCAATCACCGGCAACCCAAGACCTCGGAAAACGGAGAAAACTAATGACCTCATACTTAGAGTGCCCCATCCCGTCGGTACCCGGTTTTCTGCACGATCCATGCAGATCCTCCCCTTCCCGTGGACAGCATACATGTTCGGCGGTCGGACGCGCACACGCAAGATCGTCGTGCGCCGTAACCGCGACCCTCGGAGGAGGATGCGACCGGCTTAGCACGATTGATGAACTATGGCGGCTTTGCGCGCAGCGAGTCGCGTAATCGCAATGTACACTTGATTGCATCTTTCCCTACTACCCTCTTTACATCGAGGGAGCGGCTAACAACTGCCGAGCGGGAAGAGATTAGCCGCCTACGACGAGGGAACCGGATTATGCGCGACGGGTGCGGGGCTCTAGAAAGCCGCGGCCTCTTTCGCCGAGGATACCGGCCCGAGCCCATAGAGGCGTTCTGGTTCGTCGAACGGGAGAAAGCCTGCCGCGATATGACCACAGTAACCACTTTGAGATCCGGACCGTCTAGAGGATTCGTCATTCCAAAGGGCGAATTATTGTGCAGGGTGGCAACCCAACTCGATCCGTTAGATAGCATTTTCCTCGAGGCAATTGTGCGCCAGTTTGGGGAATACCTTGAGGCAAGGCGTAGGCCTCTTGCTGAAAACGAGTACTTGCGGTTATCCCTCTATTCTCTCTTTAATTAGGAAAGCGGAAGTCTACAATGAGGGGTGCGAGGCATGAAGGGCACGAAGAGCGGCATCATGAAGGGCGGTATTGGAATCGTAACAGATAGCGGTGCGAGCCTGCCTCAAGAGCTGATCGAGGAGTACGACATAGCCGTCGCGCCCCTTGGGATACAGTTCGGAAGCGATACGTACCGTGACGGCGTCGACATAACGCGCGGGGAATTCTACGAGAGGCTTGAGGGGCCTGACGTGCCACTCACCTCGCAGCCTGCTCCAGCTGAATTCATCTCCATCTACCGCAGGCTGCTCGAGCGCGTCAGGACCATCATCTCGATCCACATCACTTCTACCGGAAGCGGCACATGCCAGGTTGCCAACCTCGCAAAGGCAAGTTTCCCGGATGCTGACATCGAGGTAGTAGATTCGTTGTCCGCGTCCATGGGAACGGGATTCATGGTACTCGCGGCGGCCGAAGCCGCGCGATGCGGGAAAACAAAGGAGGAAATCCTTCGGATCCTGGCAGAGTTGAGGCCGCGCATCAGCGCCTATGCGGTCATAAAGTCAGTGAAGCACCTCCTGAAGAGCGGACGCATCCACAAGGGTCAGGCACTCATCGCCTCCTTGCTTTCGATAAAGCCGCTGGTTTCTGTGAAGGAAGGGGTTGTGGAGGTGGTGGATAGGGTCAGGACGTACCAGGCCGCCCTGGACAGGCTGGTTGTACTGACCAGAGATGCTGCCGGAGACTCCAGGGTGAAGGTCTCGGTCGTCCATGGAAACGCCCTTGCCGAGGCAAAGCGATTGTGCGAACGGCTCAAGACGGTCCTGAACTGCGGGGAGATCATCCTGTCAGACATTGGTCCCCCCCTCGCGGTCCACGGCGGGCCAGGCATAATCGGAGTCGTGTTTCACCCGGTGTGACACCACGGCGCGCATCGGTGGAACGCATCGCTGGCATGGGCACCTTTGAGAGGCATGCCTCTCGTCGTCCGCGACCGGACATCTTACCCGCAGTACGTGCTGGATGTCTCGCGCGAGGCTGAAGACCTGAGTGAGCGGAGGATTAGACGCGGAGCGAGCTTCCAGGGACAGCATCATCAGGAGGCTCGAGTTTGCGAGAACAGAACTCGCGGACCTTGAAGACTATGGCGATAAGGAAAGTCGCCGTCAATGGCGTCAGATGCGCAAGGTGGGATCGAATTTCTCCCTCAGCCAGTCGCCAAGGAAGTTGGTCCCGAGCACCGTGAGGAGGATCGCAAAGCCAGGGACGGTCGAGACCCACCATGCCAGGCTCACGTAATCGCGTCCATCCGCAGCGATGCTCCCCCAGGTGGGCGTGGAGGGCTCCACGCCCAGTCCCAGGAACGAGAGGGACGCCTCAGCAAGGATGGTCCGCCCCACTTCCACGGTGGCGACCACCACGAGGGGCGGGAGGATGTTCGGCAGGATGTAGCGCACGAGTATCCGCAGGTCGCTCGCGCCTGCCGCCACGGCCGACTGGACGAACTCTTTCTGCTTGATTGCCAGCACCTGCGCTCTCGCCACCCGTGCGTAAACCACCCAACCCGTGAGCGCCAGCACTATGATGACGTTGCGCAGACTCGGGCCGAGCACCGCCATCACGCCCAGCGCGAGCAGCAGGAACGGGATGGCCATCTGGAAGTCCACGAGCCGCATGACGATCGCGTCCGCGACCCGCCCGTAATACCCGGCGATCACCCCGAGGACCACCCCGACCACCCCGGCTATGGCCACCGACACGAGGCCGACCAGGAGCGAGACCCGGGCCCCATATATCACTCTGCTAAGCACGTCCCTGCCCAGTGGGTCCGTCCCAAGCACAAACCCGTCCGGCCCGCCCAGCGCCGCAGGCGGTCGCAGGCGCAGGCTGGTATTCTGCTCGTTCGGGTCGTGGGGCGCCAGCAGTGGTGCGAACACCGCCGCCACCATGACGATGCTGAGAAGGACGAGACCTGGTATGGCCTTTTTGTTACGTGCGATCACCTTTCGCAGTTTCGTCACCTTCATTGCGTAAACCTCACGAGACGCCAGCTTAGCTTAGTCATGCTCGAGATGTTCGTCCCCGCAACGGCCGATACCGCCCATAACCGCCGCCTCGGAGCTCGCCCGGGGTCTCTGGCTCCGGCGCTCCGGGCGCAGGGGTCCGGCCTCGGCAGCACGTTCCGCGGCCCCGCTGGCCACTCATACGTCGTCTTCCGTTGTCCGTCATCCGTAATTCGTCTCTCGCTATTCGTAGGTGATCCTCGGATCGAGAAGGACGTACATCAGGTCAACCACCAGGTTGATGACAAGGACCGTCACCGCCGCCACAACCACAAACGCCTGCACCACCGGGAAATCGCGGTTGTTTATGGCTTGCACGGCGAGACGCGCCATCCCCGGATACCCGAAGATCTGCTCGGTCACAAGGGCGCCGCCGATGAGCGTGCTGAGCTGGTAACCGACTATCGTTACCACCGGGAGGGCGGCGTTCCGGAGCGCGTGCTTGTAGAGGACCATCCGCTCCGCAAGCCCCTTCGCCCGCGCCGTGCGAATGTAATCCTGGCCCAGCACCTCGATGAGGCAAGACCTCACCATCCTCGTGGTGAGACCGGCCGTGTATCCTCCGAGCGTGACGCCGGGAAGCACCAGCGCCCTCCAGCCCTCGCTTCCCGAGGTGGGAAACCAGCGCAGCGACACGCCGAACACGAGTATCAGCACTATGCCGAACCAGAAGGTCGGCATGGACTGGCCAAGCAGGGCAAGGCCTGTGGCGATCTGGTCGAAGGCGCTGTTGCGCTTCACTGCAGACACCACCCCAAGGGGGACCGCAACGATGAGCATGACCGCGAGCGCAACCGCCGTAAGCTTCATCGTCGCCGGGAACCTCTCGAGGACCAGCCCGAGCACGGGCTGGTTGTACCTCAGGGACGTCCCGAGGTCCCCCCTGAGGGCGCGCTTCATGTAGTTCACGTATTGCTTCCAGAGCGGCTGGTCCAGGCCGAGCTGGTGGCGGATGTTCTGGATCTCCTCAGGGCTCGCTCCTACGGGGACCAGGAGGTACGTTGGATCGCCGGCAAGATGCAGCAGCACGAAAGCTACGCTGAGCACCGCCAGCGTCACGAGCACCCCGTGGCCGAGCCGAGCTGCGAGGTACGTCGCCAACGCGGATCATCCTTTCACCGTTATCCCCTTGAGATCGATCTGCTCGTCTGGCCTCGGGGACCAACCCTCGACGCGCTTGTTCACGCCGTAGATGTCCACCTGCTGGTAGAGGTAGATATAAGGCGCGTCGTCGTGAAGTATCCGCATCACTTCTCCGTAGATCTTCGCTCGCTCCGCCTGGTCCACGGTCTTCGATCCCTTCAAGATGAGCTCGTCCGCCGCCGGGTTGCTATACATGGAGTAGGCAGCGCCGCTGTACACCATGCCGCTGAGCCACAGGTCGGCGTCGGGCTCGGTGGCCGCGCCCCAGAAGGCCATCGGATTGAAGTCCTTCGCCACCAGCCTGTTCAGGAACAGGCCCCAGTCGAGCACCTGGAGGTCCACCTTGACGCCCACCGCCTCGAGCTGGCCGGCAATGACCTGTGCTACCTCCTTGTCCTGGTTGTAGCGCCCCTGAGGAGCGTACAGTGTGAGCGCCAGCGGGTTATCTGGCCCGTAGCCTGCTTCGGCAAGAAGGCTCTTCGCCTTTTCCGGGTCGTACGGGTAGGCCTTTATCTCCTCGTTGAACCCGAAGTACTCTTTGGTGAGAGGCTGCCCCTCGCACTTGCGCGCGTAGCCGCGCAGGATGTCGTTCACGATGGCGTCCTTGTCCACCGCGTAGTTCAGCGCCTGGCGCACGCGGCGATCCTTCAGGGCGTTGTCCTGGGTCAGGTTGAACTGGACGAACATCACCCGCAGGCCCGGCACAGGAAGGATCTTGATGTTCTCGTCCTTCGACAGCGACTCGGCCTCGTCAGTTGAGACCTGCGTGACGATGTCAGCCTCGCCCGCTTTCAGCGCGGCCATCCGGGTAGATGTCTCAGGAATGGCCCTGAACGTTACCCTATCGAGGGTCGGCTTGCCTCCCCAGTAGTCGGGGTTTGCCTCAAGCACCACCTTCTCGTCCTTCTGCCACTCCACCAGCTTGAACGGACCGGTCCCAACAGGAGCCTTGCTGAAGTTCTCGTCGCCCTTCTCCTGGATATACTTCGGGGGAACAATGTATACCCTCGTCATGTAAAGCGGCATGACCCCGAGGGGCTCCTTCGTGGTGATGTTCACGGTATACCTGTCCACCACATCCACGGACTTGATCGGGCGGGTGTATATCGTAGCCGGCGACTTGAACTCAGGGTTCGCTATCCGCTCCAAGGAGAACTTGACCGCGTCCGCGGTGAGCTCCTCGCCGTTCGTGAACTTGACCCCTTCGCGGAGCTTGACCTGCCAGGTGGTGTCGGTGATGGCCTTCCAGCTCTCCGCGAGAAGGGGCTCGATTTCACCTGTCTTGTAGTTGAGATAGGCGAGAGGCTCACATATCGCGCCGGAGATGTTGAGGGCCTGCTGGACCGTGGTGAGGTGGGGGTCCAGGGTCTGAGGGTCGGTCCCCTGAGCGATGACGATCTCCTGCCTGGGCCCCTTCGAAACGCCGGAGCCGCCGCACCCGGCGACTGCAAGCGCAGCCAGCAGGGCTGCTACCGTGATGGCCAGGACCTTGACTGCTTTCGTCGCTGCTTCTCGTGCTGTGTCTCTTGTGTTCATCTGTTCTTCACTCCTCTCCTTCTCTTCCCGTTCCTTCCGTCTTTCCTTCTGTGCTCCCAACCAAGCCGGCTTCTTCCCCGCTCCGCCGCTCATGACGGCCTCGAATCAACCGCCAAAGCAACCGCATACCTTCCCTGCCTTCACCACGCCGCGGACCTGACGCAGATCGCCCGCGAAAACATCTTCCCTGCGGAAAGCAACGAGGTCGCACATCTTGCCCACCTCGATAGACCCCACGAGGTCAGATATCCCGCAGAGCCTCGCCCCCTCGAGCGTCGCCGCGGCGAGCGCCTGCTCCAAGGTGTAGCCCGCTCCCAGGAGCGCCTGGACTTCGGCCGTCGGGTCGCCGTGGTACGTGTCCCCACCTATCGCCACCGGAACGCCGCATTCCCGCGCAGCGCGGAGCGTGTCCATGTACGCCTGGCACGCCGCAGCGGCCTTCTCCCTGTAATAGGCCGGCACTCCGGGCGACTCGGCCGCGTACTTCATGACGCCGTAGGTGACAACAAGGAAAGTCCCCTTCTCGGCCATCATCTGCAGCTGCTCTCTCGTGAGGAACACGCCATGCTCGATCGAGTCCACGCCAGCCTCGATGGCCCACGTGGCCCCGTCGCCACCGTGGACGTGCGCGGCGATCCTCCTGCCGAGCCGGTGGGCCTCGTCCACCGCAGCCGCTATCTCCTCACGCGTATAGTCGCTCATGGTGGGAGACGACCCCTCGGTGGATACGCCGCCGGTTATCATGATCTTCACCAGGTCGGATTGCCATTTTACCTGCTCGCGGACGGCTTTCCTCACAGCGACCTCGCCGTCGGCCTCGAGGCCCCCGTACCAGCCGTGGCCGCCCGTCCTCATGATGAACTCGCCCGCGATGAGGAGGCGAGGTCCCTCGACCACTCCTTCAGATATGGCGCGCTTCCAGTAGACGTCCAGATGACGCGACTCGCCCACGTCCCTCAGGGTCGTGATACCCGATCTCAGCAAGTGGCGGGCATTCCTCACGGCCCGTAGCGTTATGACAGCGTCGTGGTCATACGACTGTGCCCGCTCATCGCCGAGGTCGATCCCGAGGTGGTCGTGGCAGTCGATAAGCCCGGGCAGGACCATGTAGTCGGCCCAGTCTACAACGGCGGCGCCCTTTTCGGACGCGGTTGGCGCGGTGGGTGCGCCGGATACGACGGATACGGCGGGTGCGGTCGGCGCACCGCCGGCCGCAGCGGCCCGCGGCGCAGGTTCACGCTTCTCGATGGAGACGATCCGGCCGCTGTCATCGGCAACGATAGTGCAACCTTCTTGCGGCTCCCATCCGGGGCCGGTAAGGATCGATCCGCAATGAATTATCGTGGCCATGAAAGATTCCTCCTTGCTTCCTGGTTCTCTCCTCCTCTGCACCCGCGCCCTGCTCACGGCGCGCAGGCGTCACCGCGCGCTTGAAGCCTTCGTCGCCTCGCGAAGCTCGGCTATCACGCTGATCAGGGTCTCGACGGCCTCGCCCATCATGCGTTCGCCCTTTTCGCGCGTCGCCAGAGTAGCGTCGCCGATGGTCCCTGAGGTCGTTATCTCCCTGGTCTTCGGCAACCCGAGGTCGACCACGGACCGGCTGAGCGCCTCCTCGGTGAAGGTAAACAGCGGGCGCGGTTTCGGGATCTCCCTGACGGCCTTGCTCATGTCTACAAGTTCGGGAATGGCTACGAGGGCAGTCGAGGTCTCTCCTTCATCGGCATGCCACTCGATGTCCGACTCGAGCAGCTTCGCGGAGTTCCTCATGAGGTTGGGTGTGTAGATGTTGGCTATTGTCGCTCCGGTCTCCTCGCGAAGCTCTATTGCGGCAACGGCCACGGTAGCGTTGTTTCCGCCGTGTCCGTTGAGGAAGACGATGTTTCGGAAACCATGTTTTACGAAGCTATGGGCGATGTCTTTGAGGAGCGCGATCAAGGTGGACGTCCGCAAGGTGACCGTCCCCGCAAAGTCGATGTGGTTATGGCTTATCCCGTAGACCACAGTGGGAGCAACGAGCACCCCGTCTGTGCCTTCGGCGGCTTTCACGGCGATCCACTCAACGTTCGCGCTGTCGGTGATGAGGGGGAGATGGCGGCTGTGCTGCTCGACGGAGCCGAGCGGGACTATCACCGTGTCAGTCCCCGACTCGAGGGCGGCTTTCACTTCCACCCAGGTCATTTCAGCGAGTTTCACCTTTCTTGCCATGTCGTGTACACCTCTGTGCTGCGTCGTATGGTTGCATATGTGGCGCTGCATATGTGGCGTTGCCCGTCTCGTGCTGTGCTGCGTTGCCCCGCCTGGTCCGGCCCCGTGCTGCGGTGCGCTGCACTGCGCTGCGCTGCACTGCACTGCACTGCAGTGCAGGCAGTGGCGGTGGGCTGCGTCACACCACGCGGCTCTGTTCCGGGTTGGGCCGCGCTTCGTTGCAGTCTGACGCGCCCTGTCGGGTCACCAGGCCCGTTAGGAACGGGCCGGGCTGACTTCGCTGCGCCCCAGCATACCCTCGCATGCCCGATATGCCCCGGTCCGGCATGCCCCGGTATGGCCCAGCATGCGCCGCCATGCTCTTGCATGCTCCGCCGGGCCCCGGCCGCGTAGCCCCGGCCTCCTGCGCCCTGCTGAGTTGCGGGTGCGGGCCTTACAACAGTAGCGTGCTAGTGTGGCGCGACCGGTCCTCAAAACCCTCGCGCACACGGCAGGACCACTCGTCACAACCGGACCTTCGCCCTAAGGTCGATAAGGTTGCGAAGCCATCCTGATACACTGGCCATACACTGGCCCGGAGGTCGGTGTCGCGCATCGCCCACGCGGATGGCGGCACAGCCACTATATGTCGGCAAGTCGCCATGCCATGCGGCAGCCTACCAGTCTTTGAAATCTCAGCAGATCAGTCTTGCGATCCGGTCCTTGTCGAAGCAGATGACTGGGGGCACCCGTGCCGGTCTGGATTGGCACCCATGTTGAAGGAGATGTGCAGGGCGGCCTCCCTCACCTCAGGGCCTAGCTCAATAAGCTTTTCACGCGGAAGGCGGTAGGCCGGCCCCGATATCGCCAGCGCCGCGATGACCCTGTCGTGCTGGTCATAGATGGGCGCAGCGACGGACGATGCTCCGATCTCATGCTCCTCGCAGGTGAAGGCATATCCCCTCGCCCGTATCTCTGCCAGTTCGCTCCTCAACTTCTCTGCTTCACATATGGTGAACTCGGTAAACCGGGTGAGCGGCTTCGAAAGGATGGCGTCCAGCTCCTCACCCGACATGGCGGCCAGGAACACTTTGCCCGTGCCCGTTGAGTGCAGGGGCAGCCTCTGGCCGATCCTGGCTGTCAGCCTGATGGTCTGCACGCTCTCGACGATATCAATGTAGTACACCTCCCCCTCCTGGCACGTGGACAGGTAGGCCGTTTCCCCCACCCGGTCCACCAGCTCCCTCATCACCCCGCGGGCTGCGGCCCTTAGCTCAAGGCGCCTTTCGACCCTGTGGCCGAGCTCAAACAGCTTCATGCCCAGACTATACCGGTGGGACCGCTTGTCTTGCTGGACAAGGCCTGCAGCCTCGAGCGTGACGAGGAGCCTCCGAGCGGTGCTGGGATGAAGCCCACACAGGCGGGCAAGCTCGGTCAGGCTGAGCTCCGGCCGGTCGTCGGTAAGCGCGTCCATCAATTGCGCTGCCTTTTGCAGCGATTTGACAAGGCCTTTCGTGTTATCCACAGGCCCTGCACTGAGATTGCGCATTACGCAATGCTCCTTCTTATTGAGAAACACTATTCGACGGAGTAGCCAGATCTCCTGCTACAGGTCGAGGGAATTCGAGAGAAATTCGCCCGCGGTTTTGCTGGCAAAGCGCGGGAGCTACGCGCGCGCTCAAAATCCGGTCCCCATCCGTACGCTCGGGCACAGGCCGGACGCCCAGCAACGGTAATGCTTGCCAGCTCACGGGTTCGCGCGTCCGCGTGTCCACTTACAAGACACTGCCAGGTACTACGCCGGCGGTTCTGCTTGACATGACAGGGCGGGTGCTGGTATCATATCGAACACAGACCCAGTGCTGGGGCGCGAGAGGTAGCCCTGGCGCTAGCTGGTTGTGTCCAGGGCCGGTTAATCCCTGTTCAGATCGCGCCGCTAACAGGCCGTGAACAAATCAGGGCCGGTTCCAGCGGCAAGGCTGCTTCCGGTTCTCGCGCACCGCGCAGAGCGAGGCAACGGGTCGCGGCTATGCCCACGGGCTGCGGGCCCCCTGGCCCGCTGACCAGCATGCTTGCCATACTTGCTTATATGACAAGACACCATCAGGACGCTCTAAACGCGATGAAGGGGAGTAGTAGACTGGTCCAAGGGCCGGAGAGAGCCGGCGGCTGGTGGAAGCCGGCGCCCAGGACCCGCCGAACTCGCCCCTGAGCTGCAAGCCGAACCCCCGGGTGCGGACGCGCCCCGGCCGGGAATCATCGTCCCGCGAGCGCTCTCCCGCCGGGAAGCGCGACGACCCAGGGAAAGTAGGCTTCGCCAGGTTGTAGCACTTGCGAAGTTGCGAAGCACCTGTTATCCGCTTGTTTCTTGCCGAAAGGGCAATGAAACCGAGGCTGCAGCCGCGAGGCTGCAGCGAACCGGGGTGGTACCACGGGAAAGTTGTCCTCCCGTCCCTGGCAGCCCGACGAGTCTCGGGCTGCCGGGGGCGGGAGGCTTCTTATTACGGCAGAGAAAGGGGGTGAGACATGGACCGAACGCGAACAGCCGGTAGCCTGCAGTCGGCATTCCAGGATGAGCAGTGCGAAGAGAGACACCAGGACATCGGACGAAGAGACGTAGGAACTACACAAGAAGACAGGGAGAGAGGAGAGAGTAGAATGATGAAACGTACCATGCGATGGTTTCCGGCGGTAGTGGTGTGCGTACTGGCTTTCGCGCTAACAGTCTCAGCGGCCCCGCCCCAGGTAGTGCCGCCGGAGCCCCCCGAGGTTGCCGCGGTTCGGGCGGCCGTTGATGCGAACATCGATGCGTATAGCGCCCGCATGATCGAGATGAACGACTGGATGTACCACAACCCGGAGCCGGGGTTCCTCGAGTTCAAGGCCTCAGCCATGCTCACAGAGGAGCTGAGGAAGAATGGGTTCGAGGTGGAAATGGGAGTCCCCGGTCTCGACCCGAAGTTCGACGAGTGGAAGATAATCGGCGGGCTTTCGCCGGACTACTCGGGCCCGTCTGGGCTTCCTACCGCGTTCAAGGCGAAGTATAAAGGCAAGAGCGAGCATCCGGTCATCGCCTTTATGGTGGAGTACGACGCCCTGCGCGGCAATCCGCCGTTCCACGGCTGCCAGCACAACCAGCAAGGGCCTGCGGGCGTCGGCGCAGCGATCGCCCTGGCAAAGGTGATGGACGAGAAGGGCATCCCGGGAAGCGTGTGGGTGATCGGGACCCCGGCAGAGGAGGTCGGCCCCCCGACCAAGGCCGCCATGGCGAAGGCGGGCTACTTCGACGGGGTGGACTTCATAATCAGAAGCCACGGCACCGCGAGGACGACGGCGCGCGGCAGCGGCGGCTTCTCTTCAATGAGCATTCGGCAGATGAAGTACACCTTCCACGGCAAGTCCGCCCATGCGGCAGCGGCCTGGGGCGGCAGGAGCGCCCTTGATGCCGTGTTCCTCCTGTTCCACGGCATCGAGATGCTGCGCGAGCACTCTGAGCCCCAGTTCCGGTTCCACGGAGTCGTCACCGACGGAGGGGTTGCGCCGAACATAGTCCCCGAGATGGCGTCGGCCACGATCTGGGTCAGGCACTTCATCGACGAGACGAGGGTGGGCGCCGTGAGTCCCAGGAAGGCGGGCGAGATGATCGACGCCAAGGTTGAGCAGATGAACAACATCGCAAAGGGAGCGGCTCTCGCCACCGGTACCACGGTTGACATCGCTCAGTACGGCGTCTATGTGCCCTCCATCTCTGTGGGCGCTTTCAACGACCTCGCTTTCCAGTACGCCGTCGATTACGGCGGAGCGAACGTCCAGGAAAAGCCCGGCCCGCCCAGCGGCTGGGATGAGACCGGCCTTGTGTCCCTCGTGGCGCCTGGCGTCCAGGTCAGCGTGGGTGTTGACGGGATACCGCAGACGGCCGGCCATTCCCAGCAAAACGCCGACATAACCATCTCCCCCGAGGGCCACAAGGGGCTTGTCCTGACGGCCAAGGTTATGGCGGCTACAGGTCTACGGCTCGCAATGGACGCCGCGATGCGGGAGAAGATCAAGGCTGAGCACGCCGCCTGGCTTGCGAAGTACAACGAGTAGTCCTCCATAGCACCCTGCTGCGGCTGCGGCTGCAGCTGCAGCCGCAGCCCGCCATCGCGGGATGAAAACGGCGGCACTGGGCTGGTTTCCAATAACAACGAGCGCCAGGACGCAGCTGAGCGGTGCCAGGCGAGGTGCCAGGCGATAGGAAGCGTACAGGGGCCTGGCCCCTCGAAACCTCGGGCCCCCGTCCCTCCCGTTTTCCGCTCGCTGCTCCCCGTCTCCTAACGTCTGCTCCTCGTCTACCAGCGGCGGCGCACAACCTTCAGCCTCCCGGCCCCGGCAAACCTCTGGCCGCGCTTCTCACCGTGCAGGGGCCATTCGTCCACGACCACCTGGCCGGAGTATGATGACGCGTTCACGAACCTGAGTACATCATCGCCGGCCCATTCCATAAAGAGGCCCCCGTGAACCACCTGTCCGGAGTCGTCCGCCAGGAACACGAGGTCGCCGGGGACGAGGTCCTGGGGCGGCTTGAGGGCAACGTTCCAGACCCAAAGGTCTGCCATTGAGGCATCGGGAGCCGTCGCCCTGCCCACCCGGAACCTCGCCCCGGGGATCGCCTGCTGGTAGGCCCACACGATGAGGCCGGAGCAGTCGAACCCGTCCTCAGGCCTTTGACCCCCCAGCACATACGAAGTTCCCACCTGGGCCACAGCCGCCTCCAGTGCGCGGGATGCGTCCGCCGGGCTCACTTCGACCTGGACAATCACCTCAACGAACAGGCATCCCGGAATCGCAAACATCAGAAAGGCGGCAACAAGGACACCAAACATGAGCACCCCTGCGCCCTTACGCCTGTTCTCCCCTCTTGATTCCCTCGAGAACGCGCCGGGCCCAATTCTCGTGTATGGTAGAGGGGTGATCGCAATGGTAGATTCCGGGCCAGGCGCACCTGCACCGCCATTGGCTCGCCCCAACACTGTGTCCACTCTCCCAAAATGTAGAATACTCTGCTGCCCCGTCCTTTCCTCTCCCCTCTTGTCGTCCGACGAGTCTCGCCCGGGTCATCAGCCCTCGCGGCGCTAACCAGTCCTCATATATGTGAAGGAAGATATCCAGGACTTAGCAGGCGTCTGAGGGTTGCCCTTGGCGATAGAGGTAACGAGATGTTACAATACACGCGAGCGCGTGGTTGTGTCTTCCAACCGAGGTTCATTTGCGGCGACGCAGCAGCCTTTCGGCAACCGCTGCCATGTGGGGAAAGTTGCTATAAAGATCGAGCGAGAGAGGCTCTCCGTACAGGAAGAACAGGAAGAAGCGGATTGCCTCGGAATGGCACACCTTCCCGTCATATCGGTGGGCAGAGGAACGGGAAGGCTGCATATACAGACTGGCAAGGGGGTTGCTGGAGTGAAGCGCCGGGTCCTGGACGCATTCCTGGAGAAGGCCGGGATGTTCTATTCAGATACCGCGGGTCGTCCTACAAACCCAGGCTTTGTGCGTCAGACTGCGGAGTCGCACTTACAAGAGACAGACCCGATACTTGATGTCCTGGGCTCCCTTTCTGGAGAGCCGCTTTCGGCCAAAGATATCGAGATGGAACTCTACTAGCTTCGCCGGCACGGACGTCGAGGTGGTCACCACGGAGCCACGATGTACACGCGAGTGATCCTCACGAGATTGCCTTCGCAAGACTATCTTCGCGCGCGACCAGGGCTCGCGGGGACCACTTTGTGGCACAGGAGCAGAGGTAGCAGCAAAGGGTAGGTGGCGGGCAGGCAGGGTAGCGCTCCTGGGAGGCACGCTTCCCGCATGACAAACACAACAAGAGGACGGTGCCCAGTCCGATGAGGTACAATCAATGCAGGGACCTCCGCGTCTCCGAGGTGGGCGTGGGCTGCTACAGCCTCGCGGGAGTCTACGGCAAGAAGGACCTGGACGAGTTCGCCCGGATGGTCCGGCGCGCCTACGAGCTTGGGGTGACGTTCTTCGACACAGCGGACGCATACGGGGACGCCGAGTCGATCCTCGGGAAGATCGTGCGCGACTTCCGGAGCGACATCTATATTGCCACCAAGGTGGGCGTGGTCTCAGGCGCAAGCATGGACCTGTCCCCCGCGAGGGTGAAAAGGGCGTGCGAGGAAAGCCTCGCGCGGCTCGGCACGGACTATATCGACCTCTACCAAGTCCACTTCGACGATCCGAAGACTCCCGTCGAGGACGTGGTGGGCGCCCTGGAGAGCCTGGTCGCTTCGGGTAAGATCCGCCACTACGGCGTCGGCCATCTACCCGCCGACAAGATCGCCAGATACGCCGAGGTCGGACGCCCCCTCTCGGTGCTCATGGAGCTCTCGGCAGCGACCAGGGACGCCCGCGCGAAGCTCCTCCCGCTCTGCAGGGAGCACGGGATGGCCGCGATAGCCTTTAGCACCACGGGCCGCGGCATCCTGACCGGGACGATCCGCGAAGGTCACGTGTTCCCCGATGGCGACATCCGTCAATACGACCCGCTCTTCCAGCGCGAGCAGTTCCGCTCGGCGCTGCGGGTCGCAGGAAGGGTCGCGGAGGTCGGGCGCCGCTACGGGAAGACCCCCGCCCAAACTGCAATAGCATGGGTGCTCGCCCAGCCGGCGGTGGTCTGCGCGCTCACCGGCCCGTCCAACGTCTCGCACCTCGAGGAAAACGTGGGCGGTTCCGGGTGGAGGATCTCAAATGAGGACCTGGCATCGTTCGAGGCATTTCTTTCGGAAGAGGACGCCAGACTGGACCGCGAACGCAAAGAGGCGGTCGTCGGCATCCTAAGCTCGCCGCTCCCAGCAGATCCGCAGGCCGCTTTCAAGGACCTGGTCTATGCCATCGATACCGCGGCTGTAGCCGGAATGTGCGCCGAGGCGCAAATCGTGCCCGTGTTCGAGGAGCTGCTGGCCCTGCAGAAGGCGCCCGGTGAGCAAGCAGCGGGCAAGCTCGACGACATCCGTCGGCGATTGGCGGCAATGGTATCAGGGCGACCCTGACTTTCAGGTCGAGCGCGGTCGTCTCATGGCAAAACAGGGGCACACTTTGAGCGTTCCCGGCTTTCAGTCGGACATTCGGCAGGCGGAATGCCCAACGCTGCACAGTCGGATGTTACGTGGGTTCCCGGGTTTGCACAAGGTTGCATCGTCAGCCTGTCAAAACACTGTGTAAGGTGATGCGAGCCGGACTTCCCGGCTCGCATCACCTCGCCCCGCCAATTTACATCAAGTCGCGCGGGGAGGTTCACCCGCTTCCAATCCGCCCCTCCCAGGCAAGAAGCCGTTGTGTGACTTCTTGGTGCCCCCGGCGGGACTTGCACCCGCGACCGGATACTTAGCGGGTATCTGCTCTATCCTCTGAGCTACGAGGGCACGGCTCCGATATACCATCTTCTTATGGTGACAGTGTCAATACCATCCAACAGCGTCCGTACGACTTCGCCTTTTCGAGCGGCGACCCCAAGAAGCTCCGGGTAAGTATGTGCGCCTTTGTGTCTTTCAGAATAGTCGCCGGGGTGCGCTCTCTTCTTCCCTCGTAAGCTTCTGCTTGGCGCTCTCGTATGCGAAGAAGCGGCCGATGTTCTCAAGGCCCACCATGCCGACGAGCTTGCCGTCCTGGACCACCGGGAGGGACGAGCAGTTGCAGCCGCGCATCTTCTCATACACCCGTGCCAGCATCTCGTTGGGAGCGAGCGTCAGGAACTCCGTCTGCATGGGCTCGGCCACGGTGATGTCCGGTCCCTTCTCGTGAAGCGCCGCGAGGACCGACGCCTTGGTCAGGATACCCCGCACGGCATCCCCCTCCATGACCGGGAAGTCGTCCTGGCAGCCCCGGTACGCCCGTTCCAGGACCGCTGCCAGAGGCTCGTCAGGTGACACCCTCTCGAACCTGGTCGTCATCACCCGGTGGACCGGGACGCCGCCCAGCACGCGCCGAAGCTCGGCCGTGCGCTCTTCAGTGCCTGCCCCCATGTAGATGAAGAGGGCGATGAATATGAGCCAGGGATTGGTGAACAGCCCGAGCAGGGCGAAAAGGAACGCAAACCCCTGACCGACCGATGCCGCGATGCGCGTGGCGTCGAGGTAGTTCATCCGTAACGCGAGGACGGCCCGTAGCACGCGCCCGCCGTCCATCGGGAACGCCGGGACGAGGTTGAATAGCCCCAGGATGAGATTGGCCGAAGCAAGGCTCGCGATGAAGCGCCCGCCCCAGAGATATTGAACGGCCGCCAGCCCCACTGCGACCCCGGTTGCGTGCAGCACCGCGAAGAATATCACGGCAAGGCCCAGGCTGACCGCGGGACCTGCGATGGCCACGAGCAGCTCCTGCCTGGGGTCGTCAGGGATCTCCTCGAGCTGAGAAACGCCGCCGATGGGCAGCAGGGTGATGTCCCTTACCTTGATGCCGAACTTGCGTGCCGCAAGACTGTGCCCGAGTTCGTGGAGCGTGACTGAAAGGAAGAGCGCGATGATGAATCCGACCCCGCCGAAGCTCGCCGCAAGCCCTGCCCTGAGGGCGCCGGAAACCAGCGTGAACGCCAGGAACAGCAGAAAAGTCCAGTGGAGGCGGATGGGGATCCCGGCGATCTCTATGAGGGTAAATGATTGACGCATGGATCTCACCCCTCACTTGAAGAGGAGTTTTCCGAGCGTCCGCCCGACAAGCTTGTTCTGCAAACGTTTTGTTATCTTCCTGGGGTTTCCGCTCGCCAGCGTGGACGCGTCGTTCGCAAATCGCGCGAGCCGGTAGAGCGACGACACCAGGTTGGGCTTTCGTGTCACGTCCTCGTCCCCTTTCGCAAGCAGTTTTTCATGATTAATTCGCCGGGGGTTGCGCTATTACCTTCTATTGGCATAACGTCCGCATATTCTTCGCTGAGCAGCGAGCGAGAACGAGGCATCAGATCCCACGGTTCCGCATGCTGGCCAGGGCATCCCCCGGTTGAAAGGCGAGGGGCATGTGGTCCATCTTGCTCATATCCTCTGTGGTGTTGCTTTATATGGATGACCAAGCTCGAAGTTACGAGCTGCGTGCGCCGTAGGGGACATGGCGGGCGGGTACGCACACTGCACACGCGGCCGTTCCTTCAACTTCGGCGTTGGTTGTTTATAGTCAGGGCAGACCTCTCCTCCGTGCAGAGGAAAGCGGCCGATAGTGGCGAACAAAGCATAAGAGCATGCTATTGGATAGCTGAGGGTTTTCCTGGCTCATGAAACACGCGAGTGCGGCCGGCACATTGAGGCTCCTCGCTGGAGGTGTTTTCCGCGATGATCCGCAAGCCTGACGAGATGGAACAAGAAGTCCGCGAAAGAATGCGCGGCGGCAACGGGGTCGTCGAAATCAGCCACATCTTCAGGCAGGACGAGCTCGGTGGCGGGGCTCGTCTCTTCGCCCGCCTGCGCCTGCCGGCAGGGGCGTCCATCGGCTTCCACCGGCACGAGGGTGAAGCGGAGGTTTTCTACATCCTGTCCGGGCGTGGCCTTGTGGACGACGACGGGACGAAGCGAGAGGTGACGGCAGGCGACGCCGTCCTGACGGGCGGCGGCGCGGGCCACGCCATCGAGGCGCTGGGAGACGAGCCTCTGGAGATGGTGGCCGTCATCCTGACGTATAGATAGCGCTGCGGAGCGGCCTGGTTGTGAGAGACGATGGACACATACAGGAGACGTACGACGGAATTGCGGCAACTACCAGGGCTCGTGGAGCTTGACGCGGGCTCGGGCGGCGTGCGGCTCGATCACACCGCCCTGCCCCGCGCGGCGGAGCGGATCGTCTTCGGGCGCGGCCTCGGCGGCCGGGTCGTGTCCGAGGCGGTGGTGGGGCTTGTCGACCCATCCCGTGCGGCGGTCCTCCTGGTCGTCGGAGTGTCGAGCTCGAAGGCGCCCGCCGTGGCCGCCCTTGTGGACGGGCTGCGGCGGCTTGCGGGCGGAACCCCCGCCCTGCGCGTGGAGATTTGCACAGTACACGGCCACGCCGATCATGACACTGTCCGCGCCGGGATAGCGGCAGTCAAGCGGAGCGGCGCAGGCCTCGTTGTTGCTATAGGCGGCGGGACCACCATCGACGTGGCTAAGTCCGTCGCCGCCCTCGCGCGCCAGGGAGACGAGGAAGGCGCGGATGTGGCTGTGAATGTTGACGTGGACGTGGACGTAGCCGCGTTCCACCTCGGCCGGCGGCACGTGGCGGCTGAGAAGGCCCTGCCCTGGGTCGCCGTCCCAACCACGTCTGGCACCGGCTCCGAAAGCACTGACAATGCCGTCATCGAGCTTGGCGACGAGAAAAGGAGCCTTCGTGGCATCCCTGCTCCGCGCCTCATCGTAGCCGACCCCGCGCTCACCGACTCCCTCCCGCTTGCGCCCACGGTCGTCGCGGCGGTGGACGCCCTCGCCCAAGCCCTCGAAGTGCTGACCAACGCGGGTGCATCGCCGAAGGTGCAGGAAGTGGCCCTGGCTGCGTTCGCTACTCTGGCCCGTGGCATCGAGGACCTGTACCTCGTTGCGACGCGTAGAATTGGTGGGACTGGGTCTGACTCGGGTAGCAGTGATGATCCCGCGGCACGGAGCGGTCCCGAAGACCTCGCGCATCCCGGGCAACCCTCGGACAGAAGCGGACGACGTTCCTTTGAAACCGCCCCCGTCATCCGCGACGCAGACTTTCAGCGAGGCTGTGGCGGCGCCGCTGGGCTGAGCCCTCTTAATCCCGCCGAGCCGGACCATCCGGTCGAGCCGGGCCCCCCAGCCGAGTTGGGCGAGACGTCTCAGACGAGCCAGCGTGATCGCTTCGGTCGCGAGGACCACCCTCCGCGTGTGAACCCGTCTCCCGTAGCGTCCGAGCGGCCGGCGTCTGCGATGTCGGCGGCATCCTCTACCTCAGCGGCCGAGGTGGCCGCCACCACGCGGGACACGCTGTGCTGGGGAAGCCTCTTGATGGGCATCGCGTTCGCTCATGCCCGGCTCGGGCTGCCGCACGCGCTCGTGCACTTCTGCAACCGTTTCAGCCTGTCCCACGGCAATATGGTAGGGATGCTGCTCGCGCCGGGGCTCGCAGTCCAGGCGCGCGACCCCGAGACCGCAAGGCGTCTGGCACGAGCGGCTCAGGCGCTGGACAAAGTCTTGCGCTGCCGCGAGGTTCCTGCACCGGAAGGCACCGCGCCCGAGTCTCCCATCTCGCAGACGTCTGTCCCCGGCGGGTCCGAGTTGCTCTTCCGGTGGCTGGCAACACGAATCGCGGCCCTCTTCGCAGCGACCGGCCTGCCGCACTCTCTGCGCGCCGCCGGCCTCACCCGCGCCGACCTCGACTGGATCGTCGCCCGGGAGTTGGAGAGCCAGCCGTCTTTTGGGACCCCCGCCCGACCGGCGACGCCCGGCGAGCTAAAAGAAGTCCTTGAGAGGGCCTTCAATACAGGATAGGACCCATGCGGACCGCCCGTCGGCACCTGGGAGACGAAGGCACCTCGGCACGTCAGGGCGGGAAGGACTCTTTTTTAGCCTTCGGCGCCCGTCGAGTGAGCCATTCTGAAAGGTGAGAGGTGAGGACGGTCCGACGTTCAGATAACGATCGGACAGGGGTGACCCGCTTGACAAAGGCTGCGGGTTTGTTCATTGTCTTCCTGGGGATGTCCATCAGTGCATGGGCAGGGATTCATCTCAATGAAATGAAAGGACGTGTTCCTGTGCGACGGGGCATATTCCTGGTGTCGCTTGTAGTGTGCCTGCTGCTCACAGCCGCCGGCATCTTGCTCGGCGACCCGGCGCGGGTCTTTGCTAACGCCGTCATAGTGTGCCTGTCCTGCATAGGGATACAGTAGGAACGGTGGGATAGCATCGCTCGCCCGCAACGCGTAAGCACCTACGTTTCGTGACGAAAGGGTCCTCAGGGCGCAAACACGGGACGTGGTGGTGTTAATGAATGGCCGGCTTGGGAGGGTCCCGCCAGGCAGCAGATTGCCACAGGGTCCTGAGCCACCGCGCCGCGGTACGAAGCGCCCGGCCCTGCGCTCGGTAGAAGATGCGGCTCGGCTCTGAGTATGCACCCCTGAATGTGCGGCTCTGAGAGGCAGGCCGATTCGGGCGAGCTTCTGTAGCAAGGCCAGCATGGCCGCGCGTCGAGCGTCGAGAGCTAAGTATGGCGCGGTGGGTTTGCGCCACTTCTCCTGACGGTGTTGGGGTTGGCCGTGCTTGCAGGGTGGAGCGTCGAGAATCTGGCGAGCCCTAAGCGCCAAATTCGAACGAGGCGCGCCTCAGGCGTGTGGTCCATGCAGGGCAACACCGGCAACCCTGGAGTGACTTGTATGGCGAAGACCAGCGTGAAGCTGTGGCAATCTACCTAAGCATGAGGTCATTAGTTTCCTCTCGGTTTCCGAGGTCTTGGGTTGCCGGTGACTCAAAGAGAGAGTGCAACACCGGCAACCCTGCGCGGCGCGTGCGCTCTCTGGAACCGGCGATTACTTATGGCGATCTACTCAGAGGAACCAAGGGAGACAATGAGCTGACATGGAGCCGTCTTCTGCACACGATACAGGTGCTGCAATACAAAAAGACAGGCGACCACGAGGCACGAGGCTGCCTGCGAGGCCCGCAAGCATGTCTATCCAGCGCACAATTCCCCGAGGTTTCTGGCAGGCGCTGGGCTTCGTCCTGGCCAACTCTTACTTTTTCAAGTTCCTCAAGCACGTCCCCTGCCCAACGTTGAACTGCTACGCATGCCCGGCGGCGAGCTTCGCGTGCCCCATAGGCACGCTCCAGCACTTCGCGGCTACGCGCCGGGTACCCCTGTTCACCCTGGGCATCCTGGGCGTTATCGGGACCGTGTTCGGAAGGGCGGTGTGCGGCTGGGCCTGCCCGGTGGGCGGTCTTCAGGAGCTTCTGTACAGGGCCCCGGTGAGGAAGTTCCGCGTGTCGAGCCGCTTCACTTTCGTGCGGTACCTGGTGCTGGCAGGGCTGGTCTTCGCCATCCCGTTCCTGACCGGGGAGCCGTGGTTCTCCAAGCTCTGTTTCGTGGGCACGCTGGAGGCCGGCGTGCCGCTCGCCCTCGGGGACCGCGTGATCCGCTCGCTCATCGGGCCGTTCTTCTGGATGAAGGTCGGCATTACCGTCGCGCTTCTCGGCCTGATGCTCCTCGTCAAGAGGCCCTTCTGCCGATTCATATGCCCGCTCGGGGCCATATACGCCCCCTTCAACAAGGTGGCCCCCAGCTTCGTCACCGTCAAAGAGGACCTGTGCGTCCGGTGCGGCAAGTGCACCGAGGTCTGCCCCATGGACCTCGACGTTCCAAAGGAAGTCAACAGCCTCAACTGCATCCGGTGCCGGGAGTGCGTGGGGATGTGTAAGGCACTTGAGCGACCGGGACGCTAAACTGATGTATGGCGACTGACTCCGTGTTGACGTACGCTGACAAAAGCTGCTCTGCACGGCCAGAGGCTTTGTGGCAAGCCTTCCTATACACTCCGGATGTCGGTGAGGTTAGTTTTGACCTGATGTACCAGGTGCTACTTGCGCGCCCTGACGGTCCCGTAGATGGGCCCGTACACCTCTCCATCCCGCATCACACACCCTGTGCTGCTCCCGTCCCGCATGAGCTGGCTGCACAGGCTGCAGGCGATGCACACCTTGTGCGGGTCCAGGCACCCCTTGCTGATTAGATCCCGTGCGAAATCAGGATGGGCGAAGGCAGTGCGGCCGACCCCAACAATGGACACCCGCCCGTTCCGTATGTTTGCTGCGGCGGCGTTACCGAGAAACTGCCTGAGCCACGAATATGCACTACCAACCACAACCAGATCAGGGTATGCTTTCTGGACCTCCGCTGTTAACCTGAATGCTCTGGCGACGCCTTCTAGCGGATGCTCATCTGGCAACGAGGTGCCTCTCACAGGCGTATCGTAAGGCCTCGTTACATGCGGGTTGTAATAGGGTGTCCCGCTCGACGTGTTGATGATCTTCACGCCGCGCTCTCTCAAGAGGCCGACAAGTCTGAGAGGTTCCGAAAGATCCGGTACCGCCACATCCTCTCTATCCACACCCCACCCGTACGGATAAGGAATCGCGTCATACAGGTTCAGCCTAGTCGTTACGAGGAAGTCCTTGCTCACTTGCTCGCGGACCCTATCGACCACGTTCAGGAGAAACCTTGCCCGATTCTCGAAGCTTCCGCCGTACTTGCCTTCGCGGGTGTGAGCCGACAGCAGGTCCGACACCAGATATCTGTGGCAACTCTTGATGTCGGCCCCGTCGAAGCCAACGCGCCATGCCATGACTGCCGCTTCCGCCATAGCTTCTTCCAAGGCTTCAATATCTGAGTCCGTCATAACAGGATGGTCTGAAGGAATGCCTGCCGGCGGGTCGAGGTACGGGTTGCGCACCACAATCGCAGGGGTGCAACCAGTGGCTTTCCTATAGCGGCCAGCATCGTGCAGCTGGACTATGCATATAGGTCGGTGCCCCGTGCCGAACTCGTCTGCGGCAGCCTTTCTTGTCATCGTGAGCAGCTTTTCCCACTCAGCCCGGTTGCCCTTGGCAAATAGCAACTGCCTGTCTGAACTGCGGCCCTCGGCCCCAACCGCCGACGCCTCGAACCAGATGAGGCCCGCGCCTCCCCGTGCATACCTCCTGTACCGCCTGAAAGTAAGCTCCCCTGGATTACCTTGCGGGTCCGCGTCCCGCCCCTCCATCGGATGAATTGCAAGCGCGTTTGGGGCAGTGCGGCTTCCGATACGAACCGGCTCTGCCAGGACGCTTGTGTCTCTGCTGAACTCAATATCCAGCCCCAGACGTTCAACGTCCGCCTCGATTTCTTCCAGGCTGCGATATCTGAACCTGCTGTGTCCGAACACCGACGAGCGCCTCCGTTTGTGCAATTCGGCCCTGTGTTCTTTAACAACGATGTATCAATGGATGTATCGATTCAGTACGGAGCCCACGGTGCTACACCGCGCTCACCCTGACAGGCTTCCTGGTCTCAAGCCGCATCTCGCCCTCTTGTCCCTTGCGGATAACAATGTACCTGCACCAATTGCCATCGTTTCTCGGAAGGGGGACGATGTCATCATCCGAGTCGAAGAAAAGGTGCGGGCCGCGGCTTTCTCTGCGCATCCGGGCTGCCCTCAATACCATTTCCGCGACGTATAACATCCCGGCCGTCTCGACCGCATAGGCAAGACCCCTGTCGTCCGACACGATTCCCTCGGCCTTGATATCGGCAATTTCGGCGATGCCTTCCGAAAGACCCTTTTCGGTCCTGAATACGCCAGCGCATCGAGAAACAGTCCGCTGCAACCGAGCCCTGGCCGCACTCGCAGGAATCCCTGGACCCTCTCGCAGGCTCTCTATCCGGCGGAGCGCTGCTTCAAGCGATCTTTCGGATGGACATACCTGGCCCTTGACATGCCCGGCTTCCAAAGCGGCCTCCCGCCCGGCTATCCTTCCGAAAACCTGGCAGTCGAGAAGCGCGTGTCCGCCGGGCCGGTTCGCTCCGTGCTGGCCACCGGCGCACTCGCCTGCTGCAAACAGGCCTGGGATGCTTGTCTCGGCGCGCGTGCGGATCTTGATTCCTCCCTGGAAATGTTGAGCGGCAGGAGCTATTTCCACGAAGTCGCCTCGTTCCAGGTCAATGCCCCGTTCTTTGAACCACTGAACGCTCTCGGGGTTGATCTCGAGGTAGCGCTTCAAAGGGCTTTCATACCGGGCAGCCGGCCCTAGCGGGTTCTTGACTTCGGACTCGTACCGCGCCTTCAGTTCCGGTAGCAGCCTGTCCCAGTCGAACCCAACGGGATTCCTGCTAAAATCAAGGAACACCCGCCTGCCCGCCTGCATTTCTTTGTGAATGGCAACATCTAGACGGCTGCTGCGGTGCTCACACTGAACCGGCCATGAAGCGCCCTTCTCAAAAAGCACGTTGTACAAGTCGTCGATCTGTAATTCCGGCATGTACCTGGGCAAAAACTCCTCTCCCTTGTCATTGATGACCCTGGGTACCGACCTCGGGATCGACCCGGAACATGCAAGGCGCGTCGCGACCGAGGCGATTCCTATCTGGATAAACTCCATGTTCACCAGCTCGGCTCCGGCATCATAGGCCATTGAGTAACCCTCACCAGTGTTTTCCAGTGGGAACACGTTTACGGCAAATATCTGCCCCGCACCTCCGGTAGCCATCACGACGCTCTTCGCAAGAAACTGCACCGGCACTCCAGAGGGGTTCTCATTTGTGTCGAGTGCCAGAACACCTGCCATTCGCCTACATTTTCCGTCCATCAGGAGGCATGCGGCGATATGCTGCTCCACGACCCTGATATTCAGACTCCGCACCTTCCGTACCAGTGCCCTCTCGATATCTACGGCGGTGTACGGTCCAGTGTAGGCGGCCCTTGCATACCTGGACCCGTCCGTGACGAACTGGTCTATCCTCCCGTCGGGCGTCCTGGCGAATGGCACCCCGATTCTATCAAGATAGTACAGTGCATCCGCCGAGTTCCTCGCCAGTATGATGGCAAGGTCTTCGTCCGAGACAAACCCTCCCATCCTGAAGACGTCGTCGGCATGATACCGCCAGTTGTCAGGTCCGCCAGGCTCGGTGTACTCAAGCGTTGCGTGGAACGCCATACGGTCGGAGCAGGCTGTGGCGGTCACGCCGCTCTCGCCGAGTCGGCCCTTGGTGAGTATGCTCACCTTGCCGCCAGGGAGATACTCCTTAGCCTCTATTGCCGCGCGCAGAGCGGCCCCGCCCGAACCGATCACCAGCACATCGCATGTATGGACCTTCACCCTGCGACCCCCCGGTTGTTCTGTCTCGTGACCTGTACAACCGTCCGTGCCTGATGGTGTCAGGAACGCTTGCAGGTCACAGCGATTGAGGCTCCGTTGAGGCGCCGCTGCTTAGGGGATGAGAACGGCCTTCATGACCTCGCGACGTTCCACAGCTTCAAGCGCCCGGGTGGCGTCTTCCAGCGGGAACCTGCACGTCACCAGCCTCTCGTACTTGCGCGGCTGAGCTGTCACAAGCGAGACGGCCGCCAAAAGGTGCTGCGCGTCGCTCACCCAGACTCCCTGGATTCTTGCATTACGGCACCCAATATCCCGAAACCAATCCACGCCGACTTCGCCAACAGGCACCCCAAAGCCCGCGGTCACATAGGTGCCCCCGGCACGCAGCATGGCGAGACCTTCACGCACGGACTCCGCCGCGCCGGTAGTTTCGTACACGAAGTCAGCACCCCTGCCTCCGGTAAGACCCTTTACCACCTCGATTCGCTCCTCCGCGGTTGTATCGTGACGGTTCAGAAGGCAGGTGGCTCCGAACTCTCTGCAGATCTCCAGGCGTTCTGAGGTGCCTCCGATCACGACAACATTGGAAGCCCCCGCTGCCCTCGCGAAATCGACACTAAACGCTCCGAGAGGCCCCGGCCCCTGAACCACGACGGTATCACCTACATTGGGTCGTGCCAGGGCGAACGCGTGGGCGGCGGTTCCCCCTGAGCATGCTGCGGCAACCAGTACGGCAGGAACCACCGGCGGGTAGTTGCGAAGATTGACGATGTGCGTGTTGGCCTGAAGAATCAAGTGACTCGCGAAGCACCCGTTAAGGTACGGGAATTCCGAGGAGGGCTTGTGAATGCCGTAGGCCCATCTCTCAGGGCACAAAGATGGCTCTTTCAGGACAGCGCAGTAGTAACAGTGTCCACACGTGACACCTCTATCCCAGATAACGCGGTCCCCGGGGCGAAGCGGTTCGCCTGTCACGCTTCGCTTCTCGCCGCAAACCTCTACAACCTCGCCGACACCCTCGTGGCCAGGTATCATGGGCAGCACATTGCGGGCATCTCTGCCGCGCCACATATGGACATCGGACCCGCATACGCCGGACGCAAGGATCTTCACGAGCACTTCTCCCTCCGATAGCGGCGGGATCTCGACCTCCTTCAAAACCAGAGGACGCCCGTGCTCTTCTATGACCATCGCCCGCGCTAGCCTACCCATCACGCCCTCACCTTCACCAACGCCCCAGCGACGTGCCTTGCGGGCCCACCGAGCCCGTCCCGCTTGCGCTGGGATACCAGTCTCCCCTCACCGGATGTCATCGTGATCCCCAACGCCATGGCGCCAAGACCGGTGAAACAGCCCTCGTTGTCAAAGCCCGCGCCGCCGCCTGAATTCAGAAGCATGCCTTATGCACTCTCTTTGGAGCCGCGAAGGCTGCTCATGAGGAAGAACAGCACCACCAGACCGTAAAAGACCTGCCTCACAGGTTCTGATATGCGCAGTATCGTTAGCAGGCTGTTAAGCACAGTGATGGCGAGGACGGACCCGAGGGTCCCGAGATACCCGCCCCTGCCTCCCTCGAAGGCCGTTCCTCCCATGACGACCGCCGCCATCGAGGTAAGACGGTAGTCTATGCCCCATTCGAGCGTGCCAACGCCCATGTAGCCTGTGACAACCAGTCCTGCTATCATGGCGGCGACGGAACTCATCGCGTAGACCCCGGTTATCACGCAGGCAGTGTTGACCCCGGACATCCTGGCCGTCTGCACGTTTGAGCCCACAGCATATATGCGCCTTCCGATCACTGTGCGCTCGAGAAGCACAAGCGTGGTAACGGCCAGCACCGCCCACAATACCACCGCAACCGGCACGATTCCTATGCGGCCGGTTCCAAGGAACTTCATGAGAGGGGACGCCGCCCCACCCGCGGCCCCTTTCGAGTACACCAAAGCCGCGCCGTGGACTATGATCCCCATCGCCAGGGTCATCACGAACGGGTTTATGCCAACCCGGGTAACCCCCAGACCGTTGATGACCCCAACGATAAGTGCGACTACGAGGCAAACTAGGAAAGCCTTCAGGTTATTTGAGTCCTCTCCGTTCATTATGTTTGCGGCCAGAACATTTGACAGTATGGCCACAGCCCCGACGGAAAGATCTACGCCTCCTGTCAGAATTGCGAGCGTTTGGCCGATGCTTATTATCCCGAGCGGCACTGCTTGACGTAACGTATTTAGCACATTTGCGGGCGCGAGAAAGCCAGGTGCCAGGGAGCCGGCCACAAACATGAGAAGCACGGCTATAGTTACAAGGAATGGAGCGTTTCCCGCCCGTCCGCTGCGGATTGATGTTGGGACTACCTTCCGGGGCATCCTCTCACCGCCTAGCTCTGACCTGCATCTTCCGCCTCATAGCTCCGCCCGCCACTGCGATCACAAGCAGCACACCTTTGAATACGTACTGAAAATACGTGGAGACTCCCAGATGGTTGAATATGTTGCCAAGGACCGTGATGAGAAACGCCGCCGTTAGTGTGCCTGCGACGTCGCCGGTGCCGCTCGCAAAGTTGGTGCCTCCGGCGATCACAGCAGTCATCGAGTCGAGTGAAAAGGGCGTGCCTGCGAGCGCATCGCCTGAGCCCATCCGGGCGGCAAGAAACAATCCCGCCATTGCACCGAACATGCAAGCTACAATATGCGCCCAGATCTTCGTGGTCGTCACGTTTATCCCCGATCTGAATGCTGCCGCTCTGTCGCCGCCGACAGCTCTTATGTGAAGACCCAGGACTGTACGGTTCAGTACGTAGTTCGACAACACGGTGAACGCAACCAGCAGCACCACCGGGGTCGGTATCTGCAGCACCGTGACGTCAACTAACCTCATGTAGGAATACGGAACCATCCCTCCTGGGGCGGGCATCAGGTGGAGGGCGACGCCCATAAGCACCGAGTTTGTTGCAAAGGTGATAACCATCGCGTCCATCCTGAGCCGTGAGGCGAGGAGACCGTTTATTGCTCCCATGGCCGCACCGAGGACCAGGCAGAGCGCAACAACGCACAGGATGGTCAGGACATCATCGCCCATCAGCGTCGCGCTGATGACGGTGGTTAGACTGATGACGCCCCCGACGCAAAGGTCGACATCGCCGGCAAGGACAGCAAATGTCTGGCCCAGGCTGGCAAGGCCAAGCGCCACCGTTTGAACGGCGACATTGGACAGGTTGTACGGCCGCCTGAAAGTCGGCGAGTACGCACTCGCGACAACGACCACGACCAGCGTGATAATGTAGATGGGTAACGACGGATCGCGTCTCCAGTGAAACCGCGCAACCGGCGCGGCTCGGCCCTCTGTGCGACCCGCAGAAGTGGTCAGCCCTCGGGTTGTCATGTTATACCTCCATGGCAGAGCCCAGGTGTGGAAGATCCCTGGGTTGGGGCCGCTTCCAGACCCCACTGCGCCGTCATGATCGCTTCCCTGTCTGCGCCCTCCGCGGGCATTTCCTTCACGATTCTGCCGTCGTGGACGACAAGTATCCGGTCGCACAGACGCAGGACCTCCATGAGATCGCTCGACACTATGAGAACCCCGCTGCCTTCGTCTGCCTGCCGACGTATCAGTCGGTATATTTCCTCCTTCGCCCCGACGTCGATCCCGCGGGTAGGCTCAGAGAACAGGAGCACCGCAGGTCTGCCGCACAGCCACTTGGCCATGACGACCTTCTGCTGGTTGCCCCCGCTCAAGTTCCTGACCTCCTGAAACGGAGAGGCAAGCTGGATTCTCAGCCGCTCGACGAGATTCCTTATGAGGCTGGCCTCGCTGGACAGCCGGACAAAACCTGCCACCTGGCGACTGTCGAGGGTAGCCAGAGCGATGTTCTGGCGGACATCGAGGGACAGGCAAAGGCCCTCCGCCTTCCTCTCTTCAGGCACAAACGCTATGCCGGCCCTTATCGCATCTCGGGGCGAGGTCAGGTGAAGGCGAGTGCCGCGGAGATAGACCTCTCCACGCGCGGGCCTCAGGTCGCCGAATACGGCCCTTGGTATGTCCCGCTGGCCCTGTCCCTCCAACCCGACCATACCGACGATCTCACCCTCATTGATGGTAAAGCTTACGTCGTAAAAGGCCCCGGGAAGCGTCAACCCCCTTACCTCAAGGAGGGGACGCCCGCTCGGTGCTATGCCAGTCACGCGAGCCCCAACCTGCCCCTTTCCCGTCATCATCCTCACTGCGGTTTCCGGGTCTATCGCATCCCTGGCCCGTGTCGCAACCACTTTGCCGTCACGCAGCACGGTGATGCGATGCGAGACGGCGAACACTTCCTCGAGCCTGTGAGAAATGAATACCACTCCACATCCTCGGTCCGCAAGGTCGCGTATGAGTTTGAGGAGGCGCTTAACTTCTTCCGCATTTAGCGCTGCTGTCGGCTCGTCCATGACGAGTATGCGCGCATCGACCGATAATGCTTTCGCTATCTCCACGAGTTGCTTCTGCTCGAGGCTGAGCGCTCGAACCTTTGCTTGAGGGTCCACGTCAAGGCCGACGACCCTCAGATAGTCCCGCGCGGATGCACACATGGCCTGGAGGTCCAGAACGCCCATACCCCGCCTGGGCTCATGCCCCAGGAAAATGTTCTGGGCTACGGTAAGGTCATCAATGAGGTTGAGTTCCTGGTGGATCACACTTATGCCAAGGCTAGCTGCACGGGACGGGCTGGCCACCTTGACCGGCGCCCCCTGGACCAGGATTTCGCCCGCGTCGGGCTGGAGAACACCGCCGAGTACCTTGATCAGCGTGGATTTCCCAGCACCGTTCTCACCGATGAGCCCATGGACCTCGCCCTGTTCACAGACGAAATCAACTGAATCCAGGGCAAGAACACCTGGAAACCTCTTCTGAATCCCCTTCATCAGGAGAAAGGGAACACCGGCCATGAAAGAACCCTCCGGCGCCTGACGAGAGCCGGCGCGTCACCGGATATCCACCACGCACTGTGCGTGCGCCGCGGGTCTCCACAAGCCACGCCCGCCCTACACCGGCATTACTGCTGAGACATCTATTTCTTGGTACCCCACAGTTCGCGCACTTTATCGTCGCTCAACTTCGTGTGTACCCAGAAGATGTCTGAGACGTCAAACCTTGCGAGGCTCTCCACATTGTCGTTTGTCACGATTTCCAGAGGCATTTCCTCTTCGTGTTTTACTCTCTCACCCTGCAATACCTTCAGACCCAGTTCAAGGGCGACCACACTGCAGTATGGCGGTTCAGTAGCGCTGTAGCTCCTGAATCCCTTGGGTTTCAGCTGCGCCCACAGCTTCAGGAAGCCGTTAGACGCCGTTCCCGTAACCGGGATTATCCTGCCTGCTTCCATGCACGCCGTAAGGGCTCCCTGAGCCGAACCACCGCCGTCGGTCCAAACGCCGTTTATGACGGGGTGAGCCGCAAGGAAATTCTCCATCGCGGCCTTGCCCTTGTCGAACGCCCAGTTAACCCAGGCGGTACCGACCACCTCAATGCCTGGATACCTCTTGAGAACGTCCTCCGCGCCCTTCCACCGGCGTACCGCTGACGAGGTTCCGGGGATTCCGCCCAGCATTACGATCTTCCCTTTACCCCCAAGCTCCTCGCACAGCCACCGCATCATCGAGCCGCCGAGCTCCTCCTGATTTGCCCCTAGCCTGACGGTGACCTTGGGCGTGTCAACCACATTATCGAACGAGACGACCACGATCCCCCTTGAGACAGCCTTCTCAACGACGGGGGAAATCGCAGAAGGCGACGTCGCAGTTACAAGGAGAAGGTCAACACCCTTTGCCATGAGGTCCTCGATGTCAGCGATCTGCTTTGCGATGGCCCCGCCGGCATCGGTTATGTAATACTGCTTGATTACGCCGGCCTTCTTCAGTTTCTCAGCTTCGGCCTTGAACTCCTCAACCATGGCTACCTTAAAGGCGTTGGCAGGGGAGACATTACTCAGGCCGACTACATATGGCGGCTGCTTTTTGTACTTCGATGTATCAACGTACTCGCCCTGCGCCATCGCAATAACAGTGCTCATCAGCACCCCACAGAGCAACATCACGATAGCCGACGCGCATACCTTGCGCCAGTTCATCTAGCGGTCCCTCCTTAACGTGAGCCTGGTCTTTCCATCCAGCCGTGTTCGTTCGAACACCCCGCGAGAGCATGACACACACTTCGGATAGACGCGGCCTTGTCCCTCGAATCGCCCAAGTCGTCGCCCCAAAACGCGCTCTAGTCATCCCTCCTTTTGGCCAACGGACGGATCGCACCATCTCCGCGCCCGCGTACACGACAACCCATCCGGATACTCGCAAGCCTGCCCACTCCGTGTGACCCTCGACCCCAACGGGTATGCACAAACAGTGACAGTCGCCTTGTTTATCGTTGCACTCGTCCGGAAGCGTCGCCCCCGGCGAGCATTAGCACCTCGGGTACACTTACAAGGTTGAAATCTCCCGGAATGGAGTGCTTCAGGCAAGAAGCCGCAGCGGCGAATTCCAAGGCCTCCTTGGAACTAGCGCCTGTCAACAGCGTGTATATCAATCCGGCTGCGAAGGAGTCCCCTCCACCGACGCGGTCCACAATGTGCACGCGGTACTTCCTAGACTGATAAAACTCGTGACCATCATACATCATCGCCGACCAGTTGTTATCGGAGGCTGATAGACTCTCTCGAAGCGTGATGGCCACCATCTCGAAGCCGAACCTTTCGACAAGCTCGCTCGCTACATTTCGGTAACCCTCCACGGAAAGCTCGCCCTTGGCGACGTCAGAGGCTTCGGCCTTGATGCCAAACACTTTCTCCGCGTCCTCTTCGTTACCGATGGCGACGTCCACATATTTCATGAGTTCCGTCATGACGCGGTTGGCTTTTTCGGGAGACCATAGTTTCTTGCGATAGTTGAGATCGACGCTGACCTTTACGCCCATCGACTTCGCAACTTTTAAAGCTTCCAACGTTGCGGCGGCCACGTTGTCGCCGAGTGCCGGGGTTATGCCTGTGAAGTGGAACCAGCTAGCCCCCTTGAGAATGGTCGGCCAGTCGAACTCGCCGGGCTCAACCTCGGCAATCGACGAGTGCGCGCGGTCGTATATGACCTTGGACGGCCTCTGGGACGCTCCGGTCTCGCAGAAGTATATCCCGAGCCGCTCGCCGCCGCGCAGGATGTAGTCGGTGTGCACTCCCAGTCTGCGCAAGGCGTTCACGGCGCACTGGCCGATCTCGTGCGACGGGACCTTGCTTACGAAGTAGGCGTCGAGACCGTAGTTGGCAAGTGACACTGCGACGTTTGCCTCGCCCCCGCCGTACGTTGCCTCGAACGACGACGCCTGCACGAACCTCTGGTACCCAGGAGGTGATAGTCTCAGCATGATCTCTCCGAACGTTACAACTTTGAGGCCCAACCTGATCCCTCCACACCTGCAGCAGCAAGATCGGTAATCACGATGCCCGTCTCGGTGCGTCTATGTAATCCGGAGCGAATCAATCAGCATGGGGTTAGGGAACACCATGCGCCGCTTCGCTCCAACCAATGATCGAGACCACCTGGGATTATCGGTCGGACCCCCAGGCCCGGGCCACCTTCGCCGCCTCGATATACCTGCTAGCAAGCCTGGCAAGCCCCGCCCAATCGCGCTCAGCGACGAGCTTCTTGTCGACCAGCGCCGTCCCCACGCCTACGAAGACCGCGCCTGCCTTGAGAAAGTCCCCAAGGTTGTCAAGGTTCACGCCGCCCGTGGGCGTGAGCCTCACCTGCGGCAGGGGGCCCAGCACATCTTTGATGAATGACGGGCCAAGCTTCGTCGCGGGGAATATCTTGACCACGTCCGCCCCGGCTTGCCAGGCGGTGAGGATCTCGGTCGGTGAGAACGCACCGGGAATCACGATCTTGCCGTATCGCTTGCAAAGCTCGATCACGCCAAGGTTAAGGACCGGTCCCACGATGAAGTCCGCGCCCGCAAGCATAGCCGCACGAGCCGTCTCGGGGTCGAGGACGGACCCGGCCCCTATGATGGCCTTGCCCCGCAGTTCCTTCGATGCGCCGTAGATGGCCTCGATCGCTCCCGGGGACGTCATGGTGATCTCGACCCCTACCACGCCGCCCTCGGACATCGCCCTGCAGATCCCGATGAGCTCATCCGCGTTGTTGGTCCTGATGACCGCTACCACTCCGGACTCGATAAGCGCGTTCAGTTGCTGCTCTCTCTCGACTCTGGATGCGCCCACTCTCGATGCCTCCAACTCGTTCTTTGTCCTCAGGAAACCGTGCAGGACCCCGCCTGACAGAGTTCATCTTGCAGTAAAGCGGCACGATCGCGAGATACACCACCGCCAGTGAGTCCTGCACACTGCGATGGAACGACCGTCACGGTGTTGCGTAGTTTGAAATCCCAAGCGCATCCCGCTTCCGCAAATCGCCGCTTCCCTACATTCCCGATGAACTGAGGTGTTGCATATATCGCAACGCTATTGCTTCTACATGATAGGCATTCGACGTTGATCGCCCAACTCCTTCTTCTAACTGAAAATTTCTCATCACGCCAGCGCAGCCGCGGCAGCTCCGTATACCGTAGCAACCTTCGTCGGCCGTAGCGGGGCTGTGCTGCAAAATCATTCCTGAGAGGGATGCAGCAGAAGGAATCCGCTGATCCATGACGAAGAGTAGTTGCACATGGCGCAGCATGCGTTGCGCATCAGATGCAATCCCCATGATGACGGGCGGCCGGAACGGTTCGCTCGGACGCTGCAGACGGCGTCCGCGGCAGCAATGATCCTACTGGATCTACTGAATCTGCTAGGTTCCGGACGGTCCCGAGGGCTGGAGGTGCCTATATGGAGTCAAGCAAGAACCGCGTCCTCGCGAGCAGGTCAAAGGGTGCAGGCCAACGTCGGGAAAGGGGCCAGGCAATAAACTCCGTTGCGCGTGCCCTGGACATCCTCGACTGTCTTGCCGCGCATCGCGGGGAGGTCGGTGTGACCGAGATCAGCCATGAGCTTGGGGTCCACAAGAGCACGGTCTCGCGCATGCTGGCCACGATGGAGTCCAGGGGCTATGTGAGCCGGAACGGGGCGAACGGGAAGTACTGCCTCGGTATGCGCCTGGTGGAGCTAGCCAGCTACCGTCTGGAGCAAATCGACCTCCGCACCCAGGCGAGGCCGTTCCTGGAGGAGCTCGTGCGGGCCACGGGGGAGACCGCGCACCTCGCTGTGTTCGACCAGGGCAAGGTGGTTTACGTTGACAAGGTGGACACCCCGCAGACCCTGATGATGCGTTCGAGGATCGGGTACCGCGTCTTCGCCCACTGCACGGCCCTCGGCAAGGCGATCCTCGCCACTCTTCCCGACGAAGTTGTCGAACAGGTGATCAAGGAGAAGGGTCTACCTCGTTTCACGCCAAACACCATCGTCGACCCGCTTGCGCTGAAAGAGCACCTCCGCAGGGTCCGGGCCCAGGGCTACGCGATAGACGACGAGGAGCACGAGGAGGGCATCAGGTGCGCGGCGGCAGCGATCCTCGACCACGCCGGCCGCGTCGTGGGCGCGCTCAGCGTCTCCGGGCCGACGCTCCGGATCTCGCGGCAGGACGTGGAGACCATCGGTAACCTCGTCAGCGACAGCGCGGGGAGGCTCTCGGTATCACTTGGCTATCACGGGGCGGCGGTGCAGGAAGGTAGTGCCACGTCAGGGTAGGCCGCGCGGCCCCGCGCCGCCCCCTGGACGGTCGTGAAGGTATTCAACCAGCCAGCGCCCACCATTGCCATGCTATGGATAGTGTCGTCAGTGCTCGGCATCGCGTTCAAGCCGCTCCTGGGCGCTCGTGGACTCCTGGGGGGAACGCAAGGTGCTCATGGGGGAGGCAGCGACGCTTGTGCTGGTGTGCATGGGATACGCCTCGGCCGGCACGATTGCGGCCCGCCTCGCCGGGATTGACCTCGGGCTTTGCCTTGTGTACGCGTGCTTCGTCGCGTACCAACTCCTGATGGCCGTCGGGATCGCCCGCACAACCTACCTCCACAAGATTGTCGAGGCGCCTGCCGATTTTGCGCCCACTCTGGCGCTGGGCATATCCGTGGACCACGTGGTCTCAATGGTGGTCCCGGCGCTCGGCGGCATGCTTTGGGCAGCCCCGGGATGCCAGTGGGTGTTCCTCGCGGCGGCCGCCGTGGCCCTCGTGAACCTGGTGGTGGCATCACGCGTCCGCGTCCCCGGAGCAGGACCCCAGGTCCACTGCAACTACGGAGCGGCTTCCGTTATCACGAACAGACCTCGCTGAACCGGGGATCATTTCGTCTCGGGGCTTGTGTCCGGACGGCTCATATGGTATAATTTGGTTGCCCTCATCAAGACCGGTTATCTCCTCGGGAGGACATTCGTGTGAACGGCGAACAGTTCCAGGAAGTAGTGCTCCAGCAGCTACAAACGCTTGCAGAAGGCCAGGCACAGCTCGTATCTCAGGTTGCTGACCTCGGCTCTCGCGTTGCCGGTCTTGATCTGAAAGTCACAGGCCTCGATTCGCGTATCGCAGGCCTCGACTCTCATGTCGCTGATCTTGACTCTCGGGTCGCTGATCTCAACTCCCGTGTCGCCAATCTAGACTCTGGGGTCGCGAACCTCCACTCTCGTGTCGCAAGCCTTGACTTTCGCATCGCCGGCCTCGATTCTCGGGTCGCGGATCTCGACTCTCGGTTTGCTGCCCTCGACTCCCGTGTCGCCGATCTTGACTCTCGGTTTGCTGGCCTCGACTCCCGTATCGCCGATCTTGACTCTCGGGTCGCTGACCTTGATTCCCGGGTCGCCGATCTTGACTCTCGGGTCGCTGACCTTGACTCCCGGGTCGCAGGCCTCGATTCTCGCATCGCCGGCGTTGACTCCAACCTCGCCGGCCTTGGCTCCCGGGTCAGCAGCTTCGAGGCGCAACTACAAGCAGTCGAGAGGGGCCAGCTTAGGCTTGAGACGCGAATCGAAAGCGAAGTTGTCGAGAAGATACGTGCGCTTTTCGACGCCCGCGAGGTGTCCAATGACAGATTCGACCGCATCGAGAACAAGCTTGATTCCATTGCAGCCGATCTTGGTCGTCTGGTCCTCTGGGCTTCCCAGCCCAAGCGTGTCAGCGGATAGGGCCTCTATCCTTTAGGTAATTAGCTGTTCAGGTGCGCCTAAACCGCAGGTCGAATCCGGTAAGTTCGCGGTACTCCTCACAGAGGAAGCTTGCCGTTTCCTCGTCGACGGCGCTGGCATCGGGTCCCTTTGCCTCAACGTATCCGTCGTAGGCGCTGACCTTCATGCTCCTAAGCCCTCGACTTGCCAGGAGTTGCCTTGCCACCTCCACGATCTCGTTCACTCTCACGGTGCCTAGTACCTCGAGGCGCCAGCCGGTCGTCCTCTCGAGGTCCGAAAGCAGGGCAGCATATCTCGCGCCCACCTGAGGGCTGATGAATGAGAGGCCCATCCGGCGCTCATGCGGATAGATGCTGACCTTGGGCTTATGTGGCTTGTCCTGGAACGCCTCGTCGATGAGGCGTTTCGCGACGTTCTGTTCGAGCGCCCGGGGCGTCTCTCCGGCTGCTAAGGCGTGAGGAGGAGGAAGAGGAAGAGGAGGAGCAGGAGCATGATCAGGAGCAGGAGGAGAGGCCCCGTCCCCGGCTTCAGCCTCAAAGGGCCCGGAAGAGGAGGCCATCCCAAGCGCTGTCGCAGGCGCAGGTCCCGGCGCAAGTCCCGCCGCACGTCCCGGCACAGGTTCTGGCAACGGTCCGTGGGATCCATGCGGCCCCGGCCGCGCACCGCTCCACTTGAAGGAGATCCGCATGCCGGTTTCGTCCTCGAAAGCCGCCGCGTACTCCCTGAGATCGTCCTTTAGTTCGTCCAGTTCGCCGAAGGACGTCTCCGTGCTGCATGGAAGGGTCACCGTCATGGCGCCGTCCGCTCCGATCGACGGGTCCTTCTCGGGCAGCATCCCGAACCTGCTGCACAGGTCGAACTTGACCCTCTCTTTCAGAAACTGCGTGTTCACGCTTTGGGCAACCTCGACCCTTCTCAAGGTCTCCTTCTCCAGCTGGGCTATAAGGTCCCGGCACCTCTCGGCGTATTTCGGCGTTGGAAAGTAGAGCGTGATGGTCCCGTCCCCCGCGAACCCTATCCTCTGGAGACCGAACGGCGAGAGCCTCTCCTGCACGAGGGCCCTTGCGGCGTTCTGCTCGAGGGGGTGCGGCGTCGTGGCCTCGACGTACTCCGTCTCGGTCAGCACATAAACGGTGTTGGGGTTGGTCGTTGACGCCCTGAAATGCGCGTCGCTCCGCACCGCCTCGCCGGCGGCCTTCATCTCCTCTTCCGGCAGGTCTCGCCCTCCATACCAGGCTGCTATGAGGTCCTTCACCGTCGACGTGGTCCCGGCAAGCCCGTTTGCGACGAGATGCCGCCAGAGCTCCTCCGGTCGCAAAGCTTCGTCCCTATAGAGGGAGATGGCTCTGATCCGCGGGCTCAAAGAGTACTTTCTCGCGGCATTCGGACGCGGTGTGTATTCATACTCGCGCCCTCTCGCTGCGACCTCGATGCGCGCCCCAGGCATCTCCGAAGCGAGAGATGTCGCAAGCGCGGCACAGGACTCGTCGTTCCCGTGGTTGACCAGCACAAACTCCGGTCGCAGAGCCTTGACCGATAGCACGATCCCAAGGGAGTCCGCGTGCGCGGAGAGCCCGTACTTCCCGACTTTGCAGTTCACCTGGAGATCGGCGTCGTTCAAGGTCAGCCTGCGCTCGCCCGGAGGCTTCTCCGATAGCTCCAGCAGCCGGCGCCCTGGCGACTCCTCGTCTTGATAACCAACTATCGCAAGAAGGTTCCTCTCGTCCCCGACGATCCTCTCCGCATAAACCGGAGATACGCCACCGGTCAGCATCCCTGAGCTCGCGATGGCGACGAACGGGCCGTTCGAGGCGAGCACCTCGTTCCTCTTCGCCTTTGAATCAACGGCCTCTATGCCGTTGGTGTAGAAGAGCTCGTAGCCCCGGAGGACTTCCCTGTTGTACCTAGGTGCAAGATAATCCACGTTCGCCGCAAACACGGCGTTGACGTTCCTCACGAGCCCGTCGACGTACACAGGGATCTTCTTCTTCGTCCTTCTTAGATGGTTCCTGAGAGCGAGAATTATCTCCTGAGCCCGCCCCACGGCAAAGGCGGGTATGAGCACCTTACCGCCGGCCGCAACCGTCTCCATGATCGCGTCGAGCAGCCTCTCGACTTCCTGGGTTCTTGAGGCATGAAGCCTCGAGCCGTAAGTGGCTTCCGTCACGACCACGTCCACTCCGCGCTTCAAGGCTGGGGTGAACTTCTGCATCCCCACAGTCTCCTGGTCGAACGAGGTGAAGTCGCCCGTGTACAGGAGCGTGCCCTCCTCGAACTGGAGGAGCACCGACGCCGCCCCCAGGATATGCCCGGCGGGCAGGAACTTGGCGCGAACGCCATCGGCCACGTCGAACGGCTCATGGTAGCCGTGGGTCAGGGTGCTGTCAAGCGCCCTCTCCGCGTCGGCCTCGTCGTAGAGCTTGAGGCCCTCCCTGAACTCGGCCACCTTTATCGCATCATAGAGCAGGACCCTAGCGAGGTCCTTCGTCGCTGCGGTTGCGTGGGCGTATACGCCCCCCGTGCCCGGGACGCCAGTCCCCGGGAGGACTTTCATGACGAGCGGCAGGGCGCCTGAGTGGTCCAGGTGCGCATGGGATATGATGACGGCGTCAACGCGGAGGTCGCGGAGAGGCTCGAGGTCTGGGAGCATCTCCGTCCCTTCCTCGTTCACCCTCACGCCGCAGTCAAGCAGGATGCTCCTGCCGGAGGCGCTCGTCACCAGTACGCACGAGGCGCCGACCTCGCGCGCGCCACCCAGGAACCTTATCCTCATCGATCGTCCTCCTTCTTCGCACCCAGTACGAGCTTCCTGAGCTTCCCGAGATGGAGGCGCTCGTCGCCTGGACCACAAGATCCTGAACGGCCGGGTAGTGTTTGCCGCCCTCGTCTGCGCGAAGGCGCCTTGCCACGTCCGGGGACTCAAGCGGCACACCGATAACATCCAGGACACGCGTCCACCGACGTCTCACCCACCCATCCCTTCCCGCGTCTATCTGTACCAGAGATCTAGTCCGCCGTCAAGCTTCGGGTGGGAGAATGCCCTCATGAGCCACGGAACGACGAGCCGGCCACTGACCTATAAATAGCCAACTCAGGAGTTGGGGGATAGAGCCGTCATGCCACCGCTTGGCGGCCGAGCGGCCCACGTAGGGCCCGAACATGGCGCAACCCCGAGCTTGGGCATGGGCATGGGCATGGGCATGGCCATGGGCTTGGGCTTGGGCTTAGGCACGTGCATGTTCGGATGCAGGACTCGGAGCTGTTCAGGTATAGGGCTCAGAGCTGCTTCCGGGGTGATTGCGGGGCGGCGGCCTTTCGCGGCCTTTCTTGGTGGGCATGATCAACGTTGGGCACGATCAACCTGCGGGTAGCTGGCCGCGCGGCAGCGTTCGTCGCTGGGTGGTCCCTGGGATCCCAGGATCTCCTGCGCGGGTGATCCCCGGGGACCAACCCCGCGCGAACTGTGGTCACCAAGGACCCACCCTCCTGGCACCTCGGCCGGCGGAAGGCCGGGGCTGGTCCTCTGCTGACCAGGCTCCGGCGGAGATCGGCGCCAGGGAGCCAAGTTCGAGCGCCACCTGGTCCCCATCTAGCCAGTCTTCAAGGTGCCCACACGCAGATGGTTCCCAGGGGACCAGCATTTACGTGTGGGTGGTCCCTCAGTGAGCAACCCCGTGCGAAATCTGGTTACCAGAGACCCACCCTCCTCGCGGTTCAGCCGGCAGAAAGCCGGAACTGGTCCCCTGGTGACCAGCACCCACGCAGAGATGGTCCCCAGGGAGCCAAGTTCGAGCAGCACCTGGTCCCCAGGTAACCACCTTCCCAGATGCCCATGGGCGGCTGGTCCTCAAAGGACCAGGATTTGCGCCCAGCTGGTCCCTGGGGGACCAACCCCGAGCGAAACCTGGTCACCAAAGACCCACCCTCCCGACGCTCGCTCCACGAGGATGCTGGATCTGGTCCTCTGGTGACGAGGTTACGCGCGAAGATGGTCCCCTGGGGACCAACTTCGCCCGTCACCTGGTCCCCACGTGACCACCTTGCGAGATGTCCAAGAACGCCTGGTCCCCAGGGGACCAGGTTTTGCGTGCGGATGGTCCCCAGGGGATCAACCTCGCAGGCAACCTGGTCCCTGGTGCACCACCCCCGGCGGCGGCCGAGGCGTCCTGGTCACGGGGGGACCACGACGTGCGCCAAGCTGGTCCCCAGAGGAGCATCTTCACGCGGGATCTGGTCCCTAGCGCTCCACCTTGTCCGGTCTTGGCGAAGGAGGCTGCCAGGGGTGGTTCCCAGAGGGCCAGATTCCACGCCAGGCTGGTCCCCACCGGACCAGGTCTACCCGCAACCTGGTCCTCGGAGGATCAGCCGCATCTCGGCTGCTGGCTTGCTGACTGACTGACTGACTGGCTGGCTGGCTGGCTGGCTGGCTGGCACATGCCCGTTGCTGACTGGCTGGCACATGCCCGTTTATAAACACGCATTATCAGACTTGAAGGCAAGTCACGGACGACATCATCAATGACAACACCATTGATGTGCCTACGGCAGCCTGCTGCGCCGCCGGTAAACGCGCGACATCGAACTCACACCCCCGGGCGGATGCATGGCACAGTGCGCCTTACTGCGCACTCATGTAGCCGCACGCTCGTTCAAGTTTGAGGTTGGGCATCTACAGATGCTGGAGAGTATGGCCAGACCAGACACTGACCCGGCCCTGATCAGGCCGACCGCGTGCCGGGTGAGCGCCTGTCTCCTGACAAGACCATAGATGACATGCCAGACCACGTCCGCCCGAAATTGGACGCCCGCCGCGGCCCCCAGGCCGTACCGTTACGTTGACAGATCATCAGTCTCCTGGTAAAATCAGGATACCAGGACGAGAATCAGATGAATGCTGAAACGCGGGGTGATTCTGGTGAAGGACCCGAATCAGGAGAGGAACAGAGAAGTGGTGAGTGAAACAGCCCCCCAATACATCCTGCCTGAGTTGCGGCTCACTTACGAGGATTATCGCCGGATGCCATCTGGAGAACGATACGAGCTCCTGGAGGGGGACCTGTGGAAGATGACGCCGGCTCCAAGCGTTCTTCACCAGAAAGTGTCAGGAAGGATTGAGAAGGCGTTGAGACAATGGGTCGATGATCACAACCTGGGCGAGGTGTACGATGCCCCAATCGATGTGGTTTTGAGCGAGCATAACGTGGTTCAGCCCGACATCCTGTATATCTGCAAAGAGCGTCTTGGGATAATCAAGGAGGCTTATATCCAGGGTGCCCCCGATCTGGTAGTCGAGATCCTTTCGCCTTCCACCGTAGAGCTGGACCGGGTGACAAAACGAAGACTCTATGGACGCTATGGGGCTCGCGAATTCTGGATAGTGGATCCCGATGGCCACAGTATCGAGGTTACCTCGCACAACGGCAGAGAGCTTGCCACCGTGCAGGTCTATCCGTTAGGAACAACGCTGGCAAGCCCCCTGCTGAAAGGGTTCATGTTGGAGATAGACTGGGTCTTTTTCTGTTGAAGGGTGGGCCAGCTTTGAGAGGCATATCCCTGGTTGTCCGCGACCGGACATTCCACCTGACCCGGCGTAGGCTGGTTTAGCGGAATGCACCTTGACGCTAAGTCTGAACGCGAGAAAGGAGGGATGCTGGGGCAGACGTTGAAGACTACTGTTATAGCAACTCGCATAGGCGTAAGTCGCACAGGCGCGTGGACAGAAGAATACCACCTTTATGCTTCTCGTCTGGGATTCTTTGTCCAGGCGTTCAAATAGCACGCTGAGGACTCTGCAACGTCGTCTATTCTATCGGTTCATGAGACTGTTGAACTTCCGCAGCAGCCGCCGGTTTGGCCGGGCACGGCGACGGTTCGGCGCGACCCAACCAGGCCTCGTTGACATAATGTGGGAAGCATCAGCGGTCCTGTTCACGCAGACTTAGCGGCTGCAGGAGGCCCTAATTCATGGGTATTGACCTGCAACTCTCTGAACCGCCCATACCCGATAGCAATAAGGACAAAGGTCCAGCAAAACCCTTTGTAAAGTGGGCTGGCGGTAAGGGGCAACTGGTGGAGGACCTCGCGGCCCACTTACCAGAGAATTATTGTGCTTACCATGAGCCTTTCGTGGGCGGAGGTGCGCTGTTCTTCCACCTCGCTCCAGCCACAGCATTCCTGTCGGACCTCAATGAAGAGCTTATTAACGCATATCTTGTGGTCAAGAACGACTGCGACGCGCTGATACGTAGTCTCCGGAAGCACAAGAATGAGCGGGCGTACTATTATGAGATGCGAGCCCTTGATCCAGATACCCTGGACCCAGTCGAGAGGGCTTCGAGATTCATCTATCTTAATAAGACCTGCTACAACGGGCTTTATCGCGTGAACAGGCAGGGCAAGTTCAACGTTCCCTACGGCCGTTACAAGAATCCAGTCTATGCTGATGAGGCGCAACTGCGGCTTGCCAGCAAGGTCCTTGCAAACGCAGATATCAAGGTTGCTGACTTTGAGATCGTCCTTGAGCAAGCAAAGCCCGGTGACTTCGTGTATTTTGATCCGCCATACCAGCCAATAAGTGCAACAGCTAACTTCACCAGCTACACGCGAGATGCGTTTGACGAGTCCCAGCAGAAGCGTCTTGCCGCTGTGTTTCGTGAGCTTGATAGAAGAGGGTGCTACTTGATGCTCAGCAACTCTGATTCGCCTCTGGTACGCGAGCTATACAGCCAGTTCAGAATCGAGACAGTCATGGCCAAGCGGTGCATCAACTGCAAAGGCGAGAGACGAGGTGCTATTCCTGAAGCCTTGGTGCTGAACTATTAACAACGGGGGCACTCGATCATTGTCTTTTCGGGCCGAGGATGGTCAACTGACCTATTAAGACATGCCATGTTGTATGGTGCTGTTAGGGAGGAGTACCTTGAAGCATGGTTGACGACTTACTTCAGGTATACTCCGGGGCATAGGAACACAGGGATGCATTTAACCGAGTAATCAAGCAGGGCTGGTTCAGCAATCGCGATGCCGGCGGTCTCGCAGGTAGCATCCTCCGGACTGCCGGTTTTTCTTGTCGGCACGGCGCGGGCACAGGGGAGGCTCCCTGCGTCCTTTCAATCGTCCAGGTCCCACATGAGGAGACCCGCAGGTGCTTTCGGCAGGAAATAGGTCGTTTTCCGCGGAAAAAGATAACCCTCGCGCGCCTTTTTCAGGATTTCACTTGCGGGGATCGCTGGGGGGAAGACGGCGACTTGCATCCTGCCGGACGCTATTGCAGCCAGCCCCGCCGGGCCGTTGTGGATGTATGCAACCTCGCATGCGGCGTCGCATGCGGCGTCCAGGACAGCCTTCCTGCGCGACACCGCTTCCTCAGCGATCTCGAGGTCGAGACGCCTCAGCATTTCGGGCGTGTCGCCGTCGTAGGCCAGGATCCACAGACTAGCGCGCGTCACAACCGCAAACGAGGTCTTGCCACCCGAACACGAGATCTGGGAGCAAAGCCACGTCCACAGCCGGCGTGCGGCGTCCTCGCCGGACCCAGGTGTGAATGGCCTCGTGTCGATGATGTCGAAGGCCGAGAGTACCCTCGCCACGAGGTCGGCCTCCGAGCCTTCGGGCCATCCAGCGATGACCCTGTGCGTCGGGAGCACTACCACGCCGGGGTCCGAGGTGGAGACAAGGGCCGCCAGGATACGCATGTGCCTTGGGTCCCCGGTCTCCCGAGCCAATCTCTTCATCGATTCGCACCTGTGGTGACCGTCCGCGATGACGACCGGGCCCGAGCCGACCGCTTGCATGATGGCGGCCGAGCTCGCCTCGTCGCGGATGCGCCACACCCTGAGGGCCTCCGCTGGCAAGGTTGCCGAAAGGTCCGGCCCAGACGCGGCTCGCAGGCAAGCGAGCGTCGACGCCACCTTCCCGGAGGGGTCCTCATAGAGGCCGAGCATCGGGCTTGGGAGGGCGTGGCTCGCGCGGAGAAGATTCATGCGGTCCTCCTTCGCGTGGGCCATGGTTTCCTCGTGGGGCAGGACGCCCTCGCTCAGGTCTAGAAGGCCCATTACCGCCGTTCGCGTGTATCTCGTGCCTTGCCACTCGAACTCGTGCTCGCACAGGTACAGGGATGGCTCGGAGTCAATAGCGAGCACGCCTTCCCGGCGCCACGTTCTCCACAGTCTCGCCGCATTTTCGTAGGGAGCCGGGTCCTGTCCGCCCGGCGGCGGTATGGTGAGCTCCAGGCGGACGACGTTCTTAGGATGGCGGTCCGCAAGGCGCCTCCCCTCCTCGGTGTCGACGACGTCGTAAGGCGGCGCGATGACGGCACCGAGATCCGCGCCCACCTTGCGAGGGTCATAGTAAACCGCCCTAAAAGGCATAAGCTTCGCCATGGTCAACCTCCTTGCGCCGCCCCGGCCTGAGAATCGGGGCGTTCGAGGTAGACAGGCTTCACCGAGAGCACGCCCGCGAGGCGGGCTATCTCGGTTACCGCTTCCGGCGGAGCTGGGGAGTCTATTCCAAGGACCATGATGGCGTCCCCTCCCTTCACCTTCCTCGCGACCTGCATCTCGGAGATGTTCACTCTGGCCTTCCCAAGCGTCGTGCCGACCATGCCGATTATGCCCGGCTGATCCACATGCGGACAGACGAGCATGTATGGAGTGAAGGCCATGTCCAGGCGGTACCCGTCGATCTGAACCAATCGCGGCACCTGTCTCGCAGAGAGGACTCCCGCGACCAGCCTCGTCCCCTTGTTCGTTGAGGTTTCGACGGAGATTTCGTTCGGATTCCCGTCCCCGTCGGACACGCGGGTCTCGCTTATGGCAATACCCCTTTCCTTCGTGAGTATCGGGGCGTTCACCACGTTCACATCGTCCCCGAGAAGCGGAGAGAGCACGCCCCATGCCCTGACACCAGGGGCCGTCCCACACATGAGGCGGCCCCCCAAGTCCTCGCCTCTCCCAATCCTACGTCACGAATCACCTGACCAACTCTTGATCGTCTATTGTGACGCGTAACAGAGACGGTCAGGAGAGCGCGAGATGGGACACTCTCAGCCACGCTCAGCTTCCCAGGCTACCCGCTGACCTTCCGTACGGCTGCCGAAGCGAGAAAAGTATCTCGCCCAGCAAAGCTATAAGGGTAC
>JACIXY010000022.1 GCA_014360195.1 Bacillota bacterium
TCTGACCTCGCAACCGCCCGGGCATCCTATTACCCGATACCCAAATATGCCCCAGAAAATTCCTCTCTAGACCCTCTTGACATTACACCCTAGTTCTCCAGTGTGAGCTGGGAGACGAGCTCCAGGATTCTGACACTTCGGGGACGGAGCTCCTCTTCCGAAATCTCTTCGGTAGGAGTGGGGTGCCTGGCCGCCTCTCTCCTGGCCTCCTCTACAACCTTAAAATGGCCTGGCACAACGGCCTCAGGAGTTCAGGGTGCTCCCTATGTGCCCCCTCTGAGGACTGGAACCGTCCTTAACTTGACCCACTCATTCTTGAATCAACTGATACAGACTAGGGAGGCGAGTAAATGCGGTGGAAAACCACCCCATGACGGAGGCCCCTGGAGACCCCGGAGAGGCCCTCCGGTGATTCGGGAGACCTTCGGGACAAAGGAAAAAGGACCCGGCGCGGTGCCGGATCCTACTTGCCCCGTCCTCTTTGACGGGTTAGCTCACTTTTGGGAGTACTGCCTTGTGCTGACCCTCTTTGATGACGTATCTCTCACCGTTCCAGCGGAAGTAGTATTCGACGTAGCCCTGATAGTTGGGCTTATCGAGGATATATCGGACCGTACCCGGGTACCACCTGCCGCCGCGTTTCGCGGGGATACGTTCAGCGAGGTTCACAAGGCAATCCCTCTTGTGGGCTTATGAAGTTTCGAAAAACCCCGAAAAGGGCCATGCCGGTGGCTTCGAGTATGAAAAAGTGCCCCACATCACCTTGGAAAGTATCGCCATGAATATGGACATCGATGCGATTACGGAAAAGTATCAGCCCGAGATTGATGCTGCTCTGGCACTGCTGAACGAGGCTCTCGGCCAAAACTGGCGGGAATGGGAGGTGCCTCGAGAGGAAGCGGAGGACTGGCCGGAACAAGCCAAGGAAGTGCACCGCCTGTCCTGGGAGCTAAAGCGCAAGAAGCGGCAAGAGATAGAGGAAAGCATCCGGCGAAACGTCCCTTCCGAGGACCTGCGCCACCGCCCCACAATAAGGCGCGGAGTGGTCAGGGTCTCGGGGCCGTTTACGGTCGAGGCGATCCCCTCTTCGGGGTAGTTGGCGGGTTGCCGGTGTTGTACTCGAGAACAGCGACCCAAGCAGGGCGCGCTTCGCCAGAATCCGGCCTGTTAGGCGAGTGGTCGGATTTTGACACCCCTCGTGCAAGCACCGGCAACCCAGTAACTACTGGAAAACGCACAAGAATTAACGCACCCTCACTTAGAGGGTGTTTAGGGAACGGACTCCATGACAGTGGGGATATGACCCCTGCAATCACTGGAAGGCTAAGGCCCTGTGCCGGGCGGACGGCCTTGCGGAATCGCGCTAGGGTAATGCCCGATATTTGTCCGCGCGGACACGTACCCGGCGCTGGATGAGGCCCTGCGCGACGCCTTTTCCCTTTTCCCGAAACTCCTGAAATTCCGTGGGCAAACCTAAAGCTGGCGAAACCGTTTCGTCAGCATTGCGTATAACCTGCGGCTTACTCGCGGGCATGAAGAGGCCCCGAAGCAACACGCCCCGGGGCTTTCGCTTTCCAGGTACTTAGAGGGAACCAAGTTCGAAACCACAACAACGGCTTTGCGCGTGCCGCGCTTGCCCGGACGTTGTGCCGTGGAGCACGGATGCATCTTGCAAGTTCGAGCTTGGGCACCTATAGCTCATCTTCCGCAGTAGAAACGTGTTCCCAGCTAAAGGGGGCAATGGTCGCGTGCCGCAAAACAGTTGGAGGACCCCGGCAACTGGCCTCTTAGCAGGTCATTTCTCAATTTGGCCGAGCTCCTAATGCGGAAAATGGGCTTAGCCTGTACGTTTGCCTGTACAACGCACCCGCCCGCTCACCCAAACCCCAAAATAGCTGGTGAGCCATCCGGGACTCGAACCCGGGACACCCGGATTAAGAGTCCGGTAAGCGTCATTCTGCCTAGTACTGTCGAGTTCGGCAAATCCCATCTAGCTGGGCAGAGGGGACCCTCCGGTTTCCACTCCTCCCATGTCGTACCGCCACGTACCGCCAATTAGATTGGCACAGGATTGGCAAGACCAGCAAAGGCTGACGCTGGGCGAGAGGAGGGCCGGGGCGCACCGCCGGCTTGGAGAATGCCCGTGTGCTATGTGGAATAGTATGGAAGCAATGAGAGGTCTGAATCTAGAAGTCTCTCTACGGAAGATAACCTGGTTATCGCGCGGGGGCCACCGAGTTCAATGCTCCGCCCTTCGAGCTCCATAAGCCCCAGGACCAAGCTTGTCCCAATCGTCGTGGGATTTCGCGTAGCACACCCCCGCTTGATGTTTCATGCGTTTGCTGCCTCGCTCGTGGTGGTGTTGAGAACGCCGCCCTTCGGACGCATCCTCAGGAGCGGTAGTTCTCGGTAACCTGCCACGTGCCGGAACCTGCGCTCTGCTTCCTTGAGCCCTGCCAGTATCCATTAAGACCTAGGTTCCACTCCGCCACCTCTTGACTCTACGAGCGGTGGTCCTTGCAGTCTCTACAGTGGACCCGATGGGACTGGTCGAACGTAGTGTCCGCCGCAGAGCACCCTGCAGCATGAGGCGGTTAATTGTTATTGTCTCCTCCAGGCCCTCACCCAGGCTTGCGGCGGCTTCAGGGTAGTTCTTCTCCAAAGAGGCTGCCAATGCCTCAAGCGCTTTCCTCGCCATGTTGGCATCAGGCTCCGCCCAGGCGACTGCAAGCTTGCGCTTCACCCAGGGGCGCTGTTCTTCAGGGAGATAGTCAAGAACGTTCCTCGTCTTGTGAACCTGATACCTCTGGACGGGAACATGATTCGCGAGCATATCTCAAGCTTGTTGAGCCCCACCTCTACGCACAGCGCAAGCAGCCCGTCTTTGGCCCTCTGGCGTATCGCCTCCAGGCTCAGCGCCACCTCGCAGGAGATTGGTGTTTTAGTTGCGTCTTCTTTCCTGTCGGTCCTTCCGGTCTTGCTCTTCCCGTGGTATGCTGACATCGGCGGCTCCCTCCATTCTTCCGCAGTTCCGTTTTACTACAACGGAGCAGGGAGCCGCTACCTCAGGACATCCCCCTATTCGCGCTCTCCGGTAGCTTGATCTCCCTGCATGCTGAGTAACTACTGCTGACGACCCTGCCAAAACGGCCTGCGTAGACTTCAGACCATCCTGTATCTCCTTAAGGTCCAAGTACATCGTACATCGCCCCAAACCGATGTTTACTTGGACCATCCTACACCCTGATACTCTGTCGCCCCAGGAAATCGCAGCTACCAATGTGTACACGCCCAATGTCAGATGAGACCTCGCCCTGCCCTAATTAGAAGCCCTCTTTGCACAGATTAACAAGCACATCAAATACGAATTCGGCCTAGGAGGCAACGAAATGGAAGAGGAGCACGAAATCACCAATGTGGACATCATCATGCCCTAGCCAACACCTCATACTGTTTGACAAATGCACCCAATTAGGGTATATTCTCGCCGGGGTGACAGCAATGAAGTGGAAGATAGCAGCAGCGGTATTGGTGGTGTGCGCAGTCGGGGTGTGCGTCTGGGCGGCGCGACCAGAGAAACCGGAGCCTGTGTTCAGGGGCATGTGCTGGGGCGACTCGCCGGAGAAACTAGGGTCTAAGCGGTTATTGCGTATGGAACGACCTCCTGTTAGCGTGTACATGAAGATAGGCGATCCCCTACGCATGGGCGATTTGGAGCTCCACTCTATCCTATATTGCTTTCGGAATGACAAGCTGTTCGCCATAGAAGTAATCGCGAAGGACTATGAGGCTTTAGCCTCTGCTGTTGCGTTCAAATATGCTAATGCCAAGTACATAAAGGAAGATGGGGATGCCACATGGTATCATGGAATCGGCAAAACGACAACAGCATGCATCGTAGAACCATACACTGGATATGGCGGAAAGGGACGTATGCTGCTCATGGACACGGGTACCACTCTTGACCAGTTCGTAGAGGAATACGTAAAACGGATCATCGAACGGGCTAATAGCTGGTAGCATCCCGTGACAGCTTACTTCCTTGCAAGCCCCTTGGGGCTTGCTTTTTTTGTGGTGTTCCCTGTCAACCGCTATATGGTATTTTAGCGGGGACGTGTACGCCTCGTTTGCGTAAGTAATCACGCATGGTGTCGCATCCTCCAACAACCGCTAACTGATCTATCCCCATGGGAGAGGCGTGCCGCGATGTGAAGTAGGCGGGAGGAGCGGAAGTCACCGGGTCCGCAGTGGGGGCGGCTTTGAGGTGACGCGCAACGACCGCCGCGGCAAGGCCGGGAGGCGGGCCATTCGTGCGGCCCGCCCGGCCTAGCCGCCCCGTGAGAGAAGTAGATGGGTAGAGGCCCGCAGAGGGGGCAGGCTGGGTCTCGGTGGTTTATTGCACCTTGATAACTCAAAGACGGCGTGTATGCGGCAGCGAGGGGCTTTCATCAAGAAGGCGGCCGGGCCTGCAGGAGGATCGCGTCCTGGCGTTGTAATGGAGGGTAGGCTGGTACGGAGGTGGGGAGTATGGGTCGCAAGGTCATCTACCGACAGCGTATCCGAAGATGAGGCTGCCTCGGTGCAGGCGAAATCCCTTCTTGCGCATATTGCAAGCGAGGTCCGCGCCCGAAGGGAGGTGTCCGTCGATGAGGCGTACCTCATCGCGCTCGACGCATACCGGTTCCTGCAGCGAGGACTCCTTCGACTGGGTCCCGGGCACGTGGAGCTGCCGTGCATAGCCGGGCGGGAAAGCCACATGCGCCGGGCGCGCAGGGACCAGCCTGAGAAGCTGGTGAGGGTGTCCATCGTCGCAGACGAGGACGCAAGCCTTCTCGAGGAGTTCGGCACGCGCGTAATGCAGCAGGCGCGGATGGCGCGAGTCATCGAGGAGGCATACGACCAGGACGCGCTTTTTGATGGCGAGCGTCTGTGCCTTCTTGTGCCGCTTACCCTCACAGCGATCCGGGAGCGTCTCAAGGGGCTGTGGGAGGAGGGGTGCCGGCTCCCGATCTCGGGCATGACATGGAAGATGCGCGAGGCTCTCAAAGCCCCGAGGGCCGTGGTGGCGATGGAGCGCTACCTCGGCGGCGAGGAAGTTGGGGAGTTGCGAAGGCGCCTTGCCATAAGCCGCATGCGCTGGCAGGAGTGGTATAGCGCCTTTTTGGAAGTGGTGGCAAGGTGCAACGAGGACCCTCTGGTGCTGTCGCAGGACCTCGGCTACCCAGAGGAGCACATTGGGCTGTGGCAGGAGGTATGGCATCGCCACAAGGATAGCCCCACGGCCCGCGAGCGCATGGGAAAGCCCTCGGCTATCCCAAGGGCAGCTCACCCTGCTGACGAGGAGGACAGGCTCCTTGATAGGCTCCTCCATGCTCACGGGTATACCCCGGCGTCTGCGAGGAGCTTCATCCAGGAGTTACGCGACCTTGCGTTTCGCATCAACAATGTCGAGCGCAGGCCCGGGCAGATCGTCACCTTCGGGGTGTCGGAAGCCGAGCCTCCTGGGCGAAGCCTTGCGGAAGCGCAGCTTGTAATGGTGGTGCTGGATTATGTGGCCCAAGAGGACTGGGGGCTCGTAAACCGGATAAGCCCGCAGGCCCTGAAGTGGGAGCGCATAAAGAGGCTCTGCACCCAGGCGTATCAGCAAGGGGTGGCGCTCTCGCTTGCGGACCTTGCGCACCTTGTGGGGCTTTCGGTGGATGCCGTCCAGAACACGATAAAGGAGCACGACCAGGTGGTCCTGCCCACTCGGGGAAGGGTGGCTGACATGGGGTCTACCCTTTCCCACGCGGAGAAGATCATCGCGCTGTATATGGACGGGTACACGGAAACGGAGATAAAGAGACGCACCGGGCACTCTTACGACAGCATAGAGCGATACCTGTGGGACTTCTCTCGGGTGATCTGCCTTAGAGAGCGAGGCATGCCGCTTCCGGCAATCCGTCAGGCTACAGGGATGTCGAGGAGGGTCGTGGCGAAGTATCTCGAGCTATACTCAAGATTCAATCATCCGGACTACGCCTTTCCCATGGCACGGGTCCGCAGGATGGTCGAGGCGAATCCCCCACCAAAAAAAGACCGGACGAATCCACCAGTATGACCAGGACGGACGTCAAGGCTCTCAAGATGCTCAAGATCGAGCGCATCACAGCTGAGCCCTGGCAACAGGACGCAGTGCTCACGACGCTCGACCTCGAATGGCTCCTTGGCGTAAACGGGGCATTCGTGCGACAGATGCTCGACGCATACCACGAACGCTTCGGCGTGCTCCTTCCCACAGCAGGCACGATCCTCGACATGGGGCGCACGCTGACGCACAAGACCATCGTGGTGGAGATGTCTCTTTCGGGGATGAGCACCCAGGAGATCGCGCGGAGGATCTACCACTCGCCCGAAGCGGTGGACCAGTATTTGAAGACCTTCGACCGGCTCCTGGTCCTGCGACACTTCGGGCTTCCGAAGAAGCTCATGGTCCAGGTCACAGGCCACAGCCTGAGCCTAATCGAGGAGCACCTCGCAATTGCGGACAAACATTTCCCGACCACCGAGGCGCTGACCCAGTACCTCACAAGTCGGGGAGTGGATCTGGAAGAAGCCGGATAGATCAGCTAACGGTTATCTCTTAATCATAAAGACGCAAGGGCCTCCTTCGCCCAGTTCCGAGCCGTGGTGAACTTGCCCGACTCCGCGATTCTGGTCAGTTCGGAGCGAAGATGCTCAGTTACCTCGGGGTCGTTGAGTGTCGGTGCGATCTGGCCCAGCACCCTGACGCACCACGAAACTGCCCATCCACGGTCTTGCTTCTCAGCCTCGGAGAGCATCTGAAACAGCCGAGACACTATCGTTCTCTTCAGATCCGGCGAGAGGAACTCCCCGGACATGCCTAACAGCCGAACCGCACGGACCGACCGCCTGTCATCGCTGTATGTGGCATCCACCAGTAGGCTCAAGAGTTCATCTCTCTCGTCCACCGACGAGGAGCGCAGCCATGCCAGGAATTGCCCCGCTGAAGGCTGCTCCTGGTTCAATAGCTCTGATAGTATCCGGTATGTGTGGGATACAGCTCCTCCCGTGAGCGCCGGGTATAGGGCAATGTTAAAACCACGTGGCAACGGCGGGTCCTGTCTCAGCGATTCGTCAAGGGCTTCACCAGCGTCTTCGACCGCCTTGAGCAGCCCCGGTGTAAGCTTGTCCTCGAGTTCGTCTCTCTTGCGTTGATCCGTGGTCCTTGCACGCTCCTCGAGGATATTGAGGGACCTTGGTGTCAGCATGATACGGTTGAATACGTCCGGCCAGCGAATCTGCAGGATCAGTAGCTTCGCCAATACCGCAGGATCGTCCATTCTATCACGAGTGTCAGGCTGTCGAGCCCTCACTACTGCGCTCACGAGCTTGAGCGAATTAAGGAGGCGCTTGGCTTTCCGGGGATTGCAGTCTGCCGCTCGGGCGATGAGCGGCGCAACGTGCTTAAGAGAGATGTCCGCACATAGCTGCTCTACGAACCCTGCCATCCTGTCCTGGGAGACCTGCGGCATGGTGAAAGACAACTGGACAATCTTCTCCAGGTAGTCACTGACGGTGAACGTTGCCTTGTCCCCGTACCTGCTGTGGATCCCACGAGCGATCACGTTCGGGTCCAAAGAGACAAATACTATGCAATCGCCCTGTTCAAGGTATATCTTGATAGCGTCGAGAACCTCAAGAGCGTGCTCGGGGATACAGCGGTCGACGTCATCAACGAAGATGGCGAGCGGACCCGGCAGGGAACCTATGAGCTTCACAAAATGACGTTCAAACTGCGCCAGCCTCTTGAGAGCATCCCTCCTTCCCGAACTGGGAACAAGGTCGCTCAGGCCGGCGTTACCCTGGGTCATGAGGCGGGCACCCACATTAGCTGCAAAGAGACCAACGGTCCTCAAGAGCTCAGACGCCGTCTCTTTCTTGTCTTCTGGGGCGCGTTCATGGAGTTGGCTCAGTATTGACTCGATGAACACCTCTCGGAGCCCCTGTTCAGAGTCGTGCCGCCACGCGTTGAAGCTAACAACGACATAACCCCGGTCCTCCAGCCGCGATCGCACGAGTCCCATCAATGTGGACTTACCACTACCCCACGGACCGAAGATTCCAATAGTGGTCGCGCCTCCGCCCTTCTTCTCGGCAGCGAACTCTGCCAGGGCGTTTGCATACGGCGTAAAGTCGAGTAGGTCCTTCATCGCAGGAGAATCATCAAGCACTCTTCAGCACCTCCTGGCGGCTAACAGGAACGCAACCGGTGTGCTTGCTGACCGCGCCTTGCTTTGCCTGACCCAAAGGAGCACGGATAGCTTCATCTACGGCAGTCCCAAAACGCCAGCAAGAGCCGCGCTCTCTTGGTTAGGCCCCTGACCTTCCTGTGGGCAGTACACCTCGTTGAACGCTCTTCTCGATGTCCATACGCAGCAACTTGTCTAAATAGGGTATAGCTGCGTATTGCTTCTCTAATATTCGACATTTAGAATGGGTTCCCTTTCTAGGTCCGGGGTCAGCATTGGCCACAGGTGGCCAGGTTCGAAATCACATCAACCGCTTTGCCCACGCCGTGCTTGCCCGGACGCTGTACCGTCGAGCGCGCACGCATCTTGCAGTTCGAACCTGGGCAGCTATGCAGTTGTAGCGCATGCACGACCGCGAAAGGGGCCTCAGGACCATATTCGACGAGACCCCTAGCGCTGACGAACCGGGCGATCATACTCTTGCCGGGAATTCCGCAAGGCATGAAATGTAACAGGGCGGTAAGGCAGCGGTCAGGCGGTAAGGGACGAACAGGATGTTCCCATTGACGTTGTGCAACGGGTCCTCGGCCACAGCGACATTTCCACGACTAGGCGGTACGCCGAGACCATGCCGGAGGCCGTTTTTCGAGGGCTGCAAAGGTTGAGTGAAGCGAAAGACCACAGGTAACCCCCGCGCCCAGCCTACCACCCATCCGGGTTACCCATGGAAATACCTCTGCAAAGAGTGCCGCAGATTCACGGCCACGACTCCCAGTCTACCATATCTGCGGACTTCCGAACATTCGTCAACGAAAAGACGAAAGGGGCGGTCTCGGCGGGCTCAGAGTGGCTTGACAGCCCGGTCGGAATTGGGTATGATGGTCTTACCCTAATCTTACTCTTGTTTTATGCAAAGGGGGCCCAACGATGGAATGCACACGATTATCCAGCAAAGGGCAGGTCGTGATCCCAAAGGCCATTCGGGCGGCCCATAGATGGGGGCCAGGGACTGAGCTAGTGGTAGAAGACTTGGGAGACGCCATTGTATTGCGGCCAGCCCGGCCTTTTGCGCCCACTCGGGTCGAGGATGTCTTCGGTTGCACGGGATATAAGGGTCCGAAGCGGACTCTGAAGGAAATGGAGTCTGCCATCGCCAGGGGAGCCCGTGAACAGAGATGATCGCGGCTGATACCAACGTCTTGGTCCGGTTCCTCACGAAAGATGATCGGTCACAGGCAGAGCGCGCCGCTCATTTATTTCAGAGCGAGCCGGTGTTTATTGCCAAGACCGTTCTCTTGGAGACTGAATGGGTGTTGCGCCATGCCTACGGCCTTAGCCGGGACGTGATCAACGCAGCCTTCTGCAAGCTGCTTGGCCTGCCCAGCGTGAGCGTGGAGGACGTGTCGGCGGTCAGCAAAGCTTTAGAGTGGCACGCCTCAGGTTTAGATTTCGCCGACGCGCTTCATTTAGCTGCAAGCGGAGGCGCAAGACGTTTTGCTACTTTCGACCAGGATTTCGCTAAGCGGGCCAGGGGAATACCGGCTCATGTGGAGGTGTTCCTGCTTTGATTCCCGCCATCTTATGGTAGCAGTAGTTATGAGAGTGAGAAATGCGCCGAGCATGGTAAGGTTGGGGAGATAGTGCTGTAGCTGGGCCCCCGGCCATGGTCTCTCCGGCTAGGCACTTAGATGTTTTCTTGATGGGATTGTCAAGATATGATGGTTTAAATCTTCACCCCTTGCTCACGAAGGTATTGCCGGAGCTGACTAGTGCTGGGATAGAGCTTTCGCACCGGGTTGAGATGCTCCCTAATCAACCTGAGGGTCTTTTGGAGTAGCCTTGCCATGATCTCCGGAGGCACTCGAAAGAGCCGCAGGATGGGCAAGCTTTGGAAGGTGGATATGTGGTTGTCCACCGCTCGAGGAGAGTGGTAGGTGATCTTGGCAATCTCCTTGACGGTGTGGCCCTGAAGGTGCAGGTTGACGATGATGTCCTTGTGCGTCATGCTACGCCCAGCGTCCAAGACGGTACCCGGGGTGGGGACCACGATATTGTGTTCCTTCTGGAAACTCCTGATGAGCTCGGAGATCCTGGCGGTGCTCGTCTGGAAGATCCACTGCAAGTCCATCAAGCCCAGGAGCCCATTCTGGCGATACGCCTCAAAGCAGACTCGTACGATGCGCCTCTTCAACTGCTCTAAGCACTGCGGCACGTTTCGTGGCTGGTCTTGCAGTTCCTCAGGGGTCCAGACCGTCGGAATCACCGGTGCGTGCTGGCGAAAACGGGAATAAGGAACAGACATAGAATGCGTGGCGCGTGGAGACCGGTAGCAGGCAATGACTCAGGGGAGCGGCCAAGCCTACACGGACTGTCGTCTCATGCTGGCGTTTGACAGCGATCTCCGTAAGTCCCGCCCGTGCTGGATCTGTCGCGTGGCACGACTTCGGGGGCCAGAGATACTCAGAGCCCCTCAGCCTTACAGTCACGGTGGATGGCAACTGCTGGCTGTCAAAGTCAAGTCATGGAGGGTGACGAATTTCGCGCACGCGATCACGTACACCATCGGGGTGTACCTGCTCGTCACCCTCGTCACGATGTGGAAAGTGCCCTATCTGTGGGCCTCAGTCCTCGCTGTGCTCGTGGTCATGCCGATCGGGTATCTGATCGAGCGCTTCATCATCTGCCGGCTGTACGGGGAGTCTCTCGACTACACGTTCATCGCAACCTTCGCGGTCTCCCTGATTGGCGTCGACCTCGTCAAGTGGATATGGGGGGTCCAGCCCAAGGCGCTCGGCGACCCGGTCAGGAAGTACGTCGAGCTCGTGGGCTTCATGTTTCGCGTCTACCGGATCCTCATCGTGGCGATCGCGATCCTCCTCTTCTTCGCGCTGCAGCTCTTCGTGAAGAGGACGATGGTCGGCAAGACCATCGTCGCGGCGCTCGAGGACCGCGAGAAGGTGCGCTGCCTCGGCATCAAGCTCGACAAGTACTTCTCCTTCGTCTTCGTCCTGGGGAGCGCGCTCGCCGCCCTGGGCGGCGTGCTGTACGCCCCGATCATCTCCGTCCACCGTACATGGGCACCGCGATTCTGCTGCTCTGCTTCGCCGTCGCCATCGTCGGTGGCATGGCCAACCTCAGAGGCACGTTCTTCGCGGCGTTCGCGCTCGGCACGGTTGTGGCCATCACGGCCCGCTACTGGCCCCCGGGCGCGGAGACGATGGTCTTCATCGTGATGGTGATCGTGCTGAGCTTCCGGTCGATCGATGTCTGAACCCTACGGGTCGTTGAGCAGCGCCACAGGTCTGTTTGTCGTTACTCCGGACGTCTGGTGGTCCAGTCGCTGGCGATGTAAGTACTTGACCATCGCCCGCACTCAGAGCCTGGCTGCCCGTCGGGTCCGGTGGGCCTCAGCCACCTCACGGGCGCACGGCGTCCGGGTTCCGGAGAATCGTGCGGCCCCAGTAGGTAAGGACGACCCAGCCGCGCGCCTGGAGGTAGTTGCGCTTCCTGGCGTCGAGTTCTAGGACATCCGGGCTTCCGTGATATGCGAAACCGTCGCAGTACACGGCCAGTTTTGCGTCTTGCCACGCGAGTCAGGGAGTGTGGTGCCTTAACCGGCCCCGTTGAGGATCTCGTGGAAGCCTCTGTTCACTGTTGACAGCGTCAACGCCGACGTTGACAATACAGCCACGTTGACTGTGCGGTGCTGCCGGCTGAAGCCAAGGGGATCAGTATTCCGTGATCTTGGATGAGAGGACTCTCCAGAGTTGCTCGCGTGTCGCAGCAGGATCTTCTACGGGTGGAGAGAATGCATCATACTGGAGAACTGCAACGACTGACAGTGCGGGACATGGGTCCAAGGTGTGTACCTCTGTAGCATGGGTTGGAGACGGCGCCAACGGGTAAACCGGTACGGCGCCGGGTCGACCGCTTGGCAGCCAACCATAGCAGCCTTCTTCGATGGGTAAGCCGACCATTGGGCTCGCAGTAAGGAAGCCGATATGACAGATGTCCGCCGGCGGTCAAAGCATTGGTGCGGGTTTCGGGACCAAACCGGGTAACCAAACGGAGCATGGCTCCATGCACCTCCTTAGCTCAGTAACCTCTCTCGCGGAAGGAGGGGATGAGACTGGAGAAGCGGTATCAGGTCTTCGTGAGTTCGACTTATGACGACCTGCAAGAAGAACGTCAGGAAGTCATGCATGCGCTTTTGGAGCTCGACTGCATTCCTGCCGGGATGGAGTTGTTCCCCGCCGCAAATGAGGACCAATGGTCAGTCATCCAGAGGGTTATCGATGATTGTGACTACTACGTAGTCATTGTTGCCGGACGGTACGGCTCCATTCATCAGGCCTCAGGCCTCGGCTACACTGAGCGGGAATACCGGTATGCCATCGAGAAGGGCAAGCCCTCAATAGCCTTCCTGCACAGAGACCCGGGGGCCATCCCCAACAACAGGAGTGAACAGAGCGAGGAGGGCAAGCGCAAGCTTGCAGCCTTCAGGGCGCTGCTGGAGCAGAAGGTGTGCAAGTACTGGGCTTCACCGGAGGAACTTGGCTCGGTAGTCAGTCGGAGCTTGGTGCAATTGATGAAAACCCACCCGGCTGTTGGCTGGGTCAAAGCAGATAACATAGTAAGCGAAAACGCCACGGCAGAGATCTTGCGCCTCCAAAAGCAGGTCGAGGAGCTTGAGCGCGAGTTGAAGGCTTCTCGAACGAAACCGCCGGAGGGAACTGAGGCACTAGCCCAGGGCGACGACTCGTACGAGATCTTGTATACCTTTCGGGTGACGAGTGAGACTTGGGATACCACAGTCTATCAGGCCAGATTTGAGACGACCTGGAACGACATATTCGCAGCGGTGTCGCCAACAATGATCGACGAAGCAAGCGAGCGCACGCTCAGAGCTGTACTCAACAGGTTCGTCAAAGACAATCAGCTTGGCGACTTAAAGAACCAGAAGAAGTTTGCCGGGATGAGTATTGACGACTTCAGTATTGCGGATAGCGCCTTCGACACCATCAAGGTTCAACTGCGAGCCCTCGGGCTAATCCGGCGCAGCGAGAAGAATCGCAGTGTAAAAGACACCAATACATACTGGACCTTGACTCCGTACGGCGACACACTCATGGTTCGCTTGCGGGCGATCAAGAGGTGAGACTGGGACTGCGCGGATGCTCTCTAGCCAAACACCGTTCAGGTGCGACGAGTTCGGTTCTGTTCTGCAGAGCGTCGGATTTCCCAGGGGCACCGGCCGGTGGGATTGGCATAGCGAGGAGCTTGTCTCCCGATTGAGGAGCCCGACTGTGTTCTCGCGGGGTCGCGTGAGGGAGTCGTCACAGTCAAAGTGAACGGGTTCGGCGTCTGCATCATAGGCTTGCAAGGCATTATCCTTGATAGGTGTCAACAGCGGAGTGAGACTCCCCACAAACGACGGAGCGGAACACGACCTCCGTGCGTCCGTTTGGATCTCCTGGGAGTCACGCAGACTCCCCCAGAGGTCCATTGCCGGCCTGCCTTGGCTTTTCGATCGACTTCGTTGAGCGTGCCACTCTAGCGGAACGAGCTAACGATGAGCCTTTGCCTTACAGCACTATGTTCACAGGCACTGAGCTTTCCGCCAGGATCTGACCGCTGTCCACATCGAGGAGCCGCACGGACACCTGAGCCGGCGGGCTCTCGTCAAACCTCAGCCAGAGAGGTCTCTGAAAAAACCGCTCAATTGCAGAGGGTTATACTTACAGCGGGTTGACAATGGGCAGGTTTAGGCGGCACGCGGTATGGGATAGGGACCCCGTTGTTGTTTTTCCCTTCTCAGCAGGTCGCTCGAGCCAGTTTCCCGGCGCCCAGCGGCGAGTTTTGCCGGATGAGCCGGGTGATTCTCTTTGCGCTGAGTACCATAAAGGTGATTAGCATCCCGACAGCGGTGCGCCGCCTGCCCCGACACTGGGGCGGTGGCATGCAATGCCACCACTTGGCTTCTCCTAGCTGGAGCTCTACCTTCATTCTCTCGTTGAGAGATCCCGTGTGGTCTCATACCGCCGCACAAGGGCTTTCCTAACCCGTTCCCTCAGATATACCCGTTCTCGCGTTTCAGCCTTGCCAAGACAGGTTTCCTTGAGGCGACAATCACTGCAGCCCCACTCTGAAAAGCGGATGACTGTTAGCTGATCCACCCTGCTCCTATCAGATCCATTCCCTGGCTGGTGAGGTGTCGGGTCAGCGCCTCGGTGTGTACTCCAGGGCAAATCGATCACCCATTCCGGTTGAATTCGATCACTGATTCCGGCGGAAGCCGATCACTTATTCCGGAGCAAACCGATCACCGGTTCCGGGGACATTCCGACCACCTTCGCTGATTGGCTGGAATTGGTGGTCGGATGGCCCCGGAATGAAACGGGCAACCTCAGTAGGAGGGGAATCGGAAGCGACGCTGGATAACGAGCAGTCCAAAAGGGGTTTGGGCCCTCTGGCCTCGAAGTCCTCATGCAGATGTTGCATGCGGAGGGGTGAAAGGGCTCATGCCAAGGAGGCGGTTATCCATGCGCAAGATAAAGGAAGTTCTTCGTCTAAGCTGGGGGATGGGTTTAGGCAATCGTCAGATCGCTCGCAGCCTACAGGTCTCACCCGGTACGATAAGTGACATGCTGCGGCGGGCCAGGGAAGCAGGTCTATCTTGGCCTTTGCCTGAGGACATGGACGACTGTGCCCTGGAGAATAGACTTTACTCGAACAAGTTGCCGGAAGCGCCGGCGGGGTTGCGTCCTCAGCCGGATATGGAGTGGATCCATCGAGGGCTCCATCGAAAAGGGGTCAGGCTCCAGCTTCTGTGGTGGAGTCGACCCGGTTTGGTGGACACCACAAAGCCACGCGACAGACTGCTCAGGCTCCTTATGCGTTCGCTCTGCTAGAGCCCACCCCTTTCGCAATCCGGGGGCCCTGAGTGCCCAGGGGTTGAGTGACGACGCCTGCGTCTCTCGAAGCTCTCGACACATGCCGTACTCAAAGACGGCCGGGGCCTTCGCCTGGCGACTGGGCCAGCCGCACCGGTCGAGTAGTTCAGTCGCGAGAGTGGCCGATGAGTCTTGAGCGGCTGAGTGATCCAAGACGTCAGCGACTGTGCGCATTGAGCCGAGGACGGCCGCCTCTCTCAGGGCACGATCGAAGGTTATGGCGGTGTACCGCGGCCCGCGACGGGAGTGGTGAACGAGCCCGGGGTCAGGTCTGCAGGTCCGAGCAGCGATATTCCCTTCACCGACCGCCAGATCCGCGACCGGCCGATCACCCATTGACCAGCCCACGATCATCTGCGAGAACGCTTCAATTACAGCTACCAGGCATAGCTCACCCGCGGCTGCAACATGTTCCCCCATATCAGCCACCCACACGCGGTTGGGAGCCTGCAGTGCAGACTCCCGCTTCACCATGTCCGGGGCGGGCTCCATGGCCGGATTGTGACGTGCCCTCTTGGTCTTTCCAGTCTTACCCGTGTTATGGTATGCTGACATTGGAGGGCTCTTCCATGCTCTTGTGACGTTGTGACGGTTCCGTTCTGTCACAACGGAGCCGAGAGCCGCCACCTCAGATTCCACGAGCTTCGGAACGTCCTCGGGGAACGAGCCTGAGGAGGCGATGGAAGTAATACCTCTGGCCGGAAGTCATCGTTGACGGCTTCGGACTTCGGGCGCGCTCACATGCTATGTGGATCTGCAGAATTCGGGATGGCTCAAAGGCAGAGGGGGCGTTATGAAGACTCATGACAGTGAACGGATGTTACATGAACGCCTTTGTGCAGGCGATCCTACTGCTAGCGCAGAGGTCTTTGACAAGATAGTCGTCCCTCTCGTCAAACGGTTGAAACGCCAGTACCTTGGTGTTCCCCCCGAGGACGTTGAGGACGTCGTCCTCGATCTGTTTGTGGACTACATTCAGCATCCTGACCAATATGATCCTCGACGAGGGAAGTCCCTCTCAGGATACCTCCACATGTGCGCGGCAGGAGATATCAAGAATCTCGTTGCCAGCGCTCGTTATTCGCGAACGGTCCGGTTGCCCGACGAATCGACATGCGAGGAGGGCGCTGTCGAACCTCACCGTCCTCATCGGAATGTGTACATAGAGGATTCGTTTGTGGATGCCGTCGCGAGCGATGATGTTGCCCATCAGTTGCTGCATTTGGCCCTTGAAGCGTTGCCGCGCAACACTGACCGCGCGATACTCAGGCTGCTCTTGGAGGGAGAGCGAAGGACGGCGAGATATGCGCACGTTCTGGGAGTCGAGCACCTTCCCGAGAGTGAACAGCGTGCTGTGGTGAAGCGCCATACTGATCGCGTCAAGAAAGTATTACGGCGTCTTGCGGGTAGAGCGAAGGGGATATTGCAATGACAGAAAGACTGCGTGAGCGTGCACGCCAGAAAGCCCAAACAATACCAGGCTTCTTAGGCTATGACCTTCATCGTCTTGCCGAAAGAGAACGAAAGACGATTGATGAGTTGCTGAGAGAGCTGAAACCAGAGGGAGATGCTACGCTCCTCCTGCTCTGTCGAACTCCGCGAAAGGAACACTTCTTGGGTGATGTCAAAAGCATTTCGGATTACGTGCGTATTGCACCCGAGTCGCTATTGTCCCTGTTGCGCAGACTTGAGGTGCTCGACCTGTTCTCATCCCCTCTTCCAAGTACAGCGAAGGATGCCCTCCTCCTCGCTGCTCTCGAATCGGACGTCGACGACGACCCGGAAGGAGAGAATCACGATGATTGACCCAGAGCAGGCACTGCAACGCCTTCGGTTGTTCCTTGGGGCAGATGATCGCACGATCCTAGAATTCGAGCAGGTGCTACCACAACAGTTTCCTGTCGCTCTATGTGTCCTGCCTAACCTATCCGTATCCGCTGTGAGATCATGGTTCCAGATCCACCAATTGCCGTTTCCAATGTCCCTCGAGCAGCAACCTGGGCGCCAGTTACACGGTGCGATCATCGCCAGGAGGGGCGGGGCAGTTATTTTCCTCAATGGTACGGACGATGCTTGCCAGCACCGCTACTCGCTGGCCCACGAAGCCGGCCATTACTTCATGGACCACTTGTTTCCTAGAGAGGATCTCAGCAAACGGTTCGGTGCCCGCGTACTCGAGGCTGTTGATGGCCTTCGCCCTCCAACCCCAGACGAACGCGTGCTAGCCATCCTGAATCGCACCTCTCTTGTGCTTCACGCCCATCTCTTTGAGTGCGACGGATCAGATGGGAGCGGTCGCGCACGGGCAGAATCACGTGCCGATACATTCGCCCTTGAAGCTCTGGCCCCTCACCGATGCCTACTCAGCCTCTTACCTGATTTGGTGGCCCACTCCAGCGAGGTGCCACGCATAGTTCATGTGCTAGAAACGGTGTTTCACCTGCCCCACAGTGTAGCTGAGGTGTATGCCCACCGTGTCTGTTGCCGTTATGGCCGTGGCCTTGATGTGCGCCTCAGGCTTGGCATATGAATTTGTCGAGTTTCTGTCACTCCCCCGGAACAATATCTGGAGCAACTGCATGGGGCAGTCTTGGTCATTTGGATGGCGATGAAAGAGGCAGTCGCTGTCGAGGTTTGCGAGATTCACCGGAATCATCGTTGGAGGTACGTCTATGGCCGAAGACCAGAGAGCAGCAGGACTACAGATCCAGACGGTGTCATCACGACGACCCAATGGTACGCCGATCCAGACCGGGAGGGACCCTCTGGCGGCTTACGGAGAGAGTCTCGAGCAGATACTCGATGTTACGGGTTGGAAGGCCGGAGTGGACCTGGATGAAGTATACGCCCGTACCCAGAGCGAGGTGGCCGACGCTGTCGCCCAGGCAGACCGTACACGACAAGCCATTCGTGAGCGACTTTTTCCTGCTATACGAGCTAGACAGCGCGATCTGCCGTGTGCAGGCGTCTACCAGATGACACCCGATCAGGTTGCCAGTGTGCATCGGCACGTCCTGTTCAATGGCGGGGTCGAGGCCAGTGACGGCACGATGCGGGTCTTCGAGTCTCTGCCGCTCACCATCACCCAAATCGGCGTTGCACTGGTGAGTTACAAAGGAAATCAGGGAACCTATTCCCACCGGCTGTACCGACGCGATCTCCGCGAGAAAGGACTCGATCCCGCGGAAGAGGCACTGGCCCTGCTTGAAAATCGACAACGGCACAGCAGCGACACGGATGAGGCTGGGTCGAGCTCGACGCTCTTTCGACGAGGGATAATGGCCTACGCCGAGCGCTTGCTCCTCCTTAAGAAATCAACGGCGCCCTGGAGGATCGGTCACGGCAATCCCGTTGCCTACGAGCTCATCACTGGTGCAGGACACGTAGACCTTATGTTACGGCCAGCTATCGACGTACTGCAAGAGCTGCTCCTCAACCATCAGCGTGTCATATACGTCGTGAGTGACCCAGCGGACCGGGTATTGCGCACCATAGCCGATACCCTCAATCCGTTGGAGTTTGCCATCATTGAAGACATGAGCGAGCAGTTGTTCAGAATCACTGGTACCGAAGAGAATCCCCGCCTGGCTCACTACTCAGCGAAGGATGCCAAAGTTGCGCGGGAGTTTGCACGAGAAGTCGGACACGCGATGGTGGTGGGCGTATATCGCGCAAGTCGAGCTGCGCCAGGCCAGGTATTTTATGCCCACCGTGACCATGCGCACGAGGCTGCAGCCATCGTCATGGCGGACTCAGTGTTGCAGGATTTCCGGGGGTTCCCAATGCTAATCGATCTGGCGGACATGATTTGTGCGGCTACCTTCGACGCCGCAACGTTTACGGCGTCGATCCAGACCGCGTTTGCCCACGCCGGCGCCCCTGGGCGATATCTTGATGAAAGGGCAACGAGGCGGCGCTAGTTCACCCATGTTTGGAGGTTCTGCCATGGAGAAGGATATCCATTATGACGAGCGCGACATGACGGTCTCCACGTTACCATCGGATGTTCAGCAGCGTTTCGAAGCCGTTTCTGAGGAAGTTGGTGGTCCCTACGAGGAACCGGAGGAATATCGAGGCAGTATCGGACGAACGATGTTCGATGTTGTGAACTCCAGCGATGAGACGGTATACGTACTACTGCCGCGAGACAGCCTCGGGAAAGTGGCATCTCAGGCTGTGGTCAGGATCAAGAGCATTGAGGATCATCGCTCGTATCTTGGCGTGGTTGTCCGCGGTCCTCTTGCCATCCCGAATGGCCTCCGTGCTGACGCGGCCCCGATTGTTGAGTCAAGCATCCGGGGAGGATTCTTCATACCCGAGTTCCATGGTCTCGTTGAAGTTGAAATCGCTGGTGAGGAGATCGATGGGCGAGTCATGCCGCCACGGTTCCGTCCACTTCCCAGCAGCCCTGTCTTTATCCTTGAGGAGGCCGAAGTAAGGGCCTTCCTGAAGACTGGCGGCGACGTCTCCCTTGGTTATGCCTTTGGGCACGAACAACTGGAAGTGGCGTTCTCTACGCAGGATAAATCAGTTCTTCCGCGCCATACGGGAATCCTTGGGACAACCGGGGGTGGCAAATCGACGACGGTGGCAAGGATGGTTGCACAACTCCAGCGGGCCGGCGCGGCCGTGATCCTGATCGATACCGAAGGGGAGTATACGCAGGTCAACGAGCCGACGGATGATCCGACGATGGTGACGATGCTGGCCAAGCTTGGACTGAAACCGGAGGGGATACAGAACACGCACCTCTATTACTTAGTGGGGCGGGAGTGCACGAACCCGGACCATCCTTGCGCGCAGGTGTTCAGTCCGCGATTCTCATCGATATCGCCCTACGCCGCGATGGAGATCTTCGACTTGACAGACGCTCAGGAACAGCGCTGTCAAAAGGCATTCGATCTGACGCATGACGCCTTGCGGCGATTCGTCTGGACTGATACCATCAGGGCCCAGGTCATGTCTGACTTTGACGAATTCGACACAGGATATCCGGGGATGACGTTAGTCCATCTTGTCGATATTATCCAGGCGGTCGGGAACAAGCTTGATGGGATGGACGATAATGAGATCATGCAGCGTGTCCGAACAGAAGCATTTCGTCAGAAGAGGCCGGAGTTCCTCCAGCTGATCAGCCATCATCAATCTAGCAACGTCGCAAGTTGGCGTGCTTTGCTCGGAAAAGTCAACCGGATTAACAGACTCGGCGTCTTCGACAATCCGCAAGCCAAGCCAATTGATTATGCAGCACTTTTGAAGCCTGGCTCAGTTACGATCCTGGACCTAGCAGATACCGATTCGCCGCTCGTAAACAACTTAATCATCACGGAACTGCTCCGGGGGGTCCAAAAGGCACAGGAGGATGCCTATGAAGCGGCTGTCCAGGAGAAACGCCCCCCGACGCCGGTGGAGATCATTATCGAGGAAGCACACGAGTTTCTCTCGGCACAACGGATCGCAAGAATGCCAAACCTGTACCAACAGGTCGCACGGATTGCCAAGCGCGGACGCAAACGCTGGCTCGGGTTAGCCTTTGTGACACAACTACCGCAGCACCTGCCCGATGAGGTGCTGGGTCTAATCAACAACTACGTGATTCACAAGATTGGTGACAGCAACGTCATCTCTCGGCTGCGAAAATCGATAGGCGGCATCGATGAATCACTATGGGCGCGCATACCTCGGTTGGCACCTGGGCAAGCGGTGGTTTCACTCGCAAATCTAGGCCGACCGCTGTTGACGGCAATTACACCAGCACCATGCAAACTGCGCATGACCGTGTGAGGGATGGTGCCGACCCAATACCTACTCGTGAAGCCATGCCACGTGGCAAATGGAGCACGTACGCAACTCAGAGAGATCCCTATCCAACACCAGGAGGAGGGAGCACGAATCAACAGCGCTCTCTCCTCTTCGCTTGTCATATGACGCTGTCAACCATCACGGCCGGGATAGTGCCGGTTGCAGGAACACGGCCTCGTTATGAACGAATCAATGTGAGGACGGTTTCAGTCCGCATGCGCCTCTCGAGGGCGGCTACCCCTCTCCCCGATGGCGGAGGAAGGTAGCGCCTATTTGGTGGCAACTCTCGCTCACGGCTTTGGGACAAAGCAAACCCATGTTGGCGTGCTACCAGGGTGACAATGCGCGTATTCTCGATAAACACGCCGCTGACACATGAGTTGCCCACGACCAACACTGCTTTACCCCCAGGTTTCAGGACACGTGCGAACTCGCCTAGCACTGCTGTCATGTCTATGATATAGCGATTGATGGTACGCTGTTTAGGTCTTGGTAGACGCGATAGCTGCGGCATATCATGATAGACAGCATGGATAACCTCATTTGTGCCAGCGTTCAAGCCCCGTTCAGTACCGATGCTCTCCTGACGAATGCGACGCAAATCCCTAATCCGATGGCCAAGCCAAACGAGGGACAGCTTATGACCGCGCACATAATCGATGGCGTTCAAATAGGGCGGTGACGTGATGATCGCATCGATACTTGCTGTTGTTACCCCTTCAAGGCGGCGAGCATCCCCTTGAGCGACCATGACATTCCCAGGAGGAGGTTGGTTCTCGAGTCGTGACGCAACGAAGGATACCGAGCGGCGGAACTCAGACATGACGGGAAAATCGTTTGTCTGGCGGACGCGATGCGGACGGCCATGTGAGACGTCGCGTGCCAGCGACGCACCGCCGTTCTTGGTGATAATGAGTCTGCTGAGCGCAATGCGGAGTGCATCACCAATGGAACCCTGGTGGTCTTGGAGGACGAAGCTTAACCTGCGCAGGTCATATTGCTGCGTCTTCGCAAACCAGAAATCGACAAATGCCTTCGTCTCTTGGTCATCGTCAATCCATGGAAGCACAAGATGGTCGCCAACTAGTGCTGATGCATCAGCAATAACCCTTTCCCCAGCCTTGCGCAACAGTTCGGTGGATATTGGACTTGTCCACACTCTAGTCATCAAGACCGACAATGGATCCATGTCGAAAGCAACACCACTGTGCCCTTGCTCAGAGATGATACGCATCACAGTCCCGGATCCTACCATAGGGTCAAGGATCAGTGAGGGATGCGGCAACGAGGAAGCCTCCTCAAAAGCAATTTCTGGAGCCATTCGGGCAGGAAAGGGATGGATAGGTTGAATCGATAGCGTCATGAGATACCTCCACGGCGGTCACGGACGGAGCTCCAGCGAGATGAGGTCATGCCCATGTCTCTCCCATCCCCACAGCTGTACGTGACGTAATGGCTCTGTGCACCCCGCATTGTGATTGTACCCTTTGCTGGGGATCGATGCAAGTCTAGCGGCCGGTTGTAAGATCCACCGTGGGGGCCGGATGGAAATTCCCCCGCCCCACCGAATTAGAGACACCGAGTCCATGACAAGGACGAGGTGTCAAGAACGTGGTAGGAGCGGAGGAAATGTTTTACCTTAAGGAGCTGCATGCTAATGGCTTCAAGATCAAGGAGATCGCGCGGATGACCGGCCACGACCCGAAGACCGTCCGCAAGTACATTAAAGCGCAGGAACTACCCCAATACAAGCCCAGGCCTACCCGGCCTTCGAAGCTGGACCCGTTCAAGCCGTACTTGCTCAGCCGTATCAAGGAAGGGATGCTCAACTGCAACGTGCTCCCGGACGAGATCCGCGTCACAGGATACACGGGCGACAAGACCATTCTCAAAGACTTTGTGGCCAAGTTTCGTGCGCCCCGGGTGCCCGAGGCCGTCCTGCGGTTTGAGACCCTTCGAGATCGAGTTTACAGAGCGCATGGACCTTGATACGTTGCTGCAATGCCTGCTTGACGCCTTCGAGGCCTGTGGCGGCGTCCCGCAGGAAGTGCTGTTCGACAACATGAAGCAGGTGGTCCTGGGGCGTGATGAGCAAGGGCTAGTCCAGTGGCATCCCCGGTTTGCGGATTTTGCGGCGCAAGTTGGGTTCCGGCCCAGGGCGTGCCGGCCCCGGCGGGCTCAGACCAAGGGGCGGGTGGAACGGGTCATCCGTTATGTCCGGGAGAACTTCTGGCCCGGCCGTCGGTTCGTGAACATCGCCGACCTCAACGAGCAGGCCCGCACCTGGTGTGTCAAAGCTAACCGCAGGGTCCATGGTACTACCCAGGCGGTGCCAGCCGAACAGCTAGCCCAGGAGGGGCTTCAGCCGCTCCCTGAGCGCAAGCGGGTGGAGCACCTTTTGGGCACGATGCGCAAGGTAAGCCGGGTCAGCTTCGTCTCATGGGGCGGCTCTCGCTACGGCGTGCCATGGCAGTGGGCCGGATCGCAGGTGGTGGTCAAGGACCGAGGCAGCCATCTGGAGATCTGGACGGCCATGGGCGACCAGTGCATCTGCCGCCATCCTAAGTCTCTCCTCCCCGGTGCCACGGTGCGCATCCCGGGGCAGTATGACGGACTTGGGCTGGACAGGCCCGCACATGCTTTGGAACCTCTTGCCTTGCGTGTTCCGGCTCCTGAGGTCGAAACGCGGCCGCTATCTGCCTACGAAGCTCTGGCGGGAGGTGCTAACGGATGATCACCATCGAACGGGCTCGCCAATCCCTGGAGGCGCTGGGGCTCGCCCAGGCCGTTGCGGTGCTGGAGAGCCGTCTTGAGACAGCCGCCGCGCGGGAGATGACCTACGCCGACTTCCTGGCGGACCTGCTGGACGCTGAGCTGGCCGCCCGCCGCGAGCGATACCTCAAGGTGCGCGTCCGGCTGGCGCATCTGCCATTTCACAAGACCGTGGACCAGTTCGACTTCGGCTTCCAGCCGTCCATCGACGGGCGGCAGATCTGGGAACTGGCCACCATGGCCCTTGTGGCAAACGCCACCAACGTGCTCTTCCTGGGGCCCCCTGGTGTGGGGAAAACGCATCTGGCGGTGGCGCTGGGGCTGGCTGCCATCGAGCAAGGGTTGGCTGTATACTTCGTCACGGCCCATACCTTGGTCCAGGACCTGCGCCGGGCCCATGCAGAGAACCGCCTGGAGCGGCGCCTGCGGGTCTACACGGCACCGAAGCTTCTGGTCATCGACGAGCTGGGCTACCTTACGATGGACTCGCTGGAGGCAACGCTGTTCTTCCAGCTCATCAGCGCGCGGTACACCCGGGGAAGTATCGTCCTCACTTCCAACAAGAGCTTCGGCGACTGGGGCCAGATCTTTGGGGACACGGTGATTGCAACAGCCATCCTGGATAGGCTCCTGCACCACTCTGTGGTGGTGAACATCCGAGGCGAGTCTTACCGGCTGCGGGAAAAGAAGCGAGCAGGCCTCCTCGCGCCCTACTCGCCGGCCCTAGCCTGCGAAGGACAGCCGCAGCAGAACGAGGGCGAAAGCGGCATCGGACGGATGCTTGCCAAGGCCTCGCCGGTACCTGACTGCCTATCTCAATAACCAGCCATCGAGGAGGTGGTAAGTGCCTCTAACAACCCAGAAAGGGGGAATTTCGGACCGGCCTAATCGGGGGAATTCCAAACCGGCCTTGACACCCTATTGTGGCGTGGCGCTGTAAAGCGTGCTCGTGTGTTACGTACGTTGAGGAATTCACGACGGGGGACAAGAGCGCACCGGCCTTCCCAGCGGGTGCGGAATGAAGGCGACGCCTGAAGGCCCGGCCCTACCTGGGAATTTCGTTTACGAAGGGCGCTATGAGGCGGCCCAACCCTGGACAGAAACGAAAAGAGACCGAGGACGCCGGTGAACGAGAAAGGAGCATCACCACAAGAGCCGATGCTGGCTATGAACACAACCCGGAAAGAAGGCGAGGCCGCGTGAGAGCAACCTGGCAGAACGAGAAGCCCCGCAGCAACCCGCCCCGGGCCTTCGCTTTTTCCAGGTACTTAGCCTTTACATTTGCCTGTACAGCGCACCCGCCCGCTCACCCACACCCTTAAATAGCTGGTGAGCCATCCGGGACTCGAACCCGGGACACCCGGATTAAAAGTCCGGTGCTCTACCATCTGAGCTAATGGCCCACCTAAACAATCGTGCTATGCAATTGGCGTGGCTGCGCGCGGCCGTTGCCGCGTCCGGACACCATCATACTACCACAAGTAAGGCATCCTATCAATGGCAGACGTTTCCGGCGCGAGCGCTTCCAGGACGGCCGACATACGCCGCGCCGGGAGCCTCACGCCAGCCCTGGGATCCCCGGCCCTGGCGCCGGCTCTGCGGGACCGCTTCCGCCGGGAAGCGGGCCTCCCGGGATCGGCGCGGACGGCATGGGCCCGTGCCCCGGCGCGCCGTGGCACTGCATCGGGACTTGCGCTCCCATCGCAAGTCGCAGGCGTCTTTCTACGTCAGGCCAATTCACCACGTTCCACCACGCCCTGATATAGTCGGCGCGCCGGTTCTGGTAGTCCAGGTAGTAGGCGTGCTCCCAGACGTCCAGCACCAGCACGGGTATCGTGCCCCATTGCGTCAGGTCCTCATGCCTCCAGGCCGTCAGGATCTCGAGGCGCCCCCACTGGGGCTGCCAGACGAGCACGCCCCAGCCGGAACCTTCCACATCCAGGGCTGCCCGGGAGAACTGCTCACGAAATGCCTGTACGCTGCCGAAATGTGCGATGATGTGGTCTCTCACCAGCCCGGTTGGCTCGCCGCCCCCCGACGGGCTCATGTTCGTCCAATATATACTGTGCAGGATGTGCCCTGAGCCATTGAAAGCAAGCTCTCGTTCCCAGTATCGGACCAACGAGAAATCCATCCGCGCTCTTTCGTCCACTAGGGCTAGCTCGGCGGTGTTAAGCCCTTCGACGTAGGCGGCGTGATGCCGATCGTGATGGATCCGGAGCTGGGTCTCGCTGATGTAGGGTTCAAGCGCATTATACGCATACGGCAGCGGCGGAAGCCGGTGCCCACCTGGAGGCACACTCGGAATCCCTCCCCAGGCTTCAGTCTCCGGTCGGTTGTCGTCCCGGATCATCATGGTCACCCCTTGTGCCAGGACCCTCGCGCTTCTCGAACGACGGGCGCCGCTGCGAGGGCCGGTGTTTTCGAGTCACGTGGCTGTGCATGCCCTAGACTGCTGAACTTCCCCAGCAGCTACCACTTTGGCCGAGCGCGGCGACGGTTCAGCGCGATTGAACCAGGCGGCGTTCACGTAATGTGGGAAACATCAACTGTGGGAAACATCAGCTGTGGGAAACATCAACAGTCTCGTACATCTTATGCAGGCCGCTCGGGTCGTGCGATGGCTCGCGTCGGCCGTCAGAGCTGACGCACGGACCTTGCGAAAAGATCGGGAAGCAACCAAGGCGGAGCAGGGATCGGCTGGTTCGAGTCCCTCCGGTATCTGTGGCACGTGGGCCGAGCGAGAAACGTCCGAGCCACGCGATGGTTGTGCCGCAATGGATCGCGAGAGACAAGAATGGCCTCGGGCCGCGGCCGCGGAAGGATTCTGTCTGGCCGTGTCGAATCCAGAAGTGCCGCACCGGTCCCAGTCCCAACCAGTCCTAGCCAATTCCAGCCAGTCCCAGCTGGCCCCGGGGGCCATGAGGCTCAGCAGGTCGGCCGGGTAGAAGGGTGGCTCGAGACCAAGTGGCGGAGTGGCTCATGGGAGGCGTGGCGGCAAGTCAGCGAGAGTCGAGGAGGGTGAAGTCGGCACATGGACATCAGAGAAGAACGTGCAGCAATGGACGAAAGACGGTTGGCTGCGCTGGAGACGCTGTCGTCGGTGGTGAGGTGGCTCAAAGAAACGAAGCCGTCCGAGATATTCTACGTCGAGGGAGAGGGCAAGGGGAAGACACCCGCTCCCACCATGAGCGACGAGCATCTCAGGGTGATCTGGCAGCGGTGGGTCGCCAAGGCAAGCGATGTGATGGAGAGAAGCGCCATGATCCCTGACCTGCTTCTGTCGGACCTCGAGCGCCTGTTCAAGGAAACGAAGAAGGATGCCCAGGAGACAAGAGCATCTTAGGGCAGCCGCCGTCCTCCTGGGGCACGCGGACCCACTTGTCCATAAGCTCATGGACCAGTCAATAGAGAGGCTCGGTCCGCGGCACCGGTACGTCACACATAACGTGGAGTACCTGCACGCCATCCGCCAGCTGTTCGGCGACGAGGCCGCGCTTGAGGCTACCCTCCATCTCCTTCACGACTGGGGGGTCATAAGCGAAGAGGATTACGCATTTGGCGTGGCGAGGCGCGCTCCGCGAGGGGTGCCGCCTCGCGGCGGCAAGAGAGCATGACGAGCGGAGGTGGGGTGAGATGACGGATTCAGGCGAGCCGAGGCCGCGGGTGCTCAAGTATGTGGAGCTGAGGCTACCCGACCTGCAGGCGCTTGACCGCGCCACGACGGTGTTCCTCATGAGCGTTAGCCCCATCGAGGTCCATGGGCCGCACCTCCCTGTAGGCACAGACGTGTTCATCTCCGAGGAGCTTCTCCTCCGCTACGTGGCTGCGCTTGCCAGCCGCCACCCTGAGTTGACCTTCGTGAAGCTGCCGCCGCTCCACTGCGGGTCCGACGCGCTGCCGGTGCCCGGGTCCCTCTCGGTCCCGGCGCCGCACCTGGAGGGCGTGATCGTGGCGTACGGGCGCGGCCTTGCGAAGCAAGGGTTCCGCTACCTCTTCGTGGCGGACAACCACGGCGGCCCGCGCCACCAGATGGCCATCGAGGCCGCGGCCCGCACGCTCTGGCGCAGGCACAAATTCTATCTCATAGACCCGTTCGGCGTGGACTACCGGCTCATGGTGCAGCACGACCCGGATTTCCTTCGGCGCACCGGCCTCAGGCCCGGGACGTGCGGGGACGATGCCGACAACCACGCGGGCACCAACGAGACCTCGCTCATGCTCGCGTGTGACCCGGCACGTGTGTCGGCGGGCTTCCGCGAAGTCCCGGCGTCTCATTTGCCGCAGCGCCGCACGGGGGCGGCGGCGCTGGTGGCCGGGCTCGGGCGTGTGCTCGGGGCCCTGGGCGGGCGCGTCATCGGCCGCGACCTCGAGCATCTCGCGAACACCCTTGCCTGGGTTGGGGACCCCGCAATGAGGCCCTACATGGGCGATCCCAGCAAGGCCAGCGCGGAGGCCGGGGAGGCCATGCTGGCCGCCCGCGTCGCAATCGGCGTGGACCTTTTCGAACGTGCTCTCGCGAGCGCCGGACGCGCGCCTGTGCACATCACGCCGATGCTCTGGGGTGTACGCTTCCTGCGCCGTTTGCCAGAATAGCTTGTACGTTGTTAGCGCTTCATCAACTTCTCGGAAAATCCTCGTTCACGGGCCGCGTTCCCGAGAACATCGAAGAGACAGTGGTTCCTCACTGGTTGTGTCGTGGCGAGGCGCTTCCCGGGCCACCGTGACCCGGTGAGCGAAGATAAGTACCGTCTTGCACTGGGGCTGGCGGAAGGAGTTTTGGCCTGGGTCACGAGTATCATCCGTTGGACTTCTGTTTCTGCTGACCGGTACTGCATCCTGTGCGAGCGCGGCTTAAGGGGCGAGCTCAAATGAGCGTTGGGCTTGCTGAGAGAGAAGCACTTCGAGGAGAGGTCGCGAGGGTGTTGTCCGAACACCGCGTGACTGCCGGGCACTACGTGTATACGAAGCCGTCTCCACGGGTATATGAGCAGCAGTGGCTATGGGATTCTTGTTTCCACGCCATAATCCACCTGGACCTCGGCGATTCGGAGCAGGCGCGCCGCGAGATCAAAGCCGCGCTCTCGCGCCAGGTCGCGTCCGGCCCGGACGCTGGAATGGTGCCGCACATGAACTACTTCGACGGCGGCGGTGAGGCGCTCTGGGGGACGTCGGACCGCAGCGGCATCACCCAGCCGCCGATGCTCGCGTTCGCCGTCCGCGAGATCGCCCGCCGAACGAGCGACCTTGGCTTCGTGCGCGAGGTCTTCGAGCCGCTCCGTCGCTACTACTTATGGCTTGCAGCGCGCCGCGACCCCGACGGCGACGGGCTCGTGTCCATCATCCACCCATGGGAGTCGGGGTGGGACAACTCGCAGCGCTGGGACGATCTCGCGGGGTTCGGAGACGACGAGGAGCGAAACAAGGCCATCCGCAACGAGATGTGCGCGCGCCTGAAGGGCGCGGGTTTCGACACCGCCGCGGCCCTGGCGGCCGGCTGGTTCGACGTGGAGCCGGTCGACTTCAACTGCGTCTACGCCGAGAATCTCGCCGCGCTGGCCTGGTGCGCCCACGAGCTTGGGTTGGCCGACGCAGCCCGCGACTTTGATGATAGGGCAACGCGGGTGCGTCAAGCCATCCGCAGCAAGATGAGGGACCCTGTAGCAGGCCTGTACTTCGACATCGCCATGGTCGACGGGGTCGACGGAGTCGACGGCGACACGGCGGGCTCCACTGAGAACACGTCGGGGGCGCCTGGCACGGCAGACATGGCTGGTGCGGCGGACACGGCAGGCGCGCAAGGCACGGCGGACACTACGGCAGACACAGCGGGCACGGTGAGGCGCGTCCGTATGGAAAGGCATATCCGGGTCGAAACCCCGGCCATGTTCTTTCCGCTCTTCGCGGGCGTCCCGACGCCGGAGGAGGCGTCCGCCCTGCTTGCCAGGCTGACTTCGGCCCAGTCCTTCTGGCCGCGCTATCCCATCCCAACGGTGTCCATGGAGGACCCGCGGTTCGCCCCGGACCGCTACTGGCGCGGCACCACATGGGTCAACATCAACTGGTTCGTAATGCAGGGCCTGCTCCGGTATGGGTTCCGCGACGCGGCCGAGGACCTCGCCCGCCGCACTGTCGACCTCGTCCTCCAGAACGGCCTCTGGGAGTACTACGACCCCTTCACCGGACGCGGCCTCGGCGCGAAGGACCTCTCATGGTCCGGGCTAGTCCTGGACATGGTTCGGCTCGCCCATGGCTGACATTGTCTCTGAGCGGCCCGGACACATTTTGGTATGTCGCCCTTCGGCCCCCACGTGGTCGCGGGATAATGGGTGACGACAACAAGTTCTGTGCCCGTGCCCCGGAGTACGTCCAGAGCCCTCAGGGCGCTCCTGCCGGTCTCAGAAGCGATCACGACCGTCCGGATGCCGAGCTGCCGGCACCTTTCCCGGACTGCATGCAACACGCTTTCCGTGTTCACTTCGCCACAATACCCGAAATAGACGGTGTCCCTGGTTACGGTGTCCCTGGTTGCGTCCGCCATGGGCCGATCCCCCAATCCATGTCTCATCCACGTCGCCTCTGCACGTCGCCTCTGACCGTGCTATCTCCGACCATCCTGGCCGTTTCCTGTTCCCTAGTTCGCGAGCTGACCCGGCATCTCCTTCCTCCTCACCGGGGTCACACGAACTGAGCGCAGCCCGGGAAGGGATCAATGGGTAGCCCCCGCCAGCAGAGGGAAACAATACAATCGGGGCGAATATAAAACAGTGAGAAGACGCATGGGCGACGACCCCAGGTTGCCCCCCACGTCTTTCCCTACTAACTAAAGGGACGGGAGGAGTATCCCATGAAAAGGACAGCGTGCTCTCGTGGCCGGGTGGGCGCGGGCCTGCACAGGCGTGACCGACCGAACTTGCCGGCAGACATACGCTCGGTGACATAGATCAAAGGGAGGCGGTTGAGATGATGCCCTACCCGGTTATCATGGTGTTCAGGGTGATCCTGTGGGCGATCGTTGCGTGGTGGGCGCTGTGGGCTGGGCTAGCCCTTTTCACCCGAGCGACAACGGTGTTTGTATTCCTGCTACTCACCGGCCTGGCGTGGACCTACTTCAGTCTGCACCTTGTATTCAGCCCCGCGTTCGTGCTATACATACTGATCCCGCTCGTCTTCCTGCCGAGCATGGTGCGGATAATCACGGAGTACCAGCGCGGCGTGCTGTTCAGGTTCGGGCGGCAGGTGGGTGTGCTGAAGCCCGGCCTCAACGTGATCTTCCCGTTCGGCATCGACCAGGTGAAGAAGATCGACCTGCGCACGTTCACCATCGACGTGCCCAAGCAGGAGATCATCACGCGCGACAACGTCCCGGTGATGGTGGACGCCGTCGTGTACTTCAACGTTTTCGACCCGGTGCTCGCCGTGGTCAAGGTGGCGGACTTCGTCAAGAGCACCACGCTGCTCGGCCAGACCATCCTCCGGTCGGTGCTGGGGCAGCACGAACTCGACGAGATGCTTTCGAAGCGGACCGAGCTCAACACGACGCTGCAGAGGCTGCTTGACGAGGCGACCGACCCGTGGGGCGTGAAGGTTTCGGCGGTGGAGATCAAGGCCGTCGAACTGCCTGAAACGATGAAGCGCGCCATGGCCAAACAGGCAGAGGCCGAACGCGAGCGGCGGGCCAAGGTCATCGCGGCGGACGGCGAGTACCAGGCGTCGGAAAAGCTCGCGGCGGCGGCACGCGTCATCGCGACGGAGCCTTCGGCTCTCCAGCTTCGCTACCTGCAGACTCTCTCCGAGATCGCCGTGGAGCGCAACTCGACCGTCATCTTCCCGCTGCCCATGGAGGTGCTGCGGCTGTTCGAGCGGCGCGCGGAGGGGAAGTAAACCTAAGCGGGTAGACGAGCGAACTCGGGTGAGCGGTCCACGGTGGCCGGAGCCAGGTCGCGGCCCGGTCCCGGTCCCGGTCTGGGTCCGGGTCCGGGTCGATCGCTCCGCGGCCGCAAGCACCATCGCCGCAGGCTGTCCGACGGCGATACGGTGTACCTCTACGCCGCCGATGCCTCGGGCATGATGGTCTCGTACATCCAGTCTAACTACATGGGCTTCGGGTCCGGCATCGTCATCCCGGGGACGGGCATCTCCATGCAGAACCGCGGCTGCGGCTTCACCCTCGAGGAGGGGCACCCGAACCGCCTCGCTCCCGGCAAGCGCCCGTATCACACCATCATCCCCGCGTTCATCACCCGGGACGGCGTGCCGCTCGCCGCCTTCGGCGTCATGGGCGGCGACATGCAGCCTCAGGGGCACGTCCAGGTCGTCCTCGGTCTCATCGACCATGCCCTCAATCCGCAGGCCGCCATCGACGCGCCGCGTGTCCGCGTCCTCACGGGGCGGGAGGTGGCGGTCGAGCCCGCGATAGGCCGCGAAGTCGTAGAGGAGCTTGCGAGGTGGGGCCACCAGATCCGCGTAGACGAGGAGCCCGCCGGCTTCGGCGGAGGCCAGCTCATCTGGCGCGACCCCGACACCGGCGTGTTCATCTGCGGCTCCGAGCCCCGCAAAGACGGGTCGGCCGTGGCGTGGTGAGCGGCCTAGGCGCCACGTGACTCCGCAGCGAGTTCACATCTGGGCCTCTGGGCCTTGCACTTGGCGTCCCGCGCTCGCACCCCCGGTCTTGCGCATCACACCCCGTACACGGCGCTCTGCTTGGAAACGCAACAAAAGTTTATGCACACCATTGACTTTCCAATGCCACTGCCTATAATAGCAATAAGAAGCATGGGATGCATAAGTATGCAGATCTGCGCTTCTTCTGGCAGGTTCCCCCACCCATCTCATAGTCTAGGTATGGCGCCATGAGTTTTCGCCACTGTCCTTGAGGGTGTCAAGGACGTTAGGGTTGCCGGTGCTTGCACGACGGAGCGTCGAGAATTTGTCGCCCGGGCACGCCAAATTCGAACGAGGCGCTCCGCAAGCGCGCCGCCCCTGGAGCGCAACACCGGCGACCCTGGACAGAACTCACCCGCTGAAAAGCAGCGCGAACTTGTGGCGATCTACTTAGGCAGCGAGCAGAAATGCCTCCATCTTTGGGCGGGGTTGCCAGTGACTCATAGAAGAGCGCGACAGCGGTGGGTTGACCTACCGGCGAGGTGGGAGCTACATGAGAGCGCTGATGGTCCTGGAGGATGGTTTCTGGCTTGAAGGGAAGGCGTTCGCGGGGAGCGGGGAAGCGTACGGCGAAGTAGTGTTTAACACGAGCATGTCCGGGTATCAGGAGATCATTACCGACCCATCCTACAAAGGACAGATCGTTGCCTTCACGTACCCTCTCATTGGCAACTACGGCGCCAACGAACTAGACGCCGAGTCTGCGCGTCCGCAGGTGGAGGCGATCATCGTCCGCGAGTACAGCCGCTTCGCCAGCAACTGGAGAGCCACCCGTACCCTGCTCGACTATCTCGAGGCCAACGGGGTGCTCGGGATCGAGGACGTAGACACCCGCGCCCTCACGAGGCACGTCCGCGAGGCGGGCGCAATGCGGGGGGTGGTATCCACCACCGACCTCGACCGCGAGAGCCTGCTCCGCAAGGTGCGGTCGTATCCCGGCCTTGTGGGGCAGGACATGGTGAGCCGTGTGACCTGCTCCCGGGAGTATACGTGGAACACCTGTGGTCGCTACCGCGTAGTCGCCCTCGATTTCGGGATCAAGCGCAGCATCCTCCGGATGCTCGAGAGCGCGGGGTGCCAGGTGACCGTGGTACCGGCCTACACCTCGGCTGAAAACATCCTGGCAAAGGACCCGGACGGCATCTTCCTCTCCAACGGGCCGGGCGATCCCGCGGGGGTTCCGACGGTGGTCCGGGAGGTTGCAAAACTTGTGGGCCAGAAGCCCATCTTCGGGATATGCCTCGGCCACCAGATCCTCGGCCTCGCGCTCGGCCTCACCACCTTCAAGCTCAAGTATGGTCACAGGGGCGCGAACCATCCTGTGAAGAACCTCCTCATGGGAAGGGTCGAGATCACGTCCCAAAACCACGGCTTTTGCGTCCAGGCGCCTGCTTCGTCCATATGCGAAACGCCCGAAATATCCCTGGCGGCCGCTGCCGCGACAGGCGCCGCGCCGCGTGTGGCGAGCCTACCGAACCAACCGGGCGCAGCGTGCACGTCGGGCGCGTCGGGCGCGCCGGCCGTGCCCAGGCGGCCGGGTGGGCCTGCTGTGCCAATCGTGCCGGGCGTGACAGAGGTGCCAGTGCCGCCGGGCGTGCAATGCATGCTGGTCACACCAGGTGTACCCTGCCCGCCCCTCATTCCTGGCGTACTCGGGCGCGGCCCAACAGTCTTGCCAGCCTCAGAACGCCGCGCACCTGCAACCTGGCGCGGAGCTGCGGCGGGTTATGGGAACGCAACGGCGGGCAGAGGCTCGGCGGGGTGTGCGGGCACAGCGGTGTGTTCGGGCACCGCTGAGTGTGCAGGCTCGACATGGTGCCAAGGCACAGTAGGGCGCGCGATCACAGCGGGGCCCGCGGGCACACTGGCACGCACGGGCACGGCAGATTTGGCGGACGGGGCGGGTGCGCCGGAACCGGAAGCTTCACGGGGGGCGGGCCGGGCGGTTCTGCCGGTTCAGGTGAACCAGGCAACCCCGCACCTTCTGCTCGAGGGGAGCCGGGCCACTTTTTGCATCACCCACGTGAACCTCAACGACGGCACTGTGGAAGGTATGGAGGTCCCTGAGCTCTTGTGCTTCTCGGTGCAGTATCATCCCGAGGCATCACCCGGCCCGCACGACTCGCGATACTTGTTCGAGAAGTTCGTCAACATGATGCAGGGAAATCACGCTGGCGGCGGCTAGGTAGCAAGCCCTGCCGTCGGGCGGAGGGCCGCACGCACGGCCGCGGACCAGACCACGGGCGAGGCCATGGGTTAGCCGGGGAGCGGCGGCGTTTACCTTGTTTACGGCGTTTGCGCCATCTGCGCCATCTGCGCCATCTGCGCCATCTGCGCTGTCTGTGCCATTTGCCTGTGCCATTTGCGCCGTCTGCGCCGTCTACGCTGTCTACGCCGGCTGCCACACTCGCCCGGGAGTGATTCATGCATAAGGAGGACGCGGTCATATGCCGAAGCGACAAGACCTGGAGAGCATCCTCATCATCGGGTCCGGCCCGATAGTCATTGGCCAGGCATGCGAGTTCGACTATTCCGGTTCGCAAGCGTGCAAGGCGTTGAAAGAGGAAGGCTACCGCATAATCCTCGTGAACAGCAACCCCGCCACGATCATGACAGACCCCGAGATGGCCGACAGAACCTACATCGAGCCGCTATGCGTCGAGGTCCTCGAGAAGATCATCGAGCGCGAGAGGCCTTCGGCGCTCCTTCCTACGCTGGGCGGCCAGACAGGCCTTAACCTTGCCGTGGAGCTTCACCGCCGCGGCATCCTCGAGAAGTACGGGGTCGAGCTCATCGGGGCGGGGTTTGACGCCATCCAAAAAGCCGAGGACAGGGAGCTCTTCAAGGCCGCCATGTCCCGAATCGGCCTGGACGTGCTGCGCAGCCGCCACGTCCGCTCAGTCGAGGCCGCCCTCGAGTTCGCCATGGCGGTCGGCTACCCAATCGTGGTCCGGCCCTCGTACACACTTGGTGGGACAGGGGGAGGGGTGGCGCGTGATGGCAAGGAGCTTGCCGAGATCGTAAGCGCGGGCATCAACCTCAGCCCCGTGCACGAGGTGCTCGTAGAGGAGTCAGCCATTGGGTGGAAAGAGTATGAGCTCGAGGTCATGAGGGACCGCGCCGACAACGTGGTCATCGTCTGCTCCATCGAGAACCTCGACCCGATGGGCGTCCATACAGGGGACAGCATAACGGTTGCGCCTGCCCAGACGCTCACCGACGTTGAGTACCAGGCCATGCGGAACGCTGCCATCGCGGTGATCCGCGAGATCGGTGTCCAGACCGGCGGCTCGAACATCCAGTTCGCCGTGCGCCCTGAGGACGGGCGCATGGTGGTCGTGGAGATGAACCCGCGCGTGTCCAGGTCCTCGGCGCTCGCCTCGAAGGCCACAGGCTTCCCGATAGCCAAGATCGCCGCCAAGCTCGCCGTGGGCTACACCCTGGATGAACTCGTGAACGACATAACGCGCGAAACCCCCGCGTCGTTCGAGCCTGCCATCGACTATTGCGTGGTGAAGATCCCACGGTGGGATTTCGCCAAGTTCCCGGGCGGCGACAGCACCCTCACGACCCAGATGAAGTCGGTGGGGGAGGTCATGGCCATCGGCCGGACGTTCAAAGAGGCCCTTCAGAAGGCGATTCGCTCCCTCGACCAGGGGGCGGGCGGGCTCGGCCTGGGCCCAGGTGACGTAGGGGCCGCGGGCGACCCCGAGAGTGTCTTTTGCGAGCTCCGCTCCAAACTCGCCATATCCGGCCCCGACCGAATCTTTCAGGTGTACCGCGCGCTTCGGACGGGGATGGACATTGAGGAGATCTACCGGCTCACGCGCATTGACAGGTGGTTTCTCTGGCATCTCAAAGAAATAGCTGACGTGGAGGCGGAGGTCAGGGCGCGCGTAGAGGCATCCGCGCGTGCGGGCGGACGCGGCTGGGCGTGCGCACGGGCGCGCAACGCAGAGCCAAGGGCGAGCGATGCCCCTGCTCTCACGGGGGAGGACACCCTCGACGCCCTGGGCCCTGAGCTGATCCGTGAGGCGAAGCGCTGCGGGTTCTCTGACCAGCAACTCGCGCGGCTCGTCGGAGCGGGCGAGCTCGATGTGCGCCGCTACAGGCTTGCACACGGCATCCGCCCTGTCTTCAAGCTGGTGGACACGTGCGCGGCCGAGTTCGAGGCACACACCCCGTACTACTACTCCACATACGAGGTGGAGGACGAGGCCAGGCCCTCCGGAAGGGCGAAGGTCATGATCCTGGGCAGTGGGCCGAACAGGATAGGCCAGGGCATCGAGTTCGACTACTGCTGCGTTCAGGCTGCCTTTGCGCTCAGGGAAGAGGGCTACGAGGTGATCATGGTCAACTGCAACCCGGAGACCGTGAGCACCGACCATGACATCTCAGATAGGCTCTACTTCGAGCCGCTCACGCTGGAGGACGTTCTGAACATCGCCGACGTCGAGCACCCGGACGGGGTCATAGTGCAGTTCGGCGGGCAGACCCCGCTGAAGTTCGCGCTGGCACTGGAGAAGCAGGGCCTCAAGATCCTCGGAACGTCCCCGCACAGCATCGATCTGGCCGAGGACCGTGAGAAGTTCTCCGAGATCGCCACGGAGCTCGGCCTCGAGCAGCCTCCACATGGGGTCGCGAGGTCTCGCGAAGAGGCACTGGACGTCGCGCGGGCGCTTGGCTACCCTGTCCTCGTCCGCCCGTCATATGTCCTGGGCGGGGCGGCGATGGAGGTCGTGTACGACGATAGCTCCCTTGCGAGCTACGTCGGACGTGCCATGGAGGTGTCCCCGGGCCAGGTGATCCTGATAGACAGGTTCCTCGCGGGGGCCACCGAAGTCGATGTGGACGCAGTCTCCGATGGCAACGCGGTCGTCATCGGCGGCGTCATGGAGCACATCGAGCATGCCGGCATCCACTCCGGGGACAGCGCGTGCTCCATCCCGCCGCAAAGCCTTTCTCGCGAGTGCGTTGAGGAGATCAAGCGGCAAACGAGGTTGCTTGCGCAGGCCCTGGGCGTGGTGGGGCTCGTGAACATCCAGTTCGCGGTGAAGGACGGCACCGTGTATGTGCTCGAGGCGAATCCGAGGGCGTCGCGAACCATCCCGTTCGTGAGCAAGGCAGTCGGTGTTCCTTTGGCGAGGGTTGCGACCCGGGTCATGATCGGGAGAACGCTCAGAGAGCTAGGCCTTACATACGATCCGACGCCCCGGCACGTAGCGGTCAAGGAGGCCGTGTTCCCGTTCACCAAGTTCCCCGGGACTGACATCGTGCTCGGCCCCGAGATGCGGTCAACAGGCGAGGTGATGGGCATCGATGAAACCTTCGGCATGGCCTTTGCCAAGGCGCAGCTGGCGGCGGGGACACCACTACCCAAGGGGGGGACGGTGCTCGTCGTAGCTGCGGACAGGGAGAGGCCCGCAATCGTGCCCGTGGCCCGGGAGCTCGCCGCTCTGGGGTTCAACCTGCTGTCTTACGGCCCGACCGTAGAGCTTCTTCGAAGTTCCGGCATCGCGGTACAGCGCGCAGGGAGTGAGGGGGACGGCGTTTCTGGGGCGGTTGGGTGCATCAGGAGAGGGGAGGTGGGTCTTGTCATCAACACGCCGTCTGGGCGCGGCCCTGGGTGTGAGGACTACCATGTGAGGCTGGAGGCGCTCAGGCGTGGCATTCCCGTCATAACCACCGTCCGTGCCGCCCTTGCTGCGCTGGAGGGAATCAGAGCCTTGCGAGCGCATTGCTTGCAGGCGAAAAGCCTGCAGGAGCACCACGCAGCGATTTGACGACGGGCAGTGTAGGATGGCCGGCCTCGTCGTCCACGCGGCGCAGCGCCTCGCTGACCGCGCCGTAAACGGCGTATGCGTCCTCGTAGATACGGCGCAGCGATTCATCCGGCTCCACCCGGCGCGCGATGCGCAAGGTTCGCGCCAGCGCGTCATCGGCGTCCCGATACAGCCCGCACCCGATGCCCGCGAGCAGCGCGGCGCCGAGCGCCGAGGCCTCCGTCACCTGCGGCACTTCGATGGGAAGGCCGAGCGCGCTCGCCTTGATGGTGAGCCAGAGGTCGTTCCTGGCCCCGCCGCCTGTGACAACCACGCTCGACACGGGCCTGCCGACGGCGGCCTCCATGGCTCTGATGGCGGTCTTGAGCTCGAAGCTGAGGCCTTCGAAGACGGCCCGCGCGAAATCCGCCCGCGTCGCGCTCGGCCGCAGGCGTGCGAAAGCGCCGGTCGCGCGCTCATCGCGGGTCGGCGGCCCGCTCCCGAGAAGGCGTGGCACGAACACGACGCCGCCCGCACCGGGCCTCGAACTACGCGCCAGTTCCACGACGTGTTCGTACGACGGGTTGGTCCCGCAGAACTCGCGCATGAACCACTCTACTGCCCCGCCAGATGCGAGCAAGCCGCCCATGGCGTAATGCATCCCTTTGACCACGTGGTGTCCCAGGGAAAACCCGTTCTCGCAAACGGCCCGGAGGACGGAGGCGTCGGGGCACGATGAGAGTATGCTCTCGGCCGTGCCGCACGAGTCGAGGACGACGCCAGGCTTTGTGGCGCCGACCGCCAGCGCTCCACACACGTGGTCGTGGCCGCCTGCGAAGACCGGCACCCCGGCCGGGATGCCCGTGGCCTGCGCGGCCTCGCGCGCGACGTGCCCGACGAGGGTCCCGCTGGGGACTGCGCGCGGCAAAATCCGCGCCGGGATCCCGGCGGCCTCGGCCAGCTCCCTGGACCAGTCCAGCGTGGCCTGGTCGAAGAGGAGGGTCCTTGAGGCTTGGGAGAAGTCGACGAAGTAGTCCGCCGGGCGGCTGCGGCCTCTGCCGGTGGTGCTCCTGTCGCCGCCCGAACCGCCGTCGCTGTCGTGGGAGCGGCCACCCCCGGTCAACTTGAACGACACGAAACTGGACACCGGCAGCCAGGCGTCTATGGTGTCCCTAAGCCCGTGCACGTTTTCGAAGAGCCACAGGATCTTCAGCGCCGAGTATATGGATTTGACAGAGAGTCCCGTGACGTCCCTCGTTCGCTCCTGGCCTATCTCCCTGGCCCACCAGGCGGCCTGCGGCACCGTGCGCGGGTCGAACCACGCGATTATCGGGTAGAGGGGGCGGCCTTCCCGGTCGAGCGGGACGCCCGACTCGCCGACGCTCGCGACCGCGACGCCCACGATCTCGGGACGATACGCGCGGGCAAACCCGGGGCCAACTCCGATTTCGCCTCCGGGGACAGTCACTCCGGCCACGGCGCCGCTAACTCGGGGGTCGATCCCTGCGGGAGCGATACCCTCGCGGGCAACCTCGGGACCTGGGGCAGCACTGCGGGAGTGCCTGGAGCGCCCCGTGGGTCCTTCCTGAAGCATTTCGACTGCGCCATGCGTGACTGAGACGACCGTCTCCCAAATGGCGTCAGGATCCCATACAACCTGACCCGGGCCGTCGCCGGGCTTCGAGGGCGTATCAGCGACGCACCTCGCCGCCTCCGTCCCTGCGTCGTCGAATACCACCGCCTTTATGTGCGTCGTCCCCACGTCTATCCCGAGAAGATAGGGCTTGCTGTTCCTGGACACGGCCATCCCATGGACCTCCTCCATGTGTGGATTCACGAGTTCGCACCCTTTTTCCTGCTGCTTCGGGGTTGCCGGGCGCTATTTCCACGGTGCAAAGGGGACATGTTCGTGACATAGGCGGCTGAGATCGCACAATCGAGGGATGGCCGCGCGAGCCTCGGCATGATACAATCAAGCCGGGACCCGATCGATACTATCAGGTTCGTCTGGAGGGAGCGCCGTGACGAAGCCGGATAGCGTACGGGAGGTCGCGCTAGAGTATGTTGCACCTTCTCTACGCCTGACCTACTCTGACTACTGCCAGATCCCGCCCGGACACCAACGGTACGAGCTCATCGGGGGGGTGCTCAGGGTGGTTCCGTCGCCGAGCGTGGCTCACCAGGAGGTCTCGAAGCGCCTGTATAGAGCGCTGCTGGAGTGGATCGAAGACCGCGGTCTCGGGAAGGTGTACTTTGCACCCCTTGACGTAGTTCTGAGCGAGTATGACGTGGTGCAACCGGATCTTCTTTACGTATCGAACGGCCGCCTCGGCATCATCAAAGAGGCGAATATCTGGGGTGCTCCCGACCTTGTGGTGGAAGTTCTCTCTCCGGGAACAGCCGGATGGGATCGAAAGATCAAGCGTCAGTCCTACGCGCGCTTCGGGATACGCGAGCTTTGGTTGGCAGATCCCGAAAGCCGAAGCATCGAGGTAGCCACGCTCAAAGATGGGGACCTGTCAACCGCAGGCGTCTATCCTTTGGGATCCACACTGGTAAGCCCCATCCTGCCCGGGTTTAAGCTGAGCATAGACACAGTCTTCCCGTGATTCACTTCCGGAGAAGCCGCCGGAGCGGTTCAGGCGGCTCTGTAGCTCGACCACGGAGGTAGTGGCGTGGTTGAGGTCCAAGCCCGCTCCACTCCATCTCAAACGCGTGTCGCTCTCTCCGCCGGCCGATCCGGGGCGTTACTTGGCCCACTCCTCCGGCCAGTCTGCGAGGAGATCAGGCTTTCGTTTCAGAGCTTCCAGATATGCCTCCATGTCTTCCCTTTTGCTGATGACTGCTATAGTGAGACTCTTGTTGGTTCTCTCACTGCCATCCTCAGCAGTAGAGTGATTGAGGGCATAGACTATCCTTATGCCCGCGCCTTTGAGCTTGACGTAAAGGAGAGGCCGCAGGTCGCCGGTTTCCTTTCGTTTTCCTAGCCTGCGGCCTACACCGCCCATATCCTGGGGGAGGGGATTCTTGCAGACCTTGACTATGGCTGCCGCCACCATCTTTGCGACAGGCATGTCGCGACGTAGCAGGCCTTGCAGCTCGTCGAAGGCCTTGGGATGCAGGCTCGGGACGTACCCTCCCTGCAGCGCGATCTCATTAACAATCTCGTCCCAGGTCATTCGAGTTCCACCAACTCGACCAGGGACGCAATCTCGCTGGGATCTATAAGGGTGCGATACGGTGTTTCATCTCGCCGGGGTGATCTCGATCGCCTCCGGCAAGTCCGACCTGCTGAACAGGGTAAACGTGGACGGCACGAGGAACGTTGTCGAGGCGTGCTTGGGGGTCGGCGTGAAGCGACTTGTCTACACGAGCTCCATCCACGCGATAGTCGAGCCGCCCCGCGGGACGGTGATAGACGAGACCTGCGGCTTTAATCCCGACGCGATGCGCTGGGATTACGACAGGTCCAAGGCCAGGGCGACGCTGGAGGTGCTCAAGGCGGGCGCGAGGGGCCTCGACGCGGTCGTCGTGTGTCCGACCGGAGTAACAGGGCCGTACGATTTCAGGGTGTCTGAGGTGGGCCAGCTGATCGTGGACTACGCAAAGCGAAAGATGAAGGCGTACATGGACGGCGCCTACGACTTCGTGGACGTGCGCGACGTCGCCGCGGGCCACATCCTCGCGGCCGAGGAAGGAAGGCCCGGTGAGGCCTACATCCTGTCCGGGGAGCGCATCACCGTCCCGGACCTCATGAGCCTCCTTGAAGAGGTGACAGGCGTGCCCCAGCCTCACCTGAAGATGCCGAACTGGGCGGCGGACCTGGCGGGCGCGCTCGCCCCCGTCTATTCGTTCGTCACTCGCCGCAGGCCGCTGGTGACCACGTACTCCCTGCACGTTTTGCGAGGGAACTCCGTCGTGAGCAGCACGAAAGCCCGGAGGGAACTGGGGTACACATCCCGCCCGCTGCGCGAGTCCATTGAAGACGCTTTCAGGTGGCTTAGGGACAACCACAAGCTGTGACTGATAATGAATTGGAAGACCGCCCGGTTGCTCTTGACGTGCACGGTCCTTTGTCAACCGTTGACTAGAGTAGAGCCGCTTTGATAGAGTGTACCTGCCAGGACGACATCTTTGGCAGAACGGTGGGTGAGACGTGGATGGTCCCGGATATGGCCGCAAAGGAGTTTATTGCATCAGTGACGAAGGTTCTAGTGACCAGGGCGCGGCCAGAGAGGGTGTACCTAATCGGCTCGTTCGCCCGCGGCCAGGAAGACTGCGACAGCGACATTGACCTCTTGGTTGTCAAGGACACTGACCTTCCGCGCCACAAGCGAGCACGAGAGTTGCGCAAGATGATTGCCCCCTACAAGTATCCGTTGGACTTGCTGGTGTATTCCCGCGACGAATTCGAGAAGGAAAAAAACGTCGCCGGCACTCTTGCCTACCAGGCCGTCAGAGAGGGGATCCTCCTCTATGGATGAGGAAACGAGGCAGTATGTGTGCTCGTGGTTTGCAAAGGCCGATGAGGACCTCTATGCCGCAAGCCAACTCATGGAAAACCCGCACCATGTCCCGGTAACTATCGTCTGCTTCCATTGTCAGCAGTGCGCAGAAAAGTATTTAAAGGGCCTACTGCTGCTGCTTAACATAGAGTACCGCAGAAGCCACGACCTCGTGTATCTTGTCAGTCTGCTCAACGATCAATCCCTTGTGGACGCACTCCTAGACAAGGCGAACGTGCTCAACGACTATGCGGTGGAGCCGAGGTACCCGGGTGCGTACGCAGAACTCCCCATGTCCGACGGACAAGAGGCACTCGAGGCAGCTCGCGCTGTCAGGGCTCTTGTGCTCGCCATGGCGTCGGAGGCTGGCTATAAGAGCTCGCTCTTTCCTGAGTAGCTCTTGAAAGTGGCTCGCGGGGGCCGTTATCGCACGATGAGGGCGCTTTGCGAAGCGTCAAGAGAGTACTGGTGACCTACGTCATCCTTCCCGCTTCACGCACTCCCCGTGTCACAGGTCCCTCATGAGGAGTTTAGCAACCATGCAGATAGCCTGAGGATCTTGTTGCTGTCCATCTATGGCGAAATAGCCAATGAGGACATTCTGAAAGAGGCCCTTGATAGTCTTGGCACCCCAAAAGAGATTGACCATATCTGGGTAGAAGTGCCAGAGTGGGTTTCTGATGACGAATGGGAAATCCAATACAGAATGGTCTACGGCAGTGAGGCCGACCTCACCTGACTGCGTATTCCGGGACAAATCGATCACCCATTCCGGTTGAATTGGATCACTGATTCCGACGGAACCCGATCACTCATTCCGGGGAGATCGCGATCACTCTTGTTGATTGGCTGGAATTGGTGATCTAGTAGCCTCGGAGTGAAACTGGCAGGCCAAGTAGGCGGAGCACGAGACTCCGGTATCGTCCTGCACTTGGGCATGCTACCCCCAGTCAGGAACCGATAAGCCACGTCCTCTTCTATCTTCTTGGCGACCTTCCTGCTAGACCTCACCCATGTGCAGTGTGCGTATGTCAGCGCCTTGAGCATCATCCGTGGGTGGTAAGGCGGGTATCCCTTGATCCCCTTCTCGTAATACCCCTCGATGCTACTGATGTCCAGCTCGTCCACGATGTCGTTTATGAACAGCGCCATGTGTCCCTCGTGCAGGCGGTCCCGCAGACAAGGGGCAACAGCAACGTCTGATCGTGGACGTAGCGCCGATATGTCTTGCTCATACTCGCACTGCTCGACCTCGACGCTCAGTGCTCAGTGTAATGCAGATGGAACATATCGATAGGCCCAAGCACGGGTGGCGTCCCTGCGTCTAGGGCCTCCCGGGCTTTGCCAAAGGAGAACTTGAACGTCCGGTTCTCCACCTCTGTCAAGTTGGCATTGAGCAATCCTGCCAAGTACCGGTGCTGGCGGGCGGTGGCGGCGCCTGTGTACACCTGGCGGGGCGGATCGGCCGAGTCGAACCGGAGGTAGGCAAATCCTGCACCTTGCCCCAGCCCCCAGAGGAATTCGTTTGACCAATCTCGACCGGAACGCCATTGAATCAGGTCGCGGATGCCGTTGACCGGACACAACCCTGGTCTTTGACGATGCGGAATAGTCAGCAATTGCCTCATGTCCGGGCCTCCTTGCCATATTATGGAGACCACCCGGCCAGTCCCGCAAGTCGTCGAACTGGGCGAGAGCCTTGAGCATAACAAGAGTCGCGAACGGACAAGCATCGTCCTTGCGGCCCGGTCCGCGGAACCCGCCGAGCTCCTTCGACACCGCAAACGAAAGAGCTTTCGTATCAGCCCAAGCCACGCCGCCCATATCATTGATGAGTATGAAGACAGCATGTTCTTCCTCAGGGCGAGGAACAGCACGTCTTGACAATGGACTGCACAAAAGCCCTGATGTCACCTAATCGCTTTGTACTTAGCCGAGTCAATGCTCCGGAAGTCATTGAGAAAATCGTCCTTATTCATGCGTGCCAGCTCCTCGAGCTTTGAGAGCGATTCTGTGATAGTCTGGAGCTTGCGCAAGATTTTCGACTCATCGACCATGAAGGTAGTCCTCCTTCAACGCTGATTTCAGATCACTGAGAAGAGCCCTCATGTAAATGCCATAGTCCTTGTGGACCGACAGGACCTTCTCGATGAAGTCTGACGTCTTCAGAGGATCGCGATCCAAGATGAGCTCGCCCTCTGATATGACTGCATGCTGCAGATCATTACGAGCGGAGTTGAGAACCAGCAGATCCACGTCGTCCCTCCCAAGCGCGGCAGCCACATCGGCCGAAAGGGACAACTCATCCAAGAGGGAGATGTGGCCATCGATGAGAACGGCGATATCGACATCACTCATGGCAGTGGCCTGTTCTGTGCCTGTGGAGCCGAAGAGATAGGCTGCCACGACGCGGTCATGCTTCGCGAGTGCAGGCACTACTGCCTCCTTGATTCGCTTGACAACATCCTGTTTGCGCGTACAAACCGCCCCCCACAGCCAACAGTCAGACCAATGGCCAGACCAATGGCCGATCACTGGTTCCTGGTTCCTGCTCCTCCATTGTATCAGTCATCAGACCCGCTGACCATCCACACGTGAGATCCTTGTACTCAGCCGGCCGGTCTATTCGATCGGCAGTGCAGACCTAACAAGACGTAGGAGCGCCCGCAGCGGGCCCGCGCTAGAACACGCCCGATCTAGCCTCGCGCTGTAGGCCATCCTGCAGAGAGCGCCAATACAGCTGGCCCGTTCCGAAAAAGAAGGCACCGAACAGGAAAAGGAACAGCAGCGCCGCTCCCCAGCCGTAGTGCAGCACGGTCCGTCTGGTCAGCGTGCCCAGAGCGTGCATCGCGACCGTCGAGTGGACCAAGCCGACGACGAACGGGAGGAAGAAGATCACAGCCATCTGGCTCAATGCCTGCCCGCGCAGCTCCCTTCTGGTCACGCCCACCTGCTGGAGCCTGCGAGCATACTTGCGGTCTTCCTCTATGTCCGTAAACAGCCGCGAATAGAGAAGGCTGAAGCACGCCGCAACAAACACGAGCGACACGAAAACCCCGATGAAGACCGTGAGCCCCATGTAAACCACTTGTGTCTGGTATTGCCTGACGGTCGTCGATATCAGCTTCTCTTGCCCGGAAAAGAGCGCCGACAGCTCAGACGATGCTTGCTGCATGGCCCTGCCTCGCCAATTGCCGGTCCACATGGAGATGTGAATCCGCTGCTCGCGTCCAGCTCTCTCGGCCAGGTTTTCATACACGGCATCTGACACTACCAAGTTGTATAAAAGGTGTCGGGCCGGATTGATCAGCCGCCCGGTTTCGTCCGGCTTTACGGTGAACTCCAGCTCCTCTCCGCCGATCTGAACGCGGTCGTTCCACGATTCAACCTCTTCCCTCTGACCATGGAATAGCGGGTTGGGGAACACGAGAATCGCCTCGTCATCATCTGAAGTTGATCCGGTTTCGTGGACACTCCAGGGCTACGCGACGGACCGTTTGGCTTCCTTGTGATTTCTCTCCGTAACGGCCGACCTCCTGTTCTCTCGGCGAAGCCGGGTAGGCTCCTGCTTCTCGGCAGTCGTCGGCCCTCCATGCTCCCCAGCATCGATCTCAGCTTGCCTGGTCCAGTTACGCAACGACTCCACTGGTATGCTCTGGCCTCTTGCGATCTGAGGCAATAGGCTTCCCGCTCTCGCGCACCGGGCGAACCGCCTCCGCCCTGAACTGTCGCGGATATGGTGGCTTTCCCCGTGGCGCGTGGTGGACGTCTCCCCCCTGAAGTGACAACTGGCACTGGATTGCGATGATCATGCAGCCTGCCCACATCACAGAGTCCATGCTTCGTGAGGCCCTTGCTGAGCTTCGGGCAAAGCGGCCAAACCCTGCTCTCGACAGACTGCGCCTAGAGACCTTCACAGAGGGGCTGTGCATGCAGACGATGCACATCGGCCCATACAGCACGGAGCCGGAAACCGTATCAAAGATGACAGCATTTGCAGCCGAGAATGGTTACGCTCTGCGTGGCAAACACCACGAGATATACCTCGGTGACCCGAGACGCTCAGCTCCGGAGAAGCTCAAGACGGTGATACGCCTACCAATCCAGCGAGGAGGATAGGAGAAGACTGACGATGCTCGAGGTATCTGAAGCGATCGTCATTGGCCGGCAAGCGGCCGAGCCCGTCGCATGAGTCCGATGTCGGCCGGTCCGCCGTCAGGCCACCCAGCGCAGACGCCAACCGCCAACCGAGTGCCTCAACCATTGGGATCTGCTCGGGTTCAGGTTCTAGAGGACGACCCACGGAGCGAGGGGATGCACACGGCGTCCGTTTCAGCCGGCTGTCATGTCCTCATCGTTTCCCCACGATCTTGTCAAAACGACTGTCCATGCAAGCACTGATATCTGTTGTCACGAAGTTGCCCTTGTAGAACAGGCTGAATATCGTTGCCGGCGTAGGAGCAGACTGAGCCTGTTCCGTCGTCTCAAGCTTGATTACCTTCAATCGAATTGCGTTTTCAACCACTGCATCTTGAGTTCATAGCCCTCTGCACACTCCTTTTCCGAAAAGGCGCAGCATATGTGTTTGTGTTCAGCCCCTATTAGGGAGGTTCGATCCGCGTGTCGGCGTAGTGGTGGTCGAAGGTACCGTCCTCCGCGGGCTCGAACATCGTGACAGCGCGTACAGCCGCCAGGTCGATGGGCCCGTACACGTGCGGGAACAGCTCCGCGCCACCCTCAAGGTTCTCATAGACCACGGGCGAGGACAGTTTCTCCACAGAGACGTGAAGAAGCACGAGCCCATGCGTGCCCCGGAAGATGCTATTGGCAACTCGAATCACCTGGTCCCCGTCCGAGCAATGGATAAAGCCTTCGGTCGCCAGGGATTGAGCCTCGTACCTGCCACGATGCACGGCTTGCTCCCACTCGCGTTCAGTCGTGATATGGAATATCGTTGCCATGAACCCGCCAGCTCCCCCCGCACGGTCCCTGCCTGTTGGCGGACAACCGCCAGCGCAAGTGAGTTTCGATAAGAAGCTAAGAAGCTGCCAACCGCTCTCGTCGTGGTCAAAGATCCCGTATGTGAAGTCCTGGCCTAGGTCGAACCTTCCCCTGAAGCTTCGGAGTAGCTCAACCTTGGCCTCTACCTCGGTAGGCTCCTGCTCAGCCCATGGCATCCACGGCCGCAGATGATCGAGGCTCGAATCGATGGCTTCCTTGAGAAGAACGGCGTCGCTTGGGTTCCAACACCGGATCACTGTTCGTTCAGTCCGCACGCAATAAGCTGGACCTTTTCCTGAGGCACTCACTACGCTCACTCCTCACTCACATCGGACCGCTGGCCCGAGTCGAGATCTGTGACACACTATACAAAGACCGACCTGAACTTGCTGTTGCGCCGCTCCTGGTCCGAGAGGACGAGTTCACGGATAGCCTCTGGGAGACGTTCGCGTTGCCATTGGCACTCACGCCTGCCTGCCTCCGTTTGATCGACACAGCGCGGGTCGGGCCCGGCTCCGGCTTCTGTTGCCAAACGCACCGCTTTGATGGCGTAGGCGGCAGCACCCAGCTCATGGTCGGCCATGTGTGCCGTGCCGGCCGCGTGTCCGGCAGCGCGGCAGACAGCCTGGGCTACAGGGTCGGTCACGCTCCTCGCGGCCGCATGGGCGGCGGTCGCCGCCTCACGTGCCTCACCTACAGTGGCCTCCCCACGAGACCACCTGCGGGCTGCCTCAATTGCTCGCCTCGGTCGGTCATCATCCGGGTACTTGGCGGTGAATAGCGGAAGGACATGCTCAGCGCAATCCGCGGCCCAGCTTGCGAGCAGGCGGTGGTTAGATAGAGCGAGCAGGCCGCCGCGGTGAACAGCGACAAAGCGTGGATCTCTAGCCATGACAACCCCCTCAGTCAGGCGGATGGATTCTCATATCGATGCCGGGCTGCGCATCCCGGCTGCGCATCTGGCCGAGCTAACAGCAAGGCAAACAAGGTCGTAACCAAGCTTCTGCGTGCGTCTATGCCGCGACATTCCGTTCAGACACTAGACACCAGCTTTCTACGTCAGCCTTGGGATACCTCCCGGGTCTTCTGGAAGCTGGGTGTTTGATTTGCTTCAACGCCCAGCCTACTACGTGGCCAGGTAACGAAGCTGCTAAGTGATGCAGCTCCTTAGGTGCCAGGGTTCCGACAGCAGCCGTCGAAAAGCCGGCCTTCTGCCTGCCGCTCAGTACTCGATAGAGGAACGAAGCCACGAGCTCTCGGCCTAAGGGATAGCTTATGGGCCCCACCTCAGGCATGGACCCGGCGACATGTCTACCTCTTTGGTCAGCTCCGCGCCGCGAGCACGAAGTAGTGCCAGCTAGTCCGGCCGTCATAGATGTCCTCGATTTGCCTTAGCTTAACGATGCTAAACTCTGAGAGAAGACGACGGATGTCTTCAAGATCGCAATAGTAGTGTGGGAGGATGGTCCCGTCCTCCTCCTGCTTCATCCTAACGTTCGCATCAACGACCTGGTTACGTGGATCTGCATACGTCGGATTGTTCTTCGAATTGAGGGTCAGGTAGACCTCTGCTCCAGGCTTCATGACTCGATGCAGTTCCGAGATTGCAGCGGCCATCCCCTTGGAATCAACGTGGTATATGGAATGGTAGGCAAGAACGGCATCAAATGACCCGTCGTCGAAAGGGAGACTCGCGAGGTCAGCATGGACCGTCTCTACCGCCAATCCGCGCTCTGCCGCCACGTTCTCAAGCCTACGGAGCCCGCTTTCTGATGAGTCCAATGCCGTGACTTCAAAGCCGTTTTCCGCGAACAGTAGTGAATGCCTACCAATGCCGCACCCGAGGTCGAGTATCGAGTTGAGTCCCGCCTTCTTCCACCTGGTCAATAAGTAGTGTAGACATCCTCTGATGGTTCAGTCCAGTACGGCTGCGAAACCTTGTCCCAGTCCCAACCCCCGCACATAGGCCTACCTCCTGATGCAGCTGATGTTACCACGAACCAGCATGTTGCCCGGACCCAAACGCCACTCGGCTTGCCCAACGGCGATGAACTCAACGCGGCCCGGCTGCGAATCCGCCGAATCCGCCTACATGGAATGTATGTCAGCTGCGGCGTGCCTTCGCCCGATCAAAGCCACCCGCTCCGAGCCGCCTGCTGGACATGCCCATTCGGCACGACCACCCAGTTCCTTGAGGATCCGCCTGATTGGCGGACTAGTGTCGGTCGGCAGCGCCTGAACATCGAAAAAGGCGTATTCGGAATGCTCTGTGGCGTTGAGCTTCACCTCGCCTTCCAGGCATCGAGCTGTGTAAACGGCAGTGACGTTATAGACCTCGTACCCGTTCGGGTACCGGTAGTGAAGCTCATGACCAGAGAAGACCCCAAAGAGCGATACCTGCGTAACCTCAAGCCCTGCCGCTTCTCAAGTCTCTCGCCTAGCGGTCTCCTCAAGACTCTCGCCAAGCTCCATGGCCCCACCTGGCAAACCCCAGCAGCCGTTATCCTTCCTACGGAGGAGCAGAAGCCTCCCCTGGTTCGTGTAAAATGTAGTGGGGCAGGAGACCGGGGTCTTGGGGTAGAAATATAGAGACCTCGAACTTCCCTCTTAAGAAGGCGAGGTCTCTATGCCAGCAAGTACCGGTAAAACCAGCCTTGAGGCAATTGTAAGTATATTGGATGGTGCCCGCGATTTCAAGACCCTTGAGCAGAAGTGCTTCGCCCTGGGGATGGCGCCCGCGGCTCAGATATTCGAGAGTGTGCTTACGTGTCTTGATGAGGAGCTAGCCAGGACGAGAGATCACACACTCAGGAACAAGGGAACCGGTGAGCGGACGATTCAGACGGTCTTTGGTGAAGTGACGATTAAGAGGCGCAGATACCGAGAGGAAATGCGCGTGGACGGCAAGCTCAAGAAGGGGGCATATCGGTATCTGCTGGACGAAGTGCTGGGGCTTCCGCCGGACGATAGGGTCTCGCCTGGTTTGACGCAGGCCTTAGTGGAAGGGGCAGCGGAGGAGCCATTTCCCCACGGGCGTCTGGTCTGATACGTCTTCTCGCCCAAGGTGACGTAAAAGCCT
>JACIXY010000023.1 GCA_014360195.1 Bacillota bacterium
TTCAACGAGACTACCCGGGTGACCAGACCGCGCGAAGACAGCGCGGTCTGGTCACCCGGACGGGTGCAGGAGATTTGCCCTCATGTTTCGGTCTCTGTACGCGGATGACCGGGGAACCATGTTTGACGAGGGAGGCCTGGCGGCCCTCGGCCGCTCGTGGGATGAGATATGGGAGATTCGGGAGAAGGATATGATCCCCCTCCCCGGTGGCTCCACTCTCGCTATGCTTCCGGGGTGCCAGGCCATCGGCATGAGCCCGGACACCGGTGAGGCGCTCGCGCTATGGCTGGAGCCCGAGACGCAACACGGGGGGGAGACCCCCGGGTGGGCGGTGGGGGCGCTTTTGCCGGCCGGGTTCACGCGTACGCTTCTCCCGGCTTACGTGGTCGACCGGCACCGCAGGTTTCGAACTCTGCCCCTGTATGGGTATGCTGCGGTGGGAATGGGCGAAGGACAGCCGTATGTTGCGGCGGTAAGGACGGATGACCCCTTGAGGTGGGACCCCGGTGATTACAACACGCCCGAACTTCGGTCGCTGATAGAGGCGCGGTTACGAGAACATCCGGAGAACAGGATCCTGCGGCAGCTTGCCAGATGCTCGGTGGAGTACCACTGCTTCACGGCGCAGAACGTGTTTTATCGCCGCTGGGAGGCAGGTATTCCGGTATCACCTGCGTGCCCGGCCTCGTGCATAGGGTGCATCTCGCTTCAGCCCGCGGAGTGCTGCCCGTCTCCGCAGACCCGGATCGACTTTGTCCCTACACTGGACGAGATAGTTGAGATCGCATTGCCGCACCTTCGCGACGCTCCCCATGCCATTATCAGCTTCGGGCAGGGGTGCGAGGGTGAGCCCCTGCTGCAGGCCGATCTCGTTGCCCGGTCCATCGCGAAGATAAAAGCAGAGGTGAAAGGAAGAGGTCTCATAAACGTTAATACAAGTGCAGGGCTTACCGATGCTGTGGCGAAGCTATGCATGGCGGGCCTCGATAGCATGAGGGTAAGCATCATCAGTGCGAGGGACGAGATCTACAACGCGTACCACCGCCCGCGCGGGTACGGGCTGGCTGATGTTGAAGCGTCGATAGCCGTTGCGAAGGCGAGCGGCGTCTTCGTCTCGCTGAACCTTCTCGTGTTTCCCGGCCTCACCGACCGGGAGGAGGAGCTGGACGCCCTGTGTGCCCTTATTTCAAGGGCTCACATAGACATGGTACAGCTTCGAAACCTTAACATCGACCCTGACGTGCTCACCGCGGCCCTTCCGGGTCCCAGGGGGCGCGTGCTTGGGATCGAAGCGTTCACCAGGGAACTTCACGCGAGGTGCCCTGCTCTGCGAGTCGGGAGCTTTACTCCCTCGCGGGAAGAGCTTTCAGGTTCCATACGGCATGGATGAAAGGCGGGACGACGTGGCTGAGCCGGGAAGGCCGAGAAGCACGAAAAGCCTCGTGCGAGGGGCAGCCGGCGCGGTTCTCTTTAGCGCCCTCGCCATCTTTCTCATCATGCGTCTCACGGGAGGCCGCGAGGGTTTGTCGAGCCTCTTCCGCGTGGACCGCGTATCCCTTGCCACCGCCGGGCTGCTGGTTGTGGTCGGGTGGGTCCTCGAGGCCGCCCGGATAGAAACGCTTGTGAGGGCGCTCGGCGGTAAGCTTGGGTTTACGAGCGCGCTCCGGATAGCTCTGGCGGGAGCGTTCGTCGCATGCGTCACGCCGTTTGACACAGGAGGCGAGCCGCTTCAGGTGTATCTCCTGCACCGCCACGGCATCGGCGCGGGGGAATCCACCGCGGTCATCGCTGTCAAGACGATAGTGAGCTCCCTTGCCAGGCTTGCCCTGGCACTCATCTTTCCGGTATGGTATATCGTGGGCCGCAGGTCCTGGGACCTTCCCGGAGGGCTGGAGGTCGCGCTGTTCGTCGGCCTGGTGCTCTACATCCTGGTCCTCACGCTGATAGGCTTCTTTGTCCTTTACCCCGAGTCCGTCGGAGCTGTCCTCGACCGTGTCCTCCGCAACAAGTATGCGAGGCGGCTGGTCCCAGCCCATGCTGCGGATTCCTTCCTCGAGAAGGTGAAGACAGAGGTCAGGGACTTTCGGGCGGCGTTCAGGACGTTCGTTCGCGAGCGGAGGCCTGCGCTTGTCGCCATCTCGATCCTGAGCCTGCTTAGCTGGGCGATGGTATTCTTTATCCCGGTGCTTGTACTGCGAGGCCTCGGCGTGGACCCGCCCTTCGCTCAGACTATGGGCGTGGCGGGCATATTCTATCTTGCCGCGGCATACGCTCCCACGCCGGGGTCGAGCGGAGCGGCTGAGGCGAGCCTTGCGGTGCTGTTCGGGTCGATAGTGCCCTTCAGGCTTCTCGGCGTGTTCGTGCTTCTGTGGAGGGGTCTTACGTACTACCTTACGCTGCTTGTCGGGGCCGTCGCGGTTGCCGCAAGTTACCTGCACGGCCGCACGCGCCGGGATGACGGGAGAGGCAAATCTGCTGGCTGAAGGTGTAAGTCGTCATGGCTATTGATAGAGGCCTTACGTTCAGCGGCCTTGTCTCGAGGCGCCGTCGGCCGGGGGCGGGCCGGTCGCGAATGGTCCAGCCTGGGCCACAGTGCCGGACGATGGGTCGCCGGGCGAGGCCGACCAGCATAATCCGGCATAATTTCATATTCACGACGCTTGAGGGGATGGCTACCAACACGGCTTTCGGCCTCGTCAACCCCTTCCTCGGGGTGTACGCGATCGCCCTTGGGGCGTCCAGCCTTTTCGTGGCTCTGCTCACGTCCGCGCCGGCCTTGGCCAACGCGCTGGCCTTTCTCCCTGCCGCGAGTCTGGTTGAGAGGCGTAAAGCTCGTCTTCCCATGGTTCTCCTCTGGGCAGGCTTGCACAGGATGCTTTACCTGCCCCTTGCGTTCATCCCGTTTCTGCCCACCATCCCCGGTGTGAAAGCCGGGGTGCTTGTGGCCATCGTCACCCTCATGTCCGTCCCGGGCGCGATCTCGGGCGTGGCTTGGACCGCAATGGTGGGCGACATGTTTCCTGAGAACCGGCGAGGCGAGATATTCGGGCTCCGGAACATGTATGTTGGTCTCACCGGCGTCCTGGGGACCCTTGCAGCCGGATACCTCCTGGACATCGTGGCCTTTCCCGTCAACTACATGCTCCTCTTCATCGTGGCCACCGCCTTCGGCGCCCTTGGGATAGCGTTCATGTCGAGGATGAGGGAGGTTGTCCCGTCCCGTGAGAGCACAGCGGAGGCGAGGCCGGGCCTTGTCTCTCGGATGAAGGACCTTCTTACCGACGAGGAGTACGGCCGGAAGTTCAAATTCTTCTCGCTGAGCTGCTTTGTGCTGTGGTTCGGGTTCGGGTTCACCGCGGCCATGTGGCCGATATACCACGTTGAGGTCCTGTCCCTCTCCAATGCCACCATCGGCGCGTTTGCGACGCTGGCGGGAATCGCCACGGTCGTAAGCTCGGTGTACTGGGGGAGAGTGGTGTCGCGCCGAGGCAACAGGGTTGTCCTGATCATCTGCATGGCGGGGCTTGCGGTCTTCCCTGCCGCTTACATGCTGTCACGGTCCGTGTCGTACCTGTATGCGATGCAGGCGGTATCGGGGTTCTGCATGGGCGGGATCAACCTTGCCGTGTTCAACCTGGCTCTTGCCTATGCGAAGCCTGGTAGGAGCGCAAGTGCAGTCGCGGTATTCAACATGATGATAAACGTCGCGTCCTTCGTGGCACCGTTCCTCGGCGACGTGTTCTACAGGACGTTTGGGATCGAGCTCACTTTCTACGCGGGGACGTGTGTCCGTCTGGTATCGCTGCTACTCCTTTCCAGGATCATGGACCGCCCGTTTCGCATGATCCCGCGCGTACAATGGGCCCGCCGCAGGCGCGCGGCCATCTCAAGGGAGGGATGAGGGGGATGAAGCTGGTGTTCGCCATCGTGAGAGATAGCGACGCTTCGGCTCTACTTGACGCTTTCGCCGAAAGGCACATCGGCGCCACCCGGCTAGCCTCGACAGGGGGATTCCTGCGCGAGGGCAACACCACGTTTCTGATTGGCGTGGAGGACGAAAGGGTGCAGGAGGTCATCAGCGTCATCACAGAGTGCTGCCCGAGGCGACTCGAGGCTGCCCCCCAGTTCACGCCCGGGACGGGTCAAATGCCGTCCGGCGGGGTCCCGGTGGAGGTCCAGGCAGGTGGCGCCATAGTGTTTGTTACCGGGGTGGAGAGTTTCATTCGGATCTAAGTGAGGGTGCAGAAATGCTCCCGACTTTTGGGAGGGGTTGCCGGTGATTGCACGAGGGGTGTCAGAATCCCGCTGCCTAGCCGGACGGGCCGGATTTTGGCGAAGCGCGCCCCGCTTGGGGCGCCGTCCCCGAGTGCAACACCGGCAACCCGGCAACCAATGGAAGAGGGACGAGAACTAACGCGCCCTCACTTAGAGCCTCTGACTCAGACCGAAGCAGAGTGACAATGAATTAACCATTAACCATGGGCAGGCGTGAAAGTGGCCGAATTGCTACCACTTTCGGCGCCGATTGGGGAAGAGTGGTGGAAAAGCGATCATGACAAGCGAGGAATTGGTCAGCAGATAGCCATCTGAGCGCGGGAGCTTGCCGAAGTGGCGAAGAAACGGCCGGCATGAGCGTGCAAGGTGGTAAGAAGACTACCACCTTGGCGGCGATTAAGACAACACAATGATATGGTGATGGTCGCGCGCAAGAGCCGGCAAGGGAGGAGTGCAGCGTAGCGCTGTAGAAGATTCCCTTCATGAAGCATACATCCGCGGCGGGGCGCAGCGAGCCCCGGCAGTTTAAAACGATAGGTGCGGGCATCCTCATAGCGATGGTGGTCACCTGCCTCTACGGTACAGGCCCAGGCGAGCGCGTGGGGCTTGCCGCGTATGACCTGTGCCACAGGGTGGCGCACGGCCCGCGTCCGACGCCGCACATCGTCATTGTGGCCATCGACGACCAGTCCCTTGCAAGGCTCGGGCGATGGCCGTGGCCGAGGTCATACCATGCCAGGCTCGTCGAGATTCTCACCCGCGAGAAGGCGAAAGCCATAGGGTTCGATATCATGATGCCTGACGACTCCGGCGACCCCGAGGCCGACGATGCTCTGGCCAGGGCTGCCGCGGCTTCGGGCCTCGTCGTGTTTCCATTCCATGCCGAGGGCAAGGTGCTTCCGCGCGGGGCCCGCGTGTTCTATGCCGCCGGGGCGCGGAAGCCGCCGTATCCGGCGCTTGAGCGCGCGGCCGCTACCGGCAGTGTGATCGCGGTGCCGGACGTGGACGGCATCCTGCGCCGCCATGTTCCCGTGATCATGGACGGAGGAAGGCCGCGCTACTCGCTGGACGTGGAGATCGTCAGGGTCTTTCTGGGGCTTCCGCTCTCAGAGGTCTCGCTTGCCACAGGTGAACTCCGGGTAGGCCCTGTGAGTATTCCAATGGACTCGACGGGGCGCGTCCTCGTTCGGTATTCGTCCGGTTCGCCTGGTGGCCTGCGCTACAAGACTTTGCCCTACTACAGGGTTCTTCGCGGCGAGTTCCCGCCTGGCGAGTTCGAGGGAAAGATCGTTCTTGTGGGCGTAACCGCGCAGGGGCTCCACGACTTCTACTTCACGCCTCTTGCGACGGCAGGGAACCCGATTCCGGGCGTGGAGATACACGCCAATACCGTGCAAGCGCTCCTCGACGGGCTCCTCGTGCGCGAGCCTCTTAAGCCGTATGCAGGGGTGCTTTTCGTTGTACTTTCGGTGGTGCTCGTGGTGGCATTCCAAAGACTCCGGCCGCAAGTCGCATCCGCGGCGGCGCTCGCCATGGCCATTTGCGTCGCATGGCTCAGCGTCCTCTTGTTTGCCCGGGTGAACGTCTGGGTCGACCCTATGCCCCTCATGGCGATCCTCGCCCTGGTGCTGGGGCATCACCTCGCGGTCGCGTATGCGCGCACCGAAGCCGAGAGGGCGAGGATCAGGACTACGCTCGGCCGGTATCTCTCGCCCGCGGTGGTGGACGAAATCCTTAGAGACCGCAGCGAGGTGGCCCTCGGGGGAAGGCGGCTCGATGTAACCGTCATGTTCGCGGACATCCGTGGCTTCACGTCGTTTGCGGAGAAAGAGGATCCCGTGCGTGTGGTGGACGTTCTCAACGCTCACCTTTCCATGATGGTGGAGGCCATCTTCAGGGAAGGCGGCATGCTCGATAAGTTCACCGGGGACGGCGTCATGGCTGTTTTCGGGGCCCCGGTGCCCCAGGAGGACCACGCCATTCGGGCGGCCAGGGCTGCAGTTGCTATCAGCAAAGCCTGCTCGCGGGCGGCCGAAGCGGCCGAGCCCGCCGGCGCGGCCCGTGGTAGTGACGTCAGGCTCAGCGTGGGCGTGGGAATGGCCTCGGGCGAGGTGGTGGTGGGCAATATCGGCACCCTTGCCCGGATGGACTACACCGCCGTTGGCGACACCGCGAACCTTGCTGCGAGGCTCGAGGGCATGGCACAGCCGGGCCAGGTCCTTGTGTGTGGACGGACGTACCAGGCCATACGCGGCGCAGTGGATGCGCGCCGGGTCGGGTCCGTTGAGATAAGAGGCAGGTCTGCGCCTGTGGACGTTTACGAACTCCTGTGATGGCCGTTGGGGGCGGTTTGGAGCGGGTTCTGTGATAGTGATCACAGAAAGCGCACGCTGGCGGCGTCAATTTAGAAATGGGGGCCTCTTGCCCATCCGCCTCCGATGCTCATACACAGACTCTGGGGCCTGCAGGAGCGGTTAGGTCCCAGCGGCGGCAACGTGGCAGAGTTATGGTCAGGAGCCCGGAGGGCTTCGGGGTCGCAGACCGTCGTGGGGTTGCCAGTGCTTGTGCGCGGGCGTGGGCGGTCTGGCAAGTCGGTAAGGCCTGTGATTTCTCGCCTGGAGGTGAGGAAGGGGCATGGTGCAACCCGGTGGAGGTGTGCGGGCGGGACGACGAACGAGGGCGTTTCTCCTTTTCCTCGTGCTCGCGACGCTTTGCGTGTGGCCGGGACGCGGGCTGTGGGGTGGGGCCCGTGCCCAGGCTGTTGCCACAGGGGCGGTTGCCACAGTCGTGAGAGCCGAGGGAAAATGCACGCGTCTTCCTGCAAAGTCCGAAGAGTGGGTCGAGGTCAGGGTGGGTTGTCTCATATACCATGGAGACCGCGTAAGGTGCGGCCCCGACTCCTGGGCGGTCCTCGGTCTTGCTGATGGTGGCTCCGTCACGCTCGGACCCGGCTGCGAGGTCCGGTTCGACTCCCTTCTGTACTTGCGGCTGTTCATCGGGAGGCTATGGGCAAAGGTGAAGCCCGCCGCGCCAGGGACCGCGGGCTTCAGCGTCGAGACCCCCAGCGCGGTGGTAGGCGTGCGTGGGACGCACTTCAGCGTGTGGGTGAGCGACGAGCTCACAACCACTGTTTCGGTCGCGTCAGGGGTCGTCAGGGTCTTCGGGGCCGGAAAGGCTGTGCTTGTGTCTCAAGGGTACGCCACACGTGTGAAACGAGGTCATGCCCCTGCGAAGCCGGAGCCCATGGACGACGACGAGAAGCGAGCATGGGCCGAGAGGCGGGGCCGGTTCAACGACGGTGACGAAGATAACGATGAGAATGACGGGGGTGACGGCGGCGACAAAAAGGCCGGCAAACAAGGCCCAGACGGGGTAAAGCCTCCCGGCCCTCACGGTCACCCCGGCGGTGAACCTCCCGGTGATGATGACCTCGGTGGTGACGCCGAGGACGGTCTGGCAAGCGATGGCGGCGCCGCCGGTCGCTGCTATGACGGTGGCGACGCCTGATGACGACACCCGCGGCAGGCTACGCATGCCCGTGGCCCGCAGGTAACGGAGGTGGCATAAGTTGAAGCAACGCGACGAACCTGTGGAGATTCTCGGAGCCGTGCCCCTCTTCAGCCGCCTGGACCAGGCGAGCCTCACAAGGCTTTCGGGCATTGCTCGCCAGCGCAGATATGAACGCGGCAGCCCGATATTCTTCGAGGGTGACCCCGGTGACTCTCTCCTCATAATCGCCGCAGGTACAGTCAAGATCCACAAGGTCTCTGAGGACGGGCGCGAGAAGACCCTTGCCATCCTGGAGGCGGGAGACTTTTTCGGCGAGATGAGCATCTTCGATGGAGCACCCAGGTCTGCCGCCGCCCAGGCCCTTTCCGATTGCGAGGTGCTCATCATCGATCGCGACCCATTCCTTGCTCTGATGAAAAGCACCCCGGGGCTTGCCACTGACATTGCGCTTGCCCTTGCCGAGCGCTTGCGCAGGACCAACGAGGACCTGGAGCGCCTCGCGTTTCGCGATGCACGCGGCAGGATCATCGAGACCCTGCTACAGCTTGCGCGCTCGCATGGGGAGAGGGTGGCCCAGGGCGTGCGCCTCAAGGTCAGGCTGACCCACCAGGAGCTTGCAAACTACGCCGGCGTGACCCGGGAGACGGTCACAAGGGTGCTCGCTGAGCTTCACGACAGCCGGCTTGTCGCGGTCGAGGACGAGAGGCGCCTTGTCATCCAGAACGAGGACGCCCTGCGCAAGCTCGTGACCTGAGATGCTTTCGCTTTCGGCCGCCGTCCGCGTTTTTCGCTCCGTTCTCCGTTCTCCGTGCCCTGAGCTCTGTGCGGGCCTTCACTCCTTGTGGGAATGTGACGAAAAACACACTCCCCTTGTGATCGCGGGAACGTGCGCTCGGTCGCCCTGGCCTGATAATGGGAGCAGGAAACGCGCGGGACTCTACAGACCAAACCGCGCGGCTAAGTGGGGGTGCAGGAATGCTTCCGACTTTTGGGAGGGGTTGCCGGTAGTTGCACGAGAGGTGTCAAAAGCCGGCTAGTTGCCCGAGGGGCCGGATTTTGGCGAAGCTCGCCTCGGTTGGGGCGCCGTCCCTGAGTGCAACACCGGCAACCCGCCAACTACTCGCAAAGGGACAAGGACTAACGCGCCCTCACTTAGAACAGAAGGGGGATAGATGCATCATGAAGCGGCGGGTCTGGAAATGGTGGAAGGTCGTGATGGTAGGGGTCTTCGTTCTCATGCTTGCCTTCGTGTTTCCTGCATGGGCGAGCGGCCCTGTCGGGACTTCGGGTGCGGGCAGCCCGGCGCTCAGGGCCGGCGGCGGTTCCACGGGCCCGGGCGGGCCTGGCGACGACGATGATGACCAGGGCGGCGGGGACGGCGCGGGCAACGGCGGTCAGGACGGCGATGACGACGGCGGCCATGATGACGATGGCCACGATGATGGCAACGGCGCCGGGAACGGGCATGACGACGGCCAGAACGATTCCGGGCATGGCGCGGGTAGCGGCGCTGGCTACGATGATTCTAACAATGACAATAACGATATCAATAACAATGACAACGACAATAACAATGACAATGACAATAACAACGATCACGAGGATTCTTCTGACGGGCAGGATACGGCTGGGTACGCGCGGTCGCTCGGACTGGGCGAGGAGTTTGTTGCTCGCGTGGCATACCAGGCGAGGAGGGCAGGGGTTGATAAGGAGAAACTGGAGGCCACGCTCCGCCTCATGGCTGAGCTTGTGCAGCAGGGTTACTTCCCCGACCTCGGTCAGGGACCGGACGGGTCGGTCGACCACGAAGCGGGCGGCCCGCCGTCTTTCGACGAGCTCGACGAAACCACCCAGGCTCGTCTGGGCGAGACTCTTGCGGAGGTCGTGCGCACCCGTGACCACGAGTGGATTCGCGAGAAGCTCATGGCCTGTGCCATGGCGGGCATGACTGCGATCGAAGCTATAGAAGCCCTTGCAAGCGAGTGAAGCTTCCAGACGCGAGCCCAGCCACGCCTCCCACTTTGCCAGGAGCGTCAAGGACGTTTAGCGCTCCAGAAGAGGCAAGACCATGCGTCACCACAGCTGCCTCCTCGGGCCCCGCCGCGTGTCGGCGGGGCCCGAGGGCTGCTGTCGCAGGGATGATAACGCCGCAGGGTTACCATTCCGTTGCTCCCACGCGAGATCGCAAGTGGCGGAAGGGAGAAAGGCCCTCGAGTCGAACACCTCAGTAAGTGAGGGTGCGTAAGTTCTCGCCCCTCTTCCAGTAGTTGCCGGGTTGCCGGTGTTGCCCTCTCTCCTTGAGTCACCGGTTCATGTTCATGCTCAGTGCTTCGGAGGAGGTCTTGAGTGTGGCTATCGCATCACAGGGCTGTCGGCGGGTGGAGCGGGTCTTCCATTCCACGCTGGACTCTCCCATAGGGACGCTGTGGCTTGCCTCGACACCGGAGGGCCTTGTGAAGGTGGCCCTGCCCGGCGAGGGCGAGAACGGGTTCCTGGCATGGTTGGCGCTGAAGTTCCCGCAGGCCGTCCTTATCCCTGCTGTGAGTGAGAACGTAGAGTTCCATGGGCAGCTCGATGAATACTTCAGGGGCGTTCGGAGAGCCTTCGACTGCCGGGTTCACCTTGCTGTCAGCGCATTCGTCCGACGGGTCCTGGAAGAGACCCGCCGGATTCCCTATGGCGCGACAGCATCTTATGGCGAGGTTGCCAGCGCTATAGGGAGGCCCCTCGCGGCAAGGGCGGTAGGAAAGGCGCTCGCGACAAACCCGCTGCCCATCATCATCCCATGTCACCGCGTGGTCGGAAAAGACGGGTCGCTTGTGGGGTTCGGCGGCGGCCTCGCGCTCAAGGAATGGCTCCTCACCCATGAGCGGCGCGTGTCCTGCGCATCGCTCACACAGCCCGCCCTCGCTTGAGGACGCTCCGTGCCTTGCCTGATAACACTCCATAGTAGCCCTTGACGAGGTGACTTCCGGGTGCCGGGGGATCACCCCGGAGCTGTCATGCGAGCGCGCGTGCCCGCGCGCGGACGCGATATGCAACGGCACAGCGATCTGATGCTGGATAGCCCACAATCGCGGCTACATATGGCGCTTGGCGGTGGCTATTCGGGGATGCACGCCTCGGGAAGGGAAGTGTTATAATATGCTCGAAAGGTCAGGAAAGGTCAAAGTCGTTCCTGGCAATACCACATTGTAGATCCAGCAACGTCACGGGATATCGGGAAGGGAAGTCCGTGGGCAACCTTGCAGACTACATTGAAAGCTACCTCAAGCGGCTTCTCGAAAACGCCGAGCAGGGCATGATAGAGCTGCAAAGGCGCGAGCTTGCGGAGATGTTCAGGTGCGTGCCTTCGCAGATCAACTACGTGCTCACCACGAGATTTACCCCTGACAGGGGCTACGTCGTGGAGACCCGCAGGGGGGGCGGAGGCTACATCAGGATAGTTCGGCTGTCCTTTCGTCCGAGCCAGGACCGGGCGTCCCTCATTGAAGCGGAGATCGGCGATGAGATCACCGAAAGGCGAGCCGATTCCCTGCTTCTGAGGCTCGAAGACGAGGGCCTGCTCGACGAGGGTGACCGTGCGTTTGTGAAGGCCGTCCTCGAGCGCGAGACGGAAAGGCTCCACCCGAGCTACCGTGGGACGGTACGGGCGAGCCTCCTGAAGGCTATGGTGATGCTCTTACTGCGGGAATAGGGTGTGGGCACGTCTTTGAAACGGCGCGGCGCCGAAACGGCGCGACGGCCGGGTGGAACCCGGGCATCCCTCGGAGAGGTGGGCACCGGAGGCGGAGGTCCCGCCGGATGGTCTCGTGGACCGGTCCAGTGCGGTCCGGGCATCATATGTGATGTGGGGGTGTGAGCGATGGTGTGCGACGAGTGTGGAAAGAGGCCTGCGAACGTCCATCTGACCAAGATAATAAACGGAGTGAAGACCGAATCGCACCTCTGTGAGCAGTGCGCGCGTGAGAAGGGCGAGCTTGACTTCTTCTCGGAGCCGAAGTTCTCGTTCCCGAGCCTTCTCGCGGGACTGTTGCAGCATGACCCGGGCTTCGCAGGGCCGATGACCCTTCCAGGCAGCGTCACCAGCCGCTGCCGGAGCTGCGGCCTGGATTTCTCGGAGTTTCGGAACACCGGGTTCCTGGGGTGCCCCGATTGTTACGACGAGTTTCGTCCGAGGCTCGAGCCGCTTCTCAGGCGTATCCACGGCAGCGTGCGCCACACCGGGAAAGTTCCCGGGAGGACGGGCGCCGCGGCAGGCAAGAGGCGGGAGATCGAGAACCTGCGCGCCGAGCTTGCCAGGCTGGTGGCGAAGGAGCAATATGAGGAGGCCGCGAAGGTCCGGGACAGGATCCGCGCTCTTGAGAAGGACCTAGCGGGCGAGTCTTAGGAGGAGGGTGTGGACATGTCTCTCGGGGACATAATAGACAGGACGTCCAGCGCATGGATGCGGGCCGATGCCCCGTCCGCTGACGTGGTGTTGAGCTCTCGCGTTAGGCTCGCCCGGAACATCGCCGGCATTCCCTTCCCGCACCAGGCGTCCGAGGCGGACCTTGCGAAAGTTGCAGACCAGGTTCAGAGGGCCATCCGGACGGCGAAAGGCCTTGCGGACCTCGTGGTGATCCGCCTGTCCGAAACACCGGCCCTCGACAGGCAGATCCTCGTCGAGAAACATCTCATCAGCCCTCAGCACGCACAAGGGGCGAAACATCGCCTAGTGGCGATACGCCCTGACGAGACCGTCAGCGTGATGGTGAACGAGGAGGACCACCTCCGCATCCAGGCCCTCCTGCCCGGCCTGCAGCTTGAGGACGCCCTCAAGCTGGCGAGCCAGGTGGACGACATGTTCGAGAGCAGGATGGACTACGCATTCGACGAGAAGCTGGGATACATCACCGCCTGCCCAACCAACGTGGGCACAGGGCTACGCGCCTCGGTCATGGTGCACCTGCCTGCCCTCGCGACCACAGGCCAGGTCGGCCGGGTGCTGGCGGCCGTTTCCAACGTGGGAATCGCGGTCAGGGGGCTGTATGGAGAAGGGTCCGAGGCCACGGGGAACGTGTTCCAACTTTCCAACCAGGTGACCCTCGGCCGGTCCGAAGGCGAGCTCGTGGATAACCTTGCAGGCGTCACGAAGCAGATTATCGACCAGGAGCGCAGCGTCCGCGAGAAACTGGTGCGCGAGAGGAAGGACCAGCTTGAGGACAAAGTGAACAGGGCTTACGGGCTGCTGTCCCACGCGCGGCTCATGACATCCCAGGAGGCCCTGGGGCTTCTGTCAGACGTCAGGCTCGGGGTCGAGGCCGGGCTGCTTCCCGGCGTCGACGCGAAGACCCTGAACGAGCTCATGGTCATCACCCAGCCTGCATACCTGCAAAGGATAATGGGGAAGGAGCTTGGGCCCCACGAAAGAGATGTACGACGGGCCGCGCTGATAAGGGAGAAGATCAGGGCCAGGAAGGAAGGGAGATAGATATGATGATGTTTGGAGGACTTACCGAGAGGGCGCAGCGGGTCCTGCAGCTTTCGCAGGAAGAGGCGAGAAGGCTCGGCCACGACGTCGTCGGCACCGAGCACCTGCTGCTCGGCCTCGTCGGTGAGGGGCAGGGCATCGCCGCCCGTGCGCTTCAGAATCTGGGCATAAACCTGGACAACGTGCGGCAGGCCGTGGAGAACATGGTTGGTCGGGGCGACCCGGAACGGGTGCGCATGCTGACCCTCACGCCACGCGCCAAGAAGGTGCTTGAGCTCGCCATGGCGGAGGCCAGGCAACTCGGCCAGGGCTACATCGGCACGGAGCACATCCTCCTCGGGCTTATCCGGGAGGGTGAGGGCGTGGCGGCGCAGGTGCTCACGAGCCTCGGGGCGGACCTTGAGAAGGTGCGTAAGGAAGTTGTGAGCCTGCTCGGGGAGGCTCCGGGCGCGGCGGTGAAGGGGAAGAAGGCGCACAAGACGCCTACCCTCGATCAGTTTGGGCGCGATCTCACCGCCATGGCCGAAGAAGGCAAGCTGGACCCGGTCATCGGCCGAACGAAGGAGATCGAGCGGGTGATTCAGGTCCTGAGCCGCAGGACCAAAAACAACCCCGTGCTAATAGGCGACCCGGGAGTGGGCAAAACCGCTATTGTAGAGGGTCTCGCCCAGAACGTCGCAAGGGGTGACGTGCCCGAGGTGCTGCGTGGAAAGCGCGTCATCGCCCTTGACATGGGGTCGATCGTGGCCGGCACGAAGTTCAGGGGCGAGTTCGAGGAGCGCCTCAAGCGCATCGTTGACGAGATCAGAGCCTCAGGAGACGTGGTGCTCTTCATAGATGAGATGCACACGATAGTGGGCGCGGGCGCCGCCGAGGGGGCCATCGACGCGGCGAACATCCTGAAGCCTGCGCTTGCCAGGGGCGAACTTCAGTGCATCGGTGCGACCACCATCGATGAGTATCGCAAGTACGTTGAGAAAGACGCCGCCCTTGAGCGAAGGTTCCAGCCGATCATGGTCGGCGAGCCAACCGTGGACGAGACAATCGCCATCCTTGAGGGGCTGCGCGACAGGTACGAGGCTCACCACCGGGTGAAGATCACCGACGAGGCGCTCCGGGCCGCAGCGCGTCTCGCAGACAGGTACATCACCGACAGGTTCCTGCCGGACAAGGCCATCGACCTTGTGGACGAGGCGTCTTCGAAGGTGCGGCTTGCGACCACCATCGCGCCGCCGGACCTCAAGAAGCTCGAGGACGAGTTCAACAGGATCAGGACGGAGAAAGAGGCCGCAATCAAGAACGAGGAGTTCGAGAAAGCGGCGGACCTCAGGGACAAGGAGCAAAAGATCAAAGAAGAGATCGACGCGAGGAAGAACGAGTGGCAGAGCAAGCGCGGCATGGCCGAGGCCACCGTCACGGCGGAACATATCGCCCAGGTTGTATCGTCGTGGACGGGTATCCCCGTCGCGCAGCTTGCCGAGGAAGAAACCCACCGCCTGCTCAAGCTGGAGGAGATCCTCCACAAGCGAGTCATAGGCCAGGACGAGCCGGTCGAGGCCCTTGCGAGGGCCATCCGGAGGGCGCGGGCTGGGCTCAAGGACCCCAGGCGCCCAATCGGGTCGTTCATCTTCCTCGGTCCGACGGGTGTCGGCAAGACCGAGCTTGCGAGGGCGCTCGCCGAGGCATTGTTCGGCGACGAGGATGCGATGATAGCCTTCGACATGTCCGAGTACATGGAGAGGCACACGGTGTCGAGGCTCATAGGCGCGCCTCCCGGCTACGTCGGCTACGAGGAGGCCGGTCAGCTCACCGAGAGGGTGAGGAGGCGGCCGTACTCTGTGGTGCTCTTCGACGAGATCGAGAAGGCGCATCCTGACGTGTTCAACGTCCTCCTGCAGGTGCTCGAGGACGGGAGGCTCACAGACGGCAAAGGGCGGACGGTGGACTTTCGTAACACTGTCATCATAATGACCTCGAACGTCGGCGCGAACCTCATCGATCGTGAGTCGAGACTCGGGTTTACGGCGCGCGAGGATGAGGAGTACAGTTACGAGCAGATGAAGGAGAAGATCACGTCGGAGCTCCGGCGGACCTTCAGACCTGAGTTCCTGAACAGAGTGGATGAGATCATCGTGTTCCGCGCTCTGACCCCGGATCAGATCAGGCAGATCGTCGATCTGCAACTGAAAGATGTGGAAGCAAGGCTCAAGGATCACGACATCCACCTGGAGGTGACGGACGAAGCCAAGGACCTCCTTGCGAAGGAGGGCTTCAGCAAGGAGTTCGGGGCGCGCCCGCTCAGGAGGACCATCGAGCGCATGGTCGAGAACAGGCTCTCGGAGGAACTTCTTCAGGGCCGTATCAAGGACGGCGACACCGTGGCGGTGTCCGTCAAGGACGGCTCGATCGTCGTGGGACGCAAGGAGAGGGTCGCTGCGCACCAGGCGTAGAGGGAACGGGCGCTGCCTGCAGACCGCCGTAACCCATGCTGTCCTCTGGCAACTCCGGCAACATTCGCCTGAGTGCCAGCTCAAAGCCTGCTGCGCTTTACCAGGGCTCGGCAGCGGTGCATTCCTCCATCAAATTGTGAGAGGCCTTGTCGCACGGGCACTCTCAACCCTCCGCACGTAAGAAGAACGGCCGGGCGGGGAGCTCACCCGTAAAGGTGATCCCTGGCCCGGCCGGTTCATACTTTCTGGTAACAGGGATCTTATCCTCGGCGGCGAACCTTGTGACAGGCATGTCCGGTTGAATAATCCCTGCGCTGCGGCGTCTAACTACACGGGTGCGGTGCGGGGCAGCGGTGAGGAGGGTCGCGGGAGTGGCAACGCCCGACGATGCCCTCATACAGCGATGTCGCGCCGGGGAGGAAGCGGCGTTTGAGGAGATGGTTGCGGCTTACCACCGGCGGGTCTGGAGCATCGCGTATCAGATGAGCGGGGACCCTGACGATGCCGACGATATCACACAGGAGGCGTTCGTTAGGGTTTACCTGTCCGTCGGCAGGTTTCGGGAGGAGTCATCGTTTTCCACGTGGCTCTACCGGATCACGATGAACCTGTGCACCGACTTTCTGCGACGGCGCCGGCGGCATGGCGACACCATTTCGCTGGACCTGGTGGAGGCGGAGGGCCGTGGCGAGGCAAGGCAGACCCCGGTTGCTGCGGGTAGCCCGGCGGGCACCCACAACCCCTCCGGGAGTCCGCTGCGAGAGGCGGAGGCCGCGGAACTCCGTGCCAGGCTGAAGGAGGCCATACTGTCTCTGCCCGAATACTACCGGTCGGTGGTGGTCCTCCGGGACATCGAGGGCCTGTCGTATCGCGAAATCGCATCTGTGCTCGGATGTCCGGAAGGCACAGTCATGTCGAGGCTGTTCTACGCCAAGAGGGCGTTGCGGGAGAAGCTCCGCAGCTATGTCGAGGGATGATGCCGTATGGGAGGACTTCGTCAACGGAAGGGTCGCCCGTTGAGGTGCCGCGACCTTCGATGCAGGATCCTGATGTATGCCGAGGGCGGGCTCGACAGGCCGGGGCGCGAAGCGGTCGAGGCCCATCTCAAGACGTGCGAGACTTGCAGAAAGATAGCGGAGTACCTCAGGGACGTCACCCTTGCGGTGAGGACGCTGCGCGATGAGGCTGCCATGGCGCCCGACGCCGCCTGGCTCGCTCGAGTCGCGCGGCAGAAGGCCACCGAGAGACGGGGGCTCCGAAGCCTGGCTGCGCGGGCGAGTTCATGGGTGGACGATGTGCTAGGCCCGGTGGTGGAGCGTCCGGCGGAAGCGCTCCTGGCGTCGGGGCTGGTGCTGTGGCTTGCAGTCTTGAATGTGGCGGGCACTCTCGGTCTCGAGAGGCTGGCGGCGAAGCTGGCGGCACTGGCGCTTGTTCGCATGGGCCTGCTGGGGATCTGAGTGTTGGGGGAGGCGTATGGAAGAATGCGGGGTGTCTGGCTCTGGCTGACCAGGTTCATATTACATCCCGGTGTCCTTCTCCGTGACCTGAAGGCGAGCGCGCCGGTCTGGCCTTCCCTCGCGATGGCGGGGCTTGTGTGCTGGGAAGCGGGCACGTATCTTTCGGAGGCCCTTCTACCTGGCATCCGATGGTTGCCTGCGTATGTTCTCGCTGGTGCGCTCGTGGGTCTTCTCATTGCCCTCGCGTTCCTTACGGTGCTGCATGTCGTCGCCCGCGTACTGGGCGGGCGCGGCGATATACGCGATCTTGCCAGGCTCTGGGGATACACTCACCTGCCTGAGATAGTGATTGGCATCCTCCTGGTCATCGTCCTAAGGTTTACGGTGTTCAGAGGGTCTCCTCACGGTAACCCGGGTCCGGGATGGCTTATCGGGATCGCTGTCATCGCCCTTATCACCGCGATATGGTCGGTTATCCTGCGCATCCAGGTGCTCAGAGTGACGTACGGGTACGGTGTGCTCATGTCCGTGCTCGTGCTGGTCCTGTCCGAAGCGGCGATTGACATCGTCGGCTGGGTCCCGCAGCTTACCCTCCAGATTGTAGGCGCCCGGGCCGCCAGTGCGGTGGGGCTTATGGATCCCATGGATGAGCGGGCGGCCCGCGACATCCGCGTGATTCTTGAGAAGGAGATGTCCCTCGTGCCCGAGTCGGATGTCCGCACTGGAGCGACATACGTTCCGGTCAACACGAGGGCGTACCCGCCCAGGAGGGGCGATGCGGTCGTGTTCTGCCGCGATGGCCACACGCGCCGCGATCTCAGGCGGGCCATCATCGGCATATCGATAAGTCTTGGCCTTGGAGGAGACGGTCCCCGCTTTACCGCAGATGTCGCCGTTGCGCGGGTGGTGGGCCTGCCGGGTGAGACGGTCGAGGTGAGGGGCGGCAGGGTGCTCGTGAACGGCGAGGAGCTTCACGAACCGTACTTAAAGGTTCCTGGCGACATCACCCTCGCGCCCGTGCAGGTGCCGGAGGGATCGTTCTTCCTGCTTGGGGACAACAGGTCGCTCGACCCGGAATCGTATGGCGCTGGAGTTGTCGAGGGGGACAAGATCCTCGGGAGGATGCTCCGCACCTGGACCGACGTCTTAATTCCGGTTGTGCGGGCGCTTGTGTTCGGCTGAAGATCCGCTGCTGGGGTGTCCTCAAAAGCACTGCATGTATGGTAGAATTGGTTCGTGGGGAGACGGAAGTTGCGCGTCGCTGTCCTCGCGAACCTTCATTTTGGCAGGAGTGCTGATACATTGCGTTTCACGGGTTGTCGTTCCAGGATTCAGTCAGACATCGAAACCGCACGCGACATGCTCCTTGAGGGCGGCCTTGGCCTCGTCGCGGTGAAGGACGGCAAGGTCGTCGTAAGCTCGCGCGAGCGCGGCGTGCGTCCCCTGGTGGATGCCGTGCTCGGCGCCAGAGAGAGCCTGAAAGGCGCCGTTGTGGGAGACCGAGTCGTGGGAAGAGCCTCCGCGATGCTGTGTGTCTACTGTGGTGTGGGCGCGGTGTACACGCCGCTTGCGTCGGAGGGCGCCCTTGCGGAACTTGCGTCGGCCGGTATCCCGGTGGTTGCCGACAGGACGACCCCCGCCATCCTGAATAGGGACGGCACCGACAGGTGCCCGTTTGAGAAGATGACCGACGGGCTGCGCTCGCCCGCCGAGGTTGTGGACACGCTGCGGGCGTTTTTCGAAACAAGAAGGTGACTTCGAGGGAGGGGGATCGGGCGATGCGCCTCTACCGGCTTGGGAAGCTTCAGGGGCAGCAGTCGATGCTCATCTTTCACGCCCTTGCGAGGATGGGACGCGAAGGGCTCATACTTGTATCGCCGGCCGAGCCCATAGTCAGCGTCGGTTACTTCGAGGATGCCCGGAAGGTGGCCGACCTCGAGTACTGACGGGCGCACGGCATTTCGGTGATGCGGCGGGAGACCGGCGGCGGCACGACATTTCTTGAGGAGAACCAGATCTTTTTCCAGCTTGTCATGAGGCGCGACAATCCCGCGTTCCGCAGGAAGATTGCCGCTCTCTACGGGCTTGTGGCCGGCCCTTGCGTGGACACCTACCGGGACCTCGGTGTGGATGCGGTTTTCCGACCGCTGAACGACGTGATCACGAGGGATGGCCGCAAAGTGTCGGGCCTCGGCGGGGCTGACATCGGAGAATGCATGGTATTTGTGGGAAACATAATCCTGGACTTTGATTACAAGCCCATGGCGAACATCCTCAAGGTGCCAAGCGAGGAATTCCGCGACAAGGTTCACAAGTCCCGGAAGTGGCAGAGATCTTTGAGCGTACGCTTAGGCGTATTGAGAAAGGGTGTGAGATGTGGCGAAGCCGAGGACGAAATACGTGTGCCACGAGTGCGGGTACGAGACCCCTAGGTGGCTCGGGAAATGCCCGGGATGCGGGGCGTGGGGGGCCCTCACCGAGGAGGTCGCGACAAGACCGGCGGCCGCTTCCTCAGGAGGCGGGCCTGTCGCAAGCTCACCCGTGCCCATCACAGAGATCGAGTCCACGTCAGAATACCGGTTCTCCAGCGGCTCCCTCGAGCTTGACAGGGTTCTCGGCGGCGGGATAGTGCCGGGTTCCGTGGTCCTGCTGGGCGGCGACCCGGGCATAGGTAAGTCCACCTTGCTCTTGCAGGTCTCAAATGCTGTGAGCACCAGCTTTCCTGTGCTTTACGTGTCTGGCGAGGAGTCCGCGAGGCAGATAAAGCTCCGGGCGGAGAGGCTCCAGGTGCGCTCGCCGGGGCTTCTCGTCGTGGCTGAAGTTGATGTGGAGAGAATAGAGCAGCACATCGACGACGTCCGGCCTGGGCTCGTGGTGGTGGATTCGATACAGACTGTGTACACCCGGGAGCTTGAGTCGGCGCCCGGGAGCGTGTCCCAGGTCAGAGAGTGCGCCGGGCGCCTCCTCAGGAAGGCGAAGGAGGCGCAAGTACCCATCTTCCTCGTCGGCCATGTCACCAAGACAGGGGTGCTTGCCGGCCCCCGGGTGCTGGAGCACGTGGTTGATACGGTCCTGTACTTTGAGGGCGAGCGCCACCACAGCTTCAGGATCCTCAGAGCGGTGAAGAACAGGTTCGGCTCGACCAACGAGATCGGCGTGTTCGAGATGAGTGATTCGGGGCTCGTGGAGGTGAAGAACCCGTCGGAGCTCTTCCTCTCCGGCCGGGTGCGCGAGGTGAGCGGCCTTTGCGTCACGGCGAGCATGGAGGGGTCGAGGCCGATCCTTGCGGAGATCGAGGCTCTGGTGTGCTCTGCGCCGTTTGGAACCCCGAGGCGCACCACCACGGGAGTGGACGCAAGTCGCCTCGCCATCATCCTGGCAGTCCTCGAGAAGCGCGCCGGCCTTCTTCTTTCCTCGCACGATGTTTACGTAAGCGTGGCGGGCGGGGCGAGGCTCGACGAGCGCGCCAGCGATCTCGCCATCGCGTGTGCCATTGCGTCCAGTTTTAAGAATGCCATCTGCGACCCGAAGACAGTGATCATCGGGGAGGTAGGGCTTTCAGGCGAGGTGCGCGCGGCAAGCCGCGTGGATACGCGCGTGGCCGAGGCAGCGAAGCTGGGCTTCGAGCGCTGTATAGTGCCGCTTGCCAACGCCAGGGCTGCGGAGGGCCACGACAGCCTGCGCGTGGAGGGAGTTGCGACGGTCGGCGAGGCTCTGGAGATCGCGCTGGGGGGATAGCCTGGTGCCTGTGACAGATGGAAAACCTTCGGAAGACATGCTCCTCAGGATGCTCAGGATGGTCGCGCCCGGCACTGTCCTGCGCGAGGGGCTGGACAGCATAATCAGCGCAAGGACGGGCGCCCTCATAGTGGTGGGCGACTCTCCCGAGGTCATGGCTCTCGTGGACGGGGGGTTTCACCTCGACTGCGAGCTTACGCCTGCGCGCCTGTATGAACTATCCAAGATGGACGGCGCGATCCTGCTGAGCGAGGACGCACGCAGGATCCTCATAGCCAACGCCCTGCTCGTCCCGGACCCCACTATCCCGTCCGGCGAGACCGGCACGCGGCACAAGACCGCTGACAGGGTCGCGAAACAAACGGGAGATCTCGTCATCGCCGTCTCGCAGAAGAGGAACGTCATCACCCTTTACAAGGGCGGCATCAAGTATGTCATTCCGGAGATCAGCGTGACCCTGGCCCGGGCCAACCAGGCCCTCCAGACGCTCGAGAAATACCGCAGCGTGCGGGATCAGGCCATGGCGAGCCTGAACGCGCTGGAGTTCGAGAACATGGTGACCCTCGCAGATGTCGCAGTGGCTGTGCTCCGCACGGTGATGGTGCGGCGCGTCGCCAGGGAGATCGAGAAATACATTTGGGAGCTTGGAAGCGAGGGTCGTCTCGTCCGGATGCAGCTCGCGGAGCTTGTGGCGAACATCGAGGACGAGGGCGATCTGCTCATAGAGGACTACATCGCGAAGCCGGACGCACGCTCCATTGATGCCGCAAGACGTGAGCTTTACGCAGCACCCCAGGACGAGATCCTCGACCCTGGTGCCGTCGCGAGGGTCCTCGGATACTCCGCAGGCGCAGCGGTCCTCGACACCCCGGTCTCGCCCCGGGGCTACAGGACTCTCGCCAGGATCAGTAGGCTTCCAAAGTCAGTCGCGGACAACCTGGTGGCGAGGTTCAAGAGCCTCCAGGGCATACTCGAGGCATCCACTGACGACCTCGACCAGGTGGAGGGGATCGGTGCAGCCCGGGCGCACGCGATAAAGCACGGCCTGCGGCGGTTGCGCGACCAGGCGGTTCCAGGGGGTTTGCGGCGAGGAAGCTAAAGTCCGTCTTACCGGTCGCTGCAACGGGTCACTCTCGGATCACTGGGTGAGAGTGCAGAAATGCTCTCGACCGTTGGGAGAGGGTTGCTAGTAACTCAAAGAGAGAGTCCAACACGGGTAACCCGGCAACTACTGGCAAAGGGACAGGAACTAACGCACCCTCACTTGGCGGGCATGTTGCTGGCCATCTCTCGGAACTTAAGTGAGGCTGAAGATCCCCAGGGTCGATAGTCTCCTGCGCTCTATCTCCATGATCTGTTCCATGTCGAGGTCCAGGAGGTCGCACAGGGCTGCGATGTAGAACAGCGCCCTACCAAACTCGCTCTCGACCACCTCACGGCACTCAGGGCACAGGCTGCCATCGAGGTGCGAAGCGGTGTACTTCTTGAGGTCGGCCAGGGAAGCATCTGGCGGGAATGTCTGGCGGGAAGCGGAGATCCTTACGCAGCCGCAACTCGTGACTGCCTTGATTATTGCGCGGTTGACCCGCGCGGATGCCTCGTCGAACTTGGAAATGCAGTCGAGAATGCTCCTGTGCCTGATCAGGTATTCTGAGACTGCTTCCTGAAAAGACGGGACGTCAACGTGCTCCACGCGTGTCACCTCGCCGCGTAAAGTCTCATGCAAGGCGTCGCGGCCTGGCGGCCACGACTTAATTATACCGACGCGTTTCGCGGGTTGTCAATGTTAGAGGAGGGTTGGAAAGGTGGGGTGTTCTAACAGCATGTGCCAGCACTGGTAGCACATGGCATTCAATTGACACCCCGAAGGCGTCCGTGTTAAAATTTAAAAGTAAGAAGTGCTTATGATTCCGTTGTTGTCCTTTCTTGAGTCCCGTGCGGGCTTGCGGCAGGCGGCGTGCGTGGCGTGCATGATAGCAACACGCGGAAGAGGGAAGCCGCCTTTCTCCCGAGAGGCCCGACGGGACGGATGTCCGGGCCGGGCTGGCCCGGACCGGGGCGGCGACGTGTGATTGGGGGGAACATGGCCGTGTTCAATGTCGGCGACAAGGTGGTCTACCCAATGCACGGGGCTGGCGTCATCGAGGCCGTCGAAGAGAGGGAAGTCCTCGGCGAAAGGCAGAAGTACTACATTCTCCGGATCCCGCTTGGTGATATGAGAGTCATGGTTCCGCTTAACAATGCGCGCGAAGTCGGACTCCGGAGCGTGATAAGCGAGGAAGACGTCAAGAAGGTGTACGAGATACTGGGTGGGGCGAAGACGAAGATGTCTTCCAACTGGAACCGCAGGTACCGCGCCAACCTCGAGAAGATGAAAAGCGGCGATGTGTTCGCAGTGGCCGAGGTTGTGAGAAACCTTGCTTACCGTGACCGGGAGAAAGGCCTGTCCACGGGTGAGCGGCGCATGCTCGACAACGCAAAGCAGATCCTCATAAGTGAGCTGGTCATCGCTCAGGAGGCTGAAGAGGCCGAGGTTCAGAAAGCCATCGAGGAGGTTCTGCAGTAGCCAGGGGAGGCGTGCGGGGGAACCTGTCCACCGCCGCGCGCGTTTATAAGTTGAGACAGGTCAATTCAGAGTGAGGATGAGGCAGTCTCCGGCAAAGCCCAGGCGCGTCACGGTTGCGATGCCGGATGACTTGCGAGCGAGGCATGGATATCGATGGCGCGCAATTCCCATAATAACCCCGAAAACCAGCACGAGATGTCGCAAGACCGCTTGCGCCCCCGGAGCCCCAGGGGGCGATCAACTGTTTCAAGCAGAATGGAGGTGAGGAACCTCGTGCTTGACAGGTTAATCCGCCTGGTATTCCTTGCAGGCGGGTCGTTTCTCGGTATCCTTGTCTATAGGGTCATGGGAGGAGTAGCGCCTGCAGCCCTCGGAACCAGCAATGATACGGCCGTATTCGTTCTCATGGCGTCGGGTGGCGGGCTGGTCGGTCTCCTTGTTGCGCCCGTGGTCACCCAGGGGCTTCGCAGAGTCACCTCGAAGGTGGAATCGAACCTTCACAAGACCCCCACCCAAGACCTTGTGGTCGGCGCGTTCGGCGCCATAGTCGGCCTTCTCATCGCCGTCCTGGTGACGCTGCCGTTTTCGCAGTTGCCATACATAGGGGTGTATCTTCCGATAGGCTTCACGCTCTTCATGGGCTACCTCGGGATGCATGTTGCGGTGAAGAAGCGGGAAGACTTGCTCAACCTCTTCATGGCGGTCCCGCGCTCCGTTGAGCGGGCGGTGAGCACCTCGCGGGAAAGATGCGTGAAGCACCAGGGCGCATCGAGTTGCAAGGTGCTCGACACGAGCGTCATCATAGACGGCCGGATCCTGGACATCTGCAAAAGCGGCTTCATAGAAGGGACTCTCATCGTCCCGACCTTTGTTCTGGAGGAGCTCCAGCGTATAGCGGACTCGTCGGACCCGCTCAAGCGCAACAGGGGGCGCAGGGGGCTTGACGTCCTCAACAGCATGCAGAAGCAAGGGAACGTCCAGATCCAGATCGTTGATACGGAGCCCGGCGATGGGTTCGACGTTGATTCGAAGCTCTTGAGACTCGCTGCTGACCTTGGCGCGAAGATCATCACCAACGACTTCAATCTCAACAAGGTCGCGGAGCTACGGGGCGTCAAGGTCTTGAACATCAACGAGCTTGCGAACGCCCTTAAGCCCGTGGTGCTGCCCGGCGAGGAGATGACGGTCCATGTCATCCGCGACGGGAAAGAAGTCGGCCAGGGCGTAGGGTACCTCGACGATGGCACCATGATCGTTGTTGACGGGGGCAGGCGCTACATCGGAGAGGACATTGGGGTTACGGTTACGAGCGTGCTCCAGACCGCCGCCGGCAGGATGATATTCGCGAAGCCGAAGGCGATGTGAGCTGGCAAGAGGATTCTCGCACTCTCATTTAGAGTGATGAGGGGTGTGGGTGCGTGAGCGTGTGCGCGTTGATAGCCGCGGCAGGGGCCGGGCGCAGGATGGGAGCGGGCGTCAACAAAGTGTTTCTGCCCCTCCGCGGTGAGCCGGTGTTACGCCACACCCTTCGCGCATTCGAGGTGTGCGATTGCGTTGATGACGTGATCGTCATTGTCGCTCCTGACGAAGTGGAGTCGACCCGGAGCCTCGTCGGCACCTGGGGAGAGATCTCCAGGGTAAGAGGGGTCGTGGCGGGAGGCGCCACGCGACAGGAGTCGGTCTTGCGTGGACTTGGTCATCTCGGTGCCGCGTGCGAGATCGTGGTCGTCCACGACGGCGCGCGGCCTTTGATTCGCCCCTGCACGATCTCGCGAGTTGTGGAGGCGGCGCGCACGTTTGGGGCGGCGGTCGTCGCAGTCCCGGTCAGGGATACGACGAAAGTGGTGCGTGGTGGCGAGGTCGTGACGACATTGGACCGCGACACCCTGTGGGCCGCGGCCACCCCTCAGGCCTTTCGCAGGGGGATTATCGAGGATGCACACAGGGCCGGGGCGTGCGACGGTGTTCAGGCGACGGACGACTCCATGCTGGTGGAGAGGACGGGCGTGAGGATCAAAGTGATCCAAGGGGAATACGCTAATATCAAGATCACTACGCCGGAGGATCTCGTCGTCGCCGAAGCGCTTCTTGGGGCAAGGGACGAGAAGACTGCGCACGATCTGGCGCCCGCCGCGACGGAGCCGAGCCTGGGGCCTGTGGTGGGGCAGGCACCGGGGCACGCGGTGGGACCGGCGCCCCCGATCAGGGTGGGGCTGGGGTTTGACGTGCACAGGCTTGTCCCGGGGAGGCCCCTTGTTCTGGGCGGGGTCGTGGTACCCTTCGACCTGGGGCTCGAGGGACACTCTGACGCCGACGTCATCCTCCACGCCATTGCCGATGCGATCCTGGGCGCGTGCGGGCTTGGCGACATCGGGCATCACTTCCCGGACACCGACCCCGCGTTCGCCGGCATATCCAGCACGGTCATCCTTGAAAAGGTCCGGGACCTTGCAAGCGAGGCCGGCTTTGTGGTGAACAACGTGGACGCGATGCTCCTTGCTGAGCGTCCCAGGATAGCGGCGCACGTGAGCGCGATGCGGGCGACGGTGGCGCGCATTCTTCGCGTGCCGGTGGAGCAGGTGAGCATAAAGGCCACCACCATGGAGGGAATGGGGTTCGTCGGGCGCGGCGAGGGCATGGCCTGTTACGCCACGTGCAGCGTTCGGCGTACGCGGGAGTAGCCTAGGTCAGAGGGCAGAAATGCTCGCGACTTTTGGGAGGGGTTGCCGGTGACTCAGAAAAGGAGAGTCCAACATCGGCAACCCAACAGGTGTTGGCAAACTGAGAGGAACTGACGGACCCTCACCTTGGACACGAAACGAGCGACCCGGGAGGTAGAGCAGGTGACAGTAAGACGGATAATGAACGCGAATCCGGTGACGGTCGGGCCTGATACGCCCGTCGGTGAACTCCGGAGGGTCATGCTAAACAGTGGCACCAGCTTCCTTCTCGTAACCGAGCCCGGCCAGGTGGTTGGCATCATATCGGACAGAGATCTCCTTACTCCGGCCCGGGAGGGGCTGGTTGCCCGCGACGTGATGGACACAAGGCTCATCAAGGTGTCGGATGAGTGCACCGTATCGGAGGCGTGTTCCTTTCTAACCGACTCGAACGCCCCGGCCCTGGTGGTCTTGGACAGCGAAGGCGAGCTTGCGGGGGTCGTGTCTCCGAGAGATATCGTCAAGGGAATGGCGGGGGACGAGGACGTCACCAGGATCTCAGTGGAGGCGGCGTCCATATACCTCGTGATGACCCGTAGCCGGGAGTACGAGAAATACTGGCTTGAGAAGGTGCGCGGATACGGGTACAAGGGGGCCATCACACAGGTCGGCGCGAGCGCTGACCGCCTTGCGGCGAAGCTGCGCGAGAGCATGATTGCGGCCGCCGTTGCGCTCGGCGTGATCTCGGAAGACGCGCGCGAGAAGATCGCAGTGTCCAACGCGGTCAGGGATGCATACATCCAGCTGTCCATGATCAACCCCGGGCTCGGCGGAGGGTTCAAGATGGCTGTCGTGCGCGGTGATGGGAGAGTCTCTGTGGCCATCTTCGGACGCTTCGGTCATGCCCTCGTCGACGGCCCTGAGCAGCTTGCCGTCGGCTACAGCGTGATATGATATGACGTGGGACATGGCACATGGCGGCGTCGCGCGGCATTGTCGGCGCGGTTGACTGGTTGTGACCAGCCGGGCGGTCGTGCCTGGGCGGGGGCAGCGGAGCTGTGGAGGGGTGGCCGTGGCAAAGCTGGTGGTAACCGGGGGAAACAGGCTTTCGGGTTCGGTTCGGCTGACCGGTTCGAAGAACAGCGCTCTCGCGATCCTCGCTGGAGCGGCGCTCGGGGTCGGGAAGACGGTTCTCGATAACGTCCCGAACTATACTGACACTCTGGTTCAATGCCAGATCCTGGAGGAACTCGGGGCTAAGATACGGTTCCTGGGGCCGGGCAGGGTGGAGGTGGACGGCTCCAGTATCACGAACCACCGGCCTTCATACGAGCTTGTGCGGCGGCTGCGGGCGTCGTTTTACGCTGCAGGGCTATTGCTGGCGCGCCTTGGTGCTGCGGAGGTGCCTTTTCCCGGTGGCGACGTGATAGGAGCGAGGGGGATCAACTTCCATCTCGACGGGTTCAGGGCCCTCGGCGCGGAGGTCGCAGTCGAGCACGGGTACGTAAAGCTTCGTGCAAAGAGGCTTCGCGGCACCAGCTTCTACGTGGGCAAGGCGAGCCACGGCACAACCGTTAACGTGATGCTTGCCGCAAGCCTAGCCGAAGGTACCACCATCCTCGAAAACGCCGCCCGCGACCCGGAAATCGTCGATCTTGCGATCCTCCTGAACTCGATGGGCGCGCGCATACGAGGCGCAGGCACGAGCACCATAAGGATCGATGGCGTCGAACGCCTGTCTTCCGCAAGACACGAGATCATCCCCGACAGGCTGGAGGCTGGTACGTTCGCCATCGCGGCGGCCATGACGGGCGGGGATGTCACCATTGAGAACGCCGTGCCGGAACACCTGAGGACTGTGATTATCCAGCTCCAGGCGGCGGGGGCCGTGGTTGATGAGCACCAGTCTGTGCTGCGGGTGCGCGGTCCGGATCGCTGCAAGGCCGTCAATGTTGAGACGCAGCCCTATCCGGGGTTTCCTACGGACCTCCAACCGCAGTTCGTCGCAATGATGACGCGTGCCCTGGGGGTGAGCGCGATCACGGAGACCCGGTTCGAGAACAGGTTCGGCTACGCGGATGAACTTCGCAGGATGGGCGCCGACCTGCAGGTGGACAGGGACACGATAATCGTGAGGGGCGTGGAGAAACTCACCGGCGCTCCGGTGGAGTGCCCGAGGGACATACGCGGAGGGGCTGCGCTGGTGCTCGCGGGCCTCGTCGCCGAGGGCGACACGGAGATCCGCGAGGTCCATCACATCGATAGGGGCTATGACCGAATAGAGGTCAAGCTGGCATCACTGGGGGCCCGCGTGAAAAGGGTCAGGGACGGGGATGATCCGTGAGTCCAGGTGCTGATATGGGCGATAGACGGGCCGGATTTTGGCGAGGCGCGCCCCGCTCGGGGCGCCGTCCCCGAGTGCAACGCCGGCAACCCTGCGCGGCACGTGCGCTCTCTGGAACCGGCGATTACTTATGGCGATGTACTTAGTTGCCTTTGTGCTGACCATCGGCGGCGGGCTTGTGGCAACGGGTGGGTCGGCGGCGGGGGCCGCAGGCGTGGAGGGCGTCGCCATCGAGGCCGTGGAATCAGCGGTGCAAGCGGGAGTGTGGGAGGTGACCGTGAGAGGTCAGGCCGTGATACGCATCCGGGCCGAAGCTGGGGGCATGTCCACCAGGGAGCGGGCCTGCGTTGTGGCGGAGAGGCTTCGCAAGAGCCTGGAGGATGTGGGCGCAGAAGCTGTGATGCCCGCGGTCATGCGAGGCAGCTTCGCGGTGGCCGTCGGGGACCGGCTCATCGTCATGGTGGACCTGAGGCACGCGGCGGTGAACCGAAGCTCGTGCTATGAGCTGGCGCTGAGATGGTCGAACAACATCCGCGCCGCCCTCGGTGCCCCCGTGCTGCATGGAAGGAGCGGCCATCTCGTGTCTCTCGACGGCGAGAGGGGGCGGTCTGTGCGTGTGGGGCGGGCCTCGTGGTACGGGGGACGCTGGCACGGACGGCCAACGGCGACCGGCGAGATCTACGACCAGAACAGCCTGACCGCCGCCCACCGGACGCTACCGTTCGGCACCCTCGTTCGAGTCACTAACCTCTCCAACGGCAAGCAGGTCACGGTCAGGATCAACAACAGGGGCCCGTACGTCGCCGGCCGTGACATCGATCTCTCAAGGGCTGCCGCCGAGGCCATCGATCTCATCGGGCCGGGGGTCGCTCCGGTGGCCATCGAAGTGCTCAGCGAGAAATGAAGCTAAGACGCCGGGCGGTGCGGGAGGAATTCCCGCGTCCCTGGCGTATTCGCCAATTTATTAGGTTGAAGACTGCAGGCCACGCAAGGGGGTGCCAAGATGGGGCTGCGCGTGTACAACACGCTCACCAGGACAAAGCAAGATTTCGTCCCCCGCACTCCAGGGCGGGTGGACATCTACCAGTGCGGCATCACGCCATATGATTACACACACATGGGCCACGCGCGCCAGTATGTGTTCTGGGACACGGTGCGGCGGTATCTCAGGTGGCGGGGCTTTGAGGTGTTTTGCGTCCAGAACGTCACGGACGTGGACGATAAGATAATCGCCAAGGCGAACGAGCGGGGAACCTCGCCGGCCGAGGTCGCGGCGGAATACCACGAGGACTTCCTCGATGTCATGGACAGGCTCGGCGTCGAAAGGCCTGACGTGTTCCCGAAGGTCACCGAGCACATACAGGACATCATCCGCGTCATTGAAGGCCTGGTGGAGAAGGGTTACGCCTACCAGGTGGACGGCGACGTGTTCTTTGACGTGACGCGCTTCCCCGATTACGGCAAACTGTCGCGGAGGTCCCCGGACGAGATGATGGCCGGGGCCCGGGTGGAGGTGGACCCGAGGAAGCGGAACGCGATGGACTTTGCGCTGTGGAAGGCTTCGAAGCCTGGGGAGCCTGCGTGGGACAGCCCCTGGGGTCCCGGGCGCCCCGGGTGGCACATCGAGTGCTCGGCGCTGGCGCTGAAGTACCTGGGGAGCGGGTTCGACTTTCACGGCGGCGGTGATGAGCTCATATTTCCGCACCATGAGAACGAGATAGCGCAATCCGAGGCCTACACAGGCCAGGAGCCTTTCGCGCGCTACTTCGTCCACCACGCCATGCTCAACGTGGGCGACGCCAAGATGTCGAAGTCCCTCGGGAACTTCTTCGCCGTCCGGGACGTGCTGCGCCAGTACGAGCCGGGGGTCATCCGATACTACTTCGCATCCAGGCACTACCGCAGCCCGGCGAGCTACAGCGCCGACGAACTCGAGGCGGCCCGCAGGGCCTACGAACGGCTGCGGTCCACGCTAGACGCAGCCAGGCGACGTATCGCCGATGCCGGGCGCACCGGAGCGTCCGGGAGAGCGTCGCAGGCGCCGGCGGATGATGAGGCTTCGTCGGCGGGCTCACGCGGCGACGAGCTGTCAAAGGCGGCGAGCGAGGCTCGGGAGAAGTTCATCCAGGGGATGGACGACGACTTCAACACGGCGGTCGCCCTCGCGGCCGTCCACGATCTCGCGAGGTCGGTCAACGACGCTTTGCACTCAGGCAGCGAGGTGAGCAGTGGGGGGCTTCGCCGCGCGGTGGATACCATGGAGGAACTCGGCGGCATCCTGGGGCTGTTCCGCGAAAAGGAGGAGGGGGCCGCCGACTCTGGGCTGATGGACGGCCTTGTGGAGCTTCTCGTGCAGGTGCGCGGGGAACTGCGGGCGAAGAAGGAATGGGCGCTCGCGGACAGGATACGGGACGGCCTGCGCGAGATGGGGATCGTTCTTGAGGACACGGCCTCGGGCACTGTCTGGAAGCGTGAGAAATGATGGCACCCGGCGCTGACGAAGTGGACAGGCTCCCTGCGGGCGTGCTGGCTTATATCGGCGACGCCGTGTACGAGCTTTACGTGCGGACGAGCCTCGTGCGGGGTGGGCGGCGCGACCTCGATGAGCTGCATAGAGAGGCTACCATGCGGGTGAACGCGAAAGCCCAGGCCCGCGCCCTGGCGCAGCTCGACACGTTTCTCCTTCCCGACGAGTTGGAGGTGGCCAGGCGGGCGCGGAATGTCCACACCGGGCGGGGCCCGAGGAGCGCGGCGGTCCTCGACTACAGGCATTCCACGGGGTTCGAGGCTGTGCTGGGGTACCTGTACCTGCTGGGCCGGGAGGAGCGGCTCCGCGAGGTGCTCGAAAAGGCGCTGACCGTGGCGGACGCGCATCCGGGAGGTCCGGCATCATGAATGTAATACTCATAAGTTACACACCAGATCCCGAGAGAGTGGTGGCGATCGCGGCCAGGCAGTGTTACTCGCCGCTTGGAGCCGCCGAGCTTGCGGAGGGACTGTCCGACGAGAAGGTGGGCGAGCTTATCAGGACCATCCTCGAAGCGGGGCACCTTTCCCCCACAGAGCATGTCTCGTTCACGTTCGCCATCGAGGGCGTGAGCCGGGCCCTCAGCCATCAGCTCGTCAGGCACCGCATCGCATCATACTCGCAGCAGTCACAGCGCTACGTGAACGAGCAGGGCTTCAGCTACGTCATCCCCCCGTCCATAGCGGCAAATCCCAGGGCGCGGGCGCTTTTCGAAAGGCAGATGGAACAGATCCGCGATACGTACCGGGAGCTTGTGGCGCTCGTCCCCAGGGAGGATGCGAGGTTTGTCCTGCCGAACGCGTGCGAGACCAGGCTCGTAATGACCATGAACTGCCGCAGCCTCTACAACTTCTTCGAGCGTCGCCTTTGCGAGCGGGCACAGTGGGAGATACGAGGGCTCGCCAGGGCGATGCTGGAGCGCGTCCGCGAGGTGGCGCCGCGGCTCTTCTCCTGGGTCGGGGCGCCGTGCGAGATGCGGGGCTACTGTCCCGAGGGCAAGATGTCCTGCGGCAAGGTGGAGGCCACAAGCCGGCGTCTTATAGCAGCAGCCGGTCTCGCAAAAGATAACGATGAGGCCGGTGCAGATGAAGGAAGGTAGCGGCAGGTCTTCGAAGCCGGCGGCTGAAAGGGACCGCGGCGGAGCGGGAGCGGGAGCGGGAACGGGAACGCGAGCGAGAGCGGGAAAGGCAAGGGAGGTACCTACACTTACGGGCCGCAACCCCGTCATCGAGGCGCTCCGCTCCGGCCGGCCGCTCACAAAGATCATGATCGCGAAAGGGGTCGAGCCCGGGTTCGCCGCGACAGTGAAGTCCCTTGCGCGCGAGGCGGGCGTCCCCGTGGTGGAGGTGGAGCGGGGCAAGCTGGACGCGTTTGCGGCCGGGCAACGTCACCAGGGCGTGGTGGCGGTCGGAGCGGCTGCCAGGTACTGCGAGGTGGACGACCTCCTGGAGCGAGCCGGAGAGAGCGCGCTCGTTGTGGTGCTCGACGGCATCGAGGACCCCCGGAACCTCGGGGCTATCATAAGGACGTGCGATGCGGTCGGGGCGACGGGCGTGATCGTCCCGAAGCGCAGGGCGTGCGGGCTCACGAGCGTGGTGGCGCGGGCGTCGGCGGGGGCGGTGGAGTACGTTCCGTGCGCCAGGGCGGCAAACCTCCCGCGCGAGGTGGAGAGGCTGAAGGAACACGGCTTCTGGGTCTTCGGGGCTGATGCAGGCGCCGAGCGCACCATCTATGAGGTGGACTTCACAGGCCCGGTTGCCCTGGTCATCGGGTCGGAGGGAAGGGGGATATCCCGCCTCCTGGCGGAAAAGTGCGATTTCCTCGTGAGGATTCCGACATTGGGCCGGGTATCCTCGCTGAACGCGTCGGTTGCTGCCGCCGTGATTATGTTTGAGGTGCTGCGCCAGAGGGGGGCGGCGAGATGGGAGTAGCCTTGCGGTGAGACCGCGTGCGGTTACGATTGTTTTGACAGCTTTGATAGCAGGCGCCTGCCTCGTTGCCGGGACGGCTTTCGGGGCGGGCGTGTTTTTTTGCGGGGGAGGAGGGCGCGTCGCGCCGGGAGTGGACCTTGGTGGGATCGAGGTCGGCGGTGCGACGCGGGCTGAGGCCGCGGAGATCGCCAGCCGCGTGGCGCGGCTTGTGAGTGGAAAGCCGGTGGTGCTCATCCACAGGGATCAGCAGTGGGAGCGCAGCCTGGGGAGTCTGGGCGTTGAGTGCGACCCGGCGGAGCTTGCGAGACGTGTCATGGGAGTGGGCAGGACGGGAAACATCGCCAGGAGGGCGCGGGAGCTTTTGCAGGCTGCGACCGCGGGATGGCGGGTGAGCGCTGTTACCCGCGTTGACGAGGTTCGGCTGTTCGAGGCAGTCCTGGCGCTGGCGGCGGAGATCAACATAGAGGCGCGGAACGCCACGTTTGAGGTGCGGACCGGGCGGGCGGTGCCCGAGCGGGAGGGGCGGCGGCTGGACGTGGCAGAATCGGTGCGGCGGGTGCGCGAGGCGCTCGATCTCGTGGAGCGTCCGGCGGTATTCCTCGAGTCCCGCGAGGTGCGGCCTGTCACCACCCTTCGGGATCTCGAGGATCTGGGCATCAGGGAACTCGTGGCGTCCTACTCGACGACTTTCGATCCCGGGGTCGAGAACCGGGCGCACAATATCCGACTGGCATCAGGGCGGATATCAGGGGTGATGGTGCGGCCGGGCGAGGAGTTCTCGTTCAACGAGGTGGTGGGGCCGAGGACGCGCGAGTTCGGGTTCCGGGAGGCCCCCGAGATCGTGGAGGACGAGTTCAGGCCGGGGGTCGGCGGAGGGGTGTGCCAGGTTTCGTCAACGCTCTACAACGCCGTGCTTCTTGCAAACATGCGCATCACCGCGAGGCAAAACCATTCCAGGCTGACAGGGTACGTCCCGCCGGGGCGTGATGCCACGGTCTACTACGGCTCGCAGGACCTCAGGTTCCGTAATGTGGGGAGCGCGCCGGTTCTCATCCTGTCGGAGGTGGCGGGGTCGGGGCTCACCGTGAGCATCTTCGGTGACCGGCCGGAGGGCTGGGAAGTGCGGATCGTCACGTCGCACCTCGAGACCATTGCGCCGGGCGTCCGTGAGGTCCCCGACGATAAGCTTGCGAAAGGCGAACGCGTTGTGGAAGAGGAAGGCGCTCCGGGGTGCGAGGTCGTCACTGAACGTCTCGTGATAATCGGCGGGGAGGTCGCAAGAAGGGAGGTGCTCTCGCGTGACAGGTACAGGCCGCGAGACACGGTGGTGCGTGTCGGAACAGGGCATGTCAGCGTACCTCTACGAGCCAACTGAGGGTGCAGAAATGCTCCCGGTTTTTGGGAGGGGTTGCCGGTGTTGCACTCGGGGACGGCGCCCCAAGCGGGGCGCGCTTCGCCAAAATCCGGGCTTCGCCAGAATCCGGCCTGTCGGGCAAGTGGCCGGATTTTGACACCCCTCGTGCAATCACCGGCAACCCGGCAACTACTGGCAAAGGGGACGAGAATTAACGCACTCGCACTCAGCAAACCCTGAGGCCATGCGCTGCGCGGGCGGTTTCTTGACTTGTCCACGAACGCAAGTGTATAATTTCCTCGTGGGTCGAGCGACATCACAGCAGGGGGCGATGCCAGTGAGTGCTGAGTCGCAGCGCCAGCCATCTTCTGCGTATGATGACATGCTCGACGAGGAAATTGTCGAGAGCGCGAGATGCGGGGAAAGATCCGCTGAAGAGTACCTGATCAACAAGTACAAGAACTTCGTCCGCGCCAAGGCGCGCTCGTATTTTCTCATCGGCGCTGATCGCGAAGACATCGTCCAGGAAGGCATGATAGGCCTTTTCAAGGCTATACGCGATTTCCGCAGCGACAAGCTGGCTTCGTTCCGCGCGTTCGCGGAGCTTTGCATAACCCGGCAGATCATCACAGCAATAAAGACGGCCACCAGGCAAAAGCACATTCCTCTGAATTCGTACGTGTCGCTCAACAAGCCCATATATGACGAGGAATCGGACCGCACCCTGCTCGACGTGCTGTCCGGCACCAAGGTCACTGACCCCGAGGAGCTTGTGATAAGCAAGGAGGAGTTTATCGACATCGAGTCGAAAATGGGCGAGTTCCTTAGCGACCTCGAGTGGAAAGTGCTTTCGGCATACCTCGACGGCAAGTCTTACCAGGAGATCGCGGGCGAGCTACAGAGACACGTGAAGTCCATAGACAACGCGCTGCAGCGCGTGAAGCGTAAACTCGAGCGGTACATAGAAAAGCGAAACGAAACCATCTGATCCGCCAGTATCGCACCCGCGCATCGGGAGCGTGTCGGAGGGCGCGCCCCGTTCCCACCCCAGACCGGTGCTGGAGGCGGGTTTGCGCAGGGAACCCCTCTTTAAGCCCATTGCGGCCTTCGCGAGGAGCGCGATCCGTGGGAGATTCCGCGAATCGTGGTCCGCCAGTCGTTCTGTTGCCGGGCTGGCGCTCGGCCCCCGGGCTTGCCTGTGGCGCATGGACGCGCAGAAGGCGCGGAATGCCAGATCATGGCAGTGGCTACTTGACAGCACAATGCCGAGGCGCTACAATTCCATGTAGGCTTCTTCAAACATATCGATCACGAGGTGCCGACGTAGCTCAACGGTAGAGCAGCTGATTTGTAATCAGCAGGTTGGGGGTTCGAGTCCGCCCGTCGGCTCCAGCTATTTCGGGGGTTTGCGGGGTTGGTAGGACTTCCGCAAAACCTCTTTGTGTACCGCGGCAGTACTGGAACCGAAGTCATGAGGAAAACGGCAGTCTGCTCTGGTCATCTCACTATCACTGCTTACTAACCAGGAGCCTCGCCAAGGAGATAACCGCCGTTAACCTCAATCTTATGGTGCCGCTACTCCCTGACTGGGTAACTGGAGCCCGCAAGCCAGCCCCTACCCCTTGACCAGGCCGCATTTCAAATATGACTCCTTCGCCTGCTCGAGAGCTCCGAAGCCAACGGCAGCCAACCCGATGCCAGCCAGCGCAACCATCTATTAGTTAAACTCAGCCAGGGAATTTCTCTGGTTGATACTCGCGCACCCATATAGCGGAGCTATCTTGAGAACGACAAGTATGTCCCAAAGTTCGTGGAATTTCTCATAGAGTCCGCCATAGAAATGGCAAGGACCACCGCGCGCAGGGTCAAGAGGCGGCGTAGTGGAAACCAGGTCTTGAGGTGGATGCTGGCAGGGCTCAAGGAAGCAGAGCGCAGGTTCCGACGCGTGGCAGGCTACCGAGACCTGCCCCTCCTATGGATGCGCCTAAGGAGCGAGGTTCTCAACGCCACCACGAGCGAGGCAGCAAACGCATGAAAAATCAAGCGGGGGTGCGCTGCGCGAAATTCCACGATGATCGGGACAACCTCGCTCGCCCCGCTCCGACGCCTCACCCGAGAAGGAAAAGAGGGCCACAGTTGCCCCCACCCAGCACCGGACGCGGCGGTCGCGTAGCTTGGTCTGCACCTGACGCGGGCAGCGGAATGAGTGGGCGTTGACCTACCCACATCATGAGGAGGAGTTTCTCGTTTCTCGTCGAAGATAGAAATACACCGATGATAGACGTTTAACGTCCAACCTTTCGGGGGGTGCTTGTATGCCAGTGCTCGACAAAACCACGAAGACGCAGGGTCGCATGCAGTATCACATACGTTGCAAGCCTGGGGACGTCGGCAAGTACGTCCTGCTTCCAGGCGACCCCGCTCGCGTTGAACGTATCGCGCAGCACCTCGAGAACCCGGTCAGGGTTGCGTATCACCGTGAGTTCCTGACCTATACGGGCAGTTACAAGGGGATAACCGTTTCGGCCACTTCAACCGGGATCGGCTGTCCATCCGCAGCTATCGCTGTCGAAGAGCTTGCCAATATCGGAGCGGAAGCGTTTATCAGGGTGGGGAGCACGGGTGGTCTGCAGGAATTCCTCCAGATAGGGGACCTCGTGATAAGCGAAGGCGCGATGAAGTGCGAGGGCACGTCCGTGTTCCACGTCCCCGACACGTTTCCGGCTGTGCCGGACCTCGGTCTCACCTACTGCCTCATCAAGGCCGCAGACATGCTCAAAGCGGGGCGGGGTTTCAGGTACTACACGGGCATCACGGCGTCAAGCTCCTCCTTCTATGGCGAAACCCAGGAGTTCATCAGGAAATTGAACGCGCTCAAGGTGCTCAGCATCGAAATGGAGGCGTCAGCCATATTCACCGTGGCGCGCCAGCGAGGACTCAAGGGCGCGATGATCTCTGCCGTCTCAGGAAACATGATTACCGGCGACGTTATCTACGAGGGAGAGAATCCAGGTCTCGTTAAGGGATGGGAAGATGAGATCGCTGTTGCGCTAGAGGCCATCTACCTGCACGAGCAGGGTGGTTTCCTCCGTTGAGCCGTTGAACCGCTGGGGCCAAGCCCATTGGCGTTTTCCGAAACACCCGAGAAATTGCAGCCACGGCCGCGATACTGTCACCGTGCTGTGGTGCGACGCAGCTGGGGAGGAGCCGGGGGTGCTGGGGGCAAGGTCGCGGTCTATCCTTGCCAGGCCTCCCGACCTTGTTCTCCCGACCTCGTTCCGGGAATTGAAGGCGATAGGTTAAGCCAGGCGCTGTAATGGGTTACTGCAGGGGGCGCTTGGTAATGGGAGGTGCCATCGTGGAAGCGCCTGAGGTGTGTGTCCGTCACGTGTCGAAAAGGTTCCCGTCCCGAGACGGCGTTGTTGAAGCTCTCAAGGACGTTTCGTTCGACGTCGGGCGTGGCGAGTTCGTGAGCATCGTCGGACCGTCGGGGTGCGGGAAATCCACGCTGCTGCGCATCATCGCCGACTTGTTGCCGCCCAGCGAAGGATCAGTAACCGTACGGGGACGTTCACCGGCAGAAGCCAGACGCAATGTAGAGTTTGGCATGGTATTCCAGGACTCAGCTCTGCTGCCGTGGCTTACGGTGCTCGACAATGTCTGTATGCCCATGCGGATTATCAAGTCCGGGCAGCATCCGGGTGATTACAAGGCTCGTGCACTGGAGCTACTCGAACTCGTTGGTCTTGCCGGCTTCGAAAGAGCCTACCCCGCACAGCTTTCTGGCGGCATGAAGCAGCGGGTATCCATTGTCAGGGCGCTTCTCTACCAGCCCTCCATCATCCTCATGGATGAGCCGTTCGGTGCGCTTGATGAGTTCACTCGAGATCGCCTCAACGTCGAGCTTCTCAAAGCGTGGCAGAGAACAGGTACGACGGTGATATTCGTTACCCATAACATTTTTGAAGCTCTGTTTCTTTCCGACCGCGTCATCGTCATGTGCTCGCGGCCGGGGACCGTCATCCAGACGTTCGAGGTGCCGTTTGGCAGGCCCCGCAAGTTCGAGGTGAAGCAGGACATAAACTTCATCCGTATGGGTGCCCAGATTCGAGAAAGCCTTGGGGGTAACGTGGATGACTCGCACCTTCGCTAGAACCTTGTCGGGCATGCGCCGGTACGCTGCTCCCGTGCTTGCGTTCCTCTTTACTCTGGCTCTCTGGGAAACCGCAGTCAGGTTGACCAACCTTCCCGCGTATGTGTTGCCGACCCCAAGCGTGATTGCCGAGCGGTTGTGGGTCGAGCGGGCCGTGTTGCTCTCACATACGTTCTACACGATGGCGGAAGCGGTCTGCGGGTTTGTGCTTGGGGCCGGGCTTGCGTTCCTGGCGGCCACAGCGTTTGTCCATTCAACCCTCCTCGAGCGGACGTTCTATCCGTGGGCAATCGTTCTCGAAACGGTGCCCATCATTGCGATAGCTCCGCTGTTGACTTTGTGGTTAGGCTTTGGCATGGGGCCGAAGGTGGTGATCGCAGCCATAGTGTGCTTCTTCCCAGTTCTTGTGAACAGCGTGCGTGGGCTGCGTGCTCTTGACCCGGGAGCTCTTGAGCTCTTTCGGCTGCTGTCGGCGAGCCGTTGGGACGTCTTCAGGTACTTGAGGTTTCCATCAGCGCTTCCTTACTTGTTTGCGTCTCTCAAGGTTTCGAGCACCTTGAGCGTGATCGGCGCAGTGGTAGGGGAGTTCACCGGTGCGGACCGTGGGATTGGCTACATGGTTGTCTCAGCCGGCTACCGCATGGACACGCCACAGTTGTTTGCTGCGATTGTGTTCTCCTCCGCAGCCGGCATCGCATTCTTCTACCTTGTGGCACTGGTTGAGCGGCTGTGCCTGCGGTGGCCCGGTGCGCTTGCAGAAGGTTGAAGGGAAGGCTGAAGCGTGCTGTCGGGTGTCGGGGAGACCTAGGCAGCGCAGCAAATACCGTAACAACAGAAAGGAGTGTCAGGGTGATGCGTTGGAGCAGGTTTGCAGCAGTGGTTCTTCTGGTTGCGTGTGTCACGTTGATGCTGACAGGTTCGACAAGCGCAAATCGCAAGTTTACGTTGCGCCTTCCGTGGATCATCAACTCACAGTTCGCCGGAGTGTACGTTGCGCTCGATAAGGGATTCTTCGCGGAAGAAGGCATCGACCTGGAAGTAAGGCCGGGCGGGATCGACAAGAACAGCATAACGCTTGTGGCGGCCGGGGCTGACGATTTCGGTCTCCATGATGCGGGGTCGCTCATCATGGCGCGGCGCCAGGGTATGCCGCTCAAAGCGGTGGCGGCATTCTTCCAAAAGCACCCCGGTGGTCTTATGATGCTGAAAAGCTCAGGGATTACCCAGCCAAAGGATCTCATTGGAAAGCGCCTTGGATATCAGGAGGGGGGTCCGTTCACCCTCGTCAAGGCGATGTTTGAGAAGGAAGGCGTTCCGCTGAACAAGGTCAAGCTGGTGTCGGTGAAGTACGACATTTCACCTCTCCTCACGGGACAGATCGATGCTATGACAGTCTATGTAACAAGTGAGCCGGTGACCGCGGAGGAGAAGGGTTTTGAAGTGACCACGATACTGCCGTACGACTATGGCATCAAGACCTTCTCCGAAGTCCTCTTCACTCGCGACAAGATAATCGCAGAGCACCCCGATGTGGTGAGGGGCATGGTCCGCGCGCTGAGGCGTGGGTGGGAGTATGCTATCAACAACCGCGAGGAAGCCATCGAGATCCTGAGCAAGTACGATAAGACCATTGACAAGAAGCGCGAGATGGGGCAGCTTGTGCGCGAAATTCCGCTCATGATCACCGAGGACACGAAGAAGCACGGCCTTGGCTTCATGAGTCGAGAAGGTTGGTCCCAGGTGCAGGAGATCTTCTATGCTCAGGGACAGCTCGACAAGAAGATTGACATCGATACGGTGTTTACCACGGAGTTTCTGGGCCTGAAGTAGCCGGTTTGGGGCTTTGTGTCCCGATCATGGCCGGCTGCTTCCTCTGGCAACTCTGGCAGCTCTAGTAACTCTGGTAACTCTGGCAGGTCTGGCGGGCGCAGTCCGTGAGTGCGCTGGGCAGGTAGTGAGATGTATGAAAGGTCCTGCGGATGGGCGACAGCGGAGTGGCGTCTGCGCACGCGGATCATCCGCTACGGGTCGCACAGGCTTGGGAGACCGTTGCTCCGTGGTCTGGCATGGCTGATTCCGGCTATGGACAACACTTGGCAGCTTCAATGCCACGCAAATACGGCGCAATACATGGCGTACCATGCATCAGGTCGTGCGGCTGCGGAGTCAACGGTCTCCCGCTTCAGCCTTATGTTTGGCCCGACAGGCTGCTCAGGGGACACGGCGTGTACTGCATCAGGCTGCGATCATGGAATCCATCACGCTGCGACCACGAGATACTTCGGCGTGAGTGGTCTCGCCCGGCTGCAGACGGCGGCGGTAAGGTTGCGGCTTGGTGGCGAGGGTGCGGCTTTCTTCTAGCCCTTTCTGTTCAGCCTGACTGAAGCATACGGTTATGCAGGAAAACACGGCAGCGAGGCGATAAGATGACCGGCATGTCAGCGTCAATGTCAGTGTCACTTGAAAAGTGGGCTCACATGCTCCCCAAGGTCGATCTTCACGTGCACCTTGAAGGGTGCGTCCGGCCGCAGACCTTCCTGGAGCTCAGATGGGGCGGTTCGCGCGGGCAGCAGCGTGAGCGTGCAGGTCCTCAGAGCCTGGAGTCTGTTTCGTCGAAGATGCAGGTGGACGGAACTGAAAGATCGCTCGCTGATTACCTTAGGAAGATCGAGTTCGTTTATCAGGTCACGCAAACTCCTGAGGCCCTCAGACGTATCGCGTTCGAGGCGGTGGCTGGTGCGGCAGGTGAAAACGTGGCATATATAGAATTACGTGGTGGGCCTCTCCTACACACGAGGCGAGGCCTTACCGCTGCTGATGTTATCGCTGCAATCCTGGATGGCATGCACGAGGCATTCGAGGTTTTCAAAGTGTCCGGGGGGTTCATCGTGGCAGCTCTGCGAGACCATCCTCCTGAGGACAACGTGCAGCTAGCAAGGGTTGCGGTGAAGTTCAAAGACAGGGGTGTGGTCGGATTCGATCTCGCGGGGAACGAAGATGGTTATCCTTGCTCCGACCATGCCAGGGCGTTCGCTATTGCCAGGGAAGGCGGATTGGGGATCACGGTGCATGCTGGAGAAGCTGCGGGTGCAGATAGCATCCGGGATGCGGTGCTTGTTCTTGGTGCTCAACGAATCGGCCACGGAATTCGCCTTGCGGAGGACAGGCAGGTGCTTGAACTCGTAAGAGAGAACGCCATCCCGCTGGAGATGTGTCCAACGAGCAACGTGCACACCCAGGCGGTGCGGTCCCTCGCGGAACATCCCTTGAAGTCGTACCTGGAGGCCGGTGTGCGGGTGACGATTAATGATGATGACCCCCAGACCTCCCGCACGAACATGACGCGCGAAGTGGCTCTCGCAATGGAGGAGCTCAGGCTTTCGCCAAACGACGTCGTAGAGTGCATGAGGACGGCCGCAGACCACGCGTTTGCATCTGAAGCTGAGAAGGCGAGACTCCACACTCTCCTCGCGGGGGTTCCTTCCCCTGGCAACATGTCAGGTGACAACATGTCAGGGTCGGGAGGGTTCAGCGACGGCACACGTACCTGACGCGAAAGCGGCAGCAAGCATTCGTCGAGCGAGAACGTCTCTAACTGAGAGCGTGAGAGAGTGGCTCCTAGAGGCGATTGCGAACGGCAGCATCGACAGGAGCGGTAAGCTTCCGCCGGAAACAGAGCTGGCCGAAATGGCGGGCGTAAGTCGCGGGACGATCGGCCGGGTTCTGTCCATGTTGGAACAGGAAGGGCTTGTGACTAGGCGGCACGGGCTCGGTACGTTCGCACATCCAAAAACTGCCCTGATATCCAGCAGAATAGACTACTCGGAGGAGTTCACGCGACTCATCGCCAATAACGGTTACACACCCGGGATCGAGTACATCGGGACTCGAGAGACGGAGCCTGAACCGAAGGTCGCACGCTACCTGTGCTTGAAGCCTGGCGAAACGGTGCTTGAGATAAAGAAGGCTTTCCTCGCTGATGGTATGCCGATTATCTGGTGTAATAACATCGTCCCGAAGAAAGCGGTTCTGGAGCCGTACGAAGAGGACGAGCTAAAGCGCCAGGTCTACGAGTTCCTTGAGGCGCGCTGTCACATAGAAGTTGCGTATGAGGTCGTGGAGATCGTGCCTGTCCTCGCAGGAAAGGAGGTCGGGGCCGACCTGCAGTGCGATCCGAACACGCCCTGTCTGTTGATAGAGGCGCTGAGCTTTGATGCGCACAACGATCCCGTCATGTTCTCATATCAGTACTATAGAGAAGACAAGATCCGGTTCAAAGCGGTGAGGAAGTTCCGGCGCTAGGTTGGCCTGGCCCCTCAAATTCCCTTTCATGGTGGCCGATCCGGGTTTCGTCGGTTTCTTCAGAAAGGCAGAGCAAACGCTTATGGATGACGCGCGAATACTGGTCAGGAATGCTGAAGCCATCGTCACCATGGATCCAGACCGAAGGATTATCAAGGAAGGGTTCGTGCTCACGTGTGGACCCACGATCTGCGCGATCGGTGAAGAGCGTGAGCTTTCCAGGAGGCCAGAACTGCTGAAGGACGTTACCCGGACGATAGATGCGTCTGGTTGTGTGGTCCTTCCGGGCCTCATCAATACCCACCACCATCTTTATCAGACGCTCTTCAGATGCGTGCCCGCAGTCCAGAACTCCGGGCTCTTTGAGTGGTTGACCACGCTCTACCCCATGTGGTCTCATCTTACCCCGGAGATGGTATACACCAGTGCTAAGGCCGGCATCGCTGAGCTCATCCTTTCCGGATGCACGACGACGTCAGACCTTTTCTACGTGTTTCCGTCGTCAGCCCCAGCCGGCCTCCTTGACGAGACGATCAGGGCCGCCGCGGAGATGGGCATACGCTTTTACCCTAGTCGGGGCGCGATGACACGGGGCAAGTCAAAGGGCGGGCTGCCCCCGGATGAAGTCGTTCAGGATGAGGACACCGTACTGCGAGACTACGAGCGCGTGGTTGCGGCCTACCACGACACGTCTCCCTTTTCCATGTGTCGGGTTGCGCTGGCCCCCTGTTCCCCCTTTTCCGTGACGACAAGTCTCCTGAAAGAGACGAGAGAGTTTGCGCGGAGCCGGGGGCTCTTGTGTCACACACACCTTGCGGAGACCGAAGACGAGAACCGGTACTGTGCGGAGCAGTATGGGCTACGTCCCGTGGACTACCTGGATGAAGTTGGCTGGCTCGACGGGCGGACGTGGGTCGCCCATGCGGTCTATCTAAACGAGCGAGAAATCAGGCGGCTATCCTCGTCTGGAACGGCAGTCTCGCACTGCCCCACCTCCAACATGAGGCTGGGGTCCGGCGTGGCTCCCGTCGCAGATATGCTGGCGGCAGGGGTGACCGTGAGCCTCGGCGTAGACGGGAGCGCAAGTAACGATTCGTCGCACCTTCTCAACGAAGGGCGTATGGCCATGCTCTTGCAGCGTGCGGCAAGGCGCGATGCGAGCGCTCTCGGAGCGTCGGACATCCTGGAACTGCTGACCATTGGTGGTGCGCGCACTCTCCACTGGGATGATGCCCTGGGTTCGCTTGAGCCGGGCAAAGCTGCGGACCTCATCGCGATCGATCTGAGCGAGATCCAGTACGCGGGCGCAGGGTGGGATCCTGTTGCCGCGGTTGTTTTTTCACACCCGGGGCGGGTCAAGCTATCGCTCATAAACGGTAAGGTCGTGGTGGAAAACGGAGCACTGGTGGATATTGATATTCGAGCCCTTGCACGCCAACAAAACTCGCTGGCGGCATCGTTGGCAGCATGCTGTTAGGTCCGAACAGGTTCGAAGAGGTCATTAGTTTTCTCCGTTTTCCGAGGTCTTGGGTTGCCGGTGATTGCACGAGGGGTGTCAAAATCCGGCTGCCTAGCCAGACGGGCCGGATTTTGGCGAAGCGCGCCCC
>JACIXY010000024.1 GCA_014360195.1 Bacillota bacterium
CGTGCGGATGGTCCCCAGGGGATCAACCTCGCAGGCAACCTGGTCCCTGGTGCACCACCCCCGGCGGCGGTCAAGGCGCCCTGGTCACGAGAGGACCAGGACATGCTGCCAGGCTGGTCCTCAGAGGACCATCTTCACGCGAGATCTGGTCCCGGGCGTTCCACCTTGCCCGGTCTTAGCGAAGGAGGGCGGCAGGGGTGGTTCCCGGAGGACCAGGTCTTGCGCCGGGCTGGTCCCCATAGGACCAGGTCTGCCCGCAAGCTGGTTCTCGGGGGATCAACCATACCTCGTTGCCGGCGGGCGCATGCGCGCCCGTAAGCGCCCAACATCGAACCTATGGGTGCCCAAGCTCGAACTTGCGGGATGCGTGCGCGCTCGACGGCACAGCGTCCGGGCAAGCATGGCATACGGAGAGTCGTTGTTGTGGTCTTGAACTTGTTTAGCTATAAGCTCTTAACACCCCGGCGGCTGCGTGGCACGACGCGCCCGACTACGCACTCATGTGGCCGCACAATCGTTCAAGTTTGACTGGCGTTTGACAGCGATCTCTGTAAGCCCCGCCCGTGCCGGATCTGTCACGTGGCACAACTTCGGGGCCAGAAGTACTCAGAGCCTCTCGGCCATACGCTCACGGTGGACGGCAATTGCTGGCTGTCGATGTCAAGTTTGAGCTCAGCTATCTATAGCAGCAGGGTCGGCTATCTATAGGAGGGTGGGACGTCATGCCTCCCTGCTGTGGGCCCCGGCAAAAGCAGAGAACCGGCCCCCTCCCTGCTCATTGGGTCGGGCAACCGGCTCTGTTCTGGAATGCCGCAACGCGCCGCAACGGGCGGTAGCGAGCCACAGCAATGGGCTTGCTCCCCGGAGGAGGTCCCCTCCTAGAGAAGTCGCTTTCGCAGTCTCGAGAGACGAAGTCTCTAGAAACGTGTTCCCAGAGAGAAGTCCTCTCCTGGAACGGAAGGCTTTTTACCTCTTGGAATACTGAGGTGCTTTGCGCGCCTTCTTGAGGCCGTACTTGCGCCGCTCCTTCATACGCGGGTCCCGCGTGAGGAGACCGGCCCCCTTCAGAGCCGGGCGCAGGTCCGGGTTCAGGGCCAGGAGAGCCCTGGCGATGCCATGGGTAACGGCTCCCGCCTGGCCCGTCGGGCCTCCACCCTCGACCTTCGCGATCACATCGTACCTGCCGGTGGTCTCCGTGACCACAAACGGCCGCCTCACGAGAATCTCCAGGATCTTCCGACCGAAATACTCAGATACGGGCTTCCCGTTAACAATGATCTCTCCACGGCCGGGTTTCAACGGCACCCTTGCTACGGAACACTTGCGTCTGCCTGTTGCGAGCACAGCCGGTGCATTGCCGATCTCAGCTAGTGCCATGCCTTACCCCCCTTTCGTGCCTGTGCCATGGTCCCCTTATTCCTCGATCTCAAGGGGTTTCGGCTTCTGCGCCGCGTGCGGGTGCTCCGCGCCGCGGTACACTTTTAGCTTCTTCCAAAGCGAACGCCCGAGCCGGTTATGCGGAAGCATTCCCCTTACAGCATGCTCTATAACAGCCTCAGGCTTCTTCGAAATCATGACTTCGTAAGGAACAGCCCGAAGCCCGCCGGGATAGCCGCTGTGCCTGTAATATATCTTCTCCTTCGCCTTGTTGCCGGTGACCTTCACCTTCTCGGCATTGATGACGATCACGTGATCGCCGGTATCGAGACTGGGCGTGTATGTGGGTTTGTGCTTGCCTCGTATCACCCTGGCGACTTGGCTTGCGAGCCTGCCGAGGGTCTTCCCCTCAGCATCGACCACGTACCATTCTCCGCCCTGTCCATCGGGCCTGGGCCCAGTGCCAGCCATAAGAGATCCACCTCACAACACTTTGACCTGATAATCCCGGTGCTACCTGCGAGCCCTGTAACGCACAGCAAATTGCGGCCAGATAAACCAAATGCGGGCCGCAAGCCCCAACGCGTATTCTAATATAGCCTCGTCAGCGTGTCAAGAATGAACCCCATAGTCCATAGCCCCATGGTCCCCATAGTCAACGCGCACGAGACACAGCCCTTTCGCAGGAGCGGTAGGCCCCGCGAGGCGCCTGTCATGCGCGTCCCGGATCCTCGCCACGTCCTCCGGCTTAAGCTTTCCCGTACCCACCAGTATCAGCGTCCCCACAATTATCCGCACCATGTTGTAGAGAAACCCGTCGGCCTCCACAGTTATCCTGACAAGGCCTTCCTCCGCCTCCAGCGCGCACCGCCTGACCTCACGTGTGAACGTCTTCGCCCCGCCGCCAGATGCCGCAAACGACCGAAAGTCGTGCCGCCCCACGATGTGTCCGCATCCCTCGCGCATCGCCGCAAGGTCGAGGGCGAAGGGGACGTGGTGAGCGTAATTCCGGAGGAACACCGATGGGACGGGCCTCGTGTCTATGGTGTACTCGTATGTCTTGCTGCGAGCATCGTACCGCGCGTGAAACTCCCAGGGTGCCTCCTCGGCGTTGAGCACCCTGATGTCCGCCGGGAGCACGCTGTTCAGCGCCGGGACAAACTTTTCCGTGGGCATCCTCGCGCCTGTCCGGAAGTTCACCACCTGGCCCCGGGCGTGGACCCCCGCGTCCGTCCGGCCCGCTCCGATGACGTTCGCCGGCGATTTGGTTATGACGGCCACAGCCCGCTCCAGCTCAGCCTGGATCGTCGGCAGGCCATCCTGCCGTTGGAACCCGCAATATGCCGTGCCGTCGTATTCCAGGACAAGCTTGATATTCCTCATATCTGGACTCTCGACTCCAGACCTTCGACCCGCCTAAGAGTGACGGTTCGTTAGTTCCTCGTAGTTTGCCAACATCTGGTGGGTTGCCGCTGTTCCACTCTCTCTTTGAGTCACCGGCAACCCCTTCCAAAGTCGGCAGGATTTCTGCACCCCCACTTACGTGCTTAAAGGTAGACCGCCACGGCAACCAGGGCGGCCGTTGACCCGATAGCCGCCAGGACGTCCTTCGCTCCCATGTGGAGCTGCTTCATTCTGGTCCGCCCCTGCCCTCCCCGGTAGCACCTGGCCTCCATAGCCATGGCAAGCTCGTCAGCCCGCCGGAACGCGCTCACGAAAAGAGGCACCAGAAGCGGGACGAGGCTCTTCGCTTTCTGGAGCACGTTGCCCGTCTGGAAATCCGCCCCCCGCGCCATCTGGGCCTTCATTATCTTGTCGGTCTCCTCGAGGAGCGTAGGGATGAACCTCAGGGCGATCGTCATCATCATGGCAAGCTCGTGCGCCGGGACCCCCAGAGCCCTCGTCGGCGCGAGGATGTTCTCGATGCCGTCGGTAAGCTCGATGGGCGACGTGCTGAGCGTCAGGATGGACGTCGCCAGCACAAGCAGCACAAGCCTCATTGACATTGCGAAGCCCCTGAAGGCCCCCTCGTACGTGGCCACCAGCGGCCCGAGCCTGAAGAGCACCCGCCCCTCGTTCATGAACAGGTGCAGTCCAAAGGTCAGCACCAAGATGAAAAGCAGCGGCCGCACGCCCCGCAGCACAAACTTCACCGGCAGGTGGCCGAGGAGCATGGCGCCCAGGATGAAGAGCAGTACCAGCCCGTACCCGGCCATCGTGTGGACCAGGAACAGCACAGTAATGACGACCAGGGTGATGAATATCTTCACTCTGGGGTCAAGCCTGTGCACCAGCGAGTCGCCCGGTATATACTGCCCGATGGTTATATTACCGAACACGGCCCTCACTCCTCAGGAGCCTGAGAAGCTCTACCTTCGCCTCTTCGACCGTGAGGACGTCCGTCCTCACGTCTTTGCCACGCCTCGCAAGTTCTAGCATGAGTTCGGTGACCTGCGGCACCCCGAGGCCCGTCTCTCTCAGGAGGTCCATCATGCGGAACACGTCGCGCACAGGCCCATCGGCCACCACCCTGCCCCTGTGCATCACTACAAGCCTTTTCGCGAGCCTCGCGACGTCCTCCATGCTGTGGGACACCAGCACGACCGTATACTCAAACTTCTCGTGCAACCTCGTAAGCTCCTGGAGCAGCTCGTCGCGACCGCGCGGGTCGAGGCCCGACACCGGCTCGTCCAACACGAGCACGGACGGCTCCATGGCGAGCACGCCGGCTATCGCTACCCGCCTCATCTCACCGCCGGATAGCTCGAACGGGGACCGCGCCTTGACAGCCTCGAAATCAAGACCCACCATCTCCAGGGCCCGCCTGACACGCATGCCGATCTCGTCCTCATCCAGCCCCATGTTCCTCGGGCCAAAGGCGACGTCGGCGAACACGGTCTCCTCGAAGAGCTGATGCTCCGGGTATTGAAACACCAGGCCCACTTTCTGGCGGATATCTTTGAGGCGGACATCTTTCTGCCAGATGTCTACGCCGTCAACCAGCACCCGCCCGCGCGTGGGCCTCAGGAGTCCGTTGAAGTGCTGAATCAGCGTGGACTTTCCCGACCCCGTCTCTCCAATGATGCCAACGAATTCCCCGTCGTTTATTTCCAGGTTGATATCCTCAAGGGCAGTCCGCGCGAACGGCGTGCCCGGGTTATACGTGTAGCAAAGGTTCTCTACCCTTATAGGCACAGCCTCTCATCACCCGCCCCCGCACGAGGCCGCGGCGGCGCGACCGTGGCAGTCAGCCTGACCGCTTCTGTCGCGGCCCCGGCCCGTGGTGCCGCACGCGTCGGCCGTACGCGCGCGCCTCTCCTCCGTTTTGCGGGACCGGTCGCTCACACCCCGGTCGCTCACACCGACGATGGCATCGGCAAACTCCTCCACCGTGAGGATATCAGGAGGAAGCTCCGCCCCCTCCCTGTTCAGCTCGTAAGCAAGCTCCGTCACCTGTGGGACATCGAGGTGCAGCGCTCTCAAGGTCTCAACCTGGCCGAACACCTTGCGCGGGCTGCCATCGAGGACGATCCGACCTGCCTCCATCACGATCACCCGGTCGGCCTGGACGGCCTCGTTCATGAAGTGCGTGATGAGGACGACCGTGATGCCCTCCTCCCTGTTTAGCCGGGTAATAGTTCGCATGACCTCGCGCCTTCCCGATGGATCGAGCATGGCGGTGGGCTCATCCAGGACGATGCACTCCGGCCGCATCGCAACCACACCGGCGATGGCGACGCGTTGTTTCTGCCCACCAGACAGGAGGTGCGGAGCGTGCCGCACGTATTCCACCATGTCGACGCACTCGAGCGCCTCCCGTACGCGCCGCCGGATCTCCGCGGGGGGTACGCCGAGGTTCTCAGGGCCGAAGGCCACATCCTCCTCGACGGTGGTAGCCACGATCTGGTTATCAGGGTTCTGGAATACCATGCCCACCGTCTGACGGATCTTCCACAGGTTGCGCGGGTCGCTGGTCTTCATCCCTTTGACCTTCACAGTTCCCGAGGTAGGCACAAGCAAGGCGTTGAAGTGCTTCGCCAGCGTCGACTTGCCGGACCCGTTGTGGCCGATGATGGCGACAAACTCCCCCGGCCTTATGGCAAGGCTTATGCCGCGAAGCGCAGCGTGCCTGCCATCCCCGACAGGCCCGTACTCGTACACCAGGTTTTCAGCCCTGATCATCTCCTCCAAGGAGACGCCCCCTTAAAACCCACAAAAAGTGCGCAATCGCGCACTCTTGCAGGAAGAGATGGTTCGTTCGCTTCGTTCGCCCCGCCAGGCCCGCCCGGCTTCGCCCAGGGCACCCTGCCGCAGCCCGGCGCACCCTGCTGCACCCTGCCGCAGCCCGGCACGGCCCGCCCCGGCCACGCGCAGACCGCCCGCACGGGCGCGCCCGTGCGTCGCTACACCAGCTCGACTATGACCTCCGATGCAGCGTCGCCGCGACGCTCCCCGAGCTTTACGGTGCGAACGTAACCACCCTGACGATCCCTGTAACGCGGCGCGATGGTATCGAAGAGCTTCTTCGTGACCGCATCGCTCCTGACGTAACCCGCCACCAGCCTCCGGGCGTGAAGATCACCCCTCTTGGCAAGGGTGATGAGCTTCTCCGCGACCGGCTCGAGCTGCCTCGCCTTGCCCTCGGTAGTTCGAATGCGCTCGTGCTCGAACAGCGATGTCACGATGCTCCGGAGCATTGCCTTTCTATGAGCGCTGGTGCGCCCCAACTTCGCCTGGTTCATGTCGAGATCCCTCCCGGACCAGAGGTCCAAAACGCTCTTGCGGTCTCGTTCTGTTTCAGCTTCAGATTCTAATCCTCCTGGTCTTCCGATGGACGGAGGGAAAGGCCGAGATTCGCAAGCTTCCCCTTGACTTCTTCAAGCGACTTCTTTCCGAGGTTCCTGACTTTCATCATGTCTTCCTCGGTTTTCCTGATGAGCTCCTGCACGGTGTTTATGCCGGCTCTCTTCAGGCAGTTATACGAACGCACCGACAGGTCCAGTTCCTCTATGGGCATGTCCAGGACCTTGTCTTTCTCGTCCTCTGCCTTCTCCACCATCATCTCCACCCGGTCGGCCGTCTCCGTCAGGCTTGTGAAAAGCGCCAGATGGCTTGACAGGATCTTCGCCGCGAGGCTGGTGGCCTCCTTCGGTGAGATGCTCCCGTCAGTCCAGACCTCAAGTATGAGCCGATCGTAGTCCGTGACCTGCCCGACCCGTGTGTTCTCCACCTGATAGTTCACCTTGCGGACAGGCGTGAAGATGGAGTCCATGGGGATCACGCCGATCACCGGTTCGCCTCTGCGCTTCTCGGCCGGGACATAGCCTCTGCCCTTCTCGATCGTTATCTCTGCAAAGAGCCTGCCGTCCTTGTCGAGCGTGGCGATGTGGAGTTCGGGATTGAGGATCTCCACATCGGGGTCGGCGATGATGTCGGCGGCCCTGACCTCCCCTTCACCCTGGGCTTCGATCCTCACGACCTTCGGCCCGTCTGAATGCAGTTTGACCAGGAGCTCCTTGAGGTTCAGGAGGATGTCGATGGTGTCCTCCACAACCCCGGGTATCACGGAGAACTCGTGAAGAACTCCTTCTATCTTTACAGAAGTGACCGCGGCCCCCGGCAGGGACGAAAGGAGAACCCTCCGGAGGGCGTTCCCCAGGGTTATGCCATAGCCTCTCTCGAGAGGCTCGACCACGAACTTGCCGTATTTTTCGGTGGCCTCCTGACACTCGATTCTGGGCTTCTCAATCTCGATCATCCGCAACTCTCCCTTCTGGTTCGTGCGGACCGCGCGCCGTTCGCCACAAGCCTGCTGTCATGCGGCACACCGCTGTAGGTCGCTGCACGACCACCGTTATCTCGAGTAAAGCTCGACGATCATGTGCTCCTGAACGGGCACATCGATCTGGTCCCTTGTGGGCAAGCTGAGGACGGTCGCGCTCAGGCCGTCAGGGTGAAGAGACAGCCACGCGGGCACGGTGCGACCCTCGGCAGCCTCCGCCGCCAGCTTGAACCGCGTAAGCTCGCGGCTCCCCTCGCGCACAGATACGACATCGCCCGACTCCACGAGATACGACGGTATGCTGAGCTTCTTGCCGTTTACGGCTATGTGGCCGTGCCTCACCATCTGTCGTGCCTCGGCCCTGGACGTTGCCAGCCCCATCCGGTACACGACATTATCCAGCCTGGACTCGAGTATCTGAAGGAGCGCCTCGCCCGTGACGCCCCGCTTTCTTGAGGCCATCTCAAAGTAGCGCTCGAACTGCCTCTCGAGGACCCCGTATATGCGGCGCAGCTTCTGCTTCTCGCGAAGCTGAATCGCGTATTCAGACATCTTCTTGCGGCCCTGCCCGTGTTCCCCGGGGGCATACGGCCTGCGATCAACCGCGCATTTCTCGGTGTAACACCTGTCACCTTTCAGGTATAGCTTCAAACCTTCACGCCGGCACAGCCTGCACACGGATCCTGTGTACCTGGCCATTTGAGCTTCCCACCTCCTGATGTTGCTAACACTATCCCGTCCCATCATACCCTTCTGCGCTTAGGCGGCCGGCACCCGTTGTGAGGGATCGGAGTCACATCGCGGATCATGCTAACCTCAAGCCCGGTGGCCTGGAGCGACCTGATCGCCGCCTCCCGGCCTGCCCCAGGCCCCTTCACCAGGACCTCCACCTGGCGCATGCCGTGGTCCATGGCCGCACGGGCAGCCGCCTCCGCTGCCATTTGCGCGGCGAACGGAGTGCCTTTCCTGGAGCCCTTGAAACCCTGCTTCCCTGCGCTCGACCATGCGATCACAGCGCCCTGAGGATCTGTTATCGTGACGATGGTATTGTTAAACGTCGACCGGATGTGCGCAACTCCGCTCTCGACGTTCTTGCGCTCACGCCTTTTCGCTCTGGTCGTCTTCCTGGGCACGCCTCATGCTCTCCTTTCTCACTTGGATCTCCTCACACCCACGGTCTTCCTCGGGCCTTTTCGCGTCCGGGCGTTGGTCCTGGTACGCTGGCCCCTGACGGGCAGGCCTCTCCGATGCCGAAGGCCTCTGTAGGTGCCGATATCGATGAGCCGCTTGATGTTGGCGGCTTGCTCCGCACGTAGTTCGCCTTCGACCTTGTACTCCTTGTCTATAACCTCCCGCAGGCGCGTGATCTCTTCCTCCGTAAGGTCACGGACTCTCGTATCGGGGTTCACGCCGGTTCTCTCCAGAATCTGTCTGGAAGTCGTAAGACCCAACCCATATATATAAGTCAGGGCTATCTCGATTCTCTTGTCCCTCGGAAGGTCAACCCCTGCAATCCTGGCCATTCTTTCATCTCACCTCCAGCCTAACCCTGCCGCTGCTTGTGCTTGGGGTTCTCGCAGATAACCCGGAGGACGCCCTTGCGCTTTACTATCTTGCACTTGTCACATATCTTTTTGACCGATGGCCGAACTTTCATCTCAACCCCCCCTGGCATTCCCGGTTCGTGGCAAGAAGTGCCCCGCCTCCAGGAGATAGCCATGCATCCTCACTTGAACCTGTAAGTTATCCTACCTCGCGTGAGATCGTAGGGCGATAGTTCCACGCTCACCCTGTCCCCCGGCAGGATACGTATGAAGTTCATGCGCATTTTGCCGGACACGTGAGCAAGCACCCTGTGCCCGTTCTCGAGTTCGACCCGGAACATCGCATTGGGCAGCGCCTCGATGACGGTCCCCTCGACCTCGATGGCATCCTTCTTACTCATGAGACCAGTCCGCCTTCCCGCAGGAATCATTCTCAACTGACCTCAAAGCTTCCCGTACCTCCTCATCGGTAACGCGCGCGCCCGCAAGGATCTTCGACCCGACATGGCCGTCCACTTTGCGGGTCCACATGAGATGGCGCACGTTCTTCTTCTTCGGGTTGGACACTCGGCGGTAAGTCCCGTCAACGACCGCGACGAACGTATCGTCGATGACGCGCATCACGATGTACCGTCTTCCCCTGTCTCTCCCCGCAATCGACACGACAACCTGACCCGGTCGCATCTCCACTTGCGCACCGACCTCCCACACGCTTAGAGAGCGGTCAGTATCTCAGGCCCGTCTGACGTCACCGCCACAGTGTGCTCGAAGTGAGCTGATAGCGAGCCGTCGCGCGTGACCACCGTCCAGTTGTCGTCAAGCGTCACAACGTCGAAGCCTCCGGCGTTGACCATGGGCTCAATCGCGAGCGTGGCACCGGGCCTGAGCTCAGGCCCCGGGTCGTTCCGTATCACGAAGTTCGGGATCCTGGGCTCCTCGTGGACGCTGCGCCCGATGCCGTGGCCCGCGAGCACCCTGACCACGGAGAAACCATGCGACTCGACATACTCCTGGATCGCCCTGGAGATGTCAACCACACGTTTCCCCGCGCGGGCCTGCTGGATGCCTTTATAGAGAGACTCCTCAGTTACGCGGAGAAGGCGCATGGCCTCGTCCGACACCTTCCCTACCGGAAACGTCACCGCGGAATCCCCATGGAAACCGTCCACCATGGCCCCTACATCGACGCTGACGATATCGCCCTCGCGCAGGCGCCGGCTACCCGGGATGCCGTGCACAACCTCATCGTTCACCGAGACACACGCGCTCGCAGGAAAGCCATACAGCCCTTTAAAGGAGGGCGTAGCCCCGCACCCTCTGATGTACTTCTCGGCGAACCTGTCGATCTCCCCTGTCGTGAGGCCCGGCCTGATAAGGCCGGCCAGTTCCTTCAAGAGCCCTGCGAGCACCCGCCCGGCCTTCCTCATGCTGGCGATCTCCGCAGGGGTCTTACGAATCACCATCGGAAACACTTTCTTCAACAGCATTGCCTTCTTTAAGTGCCGATATGATCGACTGCGTGACCTCGTCGATGTCCCGCTCGCCGTCAACGGACACAAGGAGGCCCCTTTGCCGATAGAACTCTATGACTGGCTCGGTTTCTGCCATGTACACCCTGAGCCGTTCCCGCACCGTCTCTTCCCGGTCGTCGTCGCGCTGGTACAGCTCTCCGCCGCACTTCGGGCACCTTCCCGGCTCGGAAGGAGGGTTGAACTCGACATGGTACACAGCCCCGCATCGCCTGCACTGTCTCCGCCCCGACAGCCTCCGCACAACCGTCTCGGTGCCTGCCTCGATGCTTACAGCAGCATCAAGAGCCGCCCCGAGGTCCCGCAGCACGTCCTCGAGCGCCCGTGCTTGCACGAGGTTCCGGGGAAATCCGTCCAGGATGAAGCCTGATGAAACACCCGGGCGACTGAGTCTCTCCCTGACCAGCCCGATGGTGATGTCGTCCGGCACCAGCTTACCGGCGTCCATGTACTTCTGGGCCTCCATGCCGAGGGGCGTCTTCTGCGAAAGCGCCTCCCGGAACATCTCACCAGTGGAGACGTGCGGGACGCCGAAGCGCAAGCCAAGCCTCGCGGCCTGCGTGCCCTTGCCAACCCCCGGTGGGCCCAGTAACACAAGGCGCATCGTCAAAACGCCTCCCCTGCCTTACTTCATGAAGCCCTCATACTGCCTCATCAGGAGGTTTGCCTCGATCTGCTTCATCGTGTCGAGCGCCACGCCCACCACGATGAGCAGAGCCGTGCCTCCGAAGTAGATGGTGCTGAGCCGCGTGAGGCTCGTCATGATGTTGGGCAGCACCGCGACAACAGCGAGGAACAGCCCGCCCACCAGCGTTATCCTGGTGAGCACCCGGTCAAGGTACTCGGCCGTCGGCCTCCCCGGCCTGAGGCCCGGAATGAACCCTCCGTACTTCTTCATGTTGTTCGCGACTTCCGTCACGTTGAACGTGATCGCCGTATAGAAGTACGTGAATGCGACAACCAGCACCGCGTAAAGGATCATGTACGAGACGCTGTCGCCTCGCAGCCAGTCCATGAGAAACCCGAGCCTGGGAACAAACTGGGCGATGGTGAGCGGAAACGTCAGAAGCGACGAAGCAAAAATGACCGGTATCACACCCGCCTGGTTCACGCGGAGCGGGATATGGGTGGTCTGTCCGCCGTAAACCCGCCTTCCGACGACCCTCTTCGCGTACTGAACCGGGATCCTCCTCGCGCCGAGCGTGATCCATATGACGCCCACGATCGACGCAAGCCCGAGCACGAGAAACAGCACCACGTTGAGAGGGCTGATGCCGCCCCTGCCGATGCTGATAGCCGTCGTATGCACCCCGGCCGGAAGCCTCGCTATGATGCCGGTGAAGATTATGAGCGAGATCCCGTTTCCGATGCCGTGCTCCGAGATCTTCTCGCCAAGCCACATCAGGAACGACGTGCCGGCAGTCAGGGTGACCACGATGAGCAGCACAGGGAGGATGCCGGGGTCCTCAACCGCGCCCCGTATCCCCATGGTGATCCCGAGTGCCTGGATGACACCCAGCACTACCGTGCCGTACCTGGTCCACTGGGCGATCTTGCGCCTTCCCTCGATGCCTTCCTTAGAAAGCTCCTCCAGGCTCGGAATGACGATGGTGAGCAACTGGAGAATGATGGAGGCCGTGATGTACGGGTTCACGCCCATCGCGAATACCGTGAACCTCCGCAGGGCTCCACCCGAGAAGAGATCGAGGAACTGGAAAAGACCTGTCTCGCCGTAGGTCTCGATCAACCTGGCCACGTTGACGCCTGGAACCGGGATGAACGAGCCGATCCTGAACACCGCGAGCAGAAGCGCGGTGTAGAAGATTTTCTTCCTCAGGTCAGGGATCCTGAAGGCGCTCGCAAGTGCTCCCAGCAACCTATATCACCTCAACTTTACCGCCCGCTTGCTCGATTTTCTCCCGCGCGGAGCGTGTGAAGGCGTGGGCCCTCACGGTGAGCGGGCGGGTTATCTCCCCGTTGCCCAGTATCTTCACGCGGTCCGAAGCTCGCTTTATTATACCAGACTTCCTGAGGTCCTCGGGCGAGACTTGCGCCCCTTCTTCAAACCTGTTAAGGTCCGCGAGCTTAACCTCGGCGAAGTCTTCTCTGAAGCGGTTCGTGAAGCCCCGCTTCGGAACCCTTCGGACGAGCGGCATCTGGCCGCCTTCGAACATTGCACCCTTGGCGCCACCAGAGCGGGCTTTTTGACCTTTATGGCCTCTTCCTGCGGTCTTGCCGTGACCGCTTCCGATTCCCCTGCCCACCCTCTTGAGGTGATGACGGGCGCCTTCGGGCGGTGCAAGTTCTTCGAGCCTCAACTTTGCCACCTCCTTACTCTGTGACTTCCTCCACGTCTACCAGATGATCGACTCTCCGCACCATCCCCCGGACCTGAGGGTTATCCGGAAGGACGACGGCCTTGTTCAGCCTCGTGAGGCCGAGGGCCCGCACGGTTGCCCTCTGCACCTTCGGGACACCTATCGTGCTGTGTTTCAGCGTGATCTTCAACATCTTCGCCGCCTTGCCGGCATCGTTCGCGCCCAAGGACACCCGACACACCCCCTCGTTTCGCTAAAGCAGATCCGATACGGACTTCCCACGCAAGCGGGCCACGTCCTCGGCTCTCCTGAGGGACTTGAGCCCCTTCACAGTGGCGCCCACCATGTTAAAGGGGTTGGACGATCCCAGGGACTTGGTCAGGATGTCCTTTACGCCGGCAAGCTCCAGGACGGCCCTCACGGGACCGCCGGCTATCACGCCCGTGCCGGGTGCCGCGGGCTTCAGGAGGACCTTGCCCGCACCGAACTCTCCAATGATCTCGTGGGGGATCGTCGTCCCCACCACCGGGACATCAAACATGTTCTTGCGGGCCTCTTCAACGCCCTTGCGTATCGCTTCGGATACCTCCGACGCCTTGCCTATCCCCGTGCCCACGTGCCCGTTCTCGTCGCCCACCACGACGAGGGCACGAAAGCTCCGGGTGCGGCCGCCCTTGGTTGTCTTGGCTACGGGGTCAATGCTGACAACCTTCTCCTTAAGCTCCTGGCTTTCAAACTCCATCATCGTCTTTCACCAACTCCCCCGGACGCTAGAACTCAAGTCCGCTTTCGCGCGCGCCCTCGGCCACCGCGGCAACCCTGCCATGGAACAGGTTGCCCCCACGGTCGAACACCACCCTCTTGATGCCCTTCGCCTGCGCGCGCTGACCGATGATCTTGCCCACCAAGCGCGCGGCCTCCACATTGCCCCCGTTCTTGACCTGTGCCCTCACCTCGGGGTCAAGGCTCGATGCAAATGCGAGAGTGGTCCCTGTCTCGTCGTTGATAACCTGGGCATAGATATGCCTCAGGGTTCTCGCTACGGAGAGCCTGGGAACCTCGGACGTGCCGGACACTTTCTTCCTTATCCGCAAGTGCCGCCTGGCTCGCGCGAGCTTTCTATCCTTGCGCTTGAACATAGCTCATCCTCACCTTCCCTGCCTCGAGCCTACTTCTTCCCGCCTGCAGCCGCTTTGCCGGCCTTGCCCGCCTTCCTGCGGACGTGCTCACCTTCATACATGATCCCCTTGCCCTTGTAAGGCTCAGGCGGCCGCACGGCCCGGATATTCGCAGCAGTCTGGCCGACAAGCTCCTTGTCTATACCCTTCACCACGATCTTCGTGGGAAGCGGGACCTCTATCTCAAGGCCCTCGACCGGCTCTATCTCGACAGGGTGCGAGAATCCTATGCTCAGCACCAGCTTCCTGCCCTGTTTGGCCGCCTTGTACCCGGTGCCCGAGATGACGAGCGACTTCTCGTAACCTTCGGTAACGCCCTTGACCATGTTTGCCACGAGCGTCCTTGTCAGGCCATGCAGAGCCCTGTGCTCCTTGTCGTCGCTGGGCCGCTCCACCACGATCTTGTCGCCTTGCAGGGAGACCTTCATGTCCTTGGCAACATCCCTCTGGAGCTTTCCTTTGGGTCCCTTGACTACAACGGTGTTACCCGAAATCTCTACTTCAACGCCTTTCGGCACTGGTATCGGCATTCTCCCGATCCGGGACATCGTTTCACCCCCTCACAACCTGCCCGAGAGCCTCCCGGCGCCACCCTCTGCGGCCCCGCCGGGCCCGTCTCACCAGACATAGCAGATGACTTCGCCGCCCACGCCCTCCTTGCGGGCCTTTCTGTCAGCCATGATGCCCTTGGGCGTCGAAATAACCGCGATCCCGAGACCCCCGAGGACCCTGGGAAGCTCGTCTTTCCCCGCGTAAACCCGCAGCCCGGGCTTGCTTATTCTTTTCAGGCCGGTAATGACCCTCTGCTTGTTGGGACCGTACTTGAGGTAGATGCGGAGCACCCCCTGCTTGCGGTCGCCTATGACCTCAAAGTCCCTGATGAATCCCTCTTCCTTGAGGATCTTCGCAATTTCGCGCTTCACCCGCGAGGAGGGGACTTCAACGACGTCCCTTGCCACGGTATTGGCATTCCGGATCCTCGTCAGCATGTCAGCGATGGGGTCCGTCGTTACCATTCACATCGACCTCCTCCACTTGCAGGCCTGCCCGGTGAACCTGTCACCAGCTCGCCTTGGTCACGCCGGGGATTTCTCCCCGGAGAGCGAGCCTGCGGAAACAGATCCTGCACATGTCGAACTTCCTCATGTACGCCCTCGGCCGCCCGCAAATGGGACACCTGTGGTACGCCCTGACGCGGAACTTCGGCGGCCGCTTCTGCTTTGCGATCAGGCTTTTCTTTGCCAAAGCCATCCCTCCACTAGAGTGCTCAAGTCATCTCCATGTATCTTCATCCTGCGCCATGTATCGTCATCCTGCGCCATCCTGCGCCGCCGGTCCCATCCTGGTCCGATGCTGGTCCGGCGCGCCGCGCCGCTTTCCTACCTTCTGAAAGGCATCCCCATAGCCTTCAGGAGCTCATAGGCCTCCTCGTCGGTTTTCGCCGTCGTGACGATGGTGATGTCCATGCCCCTTATCTTGTCAACCTTGTCGTACACTATCTCCGGAAAGATGAGCTGCTCCTTGATCCCCAGGGAGTAGTTCCCCCTTCCATCGAATCCATCAGGGGAAACCCCTCGAAAGTCGCGAATCCTGGGAAGAGCCACGTTGAACAGCTTGTCAAGGAAATGGTACATCCTCTCTCCCCGGAGAGTAACTTTGCACCCTATCGGGACCCCCGCCCTCAGCTTGAAGGCGGCTATGGATTTCTTCGCGCGAGTTATGAGGGGCTTTTGTCCCGATATCGCCGCAAGATCCGCCACCGCTGAGTCGAGCATCTTGGGGTCTGCGACAGCATCGCTGACCCCCATGTTCACGACAACCTTCTCGACCCTGGGGATCTGCATGACACTCTTGTAGCCAAACTTCTCGCGGAGGGCAGGTGCAACTTCCTTCAGGTATTTTTCCTTGAGCCGCGCCGCCACTTGCCGTCACCCCCGATGTCCTACTTGTCTATCTCGCGCCCGCACTCCTTGCACACCCGTACGTGCTCGCCGTCCTCCGCGGTGCGCCTCGCCACCCGCGTGGGCCTGCTGCACTTGGGGCAAACAACCATAACCTTCGCCAGGGGCACGGGCTCCGCTTTCTCGATGACGCCCCCCTGGGGAACCAGGCGCGTCGGCCTCGTGTGGCGCTTGACCACGTTGACGCCCTCCACCAGCACGCGTCCTTCCGCGGGAAGCACCCGCAGGACCTTACCCTTCTTGTCCTTGTCCTTGCCTGACAGGACGATAACCATGTCGCCCTTCTTCACGTGAGGTTTTATCCGGCTCAAAGCGCCCGCCTCCTTGTGGCCCTACAGCACTTCAGGGGCGAGAGAGACTATCTTCATGAAGTCCTTGTCCCGCAGCTCTCTCGCAACGGGACCGAAGATCCTGGTGCCCCTGGGATTGTTCTGATCGTTAATGATCACCGCGGCGTTCTCATCGAACTTGATGTACGATCCGTCGGGGCGGGGGATCTCCTTCTTCGTCCGGACTATCACTGCCCTCACAACCTCGCCCTTCTTGACCACGCCCCCGGGCGCGGCCTCCTTGACGCTCGCTATGATGACGTCACCGATGCTGGCAAATTTCCTGTTTCCGCCCCCAAGCACCCGTATGCACATGATCTTCTTGCCGCCGGTGTTATCCGCAACAGAAAGCACAGTCTGCGGTTGAATCATCTCGCCTACCCTCCTCGACAAAGGGCGCCGGCCGCACCCGGCCGGGGGCCTTGAGTGCGCACCGCTACTTCGCCCTTTCCACGATCTCCACAACGCGCCACCTCTTGCGTCTGCTGAGGGGCCTGGTCTCCATGAGCCGCACCTTGTCGCCGACCTTCGCCTGGTTTTCCTCGTCGTGGGCCATGAATTTCGTGGTCCTCTTTATCGTCCGCTTGTACAGCGGATGCCTGATGGTCCGCTCCACGGCGACCACGACCGTCTTATCCATTCTGTCGCTCACGACGGTGCCTACGCGAACCTTGCGCATACCCCGGTCATCCACAACGCAACCCTCCTTATGCCTGGTTGATGCCAAGCTCCCGCTCGCGCAGGACCGTCTTGACTTGCGCTATGGTCCTGCGGACCTCGCGCATGCGCATGGGATTATCGAGCTGACCGGTGGCAACCTGAAATCGAAGGTTAAAAAGCTCCTCCTTCAGCGACTCGAGCTTGCGCTGGAGCTCCTCGCTGGTGAGGTCACGGATGTCCTTAACCTTCACTTGCCTCACCACCTACTTCTTCTCGCTTGACGAACTTGCACTTCACGGGAAGCTTGAACGCCGCGAGGCGCATGGCCTCTCGCGCAACTTCCTCCGGGACTCCCGCGATCTCAAACATTATCCTTCCGGGCTTCACGACTGCCACCCAGTACTCGGGGTTGCCCTTCCCGCTTCCCATACGGGTTTCCGCGGGTTTCTTCGTGACGGGCTTGTCGGGAAAGATCTTGATCCAGACCTTACCGCCCCTCTTGATATACCTGGTCATGGCTATCCTTGCAGCCTCTATCTGCCGGTCGGTGATCCAGCCGGGTTCGAGAGCCTGAAGCCCGTATTCCCCGAGAAAGAGCTCGGAGCCGCGGACGGCCTTGCCCGTCATCCTCCCACGCTGAACCTTGCGGTGTTTAACTCTCTTGGGCTGCAGCATCTTTACCGACTCCCTTCGACAGCGGCCTTCTCTTTCTCAGGAAGCACGTCGCCCTTGTATATCCATACCTTGACGCCGATCCTCCCGTAAGTGGTGTGCGCCTCGGCGAACCCGTAGTCTATGTCGGCCCTCAGGGTATGAAGGGGGATCTTCCCCTCGCTGTACCCTTCAGTACGGGCGATCTCCGCCCCCGCCAGCCTGCCGCCGACCTTAACCTTCATGCCCTGGGCGCCCATCTTCATGGCCCTCGCCAGGGCCTGCTTCATGGCCCGGCGGAAGGAGACGCGCTTCTCGATCTGGGCCGCGATGTTCTCGGCCACAAGCTGGGCATCGATCTCCGGGTTCTTCACCTCGACGATGTTCACCGACACGTGCTTGCCGGTGATGACCTCGAGGTCACGCCTGAGCTGCTCGACCTCCTGCCCGCCCCTTCCGATGACCATGCCGGGACGCGCAGTGTGTATGTTGACCTTCACGCGCGTGGCCGCTCGCTCTATCTCCACCCGGGAGATCCCCGCGTTATAGAACCTGGCCTTTACGAACTGCCTGATCTCGCGGTCCTCGTGCACCAGCTCCCGATAGGCCTTCTTGTCATACCATTTCGCGGACCAGTCCTTGATTATCCCGAGCCTCAGGCCAAGGGGATGAACCTTATGCCCCACTCCTCACCCCTCCTTTTCCTTCAGAACTACCGTGATGTGGCTGGTGCGCTTCATGATCCTCACCGGGATCCCGCGCATCCTCGGCCGCCAGCGTTTCATGGTCGGCCCTTCGTCGACTCTAGCCTCTGCCACATAGAGGTCATTCTTGTTCATCTCGAAGTTGTGCTCAGCATTGGCCATAGCGGACTTCAGGACCTTGGTGATGATCCTTGCGCCCTTCTTCGGAGTAAACCTCAGTATCGCCATGGCGTCCGTGGCGCTCTTGCCCCTTATCAGGTCCATGACCTGCCTTGCTTTTCTCGGAGCGATCCTGACATAACGTGCAACCGCGCGAGCTTCCATGCTAGCCATCCCCTCCAGACCTCGACAGGCACCCTACTTGAGCGCCGTGGACCTTTCGGTGTGGGCGCCGTGCCCGCGGAAGGTCCTCGTCGGAGCAAACTCCCCCAGCTTGTGCCCGACCATGTCCTCGGTGATGTAGATCGGGACATGTCTGCGGCCGTCATGGACCGCAATCGTGTGGCCCACCATCTCGGGGAAGATGGTTGAGGCTCTCGACCACGTCTTTATGACTTCCTTGTGGCCCTTCTCGTTCAACGCGCGTATCTTCGCCAGGAGCTTCTCGTTGACGTAGGGGCCTTTCTTGAGTGACCGTGACATCAGCCCGCCTCCTTCCCCTCGCTATCTTCGTCTTCTGACAATGAGCCTGTCGGACGGCTTTCTCTTTCTGGTCTTATAGCCCAGCGTCGGCTTGCCCCATGGCGTGAGCGGCGAAGGATGCCCTATCGGGGCGCGACCCTCTCCACCGCCGTGCGGGTGGTCAACGGGGTTCATGACGACGCCCCGCACCTCGGGCCTCCATCCCATGTGCCGCTTTCTGCCGGCCTTGCCCAGGCGCACGATCTCGTGCTCGACGTTACCGACCTGTCCGATGGTGGCCTTGCACTCAAGGCGCACCAGCCTGACCTCACCTGAAGGAAGCCGCACGTGGGCGTAATCGCCCTCCTTGGCCATGAGCTGTGCGCTCATACCGGCGGCCCTGGCGAGTTGGCCGCCCCTGCCCGGAACAAGCTCCAGGTTGTGAATGACGGTTCCAACCGGTATGTCGCGCAGCGGAAGGGCGTTGCCCGGCCTTATGTCAGCCCCCGGGCCAGACATGACCGTGCTGCCGACCTCGAGGCCGAGCGGCGCGATAATGTACCTTTTCTCGCCGTCAGCGTAGTTGAGCAGCGCGATCCTTGCCGACCTGTTGGGATCGTATTCGATGCTCGCAACCTTCGCGGGCACCCCGTCCTTGTCACGCTTGAAATCGATGATGCGAAGCTTACGCTTGGCTCCGCCGCCTCTGTGTCTCACCGTAATCCTGCCGTATACGTTGCGGCCGCCGGTCTTCGGGTTGCGGACAAGGAGAGACCGCTCCGGCTCTTTTGCCGTGATCTCTTCGAACGTCGGGGCGGTCATGAACCGCCTCCCCGGAGTTACCGGCCTATACCTCTTCACTGCCACCTTTCGCCCCTCCTTAACTCAAACGATACCGCCAGAGGGGGAGCCGGCTGCCCCAGCCGGCTGTTACAGTAACTAGACACCCTCAAAGAGCGGGATCTTATGGTCCTTCTCCAGGGTCACAACAGCCTTCTTCCACTCGGGGGTCTTCCCCTCGAACCGGCCCATTCGCTTGGTCTTGCCCGGCACACGAAGGGTATTGACCTCCCTCACCTTGACCTTGAAGATCTCCTCAATAGCCTCTTTTATCTCCGTCTTGGTCGCCCTGATATCGACCACAAAGGCGTACTTGTTCTCTTCAAGCTGCCTTGTGCTTTTCTCCGTAACGATCGGCCGCTTGATCACGTCTCTAGGTGACTTCACCTGGCAAGCACCTCCCCGACGGCTTCCACCGCGTCGCGGGTGAAAACGAGCTTCTCGTGGTCCAGGATGTCATAGACGTTGAGGCCGGAGGGCACGAGCGTCTTCACGCCCGGCAGGTTCCTCGCGGAAAGCTCGACATTCCTGTCAGGCTCCCGCGTCACCACAAGGGCTTTCCTGTCCGCATCCAGCTTCTTCAGGACGGCGGCCATGTCTTTGGTCTTCGGCGCCGGAAGCGTCAGGCTCTCGAGGACCACTATCTCGTTCGCCTGTGCCTTCGAGGAAAGCGCCGACAGAAGGGCCAGCCTTCGAACCTTCTTCGGGAGCTTATACGCGTAATCGCGCGGCACGGGACCGAACAGGGTAGCTCCTCCTCGCCACAGAGGCGACCTGCGGCTTCCGTGCCTCGCACGGCCGGTCCCCTTCTGCCGCCAGGGCTTGATCCCCCCGCCTGACACCTCACCTATGGTCTTCGTCTTCGCGGTTCCCCGCCGCCTCGACGCAAGCTGCATCACCACAGCCTCGTGGAGAACGGCCTCGTTCACCGGGACGCCGAAGATGGAGTCAGGCAGCTCATATTCGCCTATCTTGTCACCGTTCATGTTGTACAGAGGCGCCGTTGGCATGCGCTTCCACCTGCCTCACTTCTTCTTTTTCACGGTGGTCTTGACTGCCTCTTTGACGAGGAGCAGCCCCCCGCGTCGCCCCGGAACGGACCCCTTGACCAGGAGAAGGTTCCGCTCAGGATCGACCTTCACGACCTCGAGGTTCTGAATGGTCACCCGCTTTGCGCCCATGCGCCCCGGAAGCTTCCGCCCCTTGAACACGCGTGCCGGGTCGGTCGCCCCGAGGGAGCCGACCCTGCGGTGGTACATCGAGCCGTGGGCCATTGGGCCCCTCCTGAAATTCCACCGTTTAATGACGCCGGCAAAGCCTTTGCCCAGCGAGGTCCCGACTATGTCAACGCGGTCGCCCTTATTGAAGATATCGACCTTGATCTCCGCGCCCACATCGTAGGGACTATCGTCTTTGACGCGGATCTCCCTGAGATACCGCTTGGGCTTGACATGCGCGCGCTTGAAGTGCCCCCGCTCGGGCTTTGTCAGGAGGCTCTCCCGGATATCTTCAAAACCAAGTTGAATCGCTGTATAGCCGTCATTGTCCTTCGTTTTCTTCTGGACGACGACACACGGCCCGGCTTCGATGGCGGTCACGGGGATGACTTCCCCGTCATCGCCGAACACCTGCGTCATGCCGAGTTTTCGTCCAAGTATGCCTTTGGGCATTTGCCCCACACCTCCCTGCTGTACATGTGGCCTGCATATCCGCCCGGGCGCCTGCATATCCGCCCCGGCCGCAAGGCTAGAGCTTGATCTCGATGCCCACTCCGGCAGGAAGGTCCAGCCGTATGAGGTCGTCAACGGTCTTGGGCGTGGGATCGATTATGTCAATCAGCCTCTTGTGAGTCCTCATCTCGAACTGCTCACGCGAGTCCTTATCCACATGAACCGACTTCAGGACCGTGAATATGCTCTTCTCGGTCGGAAGCGGGATGGGACCGGAAACCCGTGCCCCGCTGCGCCTCGCCGTTTCTACTATCTTCTCCGCCGACTGGTCCAGCAGCCGGTGATCGAATGCCTTCAGCCTGATCCTGATCTTCTGCTCCGGCATGTTTAGCATACCTCCCAGTCATCGCCTGATCACGTTGGCAGACATACTCCGCCGAAATTCCCCTGCCCCGCAGGCAACCTCCGGCATCATCGCTGCGAGGGGCAGGCCGGACTGTACCCGCCTGACACCGTCCTGACGCCATGGCGAGCCAGCCCAGCCGGCCTGCCCCGTTCCTCTGCATCCCGGGCGGGCATGCCCGCTGCGTGCGTTACGCAAGTATCGATGTGACCACGCCCTTGCCAACGGTGCGGCCGCCCTCGCGGATAGCGAACCGGAGGCCTTCCTCCATGGCGATGGGCGTAATGAGCTCTATGGTCATCCTGATGTTGTCGCCGGGCATGACCATCTCGACTCCCTCCGGAAGGACCGCCGTGCCTGTCACGTCGGTCGTCCTGAAGTAGAACTGCGGACGGTACCCGGTGAAGAACGGCGTATGACGGCCGCCCTCCTCCTTGCTCAGCACGTACACCTCAGCGGTGAACTTGGTGTGAGGCGTGATGGACCCGGGCTTCGCGAGCACGTGGCCTCTCTCGATCTCATCCTTGTCGATACCCCGGAGGAGCACGCCGATGTTGTCGCCCGCCTGGCCCATGTCGAGGGTCTTCCGGAACATCTCGACGCCGGTGACCACGGTCTTCCTGACCTCATCGCTGAGCCCCACGATCTCGACCTCGTCACCGACTTTCACTGTGCCCCGCTCCACTCTACCAGTGGCCACGGTGCCGCGGCCGGTGATGGAGAACACGTCCTCGACGGGCATCAGGAACGGCTTGTCAACGTCGCGCTGCGGCGTGGGCACGTACTCGTCGACCGCGTCCATAAGCTGCAGGATGCCGCTGCACCACTTGCACTCGCGGCTGCCGCACCCGCACTCGAGCGCCTTGAGGGCGGAGCCCCTCACGAACGGGATCTCATCGCCGGGGAACTCGTTCTTGGAGAGGATCTCTCTGACCTCCATCTCGACCAGGTCGATGAGCTCCTCCTCGCCCTCCATCCTGTCGACCTTGTTCAGGAAGACCACGATGTACGGCACGCCAACCTGCCTTGCAAGCAGAACGTGCTCCCTCGTCTGAGGCATCGGGCCGTCCTCAGCGCTCACCACGAGGATGGCGCCGTCCATCTGCGCCGCGCCGGTGATCATGTTCTTGATGTAGTCGGCGTGGCCGGGGCAGTCAACGTGCGCGTAATGCCTCTTGTCGGTCTCGTACTCCACATGGCACGTGGAGATGGTGATACCGCGCTCCCTCTCCTCAGGAGCATTGTCGATCTCTTCGAACTTCTTGTAGACCGCCTTGCCTTGCTTGCTCAGGACCAGCGTGATCGCCGAGGTCAAAGTGGTCTTGCCGTGGTCGATGTGCCCGATGGTCCCCACATTCACGTGTGGCTTTGTCCTCTCAAACTTCTGCTTGGCCATTCTCAAGTCATCCTCCCTTGGCATAGGTCTTGACTTTATTACGAGTACCTCCCGCGCGCAGAGACGGCCTCAGCGATTTGCGCGGGAACCTCCTCATAACGCATGAAATGCATGATGTAGGTTCCTCTCCCCTGCGTGAGCGACCGCAGGTCAGTGGCGTACCCAAACATCTCCGCAAGAGGAACGTGGGCCCGGATGATCTGGGAGGGACCTCGTCTCTCCATGCCCTGCACCCTGCCACGCCTGGCGCTGATGTCGGCGATGACATCCCCGGTGAACTCCTCCGGGACGACCACTTCCACGCGCATCAGAGGCTCCAGCAACACCGGGTCGGCTCGCCTCGCCCCGTCTTTCACAGCCATGGACGCAGCTATCTTGAAGGCCATCTCTGACGAGTCCACCTCGTGGTACGACCCGTCGAAGAGCGTCACCTTCATGTCTACCAGGGGGTAGCCCGCAAGCACCCCGGACTCCATGGCCTCGCGGGCACCGGCCTCGACCGCTGGGATGAACTCCTTCGGTATAGCCCCGCCGGTCACCCGGTCCTCGAACTCGAACCCGCCTCCTGCGGGCAGCGGGGCAAGTATGATCTTTACGTGGCCGTACTGGCCTCTACCGCCCGTCTGCCTGATGAATTTGCCCTCGCTCTCCACAGTGGACCGTATGGTCTCCCTGTACGATACCTGCGGCTTGCCCACATTGGCCTCGACCCTGAACTCACGGACGAGCCTGTCGATGATAATCTCGAGATGAAGCTCGCCCATGCCCGAGATCACGGTCTGCCCCGTCTCGGGGTCCTGCCGCACGTGGAAAGTCGGATCCTCCTCCGCCAGTTTAGCGAGGGCCGCGGCGAGTTTGTCCTCATCGGCCTTGGTTTTCGGCTCCACCGCCACCGATATGACGGGCTCCGGGAACTCGATGGCCTCGAGGATCACCGGCCTTTCCTCATCGCTGAGCGTATCGCCGGTGGTAACCTCCCTGAAGCCCACAGCGGCGACGATGTCGCCGGCACGGGCCACATCCACGTCTTCGCGGTGGTTTGCATGCATCAGGAGAATGCGCGCAAGCCTCTCCTTCTTGCCCTTCGTCGCATTGTAGACGTACGACCCCGCCCGCACGATTCCCGAGTATACCCGGAAATACGTGAGCTTACCTACGTACGGGTCTGTCGCTATCTTGAACGCGAGGGCAGAGAACGGCTGGCTATCATCCGCCGCCCTCTCCTCCTCCTCTCCCGTTCTGGGATTGGTTCCCCTGACGGGAGGAAGATCGTTCGGTGCAGGGAGATAGTCCACCACCGCGTCAAGAAGGAGCTGGACGCCCTTGTTGCGGAAGGCCGCCCCACACAGTACCGGAACTATCTTCACCGCGAGAGTCGCTCGACGCAGCGCCTGCTTGAGTTCGGTGGTTGTGATCTCCTCACCCTCGATGTACTTGGTCATTATGTCATCGTCAGTATCAGCAATGGCCTCGATGAGCTCCTCGCGGCGCTTCATGGCTTCCTCTTGCATTTCAGGAGGTATATCCGTTACTTCTTGCTGTATGCCGAGGTCATCCAGGTAAAGCACGGCCTTCCGCTCGATAAGGTCCACGACGCCCTTAAAGCCCTCCTCAGACCCTATGGGAATCTGAATCGGCACGCCGCGGGCACCGAGCCTTTCGCGAATCATGCTCACCGCACGATTGAAGTCCGCCCCGACGCGGTCCATCTTGTTCACAAAGACGATCCTCGGAACATGGTACCGGTCGGCCTGGCGCCATACAGTCTCCGTCTGTGGCTCCACGCCGCCCACAGCACATAGCACCGCAATCGCGCCATCTAGCACGCGAAGCGACCGCTCAACTTCCATGGTAAAGTCCACGTGCCCGGGCGTATCTATAATGTTTATGCGATGATCCTTCCACAAGCACGTGGTGGCCGCCGCGGTAATCGTGATGCCGCGCTCCTGCTCCTGGACCATCCAGTCCATGGTCGCCGCGCCGTCGTCCACCTCTCCCATCCTGTGCACCCGCCCGGTGTAGAAGAGGATGCGCTCGGTGGTTGTGGTTTTCCCCGCGTCGATGTGTGCCATTATACCGATGTTCCTTGTTCTTTCAAGTGGGAACCTCTCGTCCACCTTCCATCCCCTCCTTTCACACTGCGAATGTCACATGGGAAGTCGGACGCAAGCTCCGCTCCTGCCTGCGATGGTAATTTACCACCTGTAATGGGCGAACGCTTTGTTGGCCTCGGCCATTCTGTGGGTGTCTTCCTTCTTCTTCACGGAAGCTCCCTGGCCGGCCGACGCATCAAGAATCTCCGCTGCGAGCTTCTCAGCCATGCTCCTCTCGGACCTTGCCCGCGCGTTCTGGACCAACCAGCGCAGCGCAAGCGCGGTACGCCTCTCGGGGCGCACCTCAACCGGCACCTGATAGGTCGAGCCGCCGACCCTCCGGGGCCTCACCTCGAGGACGGGCATTACGTTCTTGACCGCTCGCTCAAAAACCTCGATCGGATCCTTGCCGGTCTTCTCCCGGACAATGTCCATCGCACCGTAGAAGATAGACTCCGCAACGCCTTTCTTGCCCTTCAGAAGCAACTTGTTGATCATCTGGGCCGCGAGGACGTTCTGGAACACCGGATCTGGCACAGGCTCACGCTTCACCACTCCGCCCCTCCTGGGCATCCGCACCCCTCCTTTCCCAAGAAGCATTCCTTTTAGTATCCGAATAGCCTGGCGGGCCTATGCTGCCGGTCGCCAGGCCAGATGCGCACACTCGCGCCTCACGGGCCCTGGGGCCACCCCGGAAATCGCCCTTATGACTTGGGGCGCTTGGCTCCGTACTTCGAACGCCCCTGCTTCCGGTTGGCCACCCCGGCAGCATCGAGAGTCCCCCGGATGATATGGTACCGCACTCCGGGGAGATCCTTCACCCTGCCGCCCCTGATGAGCACCACAGAGTGCTCCTGCAGGTTATGGCCTATCCCCGGGACGTACGCCGTCACCTCAAGCCCGTTGGTAAGCCGCACGCGTGCGATCTTGCGCAGCGCGGAGTTGGGCTTCTTGGGCGTGGTGGTTCTCACCACGGTGCACACTCCCCTCTTCTGGGGAGATCCCTTCGCTGTGTACTCCGACCGCCGGGTGAAAGAGTTGTAATGCCACCTGAGCGCAGGCGCCGAGGACTTCTCCGCAACCCTTTCGCGGCCTTTGCGTACTAGCTGGCTGATGGTTGGCATGCGACCTGGCACCTCCTTCCCTTGAGTCCTTCATACACAGAACATGCCCCTTCCACCTCAGGGTGCAAGGGGCATGCAGGATCGTCTCCTTCGGCCCTTTAAACCCCGGCTCTAATCCACCAGGATTGCGGCTGAGGCCGCGCCTACTTCTATACCGCATGCTTTCCCGAGTTGCGCCATGGTATCTACGTGGACGACCTTGACACCATTCGCCTTGCACAACTCTATTACGTTCTTTATGACTCGTTCCTCAGCGTCCCTGGCCAGGTAAATGACTCTTGCTTCTCCCCTTTCGAGAGCCTTGATGGTTTGCTTCGTGCCCACAGCCTTACGCTTCGCCATCTTCAACTCATCGTGGGACATCTTGTGTCTTCTCTCCTCCCTGGAGCTCCTCTCCTAGACCCAAGACACCCGAGGACATGGCTTTTTTGCACACGTTCACATTTTAGCATCGCCCCATAGCCCTGTCAAGAATACTTCGGGCCTTCTCCTCGGGCGTCGTTCGAACCTACGCGTCACTCCCTCATGCTTCCCCACGCCCAACATCGTCTTCGGTCTCGACGTTGGCTTCAGCCTGCGAAAGCTCGCCGAGAGCACGGCTCGTCGCCCCGGGCATGGTGCCCACGGACTCTAGAGTTGGCCCACCGGCATCGTACACGTCTTCGAGAAGATCCGGCCCGCGCTCCGCGTCCTCGGGGGCCTCCGCCTCGCCGTCCTTCCCGGCCCTGGCCCGAGCGGCCTCCGCAGACTGCGCCTCCGCCTCCGCTTCCGCTTCCGCTTCCGCTTCTGCCGCCTTCTCCTGCTCTTCGTGCGCTTCTTCAGGCAGCACAAGCTTGACGTTGCGGTAGCGCGCCATGCCTGTTCCGGCCGGTATCAGCTTCCCGATGATGACGTTCTCCTTGAGCCCGATGAGCGGGTCGGTACGCCCCTTGATCGACGCCTCGGTGAGCACCCGCGTCGTCTCCTGGAACGACGCCGCCGAGAGGAAGCTATCCGTCGCAAGAGACGCCTTCGTGATGCCGAGGATGACAGGCCTTGCCGTGGCAGGACGTCCGCCTGCTTCCAGCACCCGCCTGTTCTCATCCTCGAAATCGAACATGTCCACAAGCCCACCCATGAGAAGGTCGGTGTCGCCCGGGTCATCCACCCGCACCTTGCGAAGCATCTGGCGGATGACCACCTCTATGTGTTTGTCGTTGATCTCGACGCCCTGCGACCTGTACACATCCTGCACCTGGCGCACGAGGTAGTTCTGCACGGCCCGGACGCCCTTGACCCGCAGTATGTCATGGGGGTTCAACGAACCCTCGGTTATCTGGTCGCCGGCGTATATCCTGTCGCCGTCCTTGACCTCCAATCTCGCGCCGTAGGGCACCGTGTAGACCTTCTCCTCGCCCTGGTCGGTGTGGACGATGACCTTGCGCGTACCCTTGGCCTCGGTGATGCGCACCACCCCGTCGACCTCGCTGATGATTGCCTGGCCCTTGGGCTTGCGCGCCTCGAAGAGCTCCTCCACCCTCGGCAGGCCGTGGGTGATGTCGTCGCCAGCCACGCCACCGGTGTGGAACGTCCTCATGGTGAGCTGCGTGCCCGGCTCGCCGATGGACTGGGCCGCGATTATGCCGACGGCCTCGCCCACCTCCACCATCCTTCCGGTCGCGAGGTTGCGCCCGTAGCATTTGACGCACACGCCGTACCTGGTGCGGCAGGTGAGGGGCGAGCGCACCTTGACCTCCTCGATGCCCGCAAGCTCTATCGCCTTGGCCTGCTCCTCAAGGATCTCCTCGCCGGCCTTCAGGAGCACCTCCCCGGTCCTGGGATGGACAATGTCCTCAGCGGCGACGCGGCCCACCGCGCGCTCGCGCAGGGTCTCGACCACATCATCGCCCTGGTGGATGGCGCCCACCATTATCCCGTCGTCGGTGCCGCAGTCTTCCTCGCGGACGATGACGTCCTGAGCCACGTCCACCAGGCGCCGCGTGAGGTAGCCCGAGTCAGCCGTCCGAAGCGCCGTATCTGCAAGGCCCTTGCGCGTGCCGTGGGTGGAGCTGAAGTATTCGAGCACCGTCAGGCCCTCGCGGAAATTAGCCTTGATCGGGAAGTCGATGGTCCGCCCTGACGGGTCTGCCACCAGACCCCTCATGCCGGCCAGCTGGCTCAGCTGCGAGATGTTACCCCGAGCGCCGGAGGTGGCCATCATGTACACCGGGTTGAACTTGTCGAGGTGCGCGAGCATGGCTTCCTGGACCTTTTCTCGCGCCTCGGTCCAGCGGTCGATCACCAGCTGGTAGCGCTCGTCGCTGGTGATGAGCCCGCGCTTGTGCTGCTGCTCGATGGCCTCGATCTTCTTTTCGGTCTCCCGGATGATCTCCTGCTTCTCGGGAGGTATGTTAATGTCCTCGATACCAACGGTCGTCCCAGACTGCGTCGCGTACCTGTACCCGATGCGCTTCAGGTTATCGAGGATCTCGGCTGTCCCCGTGTTCCCATACTTGCGCTGGCACATCGCCACGAGGTGCGCGAGGAATCCCTTGCTCGTCGGCCGGCCGGCCGGAGCCTCCCGTATCTGCTCAGGGACGGGTTTGCCGCTGCGCGCATCGATGACCGTGCCGGTGAACACTGCCTCGTCCACCGCGTTCTCCACGGCGTCATTGATGTACGGGAAGTCGTCAGGGAATATCGTGTTGAAGATGAGCTTCCCGACGGTGGTGACGAGGAGTTTCCTCCTCTTGTCTTCCTCGCTCATGCCGAGGACATTCTTCCCCGCAGGCATCCTCACGGCGATGCGTGCGTGCAACGACAAAGCCCCCTCGCCATAGGCCATCATCGCCTCGTCGGGGCTGGCGAAGATCTTACCCTCGCCTTTCGCTCCCTCCTGCTCCAGGGTCAGGTAGTAGCAGCCAAGGACGAGGTCCTGCCCCGGGGTGGCGATGGGCTTACCGTGCGCAGGCGAGAGGATGTTGTTCACCGAGAGCATGAGCAGCCTTGCCTCGGCCTGCGCTTCCGCGGAGAGCGGCACATGCACGGCCATCTGGTCGCCGTCGAAGTCTGCGTTATACGCCGCGCACACCAGCGGGTGAATCTTTATGGCCTTGCCCTCCACGAGCACAGGCTCGAACGCCTGGATGCCAAGGCGGTGCAGGGTCGGCGCACGGTTGAGAAGCACCGGGTGGTCCTTGATGACCTCTTCGAGCACGTCCCACACCTCGTCGCGGACCCTCTCCACCATCCGCTTCGCACTCTTGATGTTGTGGGCGTAACCCCGGTCCACGAGCTTCTTCATGACGAACGGCTTGAAAAGCTCGAGGGCCATCTCCTTCGGAAGGCCGCACTGGTGCAACTTTAGCTCAGGCCCCACCACAATGACCGACCGGCCCGAGTAGTCCACGCGCTTGCCGAGGAGGTTCTGGCGGAAGCGCCCCTGCTTTCCTTTTAGCATGTCCGAAAGCGACTTAAGAGGACGGCTGCCCGGGCCTGTAACCGGTCTTCCGCGGCGCCCGTTATCGATGAGGGCGTCCACCGCTTCCTGGAGCATGCGCTTCTCGTTCCTCACGATAATGTCGGGCGCCTTGAGCTCCAGCAGCCTCTTCAGGCGGTTGTTCCTGTTGATGACCCTCCTGTAAAGGTCGTTGAGGTCGGAGGTGGCGAACCTGCCGCCGTCCAGCTGCACCATCGGACGGAGGTCAGGAGGGATCACCGGGATGACCTCGAGGATCATCCTCTCCGGGCGGTTTCCGGACTTACGGAACGCCTCGACGACCTCCAGGCGCCTGGTGGCGCGCAGCCTCTTCTGGCCCGAAGACTCGCGGATCTCGGCACGCAACTCCTCGGCAAGCTCATCCAGGTCGATCTCCTCAAGCAGCCTCTTTATGGCTTCCGCGCCCATGCCGGCCTCGAACAGGTTCCCAAACCGCTCGCGGTGCTCCCGGTACTCCGCCTCCGAGAGCAACTGCTTCTTCGTGAGCGGGGTGTCTCCCGGGTCGATCACGATGTAGGATGCGAAGTACACGACCTTCTCGAGAGCGCGCGGAGACATGTCGAGGAGCAACCCCATCCGGCTCGGGATGCCTTTGAAGTACCAGATGTGCGTCACGGGCGCCGCAAGCTCGATGTGACCGAGGCGCTCGCGCCGCACCTTGGAACGGGTTACTTCAACGCCGCACTTGTCGCAGACGATTCCCCTGTACCGGACCCTCTTGTACTTACCGCAGTGGCATTCCCAGTCCCGGGTAGGTCCGAAGATCTTCTCACAGAACAACCCCTCACGCTCGGGCTTGAGCGTCCGGTAGTTGATCGTCTCCGGCTTCTTCACCTCTCCGCTCGACCATTGCCTGATTTGCTCAGGGGACGCGAGGCCAATACGGATCTTGTCGAAGTTGTTAACGTCTAGCACCGGCCTCTCCTCCTCTCCTGCATGCTACGCGCGCTCGTCATCATCATCGTGAGCGTCATCCTCGTCCTCATCGTCGAAAACGGCCCTGAGCTCGTCGTCCTCGTCTTCTTCTGTATAGTAGGCGTCGTCCTCGTCGTCCGTATCGAGCTCTTCCTCGTCCACGGGTTCATCTTCGACTTCGACGTCATCGTCCTCAACATCACCGACGAAGTCATCTTCAAGCCGGCGGGGCCTGCCCGAGCCACGGGCAAGGCGCCTGCCTCCCATCACGGCCGCCTCCTCGGCTCCCGCGATCTCCTCGGTCGCCTCCTCTATCGGCTCATCATCCCCGTCATCCTCGTCCTGTCCCGGCACCGGGCTCTCGTGAATCGCCATGGCGAGAGCATCCTCGTCCTCTTCGGCCTCGGCGTCAGCCTCGTCCGCTTCTTCGAGAAGGTCGGGTTCGGGCCGACGCGTGCCAAACAGGCGCTCCTCAGGCAGAAGCTCGTCGGTCTCTCTGCCTTCGATGTCAATGCCGAGGTCTCTAGCGGTGTCGACGATATCGTCGTCGGACTCGCCGATCTCGATCTCGCGTTCGTCCTCGCTGAGCACCTTGACATCCAGCGCCAGGCTCTGCAATTCCTTTATGAGAACCTTGAACGACTCAGGCACCCCGGGCTCAGGCACGTTCTCACCTTTCACCACGGCCTCATAAGTCTTCACGCGGCCCACCACGTCGTCGGACTTGACGGTGAGAAGCTCCTGAAGGGTGTAGGCTGCTCCGTACGCCTCGAGCGCCCACACCTCCATCTCTCCGAACCTCTGGCCGCCGAACTGGGCCTTGCCGCCCAGGGGCTGCTGGGTGACGAGCGAGTACGGCCCGGTGGAACGCGCGTGGATCTTGTCATCTACGAGGTGGAGCAGCTTCATCAGGTAAGCGTACCCCACTGTCACCGGGTTATCGAAAGGCTCGCCCGTGCGACCGTCATACAGGATGGTCTTCCCATTGGCCGGAAGCCCTGCTTCCTTGAGAGCCGCGAGAATCTCATCCTCCGTGGCTCCGTCGAATACCGCGCTCGCCACCGGCGTGTCGGTGACCTTCGCGGCCCACCCCAGGTGCGTCTCGAGCACCTGGCCGAGGTTCATTCGCGACGGGACGCCGAGTGGGTTCAGCACCACCTCGATGGGCGTTCCGTCGGGCATGAACGGCATATCCTCCTCAGGCAGGATTCTGGCTATGACGCCTTTATTGCCGTGGCGGCCCGCCATCTTGTCACCCTCGGAGATCTTGCGCTTCTGCGCAATATACACGCGGACGAGGCGGTTCACCCCGGGGCCGAGCTCGTCGCCGGCCTCGCGGGAGAACACGTAAACCGCCACGACCTTTCCGGACTCGCCATGCGGAACTCTCAGGGACGTGTCCCTCACCTCGCGTGCCTTCTCACCGAAGATCGCGCGGAGCAGGCGTTCCTCTGCGGTAAGCTCTGTCTCGCCCTTGGGCGTCACCTTTCCGACGAGTATATCCCCGGGACGCACATATGCCCCTACACGGATGATTCCCCGCTCGTCGAGGTCCTTCAGGGCCTCCTCGCCCACGTTGGGGATGTCCCTTGTGATCTCCTCGGAGCCCAGCTTGGTGTCGCGCGCCTCGCACTCGTATTCCTCTATATGGATGGACGTAAAGGTGTCCTCTTTCACGAGCTTCTCGCTAATAAGGATGGCGTCCTCGTAGTTGTAGCCCTCCCACGGCAGGAATGCCACAAGCACGTTCCGTCCAAGAGCCATCTCTCCATTGTCCGTCGAAGGGCCGTCAGCGATGACGTCTCCACGCTCGACCCGGTCCCCTTTCTTAACGACAGGCTTCTGGTTTATGCACGTTCCCTGGTTCGACCTCATGAACTTCAGAAGCTTGTATGTGTCGGTTGTGCCCGCGTCGGTTTCGACGACGACCTCGTCCGAGGCCACACGCACCACCTGACCCGGGTTCCGGGCGAGCACCACGGCGCCGGAATCGATGGCCGCCTTGTACTCCATGCCCGTTCCAACGAGGGGGGCCTCTGCACGCACTAGGGGCACCGCCTGACGCTGCATGTTGGAACCCATGAGCGCACGACCCGCATCGTCGTTCTCGAGGAACGGTATGAGCGCCGTCGCGATGCTGACGATCTGCTTCGGTGAGACGTCCATGAAGTCGACCTGCTCACCGGGGACCTCTACGATCTGGTCCTTGTACCGAGCGGCTACCTTCGGGTTGGCGAACGATCCGTCGTCGTTGAGGGGCTCGTTCGCCTGGGCTATCACGTACTTGTCCTCCTCGTCGGCGGTGAGGTAAAGGATCTCTCCCGTTACCTTGCCACCAACGACCCTGCGGTAGGGCGTCTCGATGAATCCGTACTCGTTTATCCGGGCGTACGTGCACAGCGCCCCGATGAGCCCGATGTTTGGACCCTCAGGCGTCTCCACAGGACACATGCGCCCGTAGTGCGAGTGGTGGACGTCCCTGACTTCGAACCCGGCTCTCTCGCGGCTGAGGCCTCCGGGGCCGAGCGCGGACAGGCGCCGCTTGTGCGTCAGCTCCGCCAGGGGGTTGGTCTGGTCCATGAATTGCGAAAGCTGGCTCGACCCAAAGAACTCCTTGATGGCCGCCACCACAGGCCTGATGTTGATGAGCGTCTGGGGGGTGACCACGTCCACGTCCTGGATGGTCATCCGCTCTCTTACGACGCGCTCCATGCGGGAGAGGCCGATCCTGAACTGATTCTGCAATAGCTCTCCCACAGACTTCAGCCGGCGGTTGCCCAGGTGGTCTATGTCATCGATGTTTCCCACGCCGCGAATGAGGCCAAGCTGGTAGTTGACCACCGCAACTATATCTTCGCGCGTGATGGTTTTCAGGTCAGGCGGCGGAGTGCCGTTGTCCAGCACCTTGACAGGCTTCCCATCGGCGTCGGCCACCACCGCTTCAAGGACCGTCCCCCGGTTCTGGCCGGCAACCTGCTGGAGGGCCATCGCAGCCTTTCGGTCAACCTTCTGCCCCGCATCGATGACTACCTCGCCGGTGGACGGATCAATGAACGGCTCGAGTAAGATGCAGCCCACGAGCCTTTCGCTGAGGGAGAGCTTCTTGTTAAGCTTGTAACGCCCGACGGCGGCAAGGTCGTAGCGCCTGGGGTCGAAGAAGAGCGTCTCAAAGAGCGAGCGCGCGCTCTCTTCCGTCGGCGGCTCGCCGGGGCGCAGGCGCTTATAGATCTCTATGAGGCCGTCGGCCTCGGATTCCGTATTGTCGCGCTCAAGGGTGTTACGTATGGCCTCGCTGTCACCCAGAAGGTCGATGATCTGGGCCTCGGTTCCATATCCGAGAGCACGGATGAGCACGGTGACAGGCAGCTTTCGGGTGCGGTCAACACGCACCCAGATGCACTCCTGGGAGTCCATCTCAAGCTCCAGCCAGGCACCCCTGTTCGGGATAACGCTTGCAGAGTAAAGGGCTTTGCCGTTGGGATCGATGGTGCGGCCGTAGTACACCCCCGGCGAGCGGACCAGCTGGCTCACGATGACCCGTTCCGCACCGTTGATGATGAACGTGCCCTTCTCGGTCATGAGCGGAAACTCGCCCATGAACACCTCTTGCTCCTTGACCTCGCCGGTCTCCTTGTTGATGAGACGAACGCGCACCTTGAGAGGCGCAGAGTAGGTTACATCCCTCTGCTTGCACTCCTCCACCGAGTACTTCGGTTCTCCGAGCGAATAGTCCACGAACTCCAGAATGAGGTTGCCGGTGAAGTCCTGGATGGGTGATATGTCCCGGAACGTCTCGAGCAGGCCTTCGGAAAGAAACCACTCGTAGGACCGTTGCTGGATCTCGATGAGGTTGGGTACATCAAGCACTTCGTCTATCTTGGAGAAACTGAGCCGCTGCCGCCTGCCGACCTGTGTCATAACAGCCATCCTGTCACGCTCCTATCTCCCACCGAATATGAGCGGATGACAACACTATAAGCAGGTCACGAAGAGTTCCCTGCTGTCAGCACCTGAGGAATTTGCTTTGGGTGAAGGAAAAGAAGGACCTCATGTAGTATTACTAAATCAGACGAATAGCATGCGCGCAAGTCAGGTTGCCGCATTCTTTTATGCTAGCAGACGATCTGACCCCTGTCAAGCGCAAGAGGGGCGTCCGTGTATTTTCACGGGCGCCCCTTGTCCGTGTACGTCGAATCTGTTTACTTTATCTCCACCGTTGCCCCTGCTTCTTCGAGTTTCGCCTTTATCGCCTCGGCCTCTTCTTTCTTGACGCCTTCCTTCACAGGCTTCGGCGCGCCTTCCACAAGATCCTTGGCTTCCTTGAGACCAAGGCCGGTGAGCTCACGGACGACCTTCAGGACGGGGATCTTCTTGTCGCCGGCGGTCACAAGGATCACGTCGAACTCGGTCTTCTCCTCAACCTCGGCTGCGGGAGCTGCTGCAACAGCGGGACCGGCTGCAACAGCGACAGGCGCGGCTGCGCTCACCCCGAATTTCTCCTCGATGGCCTTGACAAGCTCCGCAAGCTCAAGTACCGTCATGTTGGCGATTGCCTCGATAATCTCTTCTTTCGTCATTCTGTGTCTCTCCCCTTTTTGTGGTTTTCGCCGGTCTTCTGTGGCGCTCGTAGCGCCGATTTCTTCTAGAGTAGGCCCACCGGGTCCTGGCGGCCGGGATTCCGTGATCACGATCCTCTGCACCTCCATTGCAGCCCCGAACACCGAACACCGGCGGACGGGCCCAACCGGCAGCGGCACGGGTCCCCCGGCGCCCCGCGCAGCGCTCAGCGCTCAGCGCTCAGCGCTCAGGCTTCAGGCTTCAGGCTTCAGGCCGGTGCCCCTTGCTCTTCCTTCTGCCGCCTTACGGCGTCAATGGCGTAAGCGAGGTTGCGGATGGTACCCGCAAGGGCACGAGCAAGGCCCGATATGGGCGCTGCCATGGTCGCTGCGACGCGGCCGAGCATGACTTCACGGGACGGCAGCTCCGCAAGGCTCCGCACATCATCCGGCCCGATGACCTTCCCCTGCAGCGCACCGCCCTTGATCTCCATCTCCTTGTGCTCCCGGGCAAACTCCGAGATGATCTTGGCAGGCACCACCGGGTCGCCTGGAGAGAACGCGATGGCAGTCGGCCCCTCGAGGTACCGTTCCAGGTCTTCCAGGCCCACCTCTCTCGAGGCAATGCGGGTCAACGTGTTCTTCACGACCTTGAACTCGATCCCCGCTTCACTCAGCTTCCTTCGAAGCTCTGTGACAGCGGCCACGTTGAGCCCGCGGTAGTTGGTGAGGACGACAGCCTGGGATTTCGATAGCTTCTCCCTGATCTCTTGTACTGCGGCTTCCTTCTCCGGCTTTGGCAATTTCGACTGGCACCTCCTTTCGCAACGTGTTTCGCACTGTCGCACTGTCGCCCAAGTGACAAAAGACAAGCCTTCCCGACCTTGGGCGCCACCAGCCCGATCCTAGGGGCCACCGGCGCTTTACCTATCCCGCACCGGTGCTGCACCCGAGGTCTCTCCTTGAGTCACTGGCAACCTAAGTGAGAGTGCGCCAATTCTCGTCTGTTTCTTGCGCGAGACTGCTGATATTCCCCGCATTGCGCCTTGCGCAGCCCCCTACGCAGCCCCGATGAATCGTCCAGGGCCATAGGAGTGCTTGGCCAGACCCTCAGCTGCAGGGGAAACTCAACAGTCCACTGCACCCTCACTTAACGGCGACGTGTACGTGTAAACGGATCAAAAGAGGCCCCCGCAAGACATGCGGGGGCCTCTTGACAGACGCATGTGCACCAGCGGCGTGCCTGAAGGCCGCCGCCCGGCCGCAGCCTGGCACCACAACCAGCGGTCCGTGGCCGGCATCCTGGGCCGGCATTCGGCCTGCGCCCAGGTGGCGGCACCCGCTGTGGCGGCCTGAAGCTGTGCGACCGTGCAACCATGCAACATTTTCGACGCCTGTCCCCCGACCTCGGCGGGCGAGCGCCCACGCCGGGCCGTACGGCCCCGGATGGCTCATTAAGTTCGAGCCCGTCGGAAGCGCGCCGACGCTTCTCGAACGCCCGCTGTCTTGGGTCACGGAAAGCGCATTTCTTCGTATTCAGTTATCGACTACCTGGACTGCTTAGCGACCGTCGGCTGTCAGCTCCCAGCTACCGGACATACGCAAGAGGCGCCGTCCTCATCTTTCCGCCGAAATCGCCGTAGCCTGCACTGGGCTCACCTTGACCCCGGGTCCCATGGTCGTCGAGAGGACCACACTCTTAATATACGTGCCCCGCGCCGCAGGCGGCTTCGCCTTGACGAGCGCATCCATAAGCGCGCCCAGGTTCCCGAGGAGCCTCGGCGCCTCGAATGAGGCCTTGCCGATGGGGACGTGCACGATGCCAGCTTTGTCCGCCCGGTACTCTACCTTACCGGCCTTGATATCATGGATGGCCTTGGCCACCTCGAACGTGACCGTGCCGGTCTTTGGGTTCGGCATGAGGCCTCTCGGGCCAAGGATACGGCCCAGCCTGCCGACGATACCCATCATATCAGGGGTGGCAACCGCCACGTCGAAGTCCATCCAGCCTCCCTGGATTTTCTCGGCAAGATCCTCGGCGCCGACATAATCAGCGCCTGCGGCCTCGGCTTCCTTCGCTTTCTCGCCCTTGGCGAAGACTGCCACCCTCACGGTCTTGCCGGTGCCGTACGGGAGCACCACCGCCCCTCTCACCTGCTGGTCGGACCTCTTCGGGTCGATTCCAAGCCGCACCGCAGCTTCCACGGTCTCGTCGAATTTCGCAGTCGCCGTCTTCTTAACGATCTCGACAGCCTCAGAAGGCGAGTAAAGCTGCTGCTTATTGTATTGCTTCAGAGCTTCCTGGTATCTCTTGCCGCGATCTGCCATAATCCAAACCTCCCTGTGGTGCAGACGGATTGCTCCTCCCACAAAAATCGTGTGTCGTCGGGCCCGCGTGTGATCGCGCCCGTGTGCGGTCGGGCTCGTGTATGGTCGGTCGGGCCTCGGGGTTCTCTAGGCCTCCACCTCGACGCCCATGCTCCTCGCTGTGCCCGCGATCATCCGCTCCGCAGCCTCGATGGTTGTGGCATTGAGGTCCTTCATCTTGAGCTCGGCTATCTCGCGCAACTGGGCGCGGGTAAGTTTCGCCACCTTCTCCCTGTGGGGCTTGCTGGACCCCTTCTCGATGCCGACAGCTTTCCTGATGAGGAACGAGGCCGGCGGTGTCTTGAGCACGTACGTGAAAGACCTATCCTCGTAGACGGTTATCTCCACCGGGATGATTGTACCGGCCTGCGCGGCGGTCTTCTCGTTAAACGAGCGCACGAACTCCATGATGTTCACGCTGTGCTGCGCAAGGGCCGGTCCCACCGGCGGCGCCGCGGTGGCTTTCCCCGCTGGTATCTGCAACTTCACAATCGCCGCTATCTTCTTCTTAGCCATGAAATACGTCCCTCCTGCGCGCTTCAAACCCCGTAACCACGTTGCGCCGGTCAGGGCCTCACTCGTGTTCGGTCGGGACAAGCACCCGGAAGATCTTGTCTTCTTTCTCCATGGTCTTGACCCGTCGCTTGAGGTTGGCCTTGACCTTGTTCTCGTAATCCGGGTACGTGTGGGTAACTCCCACTTTACCCTACAGCTTCTCGATCTGGCTGAAATCCAGTTCCACCGGCGTGTCTCGCCCGAACATGGAGACGAGCACTCGGGCTTTCCCCTTGTCTGGCTGGATCTCCTCGATGATCCCGGAGAAGTGCTGGAACGGCCCGGAGATCACACGCACCCCCTCCCCGACCGAGAAGTCGATCTTCGGGCGAGCTTCCTCGACGCCGATCCGCCTGAGGATATCGTGCATCTCCGTCTCCTGGAGCGGTACCGGCCTGGAACCTGAGCCGACAAACCCGGTCACGCCCGGGGTGTTCCGGACGACGTACCACGAATCGTCCTCCATTACCATCTCAACCAGCACGTACCCGGGAAAGATCTTCTTCTTGACGATCTTCTTCTTGCCGTCCTTGAACTCGTACTCCTCTTCGGTCGGGACAAGCACCCGGAAGATCTTGTCTTCCTTCTCCATTGTCTTGACCCGTCGCTCGAGGTTGGCCTTGACCTTGTTCTCGTAACCTGAGTACGTGTGGATGACGTACCACTTCTTATTCGGATTCTCAGGCTCCGGAGACTTCTCACCCAACTCCGCCGGCGGCTCGCCGGGCTCCCCGTCGGGGTCACCGCCTACCCTTTCCTGCTGCGGCGGGCCTTCCTCCATAGAGGCTGCGAGTTCATCTTCAGCAGACCGGGTTATTTCTCTTTCCTCCACCTCATGAGGGGCCGCGTCGTCTCACGACTGCAGCCCTCCACCCCCTACTGAAGTTTTGTCGCATGTTACCGTATGAACAGCTTCAGGCCCTGAGAAAACACGAAATCGATGAGCCCGATGAATGCGCTGGCTACGACGACCACGGTGACCACGACTACGGTCGAAGACACAAGTTCCTTCCGGTCGGGCCACGAGACCTTCCTCATTTCGGCCCTGACCTCTCGAAGGAATTTGCCAGTGCGGCCAAGCCTCTCCTTGATCTGCATAACGGCTCCCTTCCTCGTCGCTTCGTCGCCCGCCGGCCCGAACGCGGGCCTTCTCAACAAGTCGGTGAATGCCTGACGCACCGCCCCCCGCTCCTCTGCTGCGCCGCGCCTGCGATGTGACCGCTGCAGCGCACGGCTGGCTGGCGTCGGCAGGCGCCACGCACTGGCACCTTCACACTTCACACTTCACACCTACGCGTGCACGCCTTTGCCCCCGCGAAACCGCGAAATGCAAAGAATCAGGCAGAGGCGTCGCCGCTTACCGGGTCTCCTTGTGGACAGTATGAGTCCGGCAAAACTTGCAGTACTTCTTCAGCTCGATCCGGTCGGGGTCGTTCCGCTTGTTCTTCTCGGTGCGGTAGTTCCGCTGCTTGCATTTGGTGCATTCAAGAGTGATGCCCTCGCGCACTTCTTCACACCCCCTGGCACGTCACTCCTAGAATCTAGCATACCGCGGCAGGCATGTCAATAACGGACTGCCGCGCTGCCGCGCAAACCCAGAGGCCGAGCACGTCAATGCCTCTCGGGTCCGTGTGTCAGCACTCCCCACCTGCCTATCCGAAGGAAGACCCGAAAACGGAACCGCCGCGCGTTCGTAGTCTCACCGCGGCCACGCGCTTTATGAGCGCTAAGTGAGGGTGCGTTAGTTCTCGTCGCTTTTCCAGTAGTTGCTCGGTTGCCGGCGTTGCACTTTCTCTTTGAGTCACCGGCAACCCCTCCCAAGAGTCGAGGGCATTTCTGCACGAGACCATTGGTGCTTACCATATTATGTCAACACAGCCCGCTTGAGTCGCGCAAAACCGTTGCCGGACTCAGCCAAACCGGTAGCCGGTGGGGAAGTTCAACACCCTCCTGCACCTTCACTTGGCTTTATAAGCACCACCCGAGCGCCGCCGCTTTCGCCTCTTTCCCGAAGCACGACAACCGCGAGGCCCGCGGCACGGCCGCGCCGCACTGCGGGCCCCCTGGCCGCCGAACCTGGCTTTGACAGCCAGCAATTGCGGTCCACCGTGGCTGTGAGGTTGAAAGGCCTGGGGTGTCTCTGGCCCCGGAAGTTGTGCCACGTGACCAGTTCGGCGCAGACGCAACTACTACAGAGATCGCTACAGATCGCTGCCAAACGCCCGTCGAAGGCAAAGGCCGGAGCCTGCAGGGGTGGACGTGCCAATCGCCGCTAGCCGGTACGACCCGCCGGTACAAGAAAACAGCGCCGCAACTAAAGGCGCCTCACCGGATTACACAACTGGAGCCCACGGCCGGAATCGAACCGGCGACCCCATCCTTACCATGGATGTGCTCTGCCTGCTGAGCTACATGGGCTCCTAAACATGACCTGGAGCGGGAAACGGGACTCGAACCCGCGACATTCAGCTTGGAAGGCTGACGCTCTAGCCAACTGAGCTATTCCCGCTCACTGCAAAATACCTGGTGGAGAGGGGTGGATTCGAACCACCGAAGGCTGAGCCAACAGATTTACAGTCTGCCCCCTTTGACCAGCTCGGGAACCTCTCCACAAAAACTGCGTATGCAACTCGTGCAAGCCGCCGCCTCGTTGCGCAGCCCGTGCACCCGCCCCGCCGCTCGGTCGAACGCGACACCGCTGTGAGCGGCGCTATCAACAGCGCCATGCGGCAGGCTGGTGCGCTGCGGCCCCGGGCACTTACACCCGAATGCCCTGCGCCGCGTCTATATATTAGCACAGAGGTTACGGGTATGCAAGTGCCAATTGCCCGCGAGAAGGTGGCGCTCTGCTTATCGCTGTACACGAGCGTCCCGGTAGGTTGGTTGTCGCTTCACCCTTCTCCCGATCGAAGGTGGCAACGAGCTACAGGAGCGGCCTCATCGTGCTGTCGAAGCCGGCGCATGAGTTGAATCCGGGTGCTCCCGCCAGGCTGCAGCCACGCCACATTCAGCCGAACGTCTTTCGGGGAAAGCGGTTCCAACCCACCCCTGTTCACGCGTCGCCTTCTCATGCGCAAGCCACTTCGACGCTCTTCTTGCCCTGAGGTTCGGCCGCGTTGGACTGCGTTTCTGTGGGTAGCAGGTGGATAGTCGGTGGTCTGCTGTCCTCGCCGGGCAGAGAACCGCGACAGGACTTGCGCCACCCGCGTCGAAGTTTAATCTGTCGAAGCGTTCTATAACGAAGACACGCTCGATGAGAGCCGAAAAGGAGGCAGCAACAGATGCAGGTCGATCTCTCTTTTTGCAGGCAGGAGTTTCCCGCACTTGACCTTCGAGTGAACGGACACATGGCGGCGTACTTCGACGGCCCCGGCGGCACGCAGGTCCCGACCCGGGTGATCGAGGCGGTTGCGCGATACTATAGAGAAGCGAACGCCAACTGCCACGGCGAGTTCACAACGAGCCGCCGCACGGACGAAATCATAGCCGCTGCGCGACAAGCCGTGGCGGACATGCTCGGAGCAGGTTCGGCAGACGAGATCGCCTTCGGCCCGAACATGACCACGTTGAATTTCGCTCTCTCGCGCGCCCTGGGGCGTGCGCTCGCGCCCGGCGACGAGATCGTCATAACGGACCTCGATCACGAAGCAAACCGCAGCCCCTGGCAGGCCCTCGAGGAGAGAGGCGTAGCGGTAAGGTCCGTCCGCGTGAACCTGCCCGAGTGCACGCTCGACTACGACGACCTGGAGCGGGCGATCACTACGCGGACCAAGGTGGTGGCGCTGGGATACGCGTCCAACGCGGTCGGGACCATCAATGACGTGAAGCGCGCGGCCTCCCTCGCCCACTCCGTCGGGGCAGTATGCGTGGTCGATGCGGTCCACTACGCGCTGCACGGAGCCATCGATGTGCGTGACATCGGATGCGATTTCTTGCTGTGCTCCGCGTACAAGTTCTTCGGGCCGCACGTGGGCATCCTTTACGGCCGCCGCGACGCGTTCGAGCGCCTTGCTACATACAAGGTGCGCCCTCAGAGCCCGAAGCCTCCACACAAGATCGAGACCGGCACGCTGAACCACGAGGGCATAGCCGGCGTCATCGAGGCGATAGAGTTCATCGCTGATCTCGGGACAGCGGTTCAGGAGGCTGATCTCGGGACTACTGCTCAGCGGCCGGCAGCGGCCCTCCCCAGGAGCACGAGTGAAGGCGCCGCCACACTAGAGGCCAGCGCGCCTCAGCCGGAACCGGGCGCCGTGCAACCACCGGATGCTGATCACAAGGCGAAAGAGCCCGCAAGTCGAAGGTCGCGCATCCTTGCAGGCTTCGCCGCCATCGAACTCCACGAACGACCGCTCTTTGCCATGCTTATGGACGGGCTGGCCTCGATCCCCGGAGTGACTGTGTACGGGCTTCCGGCGCATGGTGAGCGGACCCCAACCGTGTCGTTCACCATGGCGGAGAGGCACCCAGCGCACGTCGCCAGATTCCTTGGAGACCGGGGCATCTTCGTTTGGCATGGCGACTTCTACGCCACGACCCTCATCGAGCGCCTCGGCCTCGCCGAAAGCGGCGGCGTCGTGAGGGTTGGCATCGCGCCCTATAACACGGCCGAAGAGGTGAGCCGGCTGCTTGAGGCCCTGAGGGAGTACGCCGCCAAGTAAAGGGCCCCGTCCTGTTTCGGCCTTGTGCTCGACTTTCCTTTGACAGCCAGCAGTCGCCATCCACCGCAGCTGTGAAGCCGAGAGTCCCTGAGCGCTTCTGACCCCCGCAGCTAGGCCACGTGACAGACTCGGCACGGGCGGGACTTGGGGAGATCGTTGTCAAAGGCGAGCTTGGAGCAACACGGAACCGGCGAACCGGCCGGCAGAATGCAGCGAGATGACGAGCCGCCGGAGCCCGGCCGGTTCCACCTGACTAAGTAGATCGCCACAAGTAATCGCCGGTTTCAGAGAGCACACGTGCCGTGCAGGGTTGCCGGTGTTGCACTCGGGGACGGCGCCCCAAGCGGGGCGCGCTTCGCCAAAATCCGGCCCGTCTGG
>JACIXY010000025.1 GCA_014360195.1 Bacillota bacterium
TCAGGGTCCCACCGCCCGCACACCGGCATCCACGTATGATCTGCACAGCCGAGAGTGGCACGAACTCACGGAAGAGACGGTCGGCCTTCTCGGGTTCACAGCAATACGCTGGAGCGAAATGCTGACACATGACCGCCCCACACAGCCAATTGCCAGCCTCGCAGTAAAGCCACTGCCTTCATGAGTCCAGCCCACGAGGAGCCCGCCAACTCGTTGGTGCTACAGCCATTCAAGCGCCCGGTCCACAATCGTCGCGAGGGCGCCGCGGTGCAGAGAGACGGCCCCTTCCGGGCACATCTCCTGGCAGCAGAAACAGCGTATGCAGCGGCGGGGGTCTATCTTGGCTCTCTCCGAGGCCACCACGATGGCTCCGGGCGGGCACGACTGCGCACAGACTCCACATCCGACGCACTTAGCCGCATCCACCCGAGGGCTTGCGGTGACGTGCTTTCGGACGGCCCTCACGAACGTGAATATGCCCGAGGTCGCGCGCGTGGCCGGCGGGAGGGCGAAGTCGGTCACCGGGAAGTCTTCTGGCCGTGCTCCCACCACCTCAATCTCCTCCGGGCGTGTGCTCCCCACGCCAAGGTCCCTTGCGGCCCGGAGGTAGGGCACGCGCACGGGATCCGCTCCAGCGAGGCGAAGGGCGATCGTATCGAGGGCAATCGGATCCTCCGACGCCAGTATTGCTCCAACGTGCCTCGTACGCCCATGCGACGGCCCGTCACCGTCCATGGCCACCACTGCGTCCAGCAGCGAAAGACGCGGCTTTACTAGGCTGAGGAGGTCCAACAACATCAGGGAAAAGGCATGTGGATCGTTGTACCTCAGATGCATGCGCAGCTTCTCCGCCCCTGCAATGCAGCCGAACAGGTTCTTGACCGCGCCGGTAAACGTCATGAACCCGTGGGTTTTCATCTTGGCCACGTTGATGATCCCCGAGGCGTCCACGACGGGCCGCGCCAGGACGAACTCCTTGCAAACCCGGCCGGTGGAGTGTTTGCGCGCGCTTCCGTCCTCAAAGGAGACAAGGCGCACGCCCGCCTCGCCGCAGGCCGCGGCTATCCCGCATTTCTCCGCGACAGCGAACACGCTGCCATGGCCCGGGCTGTCCCCCACCGCAACCTCGGCGCCAGACCGCCTGAGAAGCTTGAGGACGGCGCCCACGACCACCGGATGGGTCGTCACCGCCCTGTCAGGCGGGTAGGGTGAGAGCATATTGGGCTTCACCAGCACAAACCCTTCACGGGGCAAAAAGCCGTCAACGCCACCGAGGAGACCGACGGCGGTGTCAACCGCATGGGCGACCTCCTCCTGCGAATAGGACCTGCATGCGATAAGCGCTACTTTGGTCTTCAATACGGTCTCTCCTGTGTGCTTCCCCCGGCTCAACGCGGGGCGCTCATTCAAGGCCCACGGGCATCACGACACGAACACCAAACACTCAGGCGCCCTTGAGAGTGCAAGGCTCCGTCAAACGCGGGCTTGACTGCCGGACCGAAACCGATAATTCCTGAGAGACATGCCGCCGGCTCGCCTCATCCCGAAGTGCTCGTAAAAGGGTTGCGGGTCCGGGTCGCAAAGCAAGTCGATATACGGACCTACTTGACTGCGGTGATCATCGGGTCGGTGTCGATGGGCGCGGGCATATCGATGACGGCTTTCACGAGCGGCGCCAGGAGGTCCTCCACCGCCTCCAAGCTGCGCGGGCGCCGTTCCTGCGGCAGGTTGCTGAACAGGCGGCCGGCAAACGGCCCGCCGCCGTGCGATGGGATCACCTCGCTGAACCCGGCCTCGGTAAGCCACTCCGCAAGGGTCCGCCCGCAAGGGTGTCTCAGGGTGCACGCCCGGGCATCCAGGATGCGTGGACGCAGCCGCTCGAGCAGGTCAACGGTGAACCCCTCGTAGTTGCAAGGACACCCCTCGCTGCGGAGGAGGTCCGCCACATCTTTGCGGGACATCGCAAGCGTAAGCCCGTATTGGTCGGCTCGCTCTTCATCGATGTGGCGGTCGTAGAAGACAAGGCGGCAGGTGCGATCATCTATCCCGAGCACCCAGATCTCGCGTTCCTTGCCGTTGCGGTAAACGCCAAGGGCCTCGTAGCCGATACGGAGGCGCCCATCGGGCTTCAAGACGCGGCATAGCTCCCGTAAGGTGAACTTCGGGTCGGGCGTCTGCTCCACGGAACTTGCAGCCATCACCCCGTCAAACGTGGCATCCCCGAAAGGAAGCGGAGTTCCCGCAGGAGCATGCACGAACTTCGCGTTTGATATGCCCAGGCGCCTCGCGTTCTGGGAGCAGACTTCGACTCGCCGCGCCGACGCGTCAACACCCACGACCACTCCCGCAAAACGTGCCACGCCAAGAGACGGCCAGCCATCGCCGGGCCCGAAGTCGAGAAGCCGCTTCCCCGCCCCTCGCGTCGCAAAGAGGAAATCGAGAATCTGCCCGCGGTCAACCCAGTGCCACCTTTCGTCGTGACCTGTATTCGCCAGTCGCCGCAAGATCCCCTTCCTGCCAAGTAGTGGCAGGCATCTATGACCAAGCGACCTGACCAGGTGCAGCCCTGTCAGAAACATGAACCGTCGCCTCCGGAGCCAGATTGACTTCCTCTATGACTCATGGTATGATGCATCTGGTGATGCAAATGATGAAGGCAAACGATGGTTCATTGAAACCGATCACGGTACGTATCCCGGAGGAAGAATACGAACGCTTGAAGAAGTACGCTTGTGCCCGGGATATCTCCTTAAACTCTGTGGTGGCAGAAGCCATCGCCCAGTATGAGGCGAGGGTCGAGCGTCGTGAAGCCATCAGCCGGATTCATGCCTTCCAGCGCCGGCTTCGCGACGGGCACAAACAGGGCAGCGACTCGGTGGAGTTGCTTCGCCAGATACGGGAGGCCCGTGCCAATCGGCAGATTCCCGATGACGAGACGTTCGCAGGCCACGGGGAAGCCGGGAATCGCGGGCCGGGCGCGGGCAGCAGCGGCAGCAGTAGCGGCAGCAGTAGCAGTAGCAGTAGCGGGAGCGGGAGCGGGAGCGGGAGCGAGAACGGAAGGTGGAAACCATGATGGTTTGCGTGGACGCGAGCCTGGTCTTGAAGTGGTTGACGTACGAGGCCGGGAGCGACGAGGCCATAGCGTGGCTCAGCATACACGCCGACGATGAGTTCATCGCCCCGGCGCACCTCCCCATAGAGGTCGCCTCGGTTCTGCGCCAGAAGGCGCGGCGGGGCGAGATCACCCACGAGGACGGTATGGAAGCGCTCCAACTCCTCAACTCCCTCAATATCAGATTTACGTGGGACCAGGAGCTTACAGAAAGAGCCCTCACCCTGGCTACCGAGCTTGACCAGCCGACAGTCTACGACACCGCGTACCTGGCGCTCGCCGCCAGGGAGCAATGCGAGCTGTGGACGGCAGATGGCCGCTTCGCCCGCGCCGCATCACCGCGGTACCCATTTGTCAGGGGCCTGTGAGTACCTGCGCCGTCCGACGTAGACAAGGTGTGGCTCAGGGTGTGTCAGCCTTTCTGCTCGCCGCCGCTCGCCTTCTGGATCTTGGCCCATTCGTCTTTCAGGCCGACCGTGCGGTTGAACACCAACCTCCGTTCACCCGCGCCTTGCGATGAATCGGGATCTACGCAGAAGTAACCGAGGCGCTCGAACTGGAACCGGTCGCCCGGCGCCGCGCCGGCCAGAGACGGTTCGACCTTGCACCCCGTAAGCACCCTCAGCGAGTCCGGGTTCACGCACGAAAGGAAATCCTCCTCGGCGCCCGGGTCCTCCTTCGTAAAAAGACGATCGTACAGGCGAACCTCGGCCTCGAGCGCGTGCGCGGCCGACACCCAGTGCAGGGTGGCCTTGACCCGGCGCCCGTCCGGGGCAGAGCCTCCCAGCGTGTCCGGGTCATACGTGCAGTGCAGCTCGGTCACCTCGCCCGTCTTCTCGTCCTTCACCACGTCCGTGCACTTGATGAAATAGGCGTACCGCAGCCTCACCTCGCGCCCGGGGGCAAGGCGGTAGAACTTCGGCGGCGGCTCCTCCTTGAAGTCGTCCCGCTCGATGTAGAGCACGCGCGAGAACGGCACCTTTCGCGTCCCCATGGACGGGTCCTCGGGGTTGTTCACGGCCTCCAGCCACTCCACCTTGTCCTCGGGGTAATTGTCGATGACCACGCGGAGGGGGCGGAGGACGGCCATCACGCGCTGCGCCCGCCGGTTCAGGTCCTCGCGGACGCAGTGCTCGAGCAAAGCGATGTCCACAACACTGTTGGCCTTGGCCACGCCAATGCGCTCGCAGAAGGTGCGTATGGACTCCGGCGTGTAGCCACGCCGCCGCAGGCCCGAGATGGTGGGCATCCTGGGGTCGTCCCAGCCGGAGACGATGCCGCGCTTCACGAGCTCCAGGAGTTTGCGCTTGCTCATCACGGTGTAGCTCAAGTTCAGGCGCGCAAACTCGATCTGACGGGGCCGGCTCGGGACACTCACGTTCTCGATGAGCCAGTCGTACAAGGGGCGATGGTCCTCGAACTCCAGCGTGCAGATGGAGTGGGTGATCCCCTCGAGCGCGTCCGAGAGCGGATGTGCAAAGTCGTACATTGGGTATATGCACCACTTGTCGCCCGTCCGGTGGTGAGTCGCCCGGAGGATGCGGTAGAGGACCGGGTCGCGCATGTTGAGGTTGGGAGACGCCATATCGATCTTCGCCCGCAGGACGCGGGAGCCGTCGGGGAACTCCCCCGCCCGCATGCGCCGGAAGAGGTCGAGGTTCTCTTCGACCGAGCGATTGCGGTAGGGGCTCTCCTTGCCCGGCTCGGTGAGAGTGCCCCGATATTCCCTGATCTCGTCAGGGCTCAGGTCGCAAACGTATGCCTTTCCGGCCTTGATGAGCTCGACCGCATACTCGTAGAGCTGCTCGAAGTAGTCAGACGCGTAGAACAGCCGGTCATCCCAGTCGAAGCCGAGCCAGCGCACGTCTTCCTTGATGGACTCGACGTATTCGACGTCCTCCTTGGTCGGGTTGGTGTCGTCGAAGCGAAGGTTGCACAATCCCCCGTATTTGGCGGCGATGCCGAAGTTCAGGCAAATGGACTTGGCGTGGCCTATGTGCAGGTAACCGTTGGGCTCGGGTGGGAACCGCGTATGCACCCGGCCGTTGTTCTTGCCCTGCTTCAAGTCTTCTTCGATGATGTCCTCGATGAAGTTGGAAGGGGTCGCACTAGTTGCCGTCACGGTCCTGACCTCCCTGAGGGCTTCAATGTAACCATACACCTAAATCCTACCACAGCACCACCTTCCGGTCCAGGTCCCTGTCCCTGGCGCGCATATGGCAATTGTGGTGCATGAGGGGTACCACCACTTCCTGGATAGCGGCATGATATTTACCCTTTCATCCTGTTGCCTCATCGCCTCGTCTGTCTTTTCGTCGCGAACGACGCCCCGGTCTGCACGCAAGACTCCCTAAAAGGGAATGTACTCTCCAATTGTTACACGCACTCATACTGTTTCCCCTCCTTTACACCCCATCCCCATCAGCGTATACTTTTCCTTGGAGTCCCAATCGATTCCCAACTGCCCCTTTATGTGGCTATCTACCCCGATGTCTTGAGTCGCGACGTTCAAGGGAGGTGTATTCGGGCTTGGCACGCGTCAAAATCATAACCGACTCCACCGCAGACCTTAGCCCAGAGCTAATCCGGAAGTATGACATCACCGTGGTTCCCTACGTCGTCAACTTTGAATCCGACAGCTTCCAGGACGGGGTGGACATCTCCACAGCCGCGCTTTTCGAGATGGTCGCTCGGCGCGGAATGCTTCCCAAGACCTCGGCGCCCAACCTCGCGCAGTTCCATCGCGTTTTTGAGGACGCCCTGAAGGACGCGGACAAGGTCGTGTACATCGGCATCTCGAGCAAGTTCTCGTCCGGGACACCCACGGCGAAGCTTGCTGCGGCGGACTTCCCTGAGGGAAAGGTGACCGTCATCGACTCGGCGAACCTTTCCACCGGCATCGGCCTTCAGGTGCTTCTCGCCTGCGACCTGGCCGCCGCCGGCAAAACTGCGCAGGCCATCGCATCCGCTGTCGAGAGCGTCATCCCGCGGGTGAGGACGTCTTTCATAATCGACACTCTGGACTACCTCAGGATGGGCGGAAGATGCTCGGGCGTTCAGGCGCTCGTCGGAAGCCTGCTCCAGATAAGGCCCGTGATCTCCGTAGTTGACGGGGGCATGGTCGTATCAGGAAAAGTGAGAGGCCCCAGGAAGAAGGCGCTTGACAAGCTGCTGGACGATTTCAGGGCCGACTCGGCCCGCGTGGTCCCAGACCGCGTCTTCGTAACCCATACCGGCTGCCATGAAGACGCGCTTTACCTAAAGGACGGGATCCGGAAGGCCGCCCCGGCTGTAAGGGAGGTCCTTGAAACCACTGCCGGGGCTGTCATCGCCAGCCACTGCGGCCCGAACACCATCGGGATCCTCTACATAGTGGAGTAGCACCCAACACCGCAGAATCGCGCGCTCATGCACTTGTGCAGGCACGCAATCGTGTACACCTCGCAGCAGGGGCTAAGCGAGGGTTCGTTAGTTCTTCCCGGTTTGCTAGCATCTGGTGGGTTGCCGGTGTTGTCCTCTCTCTTTGAGTCACCGGCAACCCCTCCCAAAGTCGGAAGCATTTCTGCACGAGGGTGTTGATGTCTTCCACATCATGTCAACGCAGCCCGGTTGAAGCGCGCAAAACCGTCGCAATGCTCAGCTAAAATGGGCGCTGCTGGGGAAGTTCAACAATCTCCTGCATCCCCACTTAGCTGAGTACGGCCTCGGCGACCCCTGCGCCTGTTCTGGAGTAGTGTAGCCCAGCGCAGGAACCCTGCACTTGCGGCGCGCTCCCGAGACCAAACCACCGTGTCGCCTCGGCGCCTCGGGCCCCAGGGGAAACATACCGCCATGGGATGCCAAGCACGTCGCTACTTCGGAGCAACGGGCAACACCACCGTGAACACAGCCCCGGCGCCTGGCGCGCTCTCGACCCGGATCGTGCCGCCGTGCTGCTTCACGATTTGCATGGATATGGTGAGCCCAAGGCCTGTCCCGTGTTTCTTCGTTGTGAAGAACGGACGGAAGATACGCGACATGACTTCGCCACTCATGCCCGGCCCGGTGTCACAAAACTCGATTTCAACGAAGCGTCCGTCCGCCGAGGTTCGGGTCGAGACTCGCAGCTCACCGCCTCCCGCTGGAGCCATTGCCTCAAGGCTGTTCCTGCAGAGATTCAGAAACACCTGCTCCAGCTTCCCGCCGTCGGCCATCACCTCCGGTGTGCCCTCGGCATAGGCTCTCACGATCGTGATCCCGATGTTCGATGCCTGAGGTTCGACGATCTCGAGCACTTCTTCAAGCATGCCGGCCAGGGAAAGCGGCGCAAGGTCGGCGGTCACAGGCTTCGCAAGCTGTGAGAAGTCCTCCACGACGTTGCTGATCTGATCGAGCTGGCGGAACAGGCGCCCTATCCGATTCTTCGTCGCGTCCGATACGGTCGGATCGGACTGCATCACCTGAAGATAACCCTTTATCACCGCAAGCGGGTTCTTGATCTCGTGGGCTGCTCCTGCCGCGAGTTGCTCGAGGGTCGCGATCCGCTCCGCCATGGCCTCCTGCGCAGCACTTGCCGAAGGGCGTGTTCTGAGCGCCATGGTTTGCCAGAGATCGGCGATGCCGTCGCGCACACCGTCCAGAAAATCAAACTCCTCTTGGGAAAACGCCTCGCTCCCTCTCTTGCCCAGTACCAGGGTAGCTCCAACGGAGCCGGCGCTCGCGAGGGGCACGATGAGCCCTACCTGCCAGCGCGCGTCCGGTAGGTAAAGCCGCTTTATCGCGAGCGCGTTCACGAACGGCCTCCCATGCTGCAACACCTGGCGCACCCACGCCTCGGCATCAGGTTCCCCGGTCGCGCAGCCCGGAATGTTCCCCGGTGTCGCAGGGATCGCGAAAGTCGCGAAACCTTCCGGCCTTCCTGGGTGGCCTGGGTCGCTGTCCGGCCCGGTCGGGGGAAACGAACATGATTGAACAACCACGAAATCCTCCGCCTCGTCGCGGCGCTCGGCGAGTGCACCGACGTCGAACGCAACGTTCGTGCGCAGTCGCCTGAGAAGTATCTCCGCCGCATGTGCAGGATCGCTGGATGTCTTGGTCACAGCAGCAAACATGTCAGCGAAACCACACCCGGAGTCTCCCCTGGTGCCCGAACAATTGATGCCCGCCTCAGCAAAGCCTTTGCCGATAGCCCCAGCAACGGCCTCCACCAGGCGCATGTCCGCCTCGCCCAGCCGCTCCCCTTGGGGCATCCACAGTTCCAGCACACCGGCGATTTCCGGCCCGCACCGGACCGGCGCACAGAAGACCTCCTCTTCCGCGTGTCCCTTTGGCCCGCGTAGCAGCGGGCAGACCACGAGTCCAGCACCCCCTCTGATGACGCTGGCCCTGAGAGGTGCGAGGGTCCGACATTGCGAGGACGGCACCGGGTCGTTCGCCCTGGCGGAACGCGGTCGCCCCGACGAAGCGATCACCTCAAGCTCCCCTGTCTCCAGATTCAGGATCCGGAACAGAACGGCGTTGGCAAGACCGGCTCTCTCAAGCATGAGCACGGCTGTGTCCAGGAGACAACATAGCCGGCCCGCGGCTCGGAGCATGCCGCGTGCCTGCAGCACCCGGAGAAGGCGGGGTGCTCTCGCGCAGGTTTCCGCGTCGTGAGCTACCCGCCGCGCCAGGTCCGGAAGCTGATCCGTCAGTGCATGAAGGAGCTGATCGGCCTCGGCCCCGAACGGAGGAGAGGACGCCCCACGGAAGACTGCAACCGCTGCTAGAAGTTCGTCGTCGCCGAACACTGGCGCAGCGAGCATCGACGCCAGGTCGAGCGCATCCCGGAGGTCGCGCGGAAGCTCGACCTGGACGCCCTGCCGGGCAGCGGAGGACACGTAGCCTGCAACGAATGCCCACAGTCTCTCATACCTCTCGGAAGCTGGCTGAGGATAGACATGCGTGAAGGGCCGAGCTGTCGACAGCACGTCAGGATCCAGCTCCACGACCAGAGCGTGGTCGGCCCGGCACGCGAGGAGGACAACACGAAGCAACTCGCGATAGAAGGTTGCCCTGCCGCCGAGCCCGTCGAACGTAAAGAGATCCTTCGCCAGCGGAACCCAGCATGATCCACGCGATGGGTGCGCCAACCCCGAAAGTGCGGCGTTGCGCAGGCATGAGTGTCCCCTGTCGCGACGTCGATCGCAAGTCACAGTGGCATTACCTCACTACCCTCTCGAACCCCCTCTTGCCGTGGTTCGGCTGGCGGGGAGTTCAGGCTTGAGTACCCGAACCTCAACCGAGAGCCACACGGTCACGGACGCTAGAGGCGTAAACTCCCCGCGCGTAAAACGGCGCCGGGATAGACACGCGACGACCATCAGCATCCAGGGCCTCTGCTCCCGCATCGGACCAGGACCACCGATGGTCGTGGACTTCGCCGCAACCGCATCATGTGAACGCCGCCCGGAAACCTTCGCCTTCCCCCGGCGCTCGGACCGGGGTGCTCAGGCTCTCCCTGCCGGCCCGCCTCCAGCCGGGAGCAATCATCCGGGCTCAGCGGCAGCTTTAGCTCTTGATGCAACGGACAGGTACGATAATACTGCGTCCCCACGAGCAGCAAGGGTGGCAGCCGGGGTCAACACCTGCGAGAATGGAACATGTTGCTCCCACGGGAAGACTATTCGACGGGAAACTAGTATTTCCTGCCATTACATTACATGTGATTCCAAGTCTATTTGACGGTCTTTCACCAAACCCGCGCGGCACCGCCCTGGCGCTGCGGGCACGTCATCCGAGAAGCAGCTTCGCTCCTGCTGCGAGGAGCAACAGGCCGAGTCCCTTCAGCCACGTAAAAGGGGTCGTGCGGAGGCCGAAGAAGCCGAAGTGGTCTATGAGCAGCGCCGTAAGCACCTGGCCGACGATTATCGATGTGGTTGCCACCGCCACTCCCAGCTTCGGTATGCTCGCCATCACTCCCCAAACGATGAGCACGCCGATGACGCCGCCGAGCGGGGTGTACCACGGCCCCTTCATGATCCGGCCGAGGTTACCATGGCCCATCTTCAGCGCAAACAACAGGAAGGACACGCCGACGAGCCCAACAACGTGCACAACGAGGATGGCCTCCCACTGGCCCACCACCTTGCCGAGCCTGGTGTTTATGGACCCCTGGATCGCCATGGAGACCCCGGCGACAAGGGCAATGAGGAGGGCAACGAGCTTGGCGGACATACTTCGAATGAACACCCCGCGTGGGTCCATGAGTCCAAAGGTTTCTGCCGCTTTTCCGGAGGTCGCCGGTGCTCGTGACAGCTTGTGTTTCGGCAACCTCGGGCACTACTCGACCAACCAGGAGTGGCATACATTACCAACGCCCCACCTAGCCCGAGTAACTGCCGCCGGCACAGCGCACGCTCACATCGCCGGAGACCATCCGAACGTCCCCGGAGGACGTCCTTATCACGAGCGCGCCGTCTGCATCGATACTCACGGCCGTCCCGCGCACCAGCCCCCAGGGACATGCAGCCTCGACCTCTCTGCCGAGAGTGTCGGAGTAAAGCCTGGCCTTCTCAAGTATGTCCAAAAACCCGCCAGACAAGAACCGGCGATAGAGCAGGCCCAGCTTTCCCAGGACCAGTGCGAGGAGCCTTTCGCGGAGCGCCGCGGCTCCGGGGTTGCGGGGCGGGATGAGCGTGCCCGCGACGGCCTGCACCTCGGGAGGCAGGTTCGCGATGTCCACCGCAACGTTGATGCCTATCCCATCCACAATGTAGTCCACGGTCTCGCCGCGCCATCTGCCCTCTACGAGGATGCCGCACACCTTTTTCCCTTGCACCACCACGTCGTTGGGCCATTTCATCATCGCGGGAAGGGGCGTCGCCTCGCGGATACCCTCGGTTACAGCCACGCCGGTCACAAGCGAAAGCTTGCCGATGTCCCGCGGCAAGACCGCAGGGCGAAGCACCACCGAAAACCACAACCCGCCCGGGGGCGAGTGCCACGTGCGCCCCATCCGTCCCCGCCCCCCAGTCTGGGTCTCGGCCACAACACACGTGCCCTCGGGCGCCCCCGCTTCCGCCATACGCCTGGCCACGGCGTTCGTGGAGTCCACCTCGGCAAAGCGGAGCACCTTCCCGCCTAGAAACCTGGGCTGGCTTCCCTGTGCACCGTGCCGTTGTCCCTGCGCGCAGTCCCCTTGCCACATGCCGCGCTACACGCCTCCTCCCCGTGTTTGGCCGCGCGGTGCATGTCCCGCCTGCGCTTGTACGCCATCCTCCGCGCCACTGCCCTCCCGCCACCACGGGCCGGTCATGTGGAGGGAAACTCCCTCGTGTATCCTGGGGTCCTGGGCAAGATCACTTGCGCTGCGCCCGCTCGGGGCCATCAGATCGGGAGCGATCTCAGCAAGGGGAACGATCACGAATCCTCTCTCCCACATCCGGGGATGCGGGATCTCAAGAGGTCCCGCGGAAGCCTCAACGTTCAGGCCGTCGTTGATAACCTGAAGGTCCTCGCAGTCCCAATGGCAGCGTCCCCTGTGGTTGCCACGGCGGGCCCGCGACGGGAGCGATTGCCACTGGGCCGATTGCACCGGCTCGACCGGCACCGCTCCTGCCGATCCGGGAACGGCGCCGACGCGCCCGCCGGCCTCGTCACAGGCATCGGCATCAGCACTGGGACCAGCACCGGCACCGGCACCAGCACCTTCACCGACATCGGCATCGCCGTCATCATCCCCACCAGCACCACCGCCGGCTCCAGCAGCACTGCCAAGATCAACAGCACTGCCAGCACTAGCAGCACCGCCAACCTTAACACCAGCGCCTGCGCTTGCACCTGCAGGGCTTTCGTTCCGGTTGGCCGCACGTCTTTCGAAATACAGCAGGATGTCGATGTCGATGGTCCTCGGGCCCCACCTTATGGTCCGTTCCCGCCCCAGCCTGGCTTCGATCCCCTGGCACAAAGACAAAAGCCCGAGGGGGGGCATATCGCATGTAACCCCGACAACGGCGTTGAGGAAGCGCCCCTGCTCGGTGTAGCCCACAGGCTCTGTTTCATAAAGGGACGACACTTTTTCGATTCTCACGTGTCCGGACTCCGCGAGCATCTTGACGGCATCGGCGATGTTCCGCCGGCGGTCACCTAAGTTCGAGCCCAGCCCGAGGTAGGCAAAGGCCTCCATCACCGCTCGGGCCTCCTCACGACTTCCACCTCCACGTAGTCCAGCACCCCTCCGATGGCCACGTCGGGCTTTCTCACCCTCACGGTCACCTCGTCCACATCGTGAGCCGACAGGATCTCCCGGGCAATGGTTTCCGCCAGGGCCTCGATGAGGTTGAACTCACGCTCTTCCACGATGTTCTTGACCTGCGTGTATACGTCCACGTAGTTGATACCACCGGCCTCGAGATCATCGGCCTGCGCCGCGGCCGAGAGGTCGGTCGCGATCTCGACATCCACCTCGAACCTCTGGCCAAGCTCCTTCTCCGCCGGAAAAACCCCGTGATACCCGTAAAACACCATGTTCCGGAGGACGATCCTGTCAGTTGGCACCGCCATGCTCAGCCCCTCCTCTCACGATGGCGTCCGCCATCCGCGCCACCCTTGCCATGTATCGCACGTCGTGAACACGGACTATGTCCGCGCCGGACGCTATAGCAAGCGCCACCGTAGCGGCGGTGCCCTCCAGCCGCTGGTCAACCGGGAGGTTCAGAACCTTTCCGATGAGAGATTTGCGCGACGTCCCTACGAGTATGGGAAGCCCAAGACTGCGAAACTCGCCTAGCCGCTTGAGGATCTCCAGGTTGTGGGCCACGGTCTTTCCGAAACCGATCCCGGGGTCGATAACAATGTTCTCGCGGGGAACGCCGCACGACTCGGCCCGGGCCACGGCATCGCGCAGGAAACCAAGTATCTCTCCGATAACCGAGTCATACTGCGGATTCTCTTGCATGTTACGGGGAAGGCCTTTCATGTGCATAAGAACCACGGGAACGCCCGCCCGCGCCACAACCTCGCCTAGGCGCGTGTCCAGGCGGAGCGCCGAAATATCGTTTATCATATGGGCCCCCGCCGAAAGCGCAGCCTCGGCGACTTCGGCCTTGTAAGTGTCCACTGATATGGGAACGGGAATGTCGGGGGCCAGGCGCTCCACTACGGGGATGACACGCTCCAACTCCTCTTCCGCCGGGACCGGCTCTGCGCCGGGCCTGGTGGACTCCCCGCCGATATCGATGATGTCGGCACCCTCATCCACAAGACGCCGGGCGTGGTCCACGGCTGCCTGGACCGTTGCATGCTGTCCGCCGTCAGAGAACGAGTCGGGCGTCACGTTGACGATGCCCATGATGTAGGTTTTCTTGCCAAGCTCGAGCGTATGCTCACGCAGCTTGAGCGTCCGCCGCCCTGCTGGGGCTGGGGACTCGGCCGCGTCCAGCACCTCCCGGATCTCGCGGGCGATGTCACGAAGGCCGAACGGCTGCCGCGAAAGCCCCTCCGCGGCACGGCGCAGTGCGCGCACGGTGCCCATGAGGAGGACGTCCGTCGTGTCCGTGGAGAGAGACGCGACCCGGTCGCTCACGGCTGCCTCCCCACCTTTCGAAAGCATCTCCTCCTTGATTAGGATGGCGGCCCTGAGCGGCACGCGCTCGAGGCGAATGACCCGGAACACGCCCTTGGGCGCCATTATGGACACGCCTTCGGGCGCGACACCTATGTCGTGCATCTCCCGCACGAGGTCGTCCGTGTTGTTCACGAGGATCAGGCGGGCGTTGTGAGATCTCGCGTTTTGCTCCTGAGCCAGAGTAACCACTCCCAGATCTCCTGTGTCACCAGTCGGCGAGGCCAAGAGGCCAGGGGCCGGTGGCCGGGGCACCGGGGCGCCAGGGCGCCGGGGAATCAAACCACCCTGACCCCGAGGGTGCGTTCCATCTCCTTGAGCGCGAATTCGTGCGCGGCCTCGTCGAAGGACGCAACGCAGTCTCGCGGGACCGTGACCTTGTAGTTCAGCATCCTGGCGTCGGCGGCGGTGTAAAGGTCGCAGATGTTCGTGCACACGCCCACAAGCACTATCTCGTCGACACCGAGTTCGCGCAGGGTGAGGTCGAGGTCCGTCTGGAAAAACCCGCTGAACCTGCGCTTCGGAATGACCTTGTCGCCGGGGCGAGGGCGAAGCTCGTCCACCACGTCGGCGCCGGGGGTGCCGGCGACGCAGTGGGGCGGGAACATGCCGAACTCGGGGTCATCCTCGGTGTGCCTGTCGCAAACGTAGATGACCGGCCACCCTGCGGCGCGAGCCTCGTCAATCCTCCGCGCGATGGCCTTCACAACGTTCGTTGCCGCCGGGCCGATGGAGAGCTTCCCGTCGGCGTTGATGAAGTCCTTCAGCATGTCGATCACCACAAGCGCCTTTCCGGGCATACCGCTCCCTCCTTCAGAACCGTCCAATGTGATCCTGGATATGACTTCGGACGGATATGACTTCGGACGCCGGGCGCTGCCCGGCACCGTCGAAGAACACGAACGCGCCCGTCCTAGCCCAAGGCCTTGCGAACCCGGGCCATGACTTTCTCGCGGATGGTTTCCCCCGACTCCAGAGCCTTCGACATCTCCTCGCGCATCACAGTGACGAAGGTTTGATCCTTGATGGACCCGAGGTTGATCATGACATTGAGATACGCTCCATGCAGGGCTGCATCCGCTGCGAGGCACGCCACGGCCGCATCTGAAAGCGCGCTTTGCACACCTTCCCCCACTGCCAGGTCTGAGAGGCGCAGCACCTCCACGGCGCCCTTCGCGACCTCCGACGGCGCGCGACAGGCCTCCTTGAGGGCGGCCTGGATCGCGGCGCTCCGCGCCTTCTTCTCTTCGTCGGTAGACTTCGGCAGCCTGTAGGCGGCCATTACAGCGTTGAACGCGGCGGCATCCTCGTCTACGAGCCTTTCGAAGTGGCGCCTGAGGTCATTTGCGATGTCCACGGCCATGGTCATGTCCGCCTCAATATCGGGATCGGGCTGCTGTGTGCGCGCGCCGTCCCGCTGCGCGCCTGTGTCCGGGCTTCGCACGCCTGTGCCAGCCATTTGCCCTTGCATGCCCGCGTCGCTGCGCTGCGCACCTCGTTCCGTGTCCACCTGCGCAGCCATGCCTCCTTCGGCCGACCCGGGCGCCGAGCCTGGCGCCAAGCCTGGCGCCGAGGCCGAGGTGCATGTTAGGCCCGAAGCCGGTGTCCCGTGGGGCGCCGGGGTTGTCGCCCGCGTCGGTGCCTGTCCGGTTCCCCCGCAGGCCAGCTTACGAAGGGTGAGGGATCCCACCATGCTCACGAGGGCCGCGGCGAGCGCCGCTGCAAGCGCCGATACGCTTCCTCCGCCGGGCGCGGGCGAGCTCGCCGCGACCTCGTCGATGAAGCCTCTGACGCTAAGGTCCGTAAGGTTCACCAGATGCGCCTCCCTCCGCTCACAACGAGCTGTCCGCGCTTTACCACCTTGTCCACGAAGTTCGTCCCGAGCTGGTATGGCAGCTTGAGATGGGTGTCCACGTCAGCGATGACGATGTCGGCGATCTTGCCCACCTCAAGGCTGCCCACCTCATCACCGCGCCTGAGGGCGTGCGCCGCGTTGATGGTGCATGCGCATATGACTTCGGCGGGGTGGAGTCTCATGCCGAGGGCGGCCAGGTTCATCACGAACTGCATCGAGAGTGTCGGCGAGGTGCCAGGGTTGAAGTCCGTGGCGAGGGCCACCGGGCAGCCGGCGTCGATGAAAGCGCGCGCATCGGCGTACCTCCCGAGCATGAGCGTGAACGATGTGGCAGGGAGCAGCGTGGCCACGACCTCGGTCTCTGCCATCCGCCGCATCCCGCCAGGCGATGCGCAAAGAAGGTGGTCTGCGCTCACCGCGCCGACCTCGGCGGCAAGCTCCGCCCCTCCCATGGGCGCGATCTCGTCCGCATGTAACCTGGGAGCAAGCCCGGCGGCCTTCCCCGCCTCGAGAATGCGGCGCGATTGTTCAATGGAGAAGACCCCGTCCTCACAGAACACGTCGCAGAACTCGGCGAGCCTCTCCGAAGCCACACGAGGGATCATTTCCTCGATGATACAAAGCACGTACCCGTCGGGGTCCCCGCGATACTCCGGCGGCACTGCATGCGCCCCGAGGAATGTGGCAGCGATGTCCATTGGGTGGCGCTCGGAAAGCTCCCTTATGACGCGAAGGCACTTCAGCTCCTCGTCTGGGGACAACCCATAGCCGCTCTTTACCTCGACAGTGGTCGTGCCGTGACAAAGCATGATATCCAGGCGCCTCAAGGCAAGGTCTACAAGCTCCGATGCAGGAGTCGCGCGGGTGGCCCTCACTGTGGACAGTATGCCCCCACCGGATGCCAGTATGTCCATGTACGAGCGGCCCTCAGCCCGCTGGATGAACTCGTGCTCCCGGGAACCCGCGAACACGAGGTGAGTGTGGGGATCGACAAACCCGGGCAGAACCACCTTTCCAGTGGCATCGATCACCTGGGCATCAGGGGTAAGATCCACCTTCGCCCTCACCTCGGCCGACGGGCCCACTGCAACGATCCGGTCACCGAACGAGGCCACGCTGCCGTTCTCGATGATGCCGAGTTCGCGCATGAACCCCCCCGTGCGAGGACCGCACGCGACGGTCACAAGCTCATTTGCGTTCTCAACAATGAGGTCAGCCCGGACTCTCACGTCGGCAGCCTCCTGCTCTACTCCCACACGCGGGTCTCCAGGACCTGCTTGCGGCTGAAGTTCTCGATGCGCAGGTAGTGTTCGGCGGCGGCGAGGAGGGCGTCAAGCGGCACGAGGCCCACGATCTCGCTGCCGACTATCGGGACACCGTATCGGTCGGCTTCGGACTTCACGAGGTTGAATACCACGTGCATGGGCGTCTTCTTGAAGTTGGTGAGGTTCATCGAGACCTGGGCCAGGTTGCGGTCCCCGAGCTTGATCCCGAGAGCCTTCACGTACATGAGCCCGCCGCTCGAGGCGCGGACGACGCGGGCTATCTTCTTCGCGATGGATACATCGGGGGTGCCCAGGTTGATGTTGTACGCGATGAGGAACTCGCGCGCCCCGATCACCGTCGCGCCCGCCGTCGGGTGCATCACCGGCTCCCCGAAGTCCGGGCGCCTCTCAGGCAGGTGGATCTCTCTCTTCAGACCCTCGTACTCGCCCCTCCTGATGTCCGCAAGGTTTCGCCGGTCGGGGCGGGTCGCGGCCTCCTCATAAAGGTAGACGGGAATCCGGAGCTTTTCGGCGACCTCTGCGCCCAGTTCGCGTGCGAGGGCGACGCAATCCGCCATGGTAACCCCCAGGACGGGCACGAACGGCACCACGTCAGTGGCACCGATGCGGGGATGCTCCCCCCGGTGCTCCTCCATATTGATTAGCTCCGCGGCTTTCGCGATAGCCCGGAACGCCGCCTCCTTCACCGGGGCGGGCTCGCCGATGAACGTCAGCACCGACCTGTTATGGCTGGGGTCGGATGAGTAATCGAGAAGCTGCACGCCCGGGACGCTCTCGACGGCTGCGACGATCTCGCGCACGACCTCGGGCCTGCGCCCTTCGCTGAAGTTCGGAACGCACTCGACGATTTTTCTTGCCATGCTTTTCATCCCCGTTGCGTGTTATAATCCCCGTTGCGCGCTGCATTCCTCAGTACTTCGCTTTGACATCCAGCGGTTGCCATCCACCGTAGCTGTAAGGCCGCGAGTTCCTGAGCGCCTTTGACCCGCACGGTTGTGCAGCGTGACAGACTCAGCCCGTGCGGGACTTGCGGAGATCGCTGTCACTGGAACCGCGCGGTCAAGGGCCACCAGGGCCAAGGAGCGGCCCTCCCCGGCAAGCCCGCCATGCCCACGAGGCCGGGCGCCGTTCCGTATCCGACAAAGCGGTACTAAGCCTGCGGAAGGCACGTGCAGGGTCGCGACGCACCCCGGTCCGTGCCGACAGGACACCCGGGTACCACCCGCAGAACAGACGCCTCGGCTGCCGGGCGCCCCGGACCCCCCGGACCCACGGAGCATTTCGCCGGGTTACGCCTTCGTTCAATGGCGTATTCGCCAGCAACAGGCGTTTTCCTTCCCGCGAGGCTACAGGTGCGCCAGGTCCCGCCCTGCACGAGGATAGAATCATACTTTTTGGGGATTGCCAGCACCGTGTCCGGCCTGTCATAATGTACCTAGGCTAACGCTGAAAACCGAGCAAAGTGATAGTTGTCGCTTGATGAGCGAACATATGTATCATATAATGGTGGCGAGGCTCACCAAACACGCCGGTGCGTACCATTAGTCTGTCGAGAGCCTCCGAGCGTATCCTTACCGAGGGGAGGGCAGCTGCGACAAGACGTCTCTATTTCCAGGGTTGTTCGTCTTCGGTCGTGGCGCAGCGATGTCCGCTACCATAACCCCGCTTCCTCAGCAACTGTCATTTGATGACGCACTGGACCAGCACGGCGTCACGGACCCAGGCCGTATCTTCCGGGATCCGACCGCTGCAAAGAACAAGTTCCTCCCCGTCCATCGTTGGGTAAACTGGATCGCAGGTTTTTCCGGGACCTTCACAGGGAGCTGCATCGATCTGTACCTTCCGGACCGGCGCCCTGGTGCCACAGTCCTCGACCCTTTCGCAGGCGTCGGTACGACCCTTGTAGAAGCGTATCGGCGCGGTCTCAATACTCTCGGGTTCGAGATAAACCACTTTGCGGCTCTGGTCGCAAGGACCAAGCTGCAGTGCACTCAGATAAGTGAGTCGGCGTTGTCCGATGCGATCGCAGCTTACGCGAAGTTCATGAGACCAATAGAACAAGAATTGGATCATGCGGAGGGTAGCAGTGGCGGACTCGCGGTTGACCCATCCAAGCTGCCGGTACCGAGGACAAGACCGCCGAAAGGGTTTCGGTCCAGGGTTCCGTTCTTTGCCCCACTTGTCGAAAGAAAGGTGCTGTTTTCGCTGGACTACGTAGCGTCGCTTCCGGAAGAACTGAAGTCGTTCTTCCAGGTTGCGCTGGGCGCCGTAATGGTGTCTGTCTCTAACTATTCGTATGAGCCGTCTCTGAGTTCGCGAGCCAGCGCCGGCAGAAGCTCCATAGTAAACGCCCCGGTGTCCCACATCCTGGTGAAAAAGTTGCGAGAAATGACTACAGACCAGGCCGCCCTTAGAAAGGAGCTTGCTTCCTGCCAACTAAACCCCGCAGCGGCAGTGTACAGGCAGAGCTTCTTCAGCGGGTCACAAGAGATTCTTGCGGATGACTCAGTCGATCTGGTCATAACCTCTCCGCCGTATATGAACAACTACCACTATGTCAGGAACACCCGCCCACAGCTTTTCTGGCTGGACTTTATCTCGAACGCCAGCGATCTCAAAGCTCTTGAGGACGCCAATTACGGCCGGTACTGGCAGTCGGTCAGGGATGGAGAGCCCGTCCAGCTGAGCTTCGATCTCCCTGAAGCCTCACTACTCGTGGACCAGATTCGTTCCATTAAGCCAGAGAAGGGCGCCTATGGCGGACCTGGATGGGCAAACTACGTCGCATGCTATTTGAACGACACGGACCGGTTTTGCTCGATACTTGCAAGGGTTCTGCGACCCTCGGGCAAAGCTGTGATCGTCGTGGGCAACAGCATAATACAAGGAGTGGAAGTCCAAGTCGATCGGTTCTTCAGCATACTCGGGGAAAAGAACGGTCTTAAGACCATCGGAATATACGTCATCCGGGGACAGCGCGTGGGGAGCAGTATAGTCAACACCGGCCTACGGGAAAACGCGACAAAGAAGATCCCTCTATATGACGCTGCCGTGGTCCTCCAGAAGCCCTAGAAGGAACGTTGTGTCCGCGAGTGCGTCCTCATGGCAAACCTTCTCTTTCGCGGGTGGCAATAAACAACAGCGGGCAATGAGGCCTCTTCTCGTGGCGAGGTCTGGCGTGGTAGTTGGTAGTTACGATCGGATGAAAGACAGAGCTCGGCCCATCGCTGCACAAAGGATCGCTACCACTAAGGTGAGCTGGTGTCTACCCGAAGAGCGCGAGCGATCCTTTCCACAAGCTCTTCACGAGTTGAATCTGAGGGCTGCAGCTTCGTGGCCCAGGGTCTACCAGGATGTAGCACGTCCCACGCAGACTTCTTCTGGTTGTACCTGCCTGCACCAGGGTCGTGGTTCCCGAAGCCATCAATTACGACGTTCCATATGGGTGAGAAAACCTCGATGAGAAACTGCTCCGCAAGCGGGATCCATATCTCATCGACAATAAGATAGCGGCACGAGAAATCCGCGAGTTCCAGGTTCTCTGCCTGCTCGATAGATTGTGCGTGTTCTTTCAGCCGTCTGAAAAGCACGTCCCCTAGACATGCGTCAAGCCCGAAACGACCCTTCCTTGCACCTTGCGGCACAGCCTTGCCTACGTAGATAGGCTGCTCACATCTTCCGCCGCTGTTTTTCTGAGCTATCGGCTCGTACGGAGGGAAAGGCCCCGAGTAGTACAGCGCGTAGATCCCCGCGCCGACAAAGGGATCTGAGGGCGGCAAGGGGTGACAGGGGCGCTTCAGCAAGGCTTGCACCACGCTCTCGGCCAAACTGCGCTTCTCAAGCGGATTGAACGGCTCCATTCCCACACACGAGTCCTCCTTTCAGCCTAGCAACGTGCGAGGTTCGACACGGACGTGCGACTTCCTCCCAGCAATTACCTCGCGCGAACGGGTGACGTGAACGGGCACATACCGGTCCGGCCTCAGCTTCGCGCCCCTCCGTTGACGATTGCGTAAGCAGTGCCAGTAGGCGCGATACGAGCTCGCCCGCTTCGCACGACTTTGGGAGGTTCTCTTTCCAGATCCGTGGGACGAGCTTCCGCAACCGTCTCGGCGAGCCTCCTGATCGCTCGGAGGTCGCTTTGGATCTCCGCCTTCAGGACTCGGAGTTGTCTCGCATCAACAACCATGCAACAGGTCCTCTCCCTCCAGAAAGATTCGGCGGCGAAGCTCAGGCGAGGCGTCTTCAAGCACAACGAGGTCGACACCAAACGAGGTCAGCTTGGAAACCTCAGAGAAGACACGCCAGTAATCGGACCAGGCGATACCCTCCACGGCCAGGTCGATGTCGCTCAGGGGCGTGAAACCGGCGCCGCGCGCGAGCGACCCGAAAAGCACCACCCGAGTAGCACCGGCTTCCGTCAGCCGCAAGGCGATCCTTCTGGCATCCGCCCTGGCTGCCCGCTGCGCTTCCTCGCATTCTTTGGCCCAGAGCCGTGCTCTTCGCCTTATGCCTGCTACATAGGGCCCAACGTCTACAGTGGACCGCGTTTCCCTCGGCGAATCGGAGCCTCTCATAGCACTCACCGCCTTGTCCTCCCCACGCCGTCGTGCGCGTCCTTGTAACCTGATTCTACCAGATGAGCGCGGGACGGTCAACGCTACCTGGCGACCTGCCCGGAACAGCCGAGTGCCCTGCGTTTTTGATATAGGCTGCTATGGATAGCCAACCTCAAAGTTGAACGAGCATCATGCTGTCTCTTTCTATGTGCTCGCAAACCGCGACCTCCTTTGCCGTGCACAGTCTAATTTCGAGCTTGGTCATCTATAGTCAGTCATCCATCCAGCCACCCACCCATCCATCTAGCCAGCCAGCCAGCCACCCACCCATTCATTCATTCATCCATCCATCCATCTAGCCATCTGGCCACCCACCCATCCATCCATTCATCCATCTAGCCAGCCAGCCATCTAGCCAGCCAGCCATCTAGCCAGCCAGCCAGTCAGCCGGCAGCTAGCCAGCGATCCAGTCAGCCGGCAGCCCGGATGCGGGTGATCGCCCGAGGGCGAGGTCGCGGCTAGACCTGGTCCCGTGGGGATCAGTCCGGCTCGGAATCTGGTCCTCCGGGAACCACCCCTGCCACCGTCCTTCGCCAAAACGCGGCAAGGTGGAGCACCAGGGACCAGGTCCCGCGTGAAGATGGTCCTCCGGGGACCAGCTTAGCACACGTCCTGGTCCTCTCGTGACCAGGACGCCTCGGCCGCCGCCGGGGGTGGTGCACCAGGGACCAGGTTGCCCGCGAGGTTGATCCCCTGGGGACCACCCACACGCAAATTCTGGTCCCCTGGGGACCAGGCGTTCTTGGACATCTCGCAAGGTGGTTACGTGGGGACCAGGTGTCAGACGAAGTTGGTTCCCAGGGGACCATCTCAGCGCGCAGCCTGGTTACCAAAGGACCAGATCCAGCATCGTCGTGGCCCGAGCGCCAGGAGGGTGGGTCTCTGGTAACCAGATTTCCCACGGGGTTGGTCCCCCAGGGACCACCCACGCGCAAATCCTGGTCCTCTGAGGACCAGCTCGCTAGGGGCATCCGGGAGAATGGTTACGCGAGGACCAGGTGGCGGGCGAAGTTGATCCCCCAGGGATCATCTCCACGTGGAACCTGGTTACCAAAGGACCAGCGTTGGCTTCTCGCCGGGTGAGGCGCGAGGAGGCTGGGTCCTTAGTAGCCACATTTCGAACAGGGTTGTTCCCCCAGGGACCACCTGCCCGTAAATCCTGGTCCTTTGAGGACCAGCCATCCACGGGCGTCTGGGAAAGTGGTTACGTAGGGACCAAGTGGCGCGCGGAGTTGATTCCCTGGGGACCATCTCCGCATAGATCCTGGTCACCAGGGGACCGACTCCGGCTTCCTGCCGGCTGGAGCGCCAGGAGGGTGGGTCTCTGGTAACCACATTCCGCACGGGCTTGCTCCTCGAGGGACCACCCGCACGCAAATGCTGGTCCCCTGGGGACCACCTGCCTATGGGCATCTTGAAAACTGGCTACATGGGGACCAGGTGGCGCTCGAACTTGGTTCCCTGGGAACTATCTCCGCGTGGAATCTGGTCACCGGTGGACCAACTCTGCCTTCCCGGCAGTTGAGGCGCGAGGAGAGTGGATCTCCGGCAGCCACATTTCGCGCGGGGTTGCTCCCCCAGGGACCGTCCGCGCAAAAGACCTTGACAGGCCATGGCGTGACCCTTGCGGTGGTTGCAGGCGTATGGGTCGTGATCGCCCTGGTAGCCTTGCTTGTGGCAAGGGCCTTCGGGAACAAGAGTATAACGTTGGAGGGCAGTGCCCTCACTCTGGTCAGGGGAAGTTCCTCGCGGGTACTAGACCTCTCCGATGTGGAGAGGCTCGAGGAGAGGCGCGTCAAGGTCGGCAGGACCTTGTACACTGCATATTTCGCAGTCCTGAAAGACGGAAAGGCCGCCGGGCTTCTCACCGAGGGACAATACCCGCAGCGAGCTCAGCTGAAGGATGCCATCAGTGCGGCGGCGGGGAAGCCCTGGGTGACCGCGTAACCGAAATCGAGTAACGGCTAACGACGTGGCGGGCGGCCGACGCTGCCGCAGCGTGACCGCCCGTGCGTGGCCGAAACTGGCCGGGCTGGCCGAATTCTCACCGCTCCCGGCCGCGGGTGCGGACATGTGGTAACAAAGTTACCAAGCCGACCCCCGAACGTGGCAAGAAAACCGCCATCTCTCGCGCCGAACCTGGTAGAAAAGTGACCACCCTGCCACGAGAATTCGACAAGGTGGTCAAAAGGCTACCAGTACAAGCCCCGGAGGTAGTGGAAAGACGACCACCCTCGCGCTTACCTGGGTCTGCTCACGTTTACTCACGGTAATTCGTGTCGCTCAATAGTTCTCAGCAAGCGGCTCGTAGAACGCCCTTGGGTGCGCGCAGGCCGGGCATACCTCGGGCGGTTCAGTGCCTTCATGGATATATCCGCAGTTCCTGCAGTGCCACTTGATCGCGCGCTCCCTGCGGAAGACTGTCCCGCTGTGGACGCGCTCCAGCAGCGCCCGGTAACGCTTCTCGTGGGCCTCCTCGACCTCGGCGACTTCCTCGAAAGCCTTTGCGAGATCCTCGAAGCCTTCGTTGCGCGCCGTCTCGGCGAACTCCCGGTACATGGTGGTCCACTCGTAGTGCTCGCCGTTTGCGGCTTCCTCGAGATTGGCAGCGGTGTCGGAAATCATGCCGAGGGCTTTCGCCCAGAGCTTCGCGTGCTCCTTCTCGTTGTTCGCAGTCTCCTCAAAGATGCCGGCGATTTGCTCGTAGCCTTCCTTACGGGCGACGGAAGCAAAGTAGGTATACTTGTTCCTCGCCTGCGACTCGCCGGCGAACGCGGCCCTGAGATTGGCCTCTGTCTTCGATCCTTTGAGTTCCATGCTTCTTGCACCTCCGGTAATCTAAGTATGAGGTCATTAGTTTTCTCTCGTTTTCCGAAGTCTTGGGTTGCCGGTGATTGCACGAGGGGTCTCAAAACCCGGCCACTTGCCCGGCGGGCTGGATTTTGGCGAAGCGCGCCCCGCTTGGGGCGCCGTCCCAGGGTGCAACACCGGCAACCCTGCACGGCGCGTGCGCTCTCCGGAACCGGCGATTACTTATGGCGATCTACTTAGTTTAGTGATCGGTTATTGAGACCCGGGACACCTGGCACCTGGCATCCGGAGTCCTGCCTAAGCCCAGTAGCCCTTGTCGGCCCGTCGGAGCGTCAGGGCAGGACGCCGTCACGCGTTGTAAACACGTGGCTCCCGGCCGGCTTACACGGCGCTCAGCCCCCGGCACAGGGTATACGGCCTTGGGTGGGGCTCGCGCACGCGCTGCCGTTGGGCGTGCAATATGCGGGCGCGCAAGCCCGTGTGAACGCTTCAGACGCGTCCCTTCGGCTGGAAAAGACGCTGCTCTTGGCGCCAGGACGACAGCCTCTGGCCGCGTAGCTACTTCAGTGCTCAAAATCTCAGCGCTCAAGCCTCGCAACCCACTGGCCGGCCTCGACGCGGTCTGGTCCTCAGCCCCACTTGCCCTTCGACATGTGCGCGGCGATCTCGGCTTTCGCGGCCTGGCGAAGCTCGGTCGCCTTCACCCTCAGCTGCTTGTAGACCTGCACACAGGTAGGATCGAGGTTGTCCTCTATGCCGGCTTCTGCCAGGGCAAGGAGATCCTCGCTGATGGAGATCAACCTGCAGAGGAGGCCGTTGCCCCTTCTGGACCGCTCGATCAAATCTGCCGCCGCCGCATCGATCTGCGCGAACTTCTCTTTCGGTGCGCCACACTTGGGGCACCGCTCTGGCGCTTCATCGCCGTCATGAACGTAACCGCATACCTGGCAGCGCCACTTCACACCAATTAACCTCCTTCATGGGACGGATTGGAAGCGGGGCCCATTTGCCCGTACAGAGAATTCTATGAGCCGCCGCAAGATCCTTCAGTGCGCGGAAGCGGCGACGCGCCGCTTCTCGAAGCACCGGCCTACGGCGACATCGTGTTGAGTCCTAAGAACATACCTCATGGTCTTCGGGCCGGCCAATCCGAAGATTTCAGCGTCCTTGTCGTCAAGACCCCGAATCCTGAGAAGCTCAACAAAGGCGACGGGGTATGACGGAAAACGCGGCGGCGCAAGCCCTGGCGCTTCCTCAACCCGCAACTTCGCCGTGCTGAGGGAGGAACGCGGCATCCACTGTCGAAAAGCCCACACGCACCCTTACTTAGCGTGCAGAGGGATGCGATTGCGTTAGGAGGGCGAACGGATGCGAGGGCGCTATATCATGTCACTTGACCAGGGCACGACGAGTTCCCGGGCGATAATCTTCGACCGCGACGCAAGGCCCGTGGCCTTCGCGGCGAAGGAGTTCCCCCAGATCTACCCGCGGCCCGGCTGGGTGGAGCACGATCCGATGGACATATGGCAGACGCAAATCGACGTGGCCAGGGATGTCCTGGCGAAGGCCGGGATCGGTCCCGCCGACGTCGCTGCCATCGGCATCACGAACCAGCGCGAGACCACGATCCTCTGGGAGCGCGCGACGGGCGAGCCGGTCTATAACGCCATCGTGTGGCAGTGCCGCCGCAGCGCCCCGATATGCGACGAGCTCAAGTCGCAGGGATGGACGGCGAAAGTGGCCGAGAAAACAGGCCTTGTGATAGACGCCTACTTCTCGGCGACAAAGGTCAAGTGGCTCCTGGATAGTGTCCCGGGGCTGCGCGAGCGGGCAGAGCGCGGCGAGATCCTTTTCGGCACGGTGGACACGTGGCTCATCTGGCACCTCACGGGCGGGCGCGTGCACGTCACCGACTACTCGAACGCGTCCAGGACCATGATGTTCAACATAAACACCCTCGACTGGGACGACGAAATCCTCACCCATCTCGGCATCCCGAGGGTGATGCTCCCGGAGGTGCGTCCGTCCTCGTGCGTGTATGGCGAGACCGCGCCCGACGTGTTCGGCGGTGACGCAGCCGCAGCCGCTCCCATGCTCATCTCAGGGGACGCCGGTGACCAGCAAGCAGCCCTTTTCGGGCAGGCGTGCTTCGAGCCGGGGATGGTCAAGAATACATACGGAACGGGCTGCTTCATGCTGATGAACACCGGCGGCCGTCCGGTGAGCTCCCGGAGCGGCCTCCTGACCACGATAGCGTGGGGGATCGACGGCGAGGTGGAATACGCCCTTGAGGGAAGCGTCTTCATTGCCGGTGCCGCAGTCCAGTGGCTCCGGGACGAACTCAAGCTCATCGCGAGCGCGGCGGAGTCGGAGGAGCGGGCGGCCGCGGTGCCTGACTCGGGCGGGGTGTACGTGGTGCCCGCCTTCGTGGGCCTCGGAGCGCCGCACTGGGACATGTACGCCCGCGGCACGATCGTGGGCATCACGCGCGGCACCAGCAGAGATCACCTCATCCGCGCCACTCTGGAGTCCATCGCCTATCAGTCCAGGGACGTCGTGGAGGCAATGGTCAAGGACTCCGGCATTCGTCTCGCGGCCCTCCGCGTGGACGGCGGGGCGGCGCGCAACAATCTCCTCATGCAGTTCCAGGCGGACATCCTCGGGGTGCCCGTGGAGCGGCCGCAGGTCACCGAGACGACGGCGCTCGGTGCGGCTTACCTCGCGGGCCTCGCGACGGGGTTCTGGAAGGACCGGCGCGAGTTGGCTGAACGCTGGCGGGCGGAGGCGCGATTCCGGCCTGCCATGGACCAGGACACGCGGGAGCGCCTCTACGGCGGCTGGCAGAAGGCCGTCACTCGTGCCCTGGGCTGGGAGAGGGAACGTTGACAGCGACAACGCCAGCGACAGCGGCAACGAGAGCCAGAGAGGGTGAACTCAGTTGAACTCCCGACGACCCAAGGTCCGGATCCTGGCGTTTTCCTTTGTATTGCTGTTGACGGCCGCATTTTGGGCAGTGATCAGGCTGGTCGTCGTGCCCGAGCCCAATGATGCCGGTCCGTCTACCCCCCGGCGTCGGCCTTCGCAGGCGGGGGAACTGATGCAGCCGCAACAGATGCTGGAGGACCTCCAGTATATCAGCTCCGTCATACAACAAGTCCATCCCGCCATGACCAGCTGTTCTGTCCTGGATGAGTTTGCGGCGCGGGCAGATGCCACGAAGACGGCGCTACATGAGCCCTTGCCGGCGTGGCGGTTCTTCGCCCTGGTCAATGCCCTGGTCGCTTCGCTGCAGGACGCACACACATCCCTCTGGCCCCCTGGTGGTGGAATACTGCCGGTAGGGCTGACCTGGGCCGAGGATGGCATCGTGGTAAGCCGCGTTCTCGACCCCACCCTTCCCATACAGTCCGGAGATGAACTGGTCAGCCTGGGCGGCCGGACACCCGAGCAGTTGCTGGCAGACCTCAGCGCCTGGATTCCTCACGGAAACCCGTATTGGGTCAGGGCGCTTGGCAGCCAGTACCTGGGAAATGCGCTGGTCCTGCAGGGCCTGGGCCTGGTATCCAGGCAAGACACGGGGGAAGAGACGGTGCGGATGGTGGTTCGCCGCCCGGTGGCCCGCCGACCAGATTCAGTGCAACCACGAGAATCTGGCGCATCCCAGGATGCCGAGATATCCCACGTGCCTCAGGGCTTCGGCACGCCTGCGGAACCTCCCCAGACATCACAGGAATCGCAGGCGCCTCCATCACAGGAATCGCAGGTGCCTCAAGAATCCCGGATAGCCTCGCAGGCTTTGATGGGCACCATCACTGCCGCCGAGGTCCCGATATGGAGCGGGCTCACAATCGCGCGAACTGTAGCTAGCACCGACGCAGCCACAGGTCGCACTTTTTCGCCTGCTGCTGAAGCGGGCCTGCGACCGGGCGACAGGATCTTGAAGGTGGACGGCGTACCGGTCCTTTCCACTGATGATCTCGGCCGCGCAATCCAGGAGTGCGGACAAGAGGGCGGAGATCTGACCCTGGAGGTGCTGCGTCGGGGTCAGCGCCTCAAGTTCACCGTGCGTCCGATACCCCGGCGCGATCCTGGTTCCTTTGAAACATCATACGTGATAGGCGTGATGCTCGGCGGCGTGCCGACGTCGGAGGCCGAGAAGCGCCCATGGTTCGGCTGGACTATCGATCGTTCCGCCGGATACGGCCTCTTCTGGTTGGATGAGTGCAATAACACCAAAGACTACCGCCGGGCCGTGGACGAGTTCTTCGCTGCGGTCCGCAAGGACGGCATTCAGAGGGTCGCCATCGACCTCCGGCGCAACGGCGGCGGCGATTCCATGGTGGTGAGCGCCTTTCTCAAATACCTGCCATATAGGAATCTACGTGCCCCATCCCGCAGCACACGCTTTTCGCCGCAGCTGTCCCAGCAGCGCAGCTTCTGGCTTCGCTCACTCACATGGATAGGCGAGACCTTTTTTAACGGGCGATGGTTCCCCTATCCCATCCAGCCCCGGGCTCGCACGAATCAGCTTTTTCGGGGCCAGGTCTATGTCCTGACCTCGTGGCATTCCTTTAGCTCTGCCGTAGACTTCGCGGCAATTCTATCAGATAACCATTTGGCACAGGTGGTGGGGGCTCCCACCGGCGGGACACCTACCGCATACGGCGACACACTGAATTTCAGAACGCCAAACACCGGCTGGAATTTCAGTGTCTCAACCACCCGATTCGTGCGACCCGATCCGGCTCGCGACCCGGCGGACGCGCTCTACCCGGACGTCTTTATCCCCACGACCATGCGGGACATCCGCGAAGGCCGCGACCCGGTGCTGGAATGGCTGCGGCACGGACCGTGACGTCGTGCAGTTAGCTATTACGATAGTTCTCCAGTTGATATGGGTTCCTGGTGTTCCTCGATGGAGAACCGATAGATAGGTTCGGGCTTATCATGGGCGGCAGTTTCCAACTCGGTTTATCTTTCCTATCATGCCAGAGGTCCGCTAGACCTCAGCCCTTGAGTATATGCCTGTCCGCCAATGTGAACACCGCGCTACGGAGGCCCAGATCGCCTCCGGCCCTTTCAAGCATCGCAATCCCCCGGAGATACGCGGTAGCGGCTATGTGGTAGAATCCTTACGCCTATGTCCTCGAATGAGGCGTTGGTAGCGAAAACCACTACGTGATGGGTGGGTCCCGGTACCAGCAAAGAAGCCTCTTTTCCCATGAGCGAGGCAGAGAACAGGCTATAGAGTGTTGAGATATGGAGAAAAGGTGCCCCGCGCACCCGCAGTCGCTGGCTCCGAAGCCCGGTATGAAGCGAGTCGCGCCTGGCAGCGTGGATAGGGAATCCGCGAGCTTACATTCCGAAGGGATCGCCGGGGAATGTTCAATGTCTTGGGGGGTTGGTAGGCCACTCCCGATGGAATCGGACGGCGAATTGGGCATAATGTCAATTCCGACGGGTCTCGCTGCTGCCCGGAGCCAGTCCACATGCCAGCGGAGGCTTCGACCGCCTGCCCAATGGCGGCGGAGGCGATGTGAGAGACCCCTGGCGGCGGAGCCAATGTAGGCATACGTCCCCTTGTCGAATAAGTACTCACCTAGGCTTCCGATACGGATCGTCCTTGTGTCAGGCAGATAAAGCCACAAAACATAAAGGCCCCCTTGGGGCAAGATGTCCCACTCAGGACCAGCAATAGCGCCGGGCATGGCGTCCGTGATGGAGCCCCCTGAAAGTGTTTTCTCCATCGCAGCAACTGTAAGAGGCTTATCGGCGTGCGGCGCGATGCTGGTCACCCTGAACCCGCGTCGTTGATAGTATGGGACAACGAGACGCTCGACAACGCAATAGAGCACGAGACGCTTGATCCTTACGCTGCTTGCTTCCTGTTCTATCAGGTTGAGCAGCAGTGTTCCGACACCTCGTCCCCTATATTCAGGGAGAACGCCGAACCGGCTTATGATCCACGCATCCGGGGAACGCGGCGTGATGCGAACGATGCCCACAGGTTCTAAACCATCTGCGCCCTGTCCTTTCTCTGCACCGAGATAGAGCGCGAAAACGCGGGTGCCGGCTTTCAATTCCCTCATGATCTCTTCTTGAGTTTCAGACACCGCACCGGGCGCGGGCAGGCCGGGGCTATGGACATGCGGCGTCGAAAAGGCTCTTCGAGTCAAATCGGCGATCAATGACAGACGGGCTCCATTAAGTTCCTGCATCTTAAACCGATTAAACTGATCATCCAGCACCATGATGTCCTCCAGTTCTTCAGCTTTGACCCCAGCGTGGCACCGCCAGGCGAATCTGCGCCCAAATGGCGCCAGCTCCATCCAGTTCACCCTACGCCGGGACCGGGCGGGATGGCGGAGGAGACCGGAGTCTCAGCAGGGTGTCTCGACGCGTCGCTCGATTGGGAACGGAGTCGAAGCATGTCCCAGTAGACGAGAGCCTTTATCCCTATCGGCTGGTTCAGGTGAGCATGGCCGCCAGGTCCCCCGGCAACGCCGGGCGCATTACCCGCTCTATGATCTCCTTGGCCACTTCTGGCACTGCACGCCCATCTGTTTGCACAAGGTAGTCTTCTATCGCAGCCTGTTCCAGGGCGCGGGCCAATTCCGCCGCGCGCTGCAGGTGCCACTCCAGGCCGTGCCCGCGCTCCCTCATACGAACCCTTTCGGCCAGCACTGGGAGCGAGGCGGCAAGCCGCACCACCACAATGTCCGCCCCCGGCACGACATCGCGCAGTCCCTCGAGTTCCTCTTGCGTTTCCACCACCCGCGCGATCACAAGGCAACGGGCTCCGCACGAGCGGGCATTGCGCCATACGCTGGCCAGGTTGGCGTACCCAATGCCATTTCCAAACCGGTCGCCGGGTGAGTGGGGGTAACACTGCGTAAGGGCATCGAAATCGATAAGCGCATGCGGCACTCCAGCGGATGATAGCAGGTCTGACACCTCGTTCGCCACTGCACTTTTGCCAACGCCCACGGGTCCGCTCAGAACAACTACTGGCACTCGCTGCCACCACGCCAGGGCTGCGTGCTCGGTAACTTTGACAAAGGCATTCTTGCCGTCCATGTAGCCTTCGATGTCATATGGAAAAAGATGAGCTAGCTTCTGCTTAAGCGCGGCGTATCGCTTCGCCACGTCTGGGTAGGCGCGAAGGTAATCGCGGAAAGCAAGATGACGGTCTATCATTGGACTACCAGATGCATATACATGGACATGATGTGTATGGCATTCAGCACCGTCGCGGTAATAATGCCGGTGGAAATAGCGTCGGCCAGATAGACCGTGCTCGCCCATGGGCTCATACCCCAACTCCACCATAGCCTCATTCAGGCAGTCTACTGCGTCGATGTTCCGAACGACAGGAAGGATATCAATGATCGGCTTCGCCGCCAGGCCAGGAACCGCTGTGCTGCCGATGTGATGGATATGGATGAGCTCGCGCCCGAACACTGCCTGCAGGCGCTCGGCTTCCTCACGAAACCGCGCCGGCCAGGCCGGATCGTAAGGAACGACCTTTACTTCACGTGGTGCCCGTCGAATAAGCATGGTGTCATCGATAGGATCGGGATGATCGGAGCTGGCTTCGTCCAATGTCACATCAGTCATGGTACATCACCGCCGCACAAGATTCCTTCAGCTGGTGTCATACTGTGTAGCAGCACAGCAGCAGCATAGCAGGGCTGAAGGCCCTCATCAGTAGAGCCCCATCCCACCTCACTTCAGCCCGATTATCCGTGAGGCGAAGAGAGGCTAAGACCCGGTCGCTGGCCGCCCCTAGAAGCTTGCTCCAAGAGCCGCGCGCGGCCCCGGCGACGGCCTCTTTGTGTCGCAACCCCGCACTTAGGGGGCGTTCAGGGGGCGTGGCGGTTATCCTGTTGGGGCGGTCCGGCCGGTTCTGGGGCAGCCTTTTAGGCCATCATCAGCGGTTCCGTTCTAATGCTCAGTCGTTCACTTGCCAGAACGAGAAGCCGATCAACCGTCCACAGGGGACTACCGGTTTTCATAGCGATCTGAAGGTACGCGGCATCATATACGGAAATCTCATGTTGCAGGGCTGTGTTCAGACACTCAACCGGATCGGGATGCCATTCTTCAAAAAGAAAGTCGCGTAAGACGCCAAGAGCTTCCCCGGCGATATCCGGCGATATCTTCTCGCGGCGTGTTGCCACCCAGAGAGTGTTTGCGACCTCGTACCAGAAGGTCGGCGGTCCCAAGAGCGATATACTGGGCTTGTTGGCTCCTCTGTCACGCAATTTAATAACATGCCGGGTATCTTCCCCGGGAAGCACCCACGACAGCGCTACGGAGGCATCTACTACCACTGATTTCAGTTGCGACGCCCCTCCTCCCGCATCGCACGGATTTCGTCAGTCGAAAACCTCGCATCAATCTGGCTGCGGATGGAATCCATCCTTGCAGCAATGGCTCTGCGGTCGGGGCTTTTCAGTGCAAGACGCGTCACACGTAACATGAACTCAGACAAGGACAAGGACAAGCCCTGAAGGCTTGCAGCAGCCTTAAGGGTCTTATGGAATTCTTCGTCCACGTATACACTGATTTTCCGAGCCATCGTGAGATCTCGTCAACACGAAGATAACGCTTTAGCGCTTTAGGGTCAAGGTGCTACCGCACTAGCCTAAGGAAAAACCAAGCCACTTGCGTCCCGCTACTTCTTCGATTCCGGCCCGGTATGTCACGGAGATTCAGATAACGGCCAAGAAAGCATATGGCAGTACTGGTCACGGTTCCGCCCATGAATTTCATCATGCTGAACGGTACGGGGGACGCAGGAATGGAGTCATCTAATGAAATAGACAGATAGCTGGGGGCTGGTGGCCCCTCAGAGCCTTTCTATGTGTTCTGGCGGGTCGCTCCCTTTGGCCCTACCCGCCGACTTGTGGCGCAGCCTGTAAGGGATTGAGCACTTCCAGCCCTTCATCCGAAGCAAGCCGGGCGAGTTTCGTATCGGCGCACACGAAAACAAGGTTGTCAGTCCGGTCGGCGACTCGCAACGCTGAGGCCAGCTGAATGGCATCGATAGGCGACATGTAGCGCTTTTCAATTAGTCCGATACTGTCAAGGATGTCCCTCAACGTGATCTCGACGACATCCAGCACCCCATCGGCAATCTTCGCCATGATATCCGCCTTTATTGCGCGGTACCCTTTCTCGTCGATCAGCCGATCGACTTCCACAAGTCGCCGTATATTGGACATCATCTCTGTGATGGTCAAGCTGGTAATGAGCCGTAGGCCGCCGTTTTGGAAGATCCGCTGCACAACCTGAGATCCCTGTTCGGGGACATAGAACTTGAAAAACGCGCTGGTATCAAGGAAGAATGCCTTCATCTGTTCACGGCTCCTCCTCCCTCAGGTGGCTCACCCTTTCCGCCATGGAAAAGGGAAGCCCTGAGAACATCCGGCGGATTTCCTCGATGCTGACTCGCTCTTCACTATGTCTCTTGGCATACGCTAACAGAAGCCCCCGTTCGTTTTGCCTTGGAGAAGGCCTGAGCACCAATTCCCCGCCACGCAACTCTGCCTGTAAATAGTCCCCTGCCGATATTCTGAGGCGTTCTCGGATGGATTTGGGTAGAGTGATCTGCCCCTTGGAGGTCACTTTGATGTCTCGATATTGCACAACCTCCACCCCCAGGTAAGGAATAACGTCGCTCCTTACAATCATACTGTGCGACTAGAAGGACGTCAACAGCGTCTGCGCGTTGGCGGCCATTAACATTAAGATAAAAGAAATGTGCAGTCTCAATATGCAGCCTCAGAGAACAGAGGCGATAAGGCGGATAGATGGTCCCGCTTTCTGCCGACTGCGGGCTGTCGAAAACCCGGTCCCACTGACGGGCGGCGGCCTGACAGACGCCGGCCTGACAGATGGCGGCCTGACAGATGGTGAGTTGACAGGCGCTGACGGCCCAGTCGTGCTCCGACCGTAGGGGGGTTATTCCTGAGATTTACCTTTGGAGCCCTCTTCCTTCATGCAAATGTACTGCTTCGGGCGCCTGGAACCTACGGGAGTGAGGTCGCCTTGTTGCACCAGAGCCTCGAGGTCTTTATAGGCCGTCGTGGTGCTGACCTGGAAATGTTCCTGGTAGCTTCTGACGGTCCAGGCGCGACCCTGGTGAGCCAGGAGCAGCGCCTCGCGCTGGCGACCCAGACGGTCTTTAACATAGACAGCACCGGCATCGGAAAGCTTCATGCTCCGCCCGACGGGATTCCACCCCGCGGGAGCCTCGGCAACTGCACCCACAGCGCCTGTTGCGGAGACCGCCGGGGCGATGCCGGGCCGGAAAGAGGAGGCCGGTTGCCAATCATCATGATTCAGGTCGTTTTGCGTCTCAAACTTTTCCCGAAGGACGACCACCGCCGCAGAAAGCCAACGGTAGGCTATATCCTGGGCTATGCCGCGCGTTTCAGCGAAGAACCACTGCACATTGGGATACTCTGCCTGCAGTGCGGCCACTAAATTCAATAACCACCCTGCCGAAACGCCTGCCTCTTTCCTGGCCTTCACGAGGTCGCTGAGCCGTCCCTCCACCACGAGGATGCCCCTCGGCAGACTGCTCAACTCGGCGAGTTGCATTCGCAAAGTCCCTGATGAAATGGCGTTCATCAAATCCGTGGTGGACTTGCGTTCCACTGCCGCCACGAGTCTGTCTCCAAAAAAGACTCCGTAGTCGCCTACCGGGAGCTCCCTTCGCTCCATACTTGCGTGCTGGCGCGGGAATCTCCATGGGTAGCGTTCCCGGTGATCCACAGCGATCGAGATCGTGCGCTTCTCCAGGCCCCTGGCTGTCGGCACGCGGATGCTGGGGCGCGCCGCCCGCACAGTCTGCTGGGTTCGCCAGAAGACGAGTGTGCGTCCACGGCTCTCTGTCCAAATAAACATGGAGCGGCGCCTGTGGCGCCGTTTTAATACCAAGTGTACGGCTTTGCCGGCCCGCCAGCATGATTGAACAGGGACTGTATCAAGCACTTCCGGTCGCGCCGGCCAGCTTTCTACCTCCAACTGAAGGCAGAAGAGATCTCGACCTTGCGGCCATGCATCGGACGTGGCCAACACGAGCGGCCTTTCCCCGGCTACAGGCAAGTATAGCAGGTAGGGAAGTCGCGTGTCGGACTTAGGATTGCGGGCGACAACAAACACCGGCGTGGGGCGCATGTCCGTATCACGCATGTCCTCTGAATTCAAGAGACTTCACCGCCCGTCTCAGCGACTTTCAAAGGTAGCCGGAGAGCACTGTTCGCAGAGTAAAGCTCGCAACTCTGCGCGGACTTCGTTGCCGACCCCTTGGTCGTCCTCGCATCAGATGACCTCAGCTTTATTCTGGTATCAAGGTACCGAGATGTCAACCTGGGTATCGAGCTGTTGACGCTGATGCAATTTGACGTCAACAACGGTCCAATAGGCTCAACACTTTTCCCGCCTTCAGAGTCGTGGCCCCGTTAGGCCGCACCGCGTCCCGGCCTGGTCGGGCCGCGCTTCCACAACGATAGTCTGCACTTTCGTGTGCGGGAGCGCCGCCGGTTCAGTGGCCTGCATAAGCTGCGTCCCCCCGTCCTCAACCCGGCGCCAGTCCTTGCCGAGAAGAACATACGTGTAGCCTTCCTGCCCGCCCTTCTCGCGCGAGTACTCCCCTTCAGCGCAATACGTCGGCACGCCGGCGACCGGCCACTCCTTGGCAGTGGAACTGTCTGGCGGCCAGAACTGCGCCTCGGATTCTCACTCTCGCGCACGGGATTGCCAACCGGGTCCTTCGGAGCACCCTTCCAGCCCAGAGCGCGCCCTCATCTGCGTGCGATCGGGTCGCATCCATTGCCGGGCTAGGTTGACTGCAGGGGAATGCGCGGACGTGTCGAATTGCCCATTATACCCCTTGCCCAGCGGTGGCTGTTGGCTTTCTGGTTTGCAGCCCGCAGCGCAGCTGAACACGATCAAGGAGTGAGTTCGGTGGCTTACAGGATCAGAATAGCGATATGTGGGATCGAGCCTCCAATCTGGCGCAGCCTCAGAATACCTGGCAGCATAACTTTCGCCCAGCTACACCGGATCATACAGGTGGCCTTTGGGTGGCTTGACTACCACCTTTACCACTTCAGGTTCGGCAATATCGTAGTCGTTGAGCCAACCCGGGACTTCTCCACCGCCGAGCTCTACGGAGAGGATGCGCAAGCCCTCGACCCTGGAGAGACCCTCGTCAGCCAGCTCTTTGACCAACACGACAGGTGCGTTTACGAGTATGATTTCGGTGATTCCTGGGTCCACGAAATCGTGGTGGAGAAGAGGCTCAAGGACACGAAGCGGAACCAGGTGCCTGTTTGCCTCGGTGGGGCCAGGCACAGACCTCCAGAGGATGTCGGCGGCGTCGGGGGCTATGAAGAATTCCTCGAGACTATCCGGGACGAGAACAACCCCGAACGGGAGAACATGTTGTCCTGGGCGCAGAAGGATACGCGGGGTAGGCTCTTCGACCCTGAATACTTCTACATTGATGAGGTCAACAGAAGGCTCGCGCATGTGCTCGAGGATCATCGCGCGTCCGCAACTGAGCTTCTCACAGGCGACAAGGGGCTTACGGGGGCATTGAGGTTCGGCTGGTGGGAACCGTATATCGAGGTGGGCGGAAAGCAGTATACCTGGGAGCGTATCGGAGACCTGCTAACCTGGCTCGATGAGGGGGTCACTGTGACCGTCAAGGTCAGCAGAAGGGCGCCCTGAGTTCTCTGGGCATATCGGCTGGCCGGGCCGTCTCATGAAGAAGCGGCTTGCGAATGGGCGGCTTGCGAAGGAGTTCTGCCAGTGACGGAGGAGCCGGGAGAGGCGGCGGATGGGGGGGGAGTGAGTGTGAATCTGGAGGAGGTTGCGTATTGCGGGCTGTATTGCGGCCTGTGCGCGAGCCGGCGGCGCATTCCAAGGCAGGCTGCCGTGCTGCGTGAGACGCTGCGCAAGGAAGGATACGATCGAGGTTACTTCGACATCCCCGGTCTTGAGAAGGTATTCTCCGCGTTCTGGGAAGGTCTCGGGATCCTGGCCGACGTGCCCTGCCCGGGATGCCGGGCGGGTGCGGGGTTTCCCGGGTGTAGCGTCCGGGCGTGCGCGCAGCAACGGGAGGTGACCGCTTGTCCCCTCTGTCCCGATTTCCCCTGCGACAGACTGGCGATGTTGAATCACTACCCGCTTCTCGTGGCTGACGGCAAGAGGATGCGGCAGCTCGGTCTCGAGAAGTGGGTCGCGGAGCAGGAGGCTCGGGACGCGGCCGGGTTCGCGTACGCCGACGTGCGGTATGAATAGATGCGTAAGTATCAGAAGCTGGGTTTGTCCGCAAAGGCGAAAAACCATTGCCTGGGCATAATGCTAGGACTGTATCGTTTTGACATGGTGGCAATGACCGTCGCGTCCTCGCGCGCCTTGCGGGCGAGTTTAGCTCTTCGTTGGCGGAGCATTTTGAAGCTATACTGCACCTACCGCGGGCTTTCCGGCGGTAGCCGCCGCAACCTTCGGCACCAGACGAAGGAGTTGCTTATAGTGGAGCAGCTCATGCCAGACCGCACGTCGCAGCACCTTCCGGGCGGACCATGTTTCCCCCATGTGGCAGAACGTCCGGCAGCGCTCCGACGCAGGAGCGTCTCTCAAGCCCGCCAGGAACGTGTGCAGGAACATTGCCCTGATCGAGCTCAGCCGCTGGAAAGCGGTGTTGCCGTAATCCTCCCAGTCTCCCACTACGGACGGGTCGGGGAGGACCCGGGTCGCGTACCACCACTCCGCAATGGCGATGTGGTCCAGGATCTCGAGGATAGTTCTCTTGCCTTCCACAAGGCGCAGGTTGAGCGCCGCCTCGCGGTCCTGCAGCCCTTCCATGAGGCGGAGGAGATCCTCCCGGCCGAAACCAAGGAGCTTCTGGGTAAAGTCCACTTCATGGTCGGTGTACGGGTTCGCGTCCCAGGTGAAAAAGCCCTCCGAGTCGCACTCCAGCGGCACCCCGGTGGCCGGCGCGGTCTCGACCACCGTCAGGCGGAGCGGCCTCTCGTTGCTGCATTCTATTCCGTGGGACAGGAGCCATGAGTGCGTGAAGGCGATGTCCCGCTCCAGCTTGGAGAGGGCAGCGTCGAGGGACGCCCCCCACCCGCACGCTCCCGGCCAGTCGAACGCGAAGGCGATGGCTTCGCCTCTTTCGTTCGCCTCGGCATACACCGGCAGGGTGTGGCTGGCCGCGTGGCGCCGCTGTGCATCTTGTAGAGTCTGCACATCCTCCATGATCGCGAACCTCCCTATAGCACAATGAGGACCCGGAGGTTGTGCCCAACGACCCGATCGCAGTCCGCCAAGCCTACTGCTCTCGTAACTGCAACTACGTCGTCCTGACACGATTTCCTTCTGTGCGAGCCGAGGTTCCACATGCAACGTGGAACTCCACTTTCTAAGGAAGCATGGCGAAATCGGCGGGCGGCACGCGGAGCAGCACTACGGAATGGCACTGGACGTGCCTCATGTTGACATCGCCCGATGAGCAATGGGATACTACGGGCGTATGGTGTCTGCGCACTTGAGTCGCGGGGGAGAGACGGTCCCATGGAGCCTATTGCGGACACGGACATCCAAGAGCTGGTACTGTTCTTGAAGCGGGACTACGCGAACAACCTCTACTTCTTCACCTACCTTGACGAGACCGGCTGGCGCAAGCCGCGGGAGCCGGGCGTCACCGTCCTGGTGGGCAGGAAGAGAGGCGCCATCACGGTCGCCGTCCTCATATCCCCGGTGCACTGCTGCGTATCAGCGTCGAATATCGACGTTATTGAGACGATCGGGCAGGATCTTCCGGAGATAAGGAGCGCCCACATTCTAGGGAGATCAGACTCTACTCTCAAGCTCCTCGACGTCGCCACAGGTCCTCAGCGGAAGGTAACACCGTACGCCTTCTGCAGGCTTGACCCGATGCGCCTGCCCCAGCGGACGGACTCATCCAGCCTGAAAGCCTCGCCAGCAGACATACCAGACCTCATACGTTTCTACCGGGGAACTGACATGCTGCTCAACTGCGAAACCAGGTTGCCGTCGATTCTGGGCTTCGGCACGGTCTACTTTGTGCGCCAGGACGGCGAGGTGGTCTCCTGCGCGCTCACGACTACCGAGACGCCGGATATGGCCATGGTGGGCTCCGTGTACACCAGCCCGTCCTACCGACGCAAGGGGTTCGCCTGGGATTGCACGGTGAGCCTGTGTCGGGACCTCGTGAGCAGGGGCAAGGAGGTGTACCTCTTCCACCAGGAGGACGACCCGGTGCTTTCGAGGATGTATCACGACATAGGGTTCGACAGGATCGGCTCTTGGGTTATGGCAACCGCATTGTAGAACCTGGCACCTGTCAAGCTGGGCCGCTCGAGCCACGCAGCCCCCCACCCGGCTATCGGAGCGACCGCTTCGCCTCGGGGGCCCGTAAAATGTGCAAGGCACTGCAAGGGGGCTTGCCCAGGGCACGCGCGTTGTGTTGTAAGAGGCGCTCAGCAACGCACAGTCCCCGCGCATGAGACCGCGGGGTATACTTCACACCATCAACGATCGATATTCTCATGCAATTGGGGAGATGAGATGGACGACGATGGGTACGCTTCACGTCCGCGGGTATTGCTGAAGGACAACGAGCTATGGATGGCCAAGCTCCAACGCAGAAGTTGCGCGCGACGTGAAGAGCATGGACAGCGGGCAAGCCAACCGCGCGCTTGGGCATCGTGTTAGCTTCGGAGTTGGTTATCTATAGCGGGATGTACCCCTGGGTAAGCCATTCACGGGCTTCTCCTTGACTGGAGTAAGCTCAAACATCGGTCCTGAATGCTTCTGGGGCAGCCCGATCCGGTTCCATTGGCGGTCGCCGAAAACAGCTTCACTGAGTGGGTTGTGGCGTTTGGGGATTTTGATGAGGTATCAACATACCTGACAGGCGACTCTGGGCGATCCACGATTCCGCAGTTCATAGGGCCACAAGGGATTGCGTGCTTCCAGAAAGTGCTAAAGCGTTACATGTGGGGTGTTTCTTCCCCAGGCCCGGGTGGATCTCCCCATATCAGATAGTGAATGCCCGAAACATCCCGAAAAGCAATCTAGCAGACTTTGGCATCGTTGAAGCTGTAAAGCAGGAGAACCCATGGGCGGGTAGAATCCTACCCGCGTCTCTGCCTGCTGGCTTACGGTCCATCGTAGATCACTATTGCAGAGTACCATCCGGTTGTCGGGTCGAACGTGGAGACCGCAGCGGTGTAATCGTATTTCATGACAACGACTCGGACACGTTGGTGATTCTCCCAAGACCGTCAGCTCGTCGGAGACCGTGATGCAAGGCAGAGGGAACTCGTAGTGCAGGTACGGGCTATGGACGCTGCTAAAAGCGGCAGCAGCCTCGGCGTGCCTCTCCTCTTAGCATTCTGCAGCGCAATTCTCGGAAAAAGCCTGAAGGGCGGAATTGCAGTCGTCGGAGGACTAACGATAGGGGGTTCGCTTGAGCCACTGCACAGCGCCGTCGACGTAGCAGAACTGGCGGCTGAGAAGGGCGTTCAAACCCTTGTCGTCCCTGTCTCGTGCCGGCGGCAGCTCAACGAAATCTCCGATGACCTGGCGGCACGGCTGGCGATTGTCTACTATACGGACGCGCGGGACGCGCTGCTGAAGGCGCTGGGGAACTGAGCGGATCCGGAAGATAGCCGTTAGCTGATCTATCCGGCTTCTTCCAGATCCACTCCCCGACTTGTGAGGTACTGGGTCAGCGCCTCGGTAGTCGGGAAATGTTTGTCCGCAATGGCGAGGTGCTCCTCGATTAGGCTCAGGCTGTGGCCTGTGACCTGGGCCATGAGCTTCTTCGGAAGCCCGAAGTGTCGCAGGACCAGGAGCCGGTCGAAGGTCTTCAAATACTGGTCTACCGCTTCGGGCGAGTGGTAGATCCTCCGCGCGATCTCCTGGGTGCTCATCCCCGAAAGAGACATCTCGACCACGATGGTCTTGTGCGTCAGCGTGCGCCCCATGTCGAGGATCGTGCCTGCTGTGGGAAGGAGCACGCCGAAGCGCTCGTGGTATGCGTCGAGCGTCTGTCGCACGATGCCCCATTTACGCCAAGGAGCCATTCGAGGTCGAGCATCGTGAGCACCGCGTCCTGTTGCCAGGCCTCAGCTGTGATGCGCTCGATCTTGAGCATCTTGAGAGCCTTGACGTCCGTCCTGGTCATACTGGTGGATTCGTCCGGTCTTTTTTTGGTGGGGAATGTGCCTCGACCATCCTGCGGACCCGTGCCATGGGAAAGGCGTAGTCCGGATGATTGAATCTTGAGTATAGCTCGAGATACTTCGCCACGACCCTCCTGGACATCCCTGTAGCCTGACGGATTGCCGGAAGCGGCATGCCTC